>NZ_JBIVFT010000007.1:0-36312 GCF_044748305.1 Arthrobacter sp. NPDC090010
CGGCGCGAACGTCGGACTCGGAACCGCCCTAACCGGAGCCTTCCTCGTCCTAGGAGGAGCCGCACTGATGATCCTGCGCAAACGCCGCCAACACTGACCAAGCGTCTGTGGTCCGTCCCGCGTTCTTCATCTGAGGTGCGCGGGACGGAACGGCAAGTGGCTTTCAGGCTCGGCCCCAGGGCCGATTCCGAGTTTGGATCAGCGCGCACTGAACGTTCGCGCTGACCACCAAAGGCCGGCGCCATCGAGCAGGTGCCGGTAAGCAAAGGTTCGGCCTCCGTCCTCTCAGATTCTCCTCAGGGGCGGAGGCCGAACTTTTCTTTGATGCGGCCTCGCTGTCCTCT
Organism: Arthrobacter sp. NPDC090010; assembly: GCF_044748305.1. Taxonomy (NCBI): domain Bacteria; kingdom Bacillati; phylum Actinomycetota; class Actinomycetes; order Micrococcales; family Micrococcaceae; genus Arthrobacter; species Arthrobacter sp. NPDC090010. The sequence goes on from NZ_JBIVFT010000007.1 coordinate 345, forward strand.
GAACACGTCCGAACGAGAGAGAAAAACTTCTGCGCTCCAGGCTATTGAGTAGCTGAACACCTGTTTGATACAGTCGTTCAAATCTTCAGCCACAACGATGTGCCAGGAGTACCCATGCAAAGCGAAACCACCTCAACCCAAGACCCGACGCTGCCCGCGAAGGACAGCCCGAGCCCCGCAACAGTCGCCCGGCAGCAAACCACCGGTGGTCTCGCCGGCGGAAAACTCGGGGTCTTCGACATCGTCTTCTTCGTCGTCTCAGCCGCCGCGCCGCTGACCGTCGCCGTGAGCTCCGCGCCCCTGGCCTTCCTGGTGGGAGGCATCGGCGCCCCGGGCGCGATGCTGGCCAGCGGCGTCGTCCTCATCCTCTTCGCCATCGGCTTCACAGCCATGTCCCGCTTCGTCCGCAACACCGGGGCCTTCTATGCCTACGCCGCGGCAGGGCTGGGCAAACCGGTCGGGGTGGGCGTCGCCTTCATCACGATCGTCGCGTACGCCTTCCTGTGCATCTGCTTCTATGCACTGCTCGGCTTCTACGCGAACCTGACCTTCACCCACCTCTTCGGGGTGAATCTGCCGTGGGGTCTCTGGTCAGTGGTCGCCGTCCTGGTGGTCGGTTTCCTCGGCTACCGCAGGATCGACGTCGGCGCCAAGGTGCTAGCGGTCCTCCTCACCGCGGAGATCACCATCCTGCTGGTCATCTCACTCGCCATTCTCGCCCAGCACGGTGCCGGAATTCCGGCCGCCACCGCCGCGAGCTTCGACCCCCGGGCCGTGTTCTTCGCCGCTGGTTCCGGTGCTCTCTTCGTGTTCGGTTTCGGCGCGTTCCTCGGCTTCGAAGGAACGGTCATCTACGCCGAAGAGGCGAAGAAACCGGAGCGCACCGTCCCGAGGGCCACCTATATCGCCATCGCCTTCCTGGCCGTCTTCTACTCCTTCACCTTCTGGGCACTCACGGTGGCGTTCGGGGCCGACGGCGTCCTGGCCCTGGCCAACTCCGCGGACTATGAAGAGATGATGTTCATCGCCGGGAACAACGCGCTCGGAGCGTGGGCCGGCGTCGTCATGCAGATCCTCATCGTCACCAGCTTCTTCGCCAGTGTCCTGGCGTTCCACAATGCCTGTGCCCGTTACATCTTCTCCCTGGGCCGGGAGCGGCTGCTGCCGAAGGCCTTTGCCCGGACGCATCCGCGGATGTCCTCGCCGCACATCGCGAGCATCAGCCTCACCGTATTGTCCGTGGTGGCGATCATCGTCGCCGCAGCGCTCGGTTCGGACCCCTTCCTGGGCGTCGGGTTGTGGAGCTACGCCATCGGGGTGGCCGGGCTCGTCTTCTCCCAGGGGGTCGCGGCAGTTTCCGTGATCGGTTTCTTCTGGAAGGACCGGCGTGGCTACGGGGTGTGGCGCGTCGTCGTCGCCCCGATCCTCGGCGCCGCGGGTCTGCTGTCCGCCTTCGTTCTGATCGTCACGCACTTCGATCTGGTGTCCGGTGTCGAAGGACCGGTGAACTGGCTCATGATCGCGTGCGTGCCGATCGTGTTCGGTGCCGGGATCGTCGTCGGGCTCGTCATGCGGCGCCGTGCACCGGAACGGTACGCGGCCCTGACACAATCGGTGAAGATCGTGACCCGCACCCCCGAGGAGGAACCCCGATGATGGCCACCGTTCGCCGGCAGCAGCGTAAGCAGGAATTGCTCACCGCCACCCACCGCGTGATCAGTGAGCGGGGCATCGCAGGCGCCAGCGTGAGAGCCGTCGCCGACCGCGCGGCACTCAGTCCCGGGAGCATCCTCTACTACTTCGAAAGCTTCGAAGAACTCGTGACCGCCGCCGTGGAGAGCGCCATGGAGGAATTCGGGGACCGCCGTCGTCGTCTCCTGGACGCCGCGGCGGACCCGATCACGGGGCTCTGTCAGATGGTGGAAGCGGGCATCCCGGAACGCATCAGCGACGAACTGCGGATCGTCTATGAGGTCTCCTCCGTGCTGCGGGACAAACCGCAGTTCCGCGCCTCGGTGGCTCTCCTGATGGACCGTCAGGTGGCGATCTACCGGGATCTCATCCGCTGGGGCACGGAGTCGGGGGTGTTCCGGCCCGTCATGGAAGAGGCGACCATCGCCGAGAACCTGGTCGCGCTTGAGGACGCCTACGGCCTCTACCTCCTTGACCCGTCCAGCGACCGCCGCCCGCACTATGTGCGGAACGCCCTGCGGTTCGCGGAAGCCGCCCTCGGCTGCACGCTGCTCCCGGCCACTCCGGACGACACCCTTGAACCTCTCGGAAAGGACTCCACACCATGACGGACCAGCCCGCAGCCACTACGGGAAGCGCTCCCCGGGCCCGCGACCTCGGGATCCCCTTCGATGGGGAACCCGGACCCTGGAATGCGATCACGGACGTGCCCGGTCTGGAGGTCGGTTACGCCACGATCATCGACGACGGGCTCGCGGCCGCTCGCACAGGAGTCACGGCGATCTTCCCCCGGGGCAAGAAGGAACCCGCGGCCGTCTGCGCTGCCGGAATCTTCTCCCTCAACGGCAACGGGGAGCTGACTGGGAGGAGCTGGATCGAGGAGTCAGGACAGTTCCAGACACCCCTTGCGATCACCAATTCACACGCCGTCGGCGCCGTGCACCAAGGCATCGACCAGTGGATGGCGGAGCACGATCCGTTCACAGCGGCCCAGTGGATGCTCCCGGTGGTGGGCGAGACCTGGGACGGCTACCTGAACTCGATCAACGCGGGCCATGTCCGGCCCGAGCACGCCGCCCAGGCCATGGATGCCGCCGTCAACGGACCACTCGACGAGGGCAACGTCGGGGGCGGCACCGGGATGAACTGCTACGGCTTCAAAGGTGGAACCGGCACGGCCTCCCGAATGGTCCGTTCCGGTGAACGGGCGTGGACCGTCGGTGTACTGCTGCAGGCCAATTTCGGGTCCCGGAAGGAACTGCGCGTGGCCGGGCACAGCCTCGGCCGGGATTCGCAGCGCCCGGATCCCATGAGCACCACCGATTGGTTCGAGAAGGACACCGGGACGGTGGCGCGGGCGACCCCCGGTGCGGGAAGCGTGATCGTCATGGTCGCGACGGACGCCCCGATGCTCCCTGATCAGTGCCGGGCGCTGGCCCGTCGCGTGAGTCTCGGGCTCGCCCGGACCGGGACCACTGGAAGTCACTTCTCCGGCGACATCTTCCTGGCGTTCTCCACCGCGAATGGGGATTCGCTCGTGTCCCGGATGGGCGCGGAGACGATCGAGGTCCGCAGTACCGAGCACGTGGCCTGGGGAAACATGGATCCGTTCTACGAGGCGGTCGTCGAAGCCACCGAGGAAGCCGTTCTCAACGCCTTGGTCGCCGCCCGCGACATGACGGGCCGGAACGGGCACGTGAGCTACGCTCTGCCTCACGACGAGATCAGGCGCGCCTTCGGAGGATGATCCCCGGAAGACGCGCCTGATCGACGGCGGTGTGAGAGCTCAGGCGTAATGGCCTGCCATGCGGACCGCGCCGCCGTCGACGCCCTTGGCGCCCTGCACGTAGTCCACGGTGCCGGTGAAGGCGCCGGTGTCCTCGGCGACGGTGCCCATGACCCAGGAGGGCAGGCCGCGTTCGTTCAAACGTGCGACGGCGGCATCCGCGGCCTCCGGGGAGGCGATGGCGATCATGCCCACGCCGAGGTTCAGCGTGCGCTCCAGATCAGCCAGCGGCACATTGCCCAGCTCGGAGACGAGCTTGAAGATGGCCGGCAGCTCCCAGGTGCTGCGGTCCACCGTGGCCAGCAGGCCCTGGGGCAGTACGCGTGCCAGGTTCGCGGCCAGGCCGCCGCCGGTGACGTGGCTGAAACCGTGGATCGCGGCGGAGGAATTGACCGGGAAGGCACGTGCCAGATCCAGGCAATCTGCGGCGTACACGCGGGTGGGCTCCAGAAGCTCCTCACCCAGGGTCCGGCCCAGCTCGGAGACCTGGCGGTCCAGTTCCCAACCGGCGTGGTTGATCACGCGTCGGACCAGGGAGTATCCGTTGGAGTGCAGGCCGGAGGACGCCATGCCGATCACCACGTCCCCGCTCTTGACCCGCTCAGGGCCGAGCAGTGCGTCGGCTTCGACCACACCGGTGGCCGCGCCCGCGACGTCGTACTCGTGCTCGCCCAGCAGGCCGGGGTGCTCCGCCGTCTCGCCGCCCACCAGGGCGGTCCCGGCGACTGAGCAGGCGGCGGCGATACCGCGGACGATGTCCGCGATGCGCTCGGGGACCACCTTGCCGCACGCGATGTAGTCGGTCATGTAGAGCGGCTCGGCACCGACCACGACGATGTCATCCACGACCATGCCCACCAGGTCGAAACCGATGGTGTCGTGGATGTCCATGGCCTGGGCGATGGCCACCTTCGTGCCGACGCCGTCGGTGGACGTCGCCAGCAGCGGCTTCTTGTAGCTGACCAGGCGGGACACATCGAAGAGACCCGCGAAGCCGCCCACGCCGCCCAGCACGGAGGCGTTGTGGGTTGCCTTGACGGCGTCCTTCATGAGTTCGACGGCGCGGTCGCCGGCTTCCACATCGACGCCTGCGGAGGCGTAGGTGATCCCGTTCTCGGCGGGGGAGGAGCTCATGGCTGCCTTTCTGGTGTGGGTGCGGCTCAGGACGCGGGGCGCTTGTCAGCCTCGGTCAGGAAGTTCTCGAATTCGGAGTCGGGGCCGGGGTCGCAACCGGTGGCGGCAGCGACGACGTCGCCGGAGGCGGTCACGCGGGCCTCTTCCTCAGGTGCCACGGACTCGGCGGGAACAGTGGGAGCCTCGGACTCCTCCTCGCGCTCCAGCACGTTCTTGCCGAGGAGCTCGGGGTCCGGCAGGGCGATGGGGTAGGTGCCCGTGAAGCAGGCCGTGCAGAGGCGCTCGCGCGGCTGATGCGTCGCTGCGATCATGCCGTCTTCGGTGATGTAGCCGAGAGAGTCGGCGCCGATGGCCTTGGCGATCTCCTCGATGGAGGCTCCGGAGGCGATCAGTTCGGCGCGCGAGGCGAAGTCGATGCCGTAGAAGCACGGCCACTGAACGGGCGGGGAGGAGATCTTGACGTGGACCTCCTTCGCCCCGGCTTCGCGGAGCATCCGCACGATGGCGCGCTGCGTGTTGCCGCGGACGATCGAGTCGTCCACGACTACGACGCGCTTGCCACGGATCACGGATTCCAGGGCATTCAGCTTCAGGCGGATGCCCAGCTGACGGAGGGTCTGGGACGGCTGGATGAAGGTGCGGCCCACATAGGAGTTCTTCACGAAGCCGTGCGCGAACGGGATGCCGGATTCCTCGGCATAGCCGACGGCCGCCGGGGTGCCGGACTCCGGCACGGGGATCACGATGTCCGCCTCGTGGGTGTTCTCGCGGGCCAGCTGGCGGCCCATCTCCACGCGGGATTCGTACACCGAGCGGCCTGCGATGGTCGCATCGGGGCGGGCCAGGTAGACGTATTCGAAGACGCAGCCGGCCGGGGTCGCCTTGGCGAAGCGCTGGGTACGCACGCCGTTCTCGTCGATGGCGAGGAACTCGCCGGGCTCGATCTCACGGATGTAGCTGGCGCCCACGGTGGCGAGAGCGGACTGCTCGGACGCCACCACCCAGCCGCGCTCCAGGCGGCCGAGTACGAGAGGACGGATGCCGTAGGTGTCGCGGGCCGCGTAAAGAGTGCCTTCGTCCATGAAGACGAAGCAGAAGCCGCCCTTGATTTTCGGCAGCAGCTCCAGGGCCGTCTGCTCCAGGGTCTTCTCCGGCTCGCCTTCCAGCAGCGCCGTCACCAGGGCGGTGTCGGAGGTGTTGCCTTGCTTCATCTCGCCACTGAGATGGCCACCGGTGCGCTCCATGATCATCTGGCGCAGTTCGGCGGTGTTGGTGAGATTGCCGTTGTGGGCGAGGGCGACCGTGCCGTTGGCCGTCGCGCCCAGGGTGGGCTGCGCGTTGGCCCAGTGGCTGGCACCTGTGGTGGAGTACCGGCAGTGCCCCACGGCCAGGTGGCCGGTCAGGGTGTTCAGGGTGGTTTCGTCGAAGACCTGGGAGACGAGTCCCATGTCCTTGTAGACGTTGATGCGTTGGCCGTCGCTCGTTGCGATACCGGCGGACTCCTGTCCGCGGTGCTGCAAGGCGTACAGGCCGTAGTAGGTCAGTTTGGCGACCTCTTCACCGGGAGCCCAGACGCCGAAGACGCCACAAGCGTCCTGGGGTCCTTTTTCGCCGGGGAGAAGATCGTGTGAGAGTTTTCCGTCACCGCGTGCCACTGCTCAATTATCGCATGCCGCGCGGAAGCCAAGACACTCGTGCGGGAGTGCGACGGCGGCTGCCCGCCCGGGAGGCCGGGTGAGGGGAATCAGTCTTCGTCGGCTTCAGCGGCGGACGCAGCCCGGTTCTCCTCGGTGCTGAGCTCGCGGACCGTTGCGATACGGCTGTTGCGGCGCCCGATGCGGTCCAGGATGAGTGCCACCACGGCGCCGAGTGCGACGCCCACGCCCGCGAAGAGCACGGCCAGGAAACCGAACACGGTGCTGGGGTCGTAGGCGCGGCCCGGATTGGACACTGATTGCGGGGACGGGAAGCCGAAGGCGGAGATGGCGGCCACGGCCAGGCCCACGAGACCGCCGGCCACCAGGAACGGCACATACTTCGGTGCGGTGCGCACCGTGATCTGGCGCTCTTCGAGGGAGGGTTCGCCGTGCGTGGCGCGGTCCTGCTGCATGCCTACAAGGGTATCCCGGATCTCTGGACGTTCCCTGCGAGCTGCCTAGGGATGCCCGCAGTCCCTCGCCGTTCCGCGAAGTGACAGCTTGCGCCCCTAAAACCAGGTTTTAGGGGCGCAAGCTGTCACTTCGCGTGGATGAAGTCCGGGCGTCAGGATCCGCGGTAGGTGGAGAACGCGAAGGGGCTGAGCAGCAGCGGCACGTGGTAGTGCTCGCCGGTGTCCGCGACGGAGAAAGTCAGGTCGACCTCCGGGAAGAAGGTGTCCTGGCCTGCACCCGCGTAGTACTGGCCGGTGGCGAAGGTGAGCTTGTAGGTGCCCCCTGCGACGGCCTCCGGGCCGAGGTTCTTGATGCGGCCGTCGGCATCGGTGACGCCGCGGGCGACTTCGCTCCACGCGCCGTCGTTGTTGACGGACAGGACCACCGGGACGTCGGCGGCCGGACGGCCTGAGCCGGTGTCCAGGATGTGGGTGGTGATCTGGGAAACGCTCATGCCTGTACGGCTCCTTCCAGGCGCAGCACGGCGATCTGCCGCAGCTGGTCCGCCACGATGATGTCTTCTTCTTCAGGGGTGTTGCCCAGGCGCTCGTTGAGCGCGGCCAGGATCTCCTGTGCGCTGCGGCCCGCGGCGCGGATCAGGAAGACCCTGCCGAACTTGGCGTCGTAGGCGGCGTTGCCTTCGGCCAGGGCGTCCTGGACGGCGCGGTCGTTGGGGTCGACGGCGGACTGCTCATTGCGGGAGAGCGAGGCTTCCTTGCTGTCGCCCTTCGCCCGTTCGCCGATCCGCGGGTGATGCGCCAGGGCGGACTCGAGTTCCTCGGCGGTGAATGGCGAGGCCACCGTGCCCGCGGTTTCGCTGAGCTCGCCTGAGGAGGCGTATGGCCGGGCGTCGACGACGGCCTCGATCCAGCGTTGGATGTCCAGGCTCGGGCGGACGACGGCGATGGCGTCCTCTCGGGACAGGGCGTTGAATTCCTCGAGCTTCATATGCACCTATTTCGCATTGCGGAACTTGATTTTCAGTATGCGTAATAATTGAACGTGCTGAGGAGCTTGGGTGTCAAGCGTCACAGGGTCCCGGGCCCCTTGCCGACGCCTCGCAGGAGAGGTGCTCTGATTCAGGCGTCCGCTTCGACGGCGGTGTGCACGGTGAAGTGCTGACCGACGCGGTGGCTGATGGACCCCGGAGCGGGGCGGACGGCGTCGCCCGCGTCCGTGGACGGTGAGGCGGCAACGACGGCGCGGCCTCCTGAGTTGACCATCGCGGCGGCGTCGCCGAGCGTTCGCAGCAGCGGCAACACCAGCAACTCCAGTTTCTGTGCCGTGACGTCCATGCCGACGATCCCGGCCACGGAGCCGGAGCGGAACACCGGCTGGGTGAAAGTGCAGACGTATTCATCCGTGCAGAGCAGATCGATGTACGGCCCGGTGACGTGCGGCTTTCCTGTGGAGACGGGCACCCGGAACCACTCGGCGCGCATGTAGCGGCTGACCGGCTGCGGGCTGAAGTTGGCGAGGGCGTCCACGCGCTCCATGTCATCGCCCTGCCACCATGCGATGTAGCTGCGGTCCTCTGCGAGAAGGCCGAGATTCGCCACGAAGCCCGCACCGGCGAACGGCGAGCCGGGCTGATGGAGGAGTTCGTCGACGGATGGGCGGATGAATTTGTCGACGGCGGTGCTGGTCACCTTAGCGGTCCTGCCCAGCCATTCGGTGGTCCGGGTGGCCCACTCGTCCAGTCGGCTTTCCAAGGTTCCGATGAGGGTGTTCAGATGCCGGATCGACTCGGGGGCGTCGTCCTGCGTGAGGGGGGTTGCTGTGGCGTCAGTGTGAGTCATGTGCCGCCTCCTTGCGGCTGAGCGACCCGGCGGAAAGTTCGTCGAGTAGCCATGAACTGGTGTTGTGGATGAGTTCGCGGACCAGGGATTCGGCGGCTGGGGAGTCGCGCCGCTCGATGGCGGAGGCGAGAGCTTGATGGAGCCGGCTCGCTTCCTCGCGAAAAGCTTCGTCCCCGAAGGGGAGGATCGTCAAGGTGCCGAGCTCGGCCTGGATCCGGAGGAGTTCCCGGGCCAGGCGGGCGGAACGGGCGGCCGCCGCGATCTCAAGGATGAATTCCGAATGGGCCATGCGCCAGGTCAGGGGGTCGGTGGCCCCGGCGCCAGGAGTCGTGGCGAGTTCCTGAAGGGTTTCCAGATCGTCGGGTGTCGCGCGTCGTGCGGCGAGGCCTGCGCAGGCTGAGGCGATCGCCTGGTAGTGGAGGCTCAGATCGCTGATCTGCAACCGTGTGAGCGAGCCGAGCCGGCGTCGGGCTTTCTCGGGAGAGGGGAGCGCATCGTCGGCGATGAAACTTCCGCCGCTGCGGCCCCGGACGGTGCGGATGAGGCCCTGGCCGCGCAATTGTGAGAGCGCCTCCCGGGTGGTGACCGCGGAGACGCCGAGTGCCGAGGCGAGTTCCACTTCGTTGGGCAGCCGCTGGCCTGCGCTGAGCAGGCCGGTTTCGATGGCCAATTCGATTCTGGCGCACACCTCGTCCACCAGCCCGCCCGACTTGATCGGGGTGAACAGTGCGGCCAGGCTGCGGGAGGCCCCGAGTGGCGAAAGCGACATCCCTACCCCTCCTGCTGCGGTTTTCCTGGCGATGCCGGGTGATGAGAGCCGGGTGGCCCGGCTTACAGACATGCTAGCCCGGCTTCAAATTGGGGTCTATACATAAATCATCATAAGTAATAGTCTTTAGCGCAGAAGACGGAATGTGAGACGCATCACGTACTCGATTCCGGGAGAACGGGCCCTCGGGCGCCATACGAGAAAAGGCATCGCGATGAGTGAAACGGCACAGAGCTCCGCTCGGGGCTCCGCCACGGACACGGACCAGATTCCCGCCATCCGCCTCCGGAAGCTGGTCAAATCCTTCGGGGAGGTCAACGCCGTCGACGGGGTCGACCTGGACATCCGGCAGGGCGAGTTCTTCTCCATGCTGGGACCCTCCGGCTCCGGGAAGACGACGGTGCTGCGCATGATCGCCGGCTTCGAACTGCCCACTTCGGGCAGCATCGAGCTCGACGGCGCGGACGTGAGCACCAAGGCCCCGTTCGAACGCGACGTCAACACCGTCTTCCAGGACTACGCGCTCTTCCCGCACATGTCCCTCATCGACAACGTCGCCTACGGTCTGCGGGTGCGCGGCATCGCCAAGAACGAACGACGGGAACGCGCGGCCCAGGCCCTGGAGCGAGTCCAGCTCGGCAAGTTCCTGGCCCGCCGTCCCGCACAGCTCTCCGGCGGTCAGCGGCAGCGCGTCGCCCTGGCCCGCGCCCTCGTGGTGGAGCCCAAAGTGCTCCTCCTCGACGAGCCGCTCGGTGCCCTGGATCTCAAGCTCCGCCAGCAGATGCAGATCGAGCTCAAGGAACTCCAGCGTTCCCTCGGGATCACCTTCATCTTCGTCACCCACGACCAGGAGGAGGCCCTGACGATGAGCGACCGGATCGGGGTGTTCAGTAACGGGCGCATCGCCCAGACAGGCTCGGCACACGAGATCTACCAGCATCCCCAGACCGCCTTCGTGGCGAACTTCGTCGGCACCTCCAACATCCTTGAATCCGGGATCGGCGGAACCCCTGCCGGCCCCGGGGCCAGCTTCGTCGTCCGTCCCGAACGACTCCGGCTGGACTGGGAGGCCGCGCACGACGCCGCTGGCCAGGCTTCCGGCGAACGCTCCCTCGCGGGGCAGGTCACCTCGGCCGTCTATGTCGGGCACGCGACCCAGGTGCACATCGACCTCGACGCCGGACCGGGCATCGTCGCGCTCCTCCACGAGGACGTCCCGGACACCGATGCCCTCCAAGGCCGTCGCGTCACCGTCAGCTGGGCTGAGCGGGACGCCGTATGGCTCCCGGAAGCCGCCTGAACCCCGGAAAGCACCGGATGTCGCCGGTGCGGCGGAAGACCCCGCCCGCCGTCGTCGTCCCCCATTGATCACCGCACGATTCACACCGCAGCACACCTCGAAAGGACAGCACCATGACCCGGACAAGCATGCGCCTCAAGGCCGCGGGCATCGCCGCCGTCGCGGCTCTCGCCCTCACCGCCTGTGGCACCACGAGCGGAGGCGGCGGAAGCGCCGCCCAGACACCCGCTAAAACCGAGATCGGACAGGGGGAAGGCCAGGTTTCGATCCTCGGCTGGCCCGGCTACGTCGAGGACGGGTCCAACGATCCCAAAGTCGACTGGGTCCACCCCTTCGAGAAGGAGACCGGCTGCAAGGTCAGCTTCAAGCCCTTCGGCACCTCTGACGAGGCGGTCACCCTCATGCGTACCGGACAGTACGACGTCATCTCCGCCTCCGGTGACGCCTCGCTCCGCCTCGTGGCCGGCGGCGACGTCCAGCCGGTCAACACGGGTCTGCTGAAGAACTACACCGACATCTCACCGTTCCTCAAAGACAAGGCCTGGAACACGATGGACGGGGTCAACTATGGCGTGCCGCACGGCTGGGGAGCCAACCTCCTGATGTACCGCACCGACAAGGTCACGCCCGCCCCCACCTCCTGGAAGTCGGTCTTCGAAGACGGCTCCCAGTACGTCGGCAAGGTGACCGCCTACGACTCGCCGATCTACATCGCCGACGCCGCCATGTACCTCATGAAGCACCAACCGGACCTGGGCATCAAGAACCCCTACGCGCTGGATGAGAAGCAGCTGGACGCGGCGAAGAGCCTGCTGAAGGACCAGAAGAAGAACATCGGTGAGTACTGGAACGACGTCACCAAGGAGGTGCAGTCCTTCGCTTCCGGGTCCACCGTCATCGGCACCACCTGGCAGGTCGGCGCCAACATCGCCACCGGCAACGGCACCAAGGTGGCGACCGTTCTTCCCGAGGAAGGCGCCACCGGTTGGTCCGACACCTGGATGATCGGTTCCAAGACCAAGAATCCCAACTGTTCCTACAAGTGGCTCGACTACATCGCCAGCCCCAAGGCGCAGGCCGCCGTCGCTGAGTACTTCGGCGAGGCCCCGGCCAATCCCAAGGCCTGCGACCTGATGTCGGACAAGAAGTTCTGCGAGACCTACCACGTCAGCGACGCCGACTATGCCTCCAAGATCTGGTACTGGACCACGCCGGTGGAGAAGTGTCTGGACGGGCGTACCGACGTCAAGTGCACCGACTACTCGGCCTGGACCAAGGCCTGGACGGAAATCAAGGGTTAGTCATGTCGATCCAGCTCAGCCGGCCCGGCGTCGATCCGGGACGGGGAGGCGGCCGCGGTGCCGTCCCCCGGGCCAAGGCGAGCCCTCTTTCGGGCTTCCTGTACCGTTCCCCCAAAGCGCGCCTGGCGGGTCTGCTCACGGCGCCGGCCGGCTGGCTGGTCCTGGTCTACATCGCGGCGCTCGCGGCTCTGCTCATCACCGCCTTGTGGAGCGTCGACTCGTTCACGGGCAAGGTCTCCCAGACCTGGACCCTGGACAACATCAAGCAGGCGCTGTTCGACCCCGTGTACCAGGGGATCGCCTTGCGCACCCTCTGGATCGCGGTGCTGGTGACGGTCATCGATGCGGTGATCGCGATCCCGCTGGCCTTCTTCATCGCCAAGGTCGCGACGCCGCGCTGGCAGAAGCTGCTTCTCGCCGCGGTGCTCATGCCGCTCTGGGCCAGCTACCTGGTGAAAGCCTATGCGTGGCGCAATGTGCTCGCGGAAGGTGGACTCCTGGAATGGTTGGGAGCGCCTCTGGGCCTGAACTCGCCCGGATACTCCGAGACGGCCGTGATCCTGACGCTCGCCTACATCTGGCTGCCGTACATGATCCTGCCGATCCACGCCGGTTTCGAGAAGGTCCCCGGCAACCTCCTGGAGGCTTCCGGCGACCTGGGGGCGAAGCCGTGGGCCACGGTGCGCCTGGTGGTGATGCCGTTGCTGGTGCCGTCCATCATCGCCGGAACGATCTTCACTTTCTCCCTGACGCTGGGCGACTACATCACGGCGCAGATCGTGGGCGGCAAGACCCAGATGCTCGGCACGGTGGTCTACAGCAATGTGGGCGCGGCCAACAATCTGCCTTTCGCCTCGGCGGTCTCCCTGATCCCGATCGCGATCATCATGATCTACCTGCTCGTGGTGCGCCGGACCGGCGCCCTGGACGAACTGTAAGGAGGGACTGCCATGAGGCTTTCACGAGGCGCCAAATGGGTGCTCGGTCTGATCACGGGCGTGGTCCTGTTCTTCATCTACGCGCCGTTGCTGCTGGTGGTGGTGAACTCCTTCAATGCCGACAGGACGTTCGGCTGGCCGCCCAAGGGCTTCACCCTTGAGTGGTGGGGGAGGGCGTTCGAGAACGACGGCGTCCGCTCGGCCCTGGTCTCCTCCCTCTGGGTGGGTGCCGTCGCCACCTTGCTGGCGCTGGTGCTCGGCACCTTGCTGGCCCTGGCGCTGCAGCGGTATCGCTTCTTCGGCCGGGACGTGGTGAACCTGCTGGTCATCCTGCCGATCGCCTTGCCTGGCATCGTGACCGGCATCGCCCTGAACAACATGTTCACCACGATCCTGGGCGTTCCACTGAGCATGTTCACCGTGGTGGTGGCACATGCGACCTTCTGCATCGTGACCGTCTTCAACAACGTCATCGCCCGCCTGCGGCGCGTGAACCCAGGCTTGGAGGAGGCCTCCGCGGACCTCGGTGCCGGGGTGTTCACGACTTTCTGGCAGGTGACGTTCCCGCAGCTGCGTTCGGCTCTGCTGGCCGGTGGGCTTCTGGCGTTTGCTCTGAGCTTCGATGAGATCATCGTGACGACCTTCACCATCGGTGCCGGTGAGACCACGCTGCCGATCTGGATCCTGCAGAACCTGTTCCGCCCCAACCAGGCCCCCGTGGTCAACGTGGTCGCGGTGGTCCTGATCCTGATCTCGATCCTGCCGATCTGGCTGGCGCAGAAACTCTCCTCGGACACGGTGGCGGGGAAGTAGCGCGCACCTTCTCTCCCTCCTCGCGAGATGCCAGTTGAGCACAGTGTTTCCCTCTGGGACTGTGCTCAACTGGCATCTCGCGAGCATGAGGGAGGCATTGGCCTGTGGATAACGTTCTTGAGGCGTCGAATTCGGGCAACGATGGAGCATGCACCGCACTCCGCTGCCGCAGGAACTGAACTTGCGGTCCTTCACCCTGGCGCAGCAGGCCGCCCTGGGTGTGAGCCGGAACCGAGTCCGGGCACAGGACCTGAAAGTTGTTTCCAGAGGCCTGCGGATCCCGCTCGAATCGGATCTCAAAGGACCCGCGGCTCTACTTGCCTACACCGAGGAAGATCCGGGAGCGGCGATCATGGATCTCACCGCAGCGGAGATCCATCACATGCCTTTGCCGTCATATTCACGCGGCGATTGGCGTGTCTACCTGGGGCGGTCCAGAGGACGGAACCGTGCTCGCCGGAAGAACGTGGTGGGGAGGACGGTCACTTTCAAGGAGGGAGAAGTGGTCCTGCTTGAAGGGCTGAGGATCACAAGCCCGGCGCGGACCTGGCTTGATCTTGCCGGACGTCTGAGGCTCGAAGATCTGGTGGCAGCCGGGGACTTCCTGGTGTGCGAACACGGGCCCGAATCGCCAGCACCACGGCGTGGGATCTGCACGGTCACGGATCTTGAGAAGGTCATCGAGAGACACTCAGGCATGCGTGGGGTCAAGACCGCTCGGGCTGCGGTGGCTCTGATCAGAGTCGGTGCTGATTCGCCCCAGGAGACGGCGCTGAGATTGGTGCTCGGCGAGCACGGGTTGCCCGAACCGGTGCTCAACCACGTACTCCGGACTCCGGATGGGCGTGCACGGGTGTGGCCGGATCTGGCGTACCTGGAAGCGCGCCTCTCCATTCAGTATGACGGCGTGCATCACGAAGGATCTGACCAGTACCGTCGTGACATCCGGCGCCAGGCACTCACCGAACAACTCGGCTGGCGGGAAGTGAGGATCAGCAAGGATGATCTCGAAGGGCGCTTTCCTCATGCGGTGACCAAGATCCGCCGGAAGCTGGAAGAGTCCGGATGGGACAGTTCCTCGCGAGATGCCAGTTGAGCACAGTGTGCCGTAACGGGACTGTGCTCAACTGGCATCTCGCGAGACGGGGCGAGGTTCAGAGGCCCTCGTCTTCGGCGTACTCCTCGTCCGTCAGAATCCGGGAGCGGGTCAGGAAGCGGACTCCCAGAGGTGCCTCCAGAGAGAACCCGGCCCCTCGGCCCGGGACCACGTCGATGGTGAGGTGCGTGTGCTTCCAGTACTCGAACTGCGCGGCGGACATCCACACCGGCACGGCCCGTTCCAGCCCCACCGCCAGGTCCCCGAGCCGGACATCCGCGTCCCCCACCAGGAACTCGCCGTCGGGATAGCACATCGGTGCTGAGCCGTCGCAGCAGCCGCCGGACTGGTGGAACATGAGCGGCCCGTGGTCCACCGTGAGGCGGCGGATCAGCTCCGCCGCCTCCTCGGTGACCGCCACTCTGGCCATCAGAAGAATCCGAGGGCGTCGGGGGCGTAAGAGACCAGGAGGTTCTTGGTCTGCTGGTAGTGATCCAGCATCATCTTGTGGTTCTCCCGCCCGATGCCGGACTGCTTGTATCCGCCGAACGCGGCCCCGGCGGGGTACGCGTGGTAGCAGTTGGTCCACACCCGTCCGGCCTGGATCTCCCGGCCCGCCCGGTACAGCTGGGCGTTGTCGCGGGACCACACGCCGGCGCCCAGGCCGTACAGGGTGTCATTGGCGATACCCAGAGCGTCGGCTTCATCGGAGAAGGACGTCAGGGACACCACCGGCCCGAAGATCTCCTCCTGGAAGATTCGCATGGAGTTCTTCCCCTCGAAGATGGTCGGCTGAACGTAGTAGCCCTCCGCCAGGTCGCCGTCGAGCACATTGCGCTCGCCGCCCGTGAGCACTTTGGCGCCCTCCTGCTTGCCGATCTCCAGGTAGCTGAGGATCTTCTCCAGCTGGTCCCGGCTCGCTTGGGCGCCGATCATCGTCGCATCGTCCAGCGGGTTGCCCTGCACGATCTTCTCGGTGCGGACCACCGCGTCGGAGACGAAGCGTTCGTAGATGGACTCCTGTACCAGTGCGCGGCTGGGGCAGGTGCAGACCTCTCCCTGGTTGAGCGCGAACATGGCGAAGCCCTCCAGGGACTTGTCGTAGAACGCATCGTCCTGGGCGGCGACGGACTCGAAGAAGATGTTGGGGCTCTTGCCACCCAGCTCCAGCGTGACCGGAATGATGTTCTGGCTGGCGTACTGCATGATCAGGCGGCCGGTGGTGGTCTCGCCCGTGAAGGCGATCTTGGCGATCCGGTTGGAAGAGGCGAGCGGCTTGCCGGCCTCGACGCCGAAGCCGTTCACGACGTTCAGCACGCCCGCGGGCAGCAGGTCAGCGATCAGTTCGACGACCTTGAGAATGGACCACGGGGTCTGCTCGGCGGGCTTGAGCACCACGCAGTTGCCCGCGGCCAGTGCGGGCGCCAGCTTCCAGGTGGCCATGAGGATGGGGAAGTTCCACGGGATGATCTGTCCGACCACGCCGAGCGGTTCGTGGAAGTGGTACGCCACGGTGCTCTGGTCCAGCTCGCTGATGCCGCCCTCCTGGGCGCGGATGGCACCGGCGAAGTAGCGGAAATGGTCGACGGCGAGCGGCAGGTCTGCGGCGAGCGTCTCGCGGACCGGCTTGCCGTTCTCCCAGGTCTCGGCGACGGCGAGCATGCTCAGGTTCTGCTCGATGCGGTCGGCGATCTTGTTCAGGATGTTGGCGCGCTCCGCCACGGAGGTTTTGCCCCAGGCATCCTTGGCGGCGTGTGCGGCGTCGAGGGCGGCTTCGATGTCCTCGCCCGTGCCCCGTGCGATCTCAGTGAAAGGCTTGCCGTTGACGGGTGAGATGTTCTCGAAATACTGGCCCTTGACCGGGGCGGTCCACTCGCCTCCGATGAAGTGCTCGTAGCGGGGCTGGACGGAGACGAGCGAGTCGGCCTGGCCGGGCGCTGTGTAGACGGTCATGATTGCTCCCTTGCGTGAATGGCGTCGACGGTGACGCACTTCACACGCTAGGGCGGCGGACGTTGCAGCCATGTTGCCGTCAGCGGAAGCACTCAGCGGACGACGACGGCGGCCCGCTTCAGAGCCCCAGCTCGCGTTCCAGCCGGGCCAGCTGACCTTCCGCCAGGGCACGCAACGGGGCGCCGGGGGAGAGGAGATCCCGTTGCCGGGACCAGAGCTCGTAGTCGTCCGAGCCCCAGGCGGAGCGGGTCCAGGCGGAAATCAGATCGGGCTGCCCGGTGGCCAGCAGCGCCGCCCGGAGCTGGTGGTTCAACGCTTCCCGCAGCCGGGTCACGCCGGGAGCGGTGGAGCGAGGAAGCAGCGGTCCGCGGAAAATCCTCAGCGCACCCCCGACATCGCCGGCTGCAAGCTTCGCCTCGACCGCCAGCCAATCGCCGCTGACCTCGGCCGTCAACCGGTAGGGGCGCGAGGCCAGGAAATCCTCGCTCAGGAGGTTGCGCAGACGATTCACCTCCGCACGCAGGGTGGAGGAGCCGCCGTCGTACTCGTAGAGCAGCACCGCGAGCTCGTCGCCCGAGAGACCTTGCGGAGCGCTGGCCAGAAGAGCGAGCAGTTCGCTGTGCCGGGGCGAAAGGCGGAGCCGTTCACGGTGTCCGCGCGCGTCGTCGAGTAGGAGGAGAGCGTCGCTGCGGCCCAGCAATTCGAGACGGAGCTGGGGCCTGAGGACCGGCTCGGGCGCGACGGCGGCGCGAATCTCACGGGCGAGCTCCGACTCGGCCAGGCGTACGGCGGCCTTCACGAGTGCCATGGTCTGGGGCACCACGATGGCATCCCCGCCGGTGACGTCCAGGACCCCGAGAAGCCGGGAGGTCGCCGGGTCGTGGATCGGGGCGGCGGCGCAACTCCAATTGCGCACTGATTGGCGGAAGTGTTCGGCGCGCGTGATCATCGAGGGGCCGTCGAGGCGGAGGGCGAGTCCCGGGGCGTTGGTTCCGGCCAGCCGCTCATCCCAATTGCTGCCTTCGACGAAGCCGATTCCTTCGGCCTTCCGGAGCGCGGAGGCTGAACCGCACACCCAGAGCAGCTGTCCTGCTTCATCGGACACGGCCATGACGGCGTCGCAATCCCGTGCGGCCTGACCCAGCACATCGTCGAGGAGGGGGAAGACCTGGGCGAGAGGATGTGCCGCGCGGGCATCACGCAGATCCGCGCCGTCCAGGGTGATGGGCGCCGAGGTCTCCTCGGCGAGCACCCCGGCCGCCGCGGACCGGTGCCAGGAGTCTGCGACCTCCGCACGCATGCCGCTTTCCACCTGGCCAGTATGCACACGAGCCGTCACTTAATCACAGTGTTCCCGTCCGGGACTGTGATTAAGTGACGGCTCGTGGAAAGGGGCGGAGGGTGCTTAGAGCCCCAGCTCGGTCTTCAGCTCGGAGACGTGACCATCGGCTGCGACCTGGTACTTGGCCAGCTTGACCTTGCCTTCAGGATCCACCACCACCGTGGAGCGGACGATGCCCTCGACGACCTCGCCGTCCAGGAGCTTTTCGCCCCAGGCGCCGTAGGCCAGGGCGACCTTGTGGTCCTCGTCGGCGAGCAGCGGGAAGGTCAGGCTGAAGTCGTCCGCGAAGGAGGAGATGGCGTCCTGGGAATCAGGAGAGACGCCCAGAACCTCGTAGCCGTGGCCCTTGAAGCTGGCGAGGGAGTCGCGGAAATCGCAGGCTTCCGTGGTGCAGCCCGGGGTGGCGGCCTTCGGGTAGAAGTACACCACCACGTTCTTGCCGCGGTAGTCGGAGAGGCTGTGAGCCTCTCCGCGGGCGTCGGTCAGGGAGAAGTCCGGGGCGTCGCTGCCCGGGAGGAGCTTGACGGTGGGGGTTGCAGTCATGATGAATCCTCGATCAGTCTGGTCGGTCCGCGGCGTCGGGCGCTGGCCCGGGCCGCGGTGGGTCTCGTGGGGTATAGCGTCCGCTGTGGCGCCGCTATTCCGCTCAGATGCTGTACTCGGCGGGTCCGCGGACCCGCGAGTGCCTGCCCGCCTGGAAACGGTAACCGCCTCCGCGCACAGTTTCCACTACATGACGCACGGGTCCGAGTTTCCGCCGGATCCGGCTGACGTACACGTCGATGGAACGGGGAGCCGCCGTCGCGTCCAGGGAGATCAGGAAGTCCGCGAGCTCCTGGCGCGGAACGGAGCGGGAGCAGTGCTGCACCAGGTAGCGCAGCAAACGGTACTCGACCCCGCTGAAAGACACCGGCACGCCGTCGACGCGCACCTGGTCGGCGGCGAGGTCGACGTCGACCTCGTGTACGTGGGCCGACTCGTCCGCGGCATCCTCGTCTGCTTCGGCGAGGGCCGCCGCATCCTCGGCCAGCGAGGCTTCCCGGGCCGCTTCGAGGGCGGCGTCCGGGACGTTCCAGACCATCGCCTCAGCGTTGGCGTTGAGGTCGTGCAGGTGAGTGAGGATGAGTTCCTCGATGCGGGCGAACTGTTCGTCCGTCAGCTCCTGCGGTGTCTGGAAGAAGAGCGCTGCCCCGTGGGCGGCCATCCGGGGACGGGCGCCGCCCACCGGGCCGGGATGGCCCGTACTGGAGCGATGGTGAATTGCCTGCGCGCTCATGGCTGCCGCCTAGATGCCCCCGCGGCGGATCAGCTTGCCGATCTGCTGGGTGCCGTCGGCCACCTGGCCGCGGAGGTAGGTCTTGCGGACGACACCGGAGAGGGCGCGGCCGTCGTACGGAGTGATGGGGTTCTTGTGGCGCAGCTTCTTCACGTCCACGACGAACGCATCGTCCGCGGCGAAGATGGAGAAGTCGGCGTCGTAGCCGACCGCGATGAGGCCCTTGTTGGGGACCCGGGCGATCTCGGCCGGTCGTGTGGACATCCAGGAGACGACCTTCTCCAGGGGGATGCCGCGGTGCCGGGCTTCGGTCCAGATCAGGGACAGGCCCAGCTGAAGGGAGGACACGCCGCCCCACGCCACCGCGAAGTCACCGTTCTCCAGGTCTTTGAGGTCCAGAGTGCTGGGCGAGTGGTCCGAGACGATGCTGTCGATGGTGCCCTCCTCCAGGCCCTTCCACAGCAGTTCGCGGTTGGACGCCTCACGGATGGGCGGGCAGCACTTGAAGGCCGTGGCGCCGTTCGGGATCTCCTCGGCGTTCAGGGTCAGGTAGTGCGGGCACGTCTCCACGGTCAGGTTCACACCGTCACGCTTGGCCGAAGCGATCATGGGAAGCGCGTCGGAGGAGGAGAGGTGCAGGATGTGGGCGCGGGCGCCGGTCCAGCGGGTGCGCTCGATGACCTCGGCGATGGCCTTGTTCTCGGCACCGCGGGGGCGGGAGGCCAGGAACTTGGCGTAGACGTCGCCCTCGGCGCTCGGTGCGTGGTCGATCGCGTGGGAGTCCTCGGCGTGCACCAGCATGAGGGAGTCGAACTTGCGCAGTTCGGCCAGGTCCGTCTCCATCTCGTCCGCTTCCAGGTGCGGGAACTCGTCCACGCCGGAGTGGAGGAGGAAGCACTTGAAGCCGAACACGCCGGCGTCGTGCAACGGGCGGAGGTTGGCGGTGTTGCCGGGGATCGCGCCACCCCAGAACCCGACGTCCACGAAGGCCTGGTCGCGCGCCACGGAGCGCTTGAGTTCCAGGTTCTCCACGCTGGTGGTGGGAGGAATCGAGTTCAGCGGCATGTCGATGATGGTGGTGACGCCGCCGGCCGCGGCGGCGCGGGTGGCGGAGGCGAAGCCCTCCCACTCGGTGCGGCCGGGTTCGTTGACGTGCACGTGCGTGTCGACCAGGCCTGGGATGAGGGTCTCGTCCTCGCCGAGATCGATGGTCTCGGCGCCCACCAGGCCGTTGCCCAGCGGTTCCATGGCCACGATGCGGCCATCCTTGACGGCGACCTCACGAGGGGCGATGCCCGCACTGGTCAGCACGCGCTGGCCGCGGATGACGAGGTCGAACGGTGCGGTGGTGTTCTGTTCTTCAGACATGCTGATCCTGTTCCTGGTTGCTCTGCTTGATCAGGCTGGTTCCGATGATGGTTCCGAGTTTCTCCACGAGGGGCCCGGCGTTGTTGATGCATTTGTCGACATCTTCCTCGATGCCGGTCAAGGAGTACACGGCCTGGAAGCCGGATGTGGAAATCTGCTCCTCGTTGAGCGTGGTGCGGCCGCAGACGGCCACGATGGGGATCCCTGCGGCGCGTGCCGCGTCGGCCACGCCCATGGGGGTCTTGCCGCCGAGGCTCTGCTCGTCGAGGCTGCCTTCGCCGGTGATCACGAGTCCCGCGCCGCCGAGTTTGGCGGCCAGGCCGGTGAAGTCCAGTACGACGTCGACACCGCGGCGCCGCTCGGCGTTCAGCACGGCGAGGGCGGCATAGCCGACCCCACCGGCGGCTCCCGCGCCGGGGGCGGCTGCGTCGAGGGCCGCCTTCGCGCCGATCTCCCGTCCGAGGACCTCCACGAAGTGAGCCAGAGCGGCGTCGAGCTCGGTGACGTCCTCCGGGCTGAGGCCCTTCTGGGGGCCGAAGATCGCGGGGGCGCCGTTGGCTCCGAGAAGGGGATTGTCGACGTCGCTGGCGAGGATGAACCGGGTGTCCTCCAGCCGGACGTCGAGCCCGGAGAGGTCGATGCGGTCGAGCCCGGCCAGAGCCGCGCCGCCGTCGGGCAGCTCGTGGCCGGAAGCGTCGAGGAAGCGGCCGCCGAGGCCCTTGATGACTCCGACGCCACCGTCGGTGTTGGCGCTGCCGCCGACGCCGAGGATCACGGTGCGGGCGCCCGCGTCGAGCGCTGCCCGGATGAGTTGGCCGGTGCCCAGGCTCGTGGCGCCGCGGCCGTCCTTGACACCGTCCGGGAGGACGGCGAGGCCGGAAGCGAGGGCCATCTCGATGACGGCCTCATCGCCGCGGAGGGCCAGATCGGCATCCAGCGGCTGGCCCGTGGGCCCGGCGACGCGCACGGTGCGCGGGCTGAATCCGGAACCGATGGCGGCGTCGAGTGTTCCTTCGCCGCCGTCGGCCACGGGGAGGCCCAGTACCTCCAAGGAGGGGTCCGCGGCGAGCAGGCCGGCCTCCAGGTGCTCCACGACCTCGGGGGCCGAGAGCGAGCCCTTGAACTTGTCCGGGGCGATCACGATCCGCATGCTGGACTCCTTCGTCGGTGCGGGGCGGGTGGTTCAGATCGGGCGGGCCGCCGTGCCGGATGATCGGCAGGGCGGCCCGCCCGGGGTGTGTTCAGCCTAGCCTCCTGAGAGGCCCTGTTGAGCGTCCCCGAAGGGGACTGAACACTAGTCGAGCAGCGCGACGATCGCGGTCGGGGCGTCGGCGCCCTTCTCCGCGAGTTCCTCGAACTCGGTCAGGTTGTCCAGCTCGGTGCCCATGGAGATGTTGGTGATCTTCTCGAGGATCACTTCCACCACCACCGGGACCTGGAACTCCTCGATGAGGGCGCGGGCCTTCTCGAAGGCGGCACCCAGATCGTCCGGGTTCTGCACCCGGATGGCCTTGCAGCCCAGACCTTCAACCACCTTGACGTGATCCACGCCGTAGCCCTCGGTCTCCGGGGAGTTGATGTTCTCGAACGCCAGGGAGACGTTCTGCTCCATCTTGAAACCGCGCTGAGACTGACGGATCAGGCCGAGGTAGGAGTTGTTCACCACCACGTGGATGTACGGCAGGTTGAACTGCGCGCCCACGGCCAGCTCTTCGATCATGAACTGGAAGTCGTAGTCACCGGAGAGGGCCACCACGGTCTCGCCCGGCTTGCCGCGCACGACGCCGAGAGCGGCCGGAGCGGTCCAGCCCAGCGGGCCGGCCTGACCGGCGTTGATCCACTTGCGGGCGCCGAAGACGTGCAGCATCTGCGCACCGGCGATCTGGGACAGGCCGATGGTGGACACATAGGTGGTGTCCTTGCCGAAGGCGCTGTTCATCTCCTGGTACACGCGCTGCGGCTTGATCGGCACGTTGTCGAAGTTGGTCTTGCGCTGCAGCTTGCCCTTCTTCTCCTGGGAGGCGTCCACCCAGGC
This sequence comes from Arthrobacter sp. NPDC090010, assembly GCF_044748305.1. Taxonomy (NCBI): domain Bacteria; kingdom Bacillati; phylum Actinomycetota; class Actinomycetes; order Micrococcales; family Micrococcaceae; genus Arthrobacter; species Arthrobacter sp. NPDC090010. The sequence continues at coordinate 23,097 of NZ_JBIVFT010000007.1, forward strand.
TGTGTAGTCGGTCAGCTGACCGGCGGCCTTGCGCTCCTTGGCCAGGCGCACCAGGCTCTCCAGGGCGGCACCGGCGTCGGAGGCGATGCCCAGATCCGGCGCGAACACGCGGCCGATCTGGGTGGGCTCGATGTCGATGTGCACGAACTTGCGGCCCTGGGTGTAGAGGTCCAGGCCACCCGTGTGACGGTTGGCCCAGCGGTTGCCGATGCCGATGACGAAGTCCGACTCCAGGAAGGTGGCGTTGCCGTAGCGGTGCGAGGTCTGCAGACCCACCATGCCGGCCATCAGCTTGTGGTCGTCCGGGATGGTGCCCCAGCCCATGAGGGTCGGGATGACCGGCACGTTCAGGGTCTCGGCCAGCTCCACCAGCTTGTCAGAGGCACCGGCGTTGATGATGCCGCCACCGGCGACGATCAGCGGGCGCTCGGAGGCCAGCAGCATGTCCAGGGCCTTGTTCAGCTGGACGTCGTTGGCGGCCGGCTTGGAGGCGGCGAGGGGCTCGTAGGCGTCGATGTCGAATTCGATCTCGGCCATCTGCACATCGAAGGGGAGGTCCAGCAGGACCGGGCCCGGGCGGCCGGAGCGCATGAGCTGGAAGGCCTTCTGGAAGGCGCCGGGGACCTGGCCGGGCTCCAGGATGGTCATGGCCATCTTGGTGACAGGCTTGGCGATGGACTCGATGTCCACGGCCTGGAAGTCTTCCTTGTGCAGCTTGGCGACCGGGGCCTGCCCGGTGATGCAGAGCATCGGGATGGAGTCCGCGAAGGACGCGTACAGGCCGGTGATCATGTCGGTACCGGCGGGGCCGGAGGTGCCGATGCAGATGCCGATGTTGCCATCGGCGGCGCGGGAGTAGCCGTCAGCCATGTGGCTGGCGCCTTCCACGTGGCGGGCCAGCGTGTGGCGGATGCCACCGTTGGCGCGCATCGCGGAATAGAAGGGGTTGATCGCCGCGCCGGGCAGGCCGAACGCCTCGATGGCGCCTTCCTTCACCAGGATGGCTACGGCAGCGTCAACGGTGCGCATCTTTGCCATTTTGTGCTCCTAATAAGCGTTGAAAAGTAAGGGTGTACGACGGCGGCCGCCTGCCCGGCCATCCGCCCGGCAGTTATGGAGGTGCCGGGGAGAAGCGGGTGGTGGGTTCGTTGCGAGAGTCGGCTGCCGCCGTCGTACGGATCTGTGTTGTTGTGTGTCCCCGGCGGCCCGGTTGTGGCGGTGTTTCCTGCTGGAAGTCACCACAACTGAGCACGCAACGGAGGGTCAGTTCTTGCCGGCGAGCTCGTTGGTGAGCTTGAAGAGGCCGGAGTGGTCCAGGCCGCCGTCGCCGCGGGCGACGAGGGAGGAGACCAGCTGCGCCACGGCGGAGCCGAGCGGGACGACGACGCCGGCCTCGCGGGCGGCGGAGGTGACGATGCCGAGGTCCTTGTTGTGGAGGGCCAGGCGGAAGCCGGGGTCGAAGTTGCGGTCGAGCATCTTCTGACCCTTCTGATCCAGGACCTTGGAGCCGGCGAGGCCGCCACCGAGGACCTTGAGAGCCGCGTCGGTGTCGACGCCGTAGGCCTCGAGGAAGGCGACCGCCTCGGCGAGAGCCTGGATGTTGACGGCCACGATCAGCTGGTTGGCAGCCTTCACGGTCTGGCCGGAGCCGGAGGGGCCGACGTGGACGATGGTCTTGCCCACGGCGTTGAGGACGGGCTGAGCGGCCTCGAAATCAGCGGCTTCGCCACCGACCATGATGGAGAGGACGCCGTCGATGGCACCCTGCTCGCCACCGGAGACGGGGCCGTCGAGCGGGCGGAGGCCGGCTTCGCGGGCGTCTGCGGAGAGACGAGCGGAGACGTCCGGGCGGATGGACGAGGCATCGACCCAGAGGGCGCCGGACTTCGCGTTGGCGAAGACACCTTCGGGGCCGGAGACCACGCCTTCGACGTCCGGGGAGTCCGGGACCATGGTGATGATGACGTCGGCGTCCTGAACGGACTCGGCGATGCTGGAGGCGCCCTTGCCGCCGGCGGCCACGAGGGCGTCGATCTTGTCCTGGGAGCGGTTGAAGCCGGTGACGGTGAAGCCGGCGTTGACGAGGTTCTTGGCCATGGGGAGGCCCATGATGCCGAGGCCGATGACGGTGACGTTGGTCATTGGAAGTCCTTTAATATCGTTCGTTCTGAGGTGGCTGTCAGTGGCGCCGCGGTCAGCGGACCAGCCAGGTGAAGGCGGATTCCTGCGGCTGCTTGTACTCGAGGGCGATCGCGCCGTCGTAGCCGAGCTCGCGGCTGCGGGTGACCCACTCGCCGAGGGGGAGTTCGCCGGTGCCGGGGGCTCCGCGGCCGGGGTTGTCGGCGATCTGGATGTGGCCGAAGTCCTTGGCGTGGTTCTCGATCACGGCGGCGACGTCGTCACCGTTGACTGCCAGGTGGTAGAAGTCCGCCAGGAACTTGACGTTGTCCACGCCGGCTTCCTGGGTCTTGGCGATGACCGCGAAGGTGTCCGCGGCCGTCTTCAGCGGGTAGGCGGGGGTGCCGGAGACCGGCTCCAGGAGGACGGTGCCGCCGATCTTCGCGACGCCTTCCGCGGCGGCGACCAGGTTCTTCAGACCGAGCTCGTCCTGCTCCTCCGGAGTGAAACCGTCGAGGCGGTTGCCGTAGAGGGCATTGAACGCCTTGGTGCCGAGGCGCTCACCGATGCCGGCGACGACGTCGATGTTGTCCTTGAATTCGCCGCAGCGGCCCTTCCAGGAGACCAAGCCGCGGTCGCCGCCGGGCATGTCGCCGGCGAAGAAGTTCAGGCCGGCCAGCTGCACGCCGGCGTCGTTGATGGCGTTGACGAAGGCGTCCACGTCCGCGTCGGCGGGGACGGCTTCGGTGAAGGGCCACCAGAACTCGACGGCGTCGAAGCCCGCGGCCTTGGCGGCGGCCGGGCGCTCCAGGAGGGGGAGCTCGGTCAAGAGGATTGAGCAGTTCACGGAGTAGGTCATGTCGTGTCCTTCCCGGGCGGCGTTGCCCTGCAGTTTTCTGGTCCTTCCACCCTGCTGTGCCACTGTGGATGTTTCCGCAGAGTGGAAAGAAAGTTTTGCTTAGTGAAAAGTCTACGAAGGGCGGAGAGGGGCGTCAAGTGGGTTGGGTCACGCGAAGGGTGATGGGATACAAAAATCTGATGTGTTTGGAGGGGTGGAGGGCGCGCCAGGGGGTTTCGGTGCCCGGATTTCGTCCGGATGTCCCAATCGCCGCACTCGGACGAAATCCGGGCACCGAAAAGTGAGGAACGTGCGGCGGGCGGCTACTGGTGGCGCGACGGAGTGTTCAGTGCGGCCATCGCCGGATTTCCGCGCCCCAATTGACTTTCGGTGCCGATATTGGGGCGCGGAAAGCAAACTGGGGTACGGATTTGAGGCCGGGGCGGCCAGATGCGGCGGCGCGGCAAAATTCTTGTCAGCGGTGTGGGCTAGCTTCAGGCGAGGCATGGGAGTACCGTAGCTTCACGGAGTAGGAGCAGTCAATCAACCGCTCAAATTCCCAAGTTCGAAGAGAGGAATTCCCCCAGATGAAGCTTGGAGGAGCACCTTGACCGCAGAAATACCCAAGGGTTCATTCCCGCAGATGCGGGAAGCTTCTTCAGCCTAGTGGACTCGTCCATTGTCGGGTGGCCAGACCGACTCGGACGACACGAAAGGTTGATGGGGAAGTGTTCCCGGAGCGAGCGCACAGCCTTGATACATTGCAGCAACCTGGCCTTGAAGTGGAGGTCAGGAGTGAGAACGGGGGATCTCATGGTTTCACCCGCGGCTCAGTCGGTGTGGGCTAAATCGGACCGCGATACTGGGGACTCGATGTCCTTGTGGCGGCATATGCAGGATTCGGCTGCGGTCGCCGGGAAGCTGTGGGACGAGTGGCTCGCGGTGGCGGTCAAGGTTCGGGTCCAGGAGAGCTGCGAGGCATCTGATCTGCAGGAGACGCGGGCTCTTCTGATGTGGCTCGCAGCCACGCACGACGTGGGTAAAGCTCACCCGAAGTTTTCGTACCAGGTCCACAGCTTGGCTGATGGGATGCGTACCTACGGACTTGATTCGCCGTGGACGCTGACTCCACAGGAGAAACTGCCGCACTCCGTTCTGAGCTATACGATCATCAACCGTTGGCTTAGGGAAGTCCAGGGGTTCGACGCCATTACTGCCGCCAGTTACTCCACGATTGCCGGGGGACACCACGGCGTTCCCCCTTCTACGGTAGGCATCCGAGCGGCCCGGGAAGCGACCGAGGCCCTTGCCCCGGCCTGGCACGAGGTCCAGAACGAGCTCATGGCAGCGTGTGCTTCGCTGACGGGCGCGGACTCCTACCTTGCTTTGTGGAAGGCGCGGAAGCTTGCGCCGCAGGCGCAGCTGCTACTGACCGGCATCGTCATCCTGGCGGACTGGATTGCCAGCAATGTGGACCTTTTCTCCTACGGTGACCACTCCACGACGGAGGAACGGTTGAACAGGGCATGGGAGCGACTGGACCTGGCCCGGCCCTGGGAGGCGCCAGCGCCGCCGAAGGATCCGGAGGAACTTTTCGCCGGGCGCTTCGACCTTCCGCCGAACGCCCGGCCCACGGAGATGCAGAGGAAAGCCATCGAAGCCGCAACTCTCATGGCAGCGCCCGGAGTGCTGATCATCGAAGCCCCTATGGGAGAGGGGAAGACCGAAGCCGCGCTGGCTGCTGCGGAGGTCTTCGCTGCCAAATGGGGGTTGGGCGGGGTGGTCTTCGCGCTTCCCACGCAGGCTACGAGCGATGCCATGTTCATGCGTTTTCCCTCATGGGTGAAGAATCTCCCGGATGCCAAACCGGGCTCGCACCGGCGCAGCATTTACTTGGCACATTCCAAATCCTTGCTCAACGACGAGTTCACGAAGTTCTTCCGGGAAGACGCGGTGTCGGGAGAATCGGGTGAGCGGATCCAAGGAATTTTCGGGGAGGAAGGCAGCACCGGGGAAGCCCAAGGCCATGAGGTGCTTGCCCACCAGTGGCTGTTCGGGCGTAAGAAAGGGCTTCTGGCAAGCTTCGTAGTCGCCACCATCGACCAGGTGCTCTTCGCAGCACTGCAGAGCAAACACGTGGTGCTGCGGCACCTCGCCTTGGCCGGGAAGGTGGTGATCATCGATGAGGTGCATGCCTATGACGCCTTCATGAATCGCTACCTGAACCAGGCGCTGGCCTGGCTTGCTTCCTACGGGGTGCCGGTCATTCTGCTCTCGGCGACCCTGCCGGCCGGAACCCGTAGGCAGCTGCTGGAATCCTATGAAGCGGGCAGGCCCGGAAAGGCTGCGAATGACCGGTCTCCGAGCTGGGGCGAAAGGCCACGCCGTCGGCGGCCCGATCCGCCGTCGTCGTCGCCCCTCGACGGGAACCCGGGGTATCCGCTCATCGTCAGCAGTTCCCCCGAAGGGCCGCAGCTCGTGGTGCCGGCAGCCCGGGAAGAGTCCCTGTCCGTCGATCTGAAGCTTCTTGAAGACGGCCTTCCCGAACTGTCTGGCGCGCTGGAACCTGTGAAGCGCGACGGCGGTTGTGCCGCCGTCATCTGCAACACGGTCCAGCGGGCGCAGGACGCGTACCGTCACCTTTCCGAGGTGTTCAAGGAAGAAGAACTCATCCTGGTCCATTCCCGTTTCATGGCGCCGGACCGGATGGGACTGGAAGACCGGATACGTTCCCTTCTGGGACGTGACGACGTGGTCGCGGCGGCGGGCGGATCCCGTCCCGAGCGGCTGGTGGTCATCGGAACACAAGTCCTTGAGCAGTCATTGGACGTTGACTTCGACCTGATGATCACGGACATCGCCCCAACGGACCTGCTGCTCCAACGCATCGGCCGTCTGCACCGCAGACGGACGGTCAGTCGTCCACGACCAGAACATGCGCGGAAGGCATCTTGCCTGATCAGGGGAGTCTTGCATTGGACGGCAGATCCGCCGGTCTTCGACCCCGGTGCGGCGGCGATCTATGGACAAGCGTTACTGATGCGATCGTTCTTGGTGCTTGAGAGCAGACTCAGAGACGGAATGGCACTTGAGCTGCCCGGTGATATCAGCTCTTTGGTCCAGGACACCTATGTGGAGAACTTCTCCGTGCCGGAAAGCTGGCGCGAAGTCTTCCACACGGCGGAGAAGAAGAGGAAGGACGAACTGGCCAGGAAATTCGACAGTGCCGGAGCCTTCCTCTTGAAACGCGCCGAGGCTTTTCCTGAAGGGCTCGCCACTGATCTGCTGGAGCGCAATACGGGAAACGTCGACGACGGTGTACAGGATGCGGTGGGGTTCGCCAAAGTCAGGGATACGGATGAGTCTCTCGAAGTGATCTTGGCCCACAGGACTCAGGAGGTCAGATTCTTGTCCCACCTCCAGCGTTTCAGAGGTGTGGTGGTTCCGGTCGACAGCCCGCCCGAACGCGGGATGGCCAGAGCGCTCAGCTCCTGCACGGTCAGATTGCCTTCAAAATATTGTCAGCCGCACCGGATAGACAAGGTCCTGAAAGAGCTTGAGTCTCAGGGCATTGCCGCATGGCAGAAATCCCCGTGGCTCAAGGGGCAGCTGGTGCTCTTCCTTGACGAGTCCATGGCCGCCACCCTGGATGGGAAAAAGCTCCGGTACGACCCGAGAACCGGGCTGCATGAAGAGACGCATGAAGAGAAAGGAGAAACCGTATGACGGCTGTGCTTCCCCAGTTCAATCTGGTGCGTGACCCCTGGGTGAGCTGTCTGATGACGGACGGTGTGGTCAAGGAGCTTTCGCTCACTGAAGTCTTCCGGCAGAGCGCCTTCATTCGACGGCTGGCGGGAGAACTACCCACCCAGGACTATGCGGTGCTGCGGGTCCTTCTGGCCATCGTGTACAGCAGCATGCCGCGGATCAACGCGGGCGGCGCGGTGAGCGCCTGGAAGGAACTGTGGCTGGATCACTCCAAGCTCACCGATTCCGTCCTGGGCTACCTGGACGATTTCGAATCTTCATTCGAACTTTTCGATCCTGTCCGCCCCTTCATGCAGGTCCCGGAGTTGCATACGCAGAGCGGAAAAGTCGACGGGGTGGACCGTCTCATCGCTGATGTGCCCAGCGGATATCAGTATTTCACCACGCGTGCCGGTCATGGCCTCGATGCGCTGTCCTACGCGGAAGCTACTCGCTGGCTCATTCATACCCACGCCTATGACCCTTCGGGGATCAAATCCGGTGCGGTGGGAGATCCGAGAGTGAAAGGCGGGAAGGGTTATCCCATCGGAACCGGATGGGCCGGGACCACGGGAGGGGTCTTCTTCGAAGGAGAGAGTCTTTCGGAAACGCTGCATCTGAACCTGGATCTTTCCTTGGTGGCTTTGTCGGAGCCAGGTTCCGATCTGCCCGTTTGGGAACGTGCTCCATTGGGGCCTGCTGTGGAAGAACGGAAGGCCGGCGTTCCAAAGCCCACGGGACCCGTTGATGTCTTCACCTGGCAATCCCGGAGGATCAGGCTCTTCCCGGAAGCGGGAAAGGTCAGGAACGTGCTGGTCTGTAATGGCGATCCTTTGCCGCCGCAGAACATGGATGCTGATCCGTTGACCGCACAGCGGTTCAGTAAGCCGCAGACCGCCAAGTTCAAGGCGGGTGCGATCTACATGCCCCGGGAGCACGATCCGGAGCGGATGATCTGGAACGGTGTGAGTGCGCTGCTCGCGCAGAATGAGCAAGCTCGGACCAACGCGGACGGAATCGTCCTACTCCGGGTCCCGCCCATCGTCACGTGGGTTTCCAGGCTGAGCGAATTGGATTCGATCGACGCCGGACGGGTTCTCAATGCTCGATTGGTCGGGGTGGTCTACGGTACTCAGAGCTCCGTCTACACGGAGATTCTTGATGATTCCCTGGCCGTTCACTTGCGGTTGCTTTCGGAAAGCTCCGCGGCTGTGGCACAAGTTGCCAAGAACGCCGCATCCAATACGGAGCAAGCCGTTTGGGCGTTCGGCCGCTTCGCCGGTGAACTGAGCCGTGCGGCAGGTGGTGACCTTGATCCGCCGCAGGAGAAGGCCCGGCAAGTGGCGTTCTTTGCGCTGAATGAACCCTACCGAAGGTGGGTTTCCGAGCTCAGCGGGAGTGAGGACGCGGAAGCCGCCGGAGAGGTGTGGAATTCCATCGCCCGAAAGATCATTGCGTCCTCTGCAACGGAGATGCTGTCCATGGCTGGAGAGTCGGCTTTGGTGGGAAGAACGGTCGACTCCGAATTGGTTTCCGCGGCCACTGCGGAAACCTGGCTGTATCGAAGCCTTCGGAAGTACCTGCCTCTTCAGGCGGAGATCGACGCAAGGGCAGAAAGGGCCTCTCGCGAGAACTCTGGAAGCACGACGACGAAAGGAGCAAAGCGATGACTGAAAGACCCGCGTTGGCCCAGAACATTGACGCTAGAATCCGGAAAATTCAACGGATCTATCTGGAAGGACACCGGCCGCTCGTCGCCGGGACACTCGCCAGGCTTCGAAGGGCCGTGGCGACGGAGCCCGGTTCTGATCCCTGGGTGTGGCATGAGGCGGTGGAAGGACTTCCACCGGAGCTCGCCGGCCGAGGCGATGCTGCCAGTCCCGGAGAAAGGGCGGCCTATGCAGCGATGACGCTGTACGCGGTCCATCAGCAGTCGAAGAGCATGCCCATGCACCAGACGGGTCCATCTCTTGGCCGAGCGGTACGACGGCTGGGAACGCCAGACGGAGCCGAGGGGACCTCGGTGGCGGTGAAACGCCGCTTCGACGCTTTGATGACGTCCACGACGTTCAACGAACTACAGCACCATTCCAGAGGTTTGATCCAGCAGTTGAGGACAGCCGACATTGCTCTGGACTACGGACGCTTCGCGGAGGATCTCCGCCTCTTGCAGAATCCGGTGACGGCGAACAGTGTCAGGCTCCGGTGGGGCAGGGACTATGCGTTCGGCGGAACCCCGGAAACACTCGACCCACAGAACTCCGACTCACGTGAAGGAACAGCATCATGAAGAACTTCTACCTTGACGTCCATGCACTCCACACGGTTCCTCCGAGCAACGTCAACCGCGACGACACGGGGTCGCCGAAAACCGCGGTGTACGGCGGTGTCCGACGAGCCAGGGTGTCCAGCCAGGCTTGGAAGAGAGCGATCCGCAAGGACTTTTCCGACTATCTCGACGCCAGCCGACTTGGTACCCGGACCAAGCGGCTGGTGGACATGGTGGCGAAACACATTCAGGAGATCTCGCCTGAGCTGGGTGACCGCGCGGCGGAGTTGGCCATCGCGGCTGTTCAAGCGGGTGGCTTCAAAGTAGAGGTGCCCAAGGCAAAAGACGAGACCGCAACGGCAAAGCCTGCGCGGACGGAATATCTTTTGTTCGTCAGCAACATCCAAGCCAGGAGGCTGGCCGAGGTAGCGCTTGAGGCGGAGAAGAACGGCACGGATATCGACAAGAAGCTGGTCAAGGCTGTGCTTCAATCCGACCAGAGTGTGGATGTCTCGCTTTTCGGACGGATGATTGCCAACAGCACGGACCTCAACGTCGACGCAAGTGTTCAAGTGGCTCATGCCATCAGCGTTCATGCAGTGGAGTCTGAGTTCGACTACTTCACCGCCGTGGACGATGAGAGCGGAGACGATGAGCCTGGAGCCGGCATGATCGGCACCGTGGAGTTCAATTCCTCCACCCTATACAGGTACGCGACCCTCAACCTGGGAGGCCTGCTGAAGAATCTGGGAGACCCAGGTGCCACAGTTGAAGCGGCCGTGAGTTTTGTCCGCTCGTTCGTGGAGTCCATGCCGACGGGGAAGCAGAATACTTTCGCCAACAAGACCTTGCCTGATGGAGTGGTTGTGACCTTGCGGGAACGGATGCCCGTCAATCTGGTGGGTGCCTTTGAAGAGGCCGTCACTGCTGAGGACGGCAAGGGGCGCTTGAGAGTCGCGGCGGAGCGGCTGGCACGGTATTCAGTGGAGCTCGATGCCGGTTTTGGCGGTGCTGCCACCACCACATTCGTGGTGGCGCCTAGCAGTGCGGTTGAAGCATTGTCGCAGCTGGGCCGCGGGGTTAGTTTCCCTGACCTCATCGAAGCGCTGGAGAGTGAACTTCCCGCGTACGTCAGGGGCGAATAGTGGCGGTTCTCAAGCTGCGGCTCGCCGGTCCGCTTCAAGCCTGGGGTGCCAGTAGCCGTTTCGTCAACCGGCATACGCGAGAGGAACCGACCAAGAGCGGAGTCCTTGGTCTGCTGGCGGCTGCCCAAGGCCGTCGGAGATCTGAACCTGTTGAAGACCTTGTGGGGCTGAAGTTCGGTGTCCGGGTCGACCAACCGGGCCGTCTATTGCGTGATTTCCAGGTGGCGCGCAGCCTTGACGGACGGGAATCCATGCCCCTCTCGTATCGCTACTATCTGTCCGATGCGGTCTTTCTGGCTGTGGTGGAGGGGCCCGACGCTGTCATCGAGGGGTTGAACGAGGCGGTTCTGGACCCTGTGTACCCTCTCTACCTGGGCCGACGATCTTGTGTTCCGGCGGGAAGGATCTCGTTGGGAGTGGAAGGCGTTTCCTTGGACACGGCCCTTCGGATGGAACCGTGGCAGGCCGCCGTTTGGCATCAGAAGAAGCAGGCTGCTCGGACGGTCAGCCTGGAGATCTTCAGGGATGCCCTGGAACCAGGAGAGGCAGGGGAGACCGTACGGGATGTTCCGCTGGACTTCTCACCGGAAAACCGGAGCTACACCTGGAGGACGGTGGTGAGGCCGAAGCCTCATGAGGTGCCCAATCCCTTTGGCAAGGAACAGTCGCATGATCCGATGGCCGAATTGGGAGGTTCCTGAATGTTTCTGACGAAGTTCGAGATCAATACCGCGCGAAGGGGCGCACGGTTTCTCCTGGGTAATCCACAGGCCATGCACGCAGCAGTGTTGTCATCATTTCCGCCGCCCCCTCTGGGGCAGGAGAATCCCAGGGTGCTCTGGCGCGTGGATCGTGCGGAACACCGTGTTTCGCTCTACGTTCTGAGCCCCGCTGAACCCGACATGTCGGCTCTCAACGAACAGGCGGGGTGGGCTACGAACACCTGGACGACCAGAGAATACGAACCCTTGCTTCGGAGGCTTGAGGAAGGACAGCTCTGGTCCTTCAGACTCCACGCCAACCCGACGAAGCAGTCGATGGATCCGGCGACCAAAGGCAAGCGATTCGCCCATGTCACACCGAAACAGCAGATGCAGTGGTTGCTGGACCGAGCGGAACGGCGAGGGTTCCACGTTGAGATGTCGGGGGATGCAAGTCCCGTACTCGAGGTGAGTTCCAGGACTAAGGACTCCTTTGGAAGGAGAGACCCCAATCAGGAAGGACGTGAGTCTGCGGTGACCCTGGTCCGTGTGCAGTTTGATGGCCTGTTGCGCGTGACTGATGTGGGCAGATTCCGCGAGACCTTGGTGCAAGGCGTTGGACGGGGTAAGGCTTACGGCTGTGGTCTGATGACGATTGCCAGTGCGGACGGCAGGCCTTCATGAGTGCCCCATCGGGGCCGAGGCCGCCGGACCTCCCTGAACTCGTCCGCTCGAAAGATCGAATCTCGTTCGTCTATGTCGAAAGGTGCATTGTTCACCGGGATGCGAATGCCATCACCGCCACGGATGAACGCGGTGTTGTCCATATCCCTGCCGCCTCACTGGGTGCACTCCTGTTGGGGCCGGGAACAAGGGTGACACATCCCGCCATGTGCCTTCTGGCGGATAGCGGGTCCACCGCGGTCTGGGTGGGCGAGCGTGGGGTTCGCTATTACGCACACGGGCGTTCGCTGGCGAAGTCCGCTCGCTTACTGGAAGCACAGGCTGCCAGGGTCTCAAATCAGCGATTGAGGCTCGAAGTGGCGAGGAACATGTACGGGATGCGCTTTCCCGGTGAGGATGTCTCCCGGCTCTCCATGCAGCAACTGCGGGGACGTGAGGGAGCCCGGGTGCGTAAGATCTACCGGGAAAACTCCGAACGGACGGGCGTCGGGTGGAGTCGGCGTGACTATGACCCGAACGACTTCAGCGGCAGCGACGCGATCAATCAGTGTCTCTCGGCAGCTCATGCCTGCTTGTATGGGATCGTTCATTCGGTGATCGTGGCGCTGGGTTGTTCTCCCGGACTCGGCTTTGTCCACACCGGGCACTCTCGGTCCTTTGTGTACGACATCGCTGATTTGTACAAGGCAGAGATCACCATTCCTGTGGCATTCGAGGTGGCAAGCAAGACCTCCGATCTGCCCGGTCCTCAAACCCGGAGGGCGGTAAGAGACGCGGTTCATGATGGCGCCATCCTTGATCGTTGTGCGCGAGATATCCGGGCTTTACTGTTGCCCGGTGACCCGGAACAGATCGACGCAGACTGGGACGCCGACGTCGTGAACCTTTGGGATGAGACGTCGGGGCAGGTGGCATCCGGATCCAACTATGGATTCGGAGAGTCATGATCGTCATCGTTCTCTCTGCTTGCCCGGAAGGACTATGAGGTGACCTCAGTAAGTGGCTTTTGGAGATCAGCGCTGGAGTGTTTGTGGGGGCTGTGACGGCGAGAGCTCGTGACTTGTTGTGGGATCGCGTCGTGGAACTTGCCAAGGATGGCCGAGCCATCATGGTTCACACGGCAAGAGGCGAGCAGAAGATGGCCTTTCGGGTTCATCGCAATCAATGGCTTCCCATTGATATGGACGGCGTGAACCTCATCCTTCGTCCTGCCCTTAAACCCCCTCAAGAAAGGTCCGCGGATGTTCGCCCGGGATGGAGTAACGCGAGCAAGTACAGGCGGGCTGCCAGGAAGACTCAGAACGAAACGTAGCGCAGGTACAGTTGAATCCGATTAGCACCTAGTTGTCTTGTTTCCCCAGGTCAGCAAGTGTGCTCCCCGCATGGGCGGGGATGAGCCCAAACCGACAGATTAAATCTCAAGGTCCAGTAGGTGCTCCCCGCATGGGCGGGGATGAGCCACCATGATCCTGATCAACGACAACGTGGACGGCGTGCTCCCCGCATGGGCGGGGATGAGCCCTGATCAATCCAGGCCACGGCGACGGCCGCGACGTGCTCCCCGCATGGGCGGGGATGAGCCCCGTTCCATTAATAACAGTGCCTACATGCGAGAGTGCTCCCCGCATGGGCGGGGATGAGCCTGGTGCTCTTGACGCGCAGTCCACCGCGAAGCAGTGCTCCCCGCATGGGCGGGGATGAGCCCGACGGACTT
>NZ_JBIVFT010000007.1:36407-241552 GCF_044748305.1 Arthrobacter sp. NPDC090010
CCCAAAGGTGCTCCCCGCATGGGCGGGGATGAGCCCTTCTTGTTCTCAAATCGAGACGGAGGCCCGATGTGCTCCCCGCATGGGCGGGGATGAGCCTGGTGCTCTTGACGCGCAGTCCACCGCGAAGCAGTGCTCCCCGCATGGGCGGGGATGAGCCCGACGGACTTCGAATGGTGAAAGGCACCCAAAGGTGCTCCCCGCATGGGCGGGGATGAGCCCTTCTTGTTCTCAAATCGAGACGGAGGCCCGATGTGCTCCCCGCATGGGCGGGGATGAGCCCGCATACGCTGCCCCCACTCGGAGCTGTCGCGGAGTGCTCCCCGCATGGGCGGGGATGAGCCCAATGACTGAACAAGGAGACCTTGCGCGGGTCAGTGCTCCCCGCATGGGCGGGGATGAGCCCCTTGGCGGTGATGTCCGTCGTTGAGACCCCGGGTGCTCCCCGCATGGGCGGGGATGAGCCCGAGGAGAAAGACGCTCCACGCCCGTAATGAAGGTGCTCCCCGCATGGGCGGGGATGAGCCCTTCACCTACTGGAAGGTGAAGGAGCTGTACATGTGCTCCCCGCATGGGCGGGGATGAGCCCGAACCTGATTCAGGAAAGCCGGGTTAGTGAATGTGCTCCCCGCATGGGCGGGGATGAGCCCACATCGGCATACGTGCCACTACGTAAGGAGATGTGCTCCCCGCATGGGCGGGGATGAGCCCGGAAATGTGGGAGTACCAGGGGATAGGGGCGCGTGCTCCCCGCATGGGCGGGGATGAGCCCGATGCCGTCAAGGTAGCGCCACATCGGCGTACGTGCTCCCCGCATGGGCGGGGATGAGCCCGGGCTGGTGTCCAGCACGATCCGCTTGCCGGAGTGCTCCCCGCATGGGCGGGGATGAGCCCCTGTCCACAATCGCTCAGCGCTATTACGGGAAGTGCTCCCCGCATGGGCGGGGATGAGCCCGCAGTGCGGACAGGTTAAACGCATCTCCACCAGTGCTCCCCGCATGGGCGGGGATGAGCCCAGCGGCGCACCATCCGTCCTCGTCGCCTACGGGTGCTCCCCGCATGGGCGGGGATGAGCCCTGGTCCACGTCGCCCTGGGGCATAACCAGGGCGTGCTCCCCGCATGGGCGGGGATGAGCCCCCAGTAGTCAGCCATGACTCATACCTCCCCCGGTGCTCCCCGCATGGGCGGGGATGAGCCCGGATCTGAAGCCGTGAAAGACGTATCCGGGGCAGTGCTCCCCGCACAGGCGGGGATGAGCCCAATGACGGTATCGACGTCGTCGCGCAGGTTGGGTGCTCCCCGCACAGGCGGGGGTGAGCCCCGCCTGTGCCATGACGGCGAGGTCCCCCACCCGTGCTCCCCGCACAGGCGGGGATGAGCCCCTGTCCCAGATTTACGCCCAGCTCAACAACCTGTGCTCCCCGCACAGGCGGGGATGAGCCCCTGGAAATCACCCCGACCGTCCAGACCAGCACGTGCTCCCCGCACAGGCGGGGATTAGCCCGTCGGCATCTTGGCCGGGTTGTACTCATCAGACGTGCTCCCCGCACAGGCGGGGATGAGCCCACTGGTTCTACCGGGGACGGCGTAAGTAATGAGTGCTCCCCGCACAGGCGGGGATGAGCCCACGCCAAGGTCCACACCGCCGCGGGGCAGGTCGTGCTCCCCGCACAGGCGGGGATGAGCCCCTGGAGCTACCCGGCGCCTGGGTCACGCCCGGCGTGCTCCCCGCACAGGCGGGGATGAGCCCGGTGTGGGGTTCTTTCGTGGATACCGGGTGATGTGCTCCCCGCACAGGCGGGGATGAGCCCTGGTTGAATGGCGAACTCGCCTTCTTGTCTGAGTGCTCCCCGCACAGGCGGGGATGAGCCCTTCCCACCAACATCAACACCGTGAACCCGGCGGTGCTCCCCGCACAGGCGGGGATGAGCCCACCGTCTGGATGGCACCCTGGGACTGTTCCAGGGTGCTCCCCGCACAGGCGGGGATGAGCCCGCGACGTACGCCTACAACACGGCCAAGGGCTAGTGCTCCCCGCACAGGCGGGGATGAGCCCTTCTCCGCGGGCAGCCTTCTGCTCCATCTGACGTGCTCCCCGCACAGGCGGGGATGAGCCCTCGCACTCGTCCGCTACCTACAGGCAGAAGCGGTGCTCCCCGCACAGGCGGGGATGAGCCCTTCACCATGGGTTACTGGTCTGCTCCGGCAGCGTGCTCCCCGCACAGGCGGGGATGAGCCCATGGGGCCGGGTCGTCCGCTAGGACCCGCTAAGTGCTCCCCGCACAGGCGGGGATGAGCCCAAGGTCGAGGTCTATGCCTACGCAGATTTCTGGTGCTCCCCGCACAGGCGGGGATGATCCCCTCGTGGCCGGCTGGTTGGAGACTTGTTCCCAGCATGGGCGGGACGAAGCTTTGGAGGGTCTTCTAGGGGACGAGTCTCTCCACAGTCAGGGGGTGGCCATGGCAGTAGCGGCTTCGAGTTCGCCTAGTCCTCGAACCCCACCAGCCAGTGCGCGCCGAAGCGATCCACCACTTGGCCGTCCGTCGCACCCCAGGGGCGGACCTCCAGTGGCTCCACCACGCGGCCGCCCTCGGACAGCTGCTCGAACCACGTGCGCAGCGTCTCAGCCGGGGCGGTACCCAGGAGCGAGAGCATGAGGCCGTCCGTGCTCAGCGGACGCTCATCGCCCGCAGCATCCGCCCCTGCCAGTTCCACCGTGCCGATCAGCATGCCGTGCGCGATCGCATCGGCGGGGCCGTCGCTGCGCCCGAACTCCGCGAAGGTGTTCAGGCTCAGCTCGCCGCCGAACACGCTCTGATAGAACTCCAGAGCCTGTCGTGCCGTGCCGGGAAAGTGGATGTACACCAGGGGATGAGCCATGGGCCTAGTCAAGCAGGGATTGCGGGCTGTGGACAGAGTCTCCACAAAAGAGGATTTTCCAGGCATGCCACCCGCGTTTGGGGATAGACTGCCCTTATTCCTACAGTTCCTGGATTAATTCCTGGCATCCATCTCACTCTCCACGAGGAAGCATCATGAAGCTCACTGCCAAGTTGCTCGGAGGTCTCGCCACGGGGGCGCTGGCGCTCTCCGCCGTTGTCACCGCCGTGCCCGCGAATGCCGCGACCCAGTATCCGGCGCCCACCGCGACTCCCGCCGACTGCTACGGCGCTCTGCTGACCATGGAATCGAACCGCAATCTCGGAGCTGTCTTCCTCAGTGACGGCAAGCTTCGCTGGGAACACAGCAACTGGTCGGCCCCGGTTCCCTTCGACGCCACTTATCTGACACAGCTCGGTGGCTACGGGGACGACACTTTCGGCAAGTTCAGCTACTTCGGGACCTCTTCGGATGGCACCGCGAAGTTTTATGACGAACGGCAGGATCTCCAGGCCGACGGCACTTGGAAGCACTCCATCGACGGTGCGGTGACCACCCTTGGCAGCGGTTGGTTCCAGAAGTCCATCACGACCGCGTACAGCGGGACTTCCACAGTACGCGGCCAGCAGTTCGTCTTCCGTCTGACCTCAGGCGGAGAGCTCTACCGCTACACCATCGACACCGGTGCCCGGACCGTCACGGGCACGGTCAAGGTGTTCGGAGGAGGTGCCTCCATCACCTCGATCGGCTCCGCCCCCGCCGTCGCCGTCAACGGCAAGCCCGTGGCGGTCCTCATGGCAACCCTCTCCACCGGAGAACTGCGTCAGTACCTGATCCCGGATGCCACGCCCACCCAGTGGAGCTCCAAGACCATCCGACCTGCCGCTCCGAACGGCTGGCAGAACTTCACCGCGATCTCGGCCCGGAACTGCACCAAGGGCCAGATCGTCATCGGATACATCAAACAGCACTTGGTGGCTTCCTATTACGATCCCACCGGACTGACTGCCAATGACACGGACATCCGTGGCGGTGCGTCATCGCTTCCAGCGCTCCCCGACACCACGCGAGTGTTCGACTGACCGTCCACGACGCAGCTGACTGCGCAAAAGGGCCGACGACGGCGGAAGTCTCCTTCCGCCGTCGTCGGCCTTTGTGTTGTGCGCGCCTCAGCGCCTTCCGGACACCACCATCGCGGAACCGCCGCCGCGCCGCACCCGCTCAGCAGCCGCCACCGTACTGCCGTCCGGACGGAACTCGATGGCCGTCGCCGCGCCGATCTCGGAGGCCGAGGTGAAGGAATCGCCGGACGCCACGAGCTGATGCCCCAATGCGTTCAACCCTGCACCGTACTTGTCGATGAAGGCCGGTTCCGCCGTCACTGTCGCCCCATTACGCGGCGACACCCGCGGTGCCGCGATCGCCTGGGATACGTTCATGCCGAGATCCACGCGGTTCAGGATCGTCTGCAGCACCGTGGTGATGATGGTCGAACCACCCGGCGATCCCAAGGCCAGGAACGGTTTGCCGTTCTGCAGGATGATCGTCGGCGACATCGAAGAGCGCGGCCGCTTGCCCGGTTCGATCCGGTTCGGATCGTCCGCGCTCCACACCGTGGAGAAGTCGGTCAGCTCGTTGTTCAGCAGGAAACCGCGACCGGGGACCACCATGCCGGAGCCACCGGTCTGCTCGATGGTCAGGGTGTACTCCGCGACATTCCCCCAGCGGTCGGACACCGTCAGATTCGTCGTGGAGATGTTCTCCGTATCCCGTTCCTCGGCCGGCTTGGCGGTGGATGCCGGGCAGACGCCGTCGTAGGAGCTCACATCACCCGGCGCGAGCGGCTTCGGCAGCGCCTTCGCCGGATCGATCAAGCACGCACGCTCCTTGCCGAACAGCGGATCGGTCAGAGCCGCCGTCGGAACCTTCACGAAGGCCGGATCACCGACGTACTTCCCCCGGTCCGCGAAGGCCAGGGAGCTCGCCTCGATGTAGTGGTGCAAAGCCTGGGTGCTGCTCATCCCGGACAACTGGTAGTTCTGCAGGATGTTGAGCGCCTCGCCCACGGTGGTGCCGCCGCTGCTGGACGGCGCCATGCCGTAGACGTCCAGGCCGCGGTAGTTCACGTGCGTGGTGCCCTGATCCGCCACCGCGTACTTCGCCAGATCCGCCGTCGTCATCGAGCCGACAGGCACGGGGAGTTTCGTGCCGGCCGTCTTCGGCGGCGCCTGCACGGTGTGCGCGATCTCGGCCGCCAGCGGCCCGCCATAGAACGCCTTGGTGCCCTTCTTCGCGAGCAGCCGGTACGTCGCCGCAAGGTCGTGATTCCGGAACACGCTGCCCACCGCGGGAGCGTCTCCGCCGGGCAGATACAGCTTGCTGGTTGACGTGAAGGCCGCGAAACGGTCCTTGTTGTCCAGGGTCTGCTGCCGGAAGGTGTCATCCACCACGAAGCCGCGGTCCGCCACCTTGATGGCAGGCTTCAGAGCCTCGCCCAGGCTGAGCTTCCCCCAGCGCTGCAGGGCGCGCTCCCAGGTGGCGGGTGTTCCGGGCACTCCGACCGCGACGCCACTCGTCACGAGTTCCGGCGTGAACGGATACGGCTTGCCGGTCGCCGGGTCGATGAACGCGTCGTGGCTGATGCCGGCAGGAGCCGTCTCACGGCCGTCGATCGAGCTGACTTTGCGTGACTTGGCGTCGTAGTAGACGAAGTAGCCTCCGCCACCGATCCCCGCACTGTACGGTTCGGTCACGCCGAGAGTCGCAGCTGCCGCGACGGCGGCATCGGCCGCCGTGCCGCCCTTGCGCAGAACCTCGATGGCCGCCGCCGAAGCCTCCGGATCGACCGTGCTCACCGCGCCGCCGTACCCCACCGCCGTCGGCGTCTTCTCGGTGTGCCGTGGATCCGCCTGGGCTGCAGGGACGACGGCGGTCCCTGCCGTGAGTGCCAAGGCCAGGGCCGTGAGACCTGCGCCGGTGCGTCTGGGTAACCGTTTCACGTGATTCTCCTCTTTGAGTCATGCTTCTTGACGGTTCTGTCACGCTACTGCCGTGCGAGGAGTGGGGCAATGAACGGAGGTGTACGTGACGGCAGTGCTTTCTGCGCTCTACTTGGCACCTTGCTCCCCAATTGGGGCGCGAGACGTCAAGTAGAGCGCAGAAATGAGGGGGTGTTCGCCGGTTCACGCAGAAGGCGTGCCGGTGGTGTCTCCAGGGACCAGGATGCTGGCGAGAGTGGTCGTGCGGATCTGCGGTGCCGTGCCCGTGAGCATTCCCAGCAGCAGCTCGGCTGCTGCGGCGCCTGTGGCTGCGAACGGCTGCCGTACGGAGGTGAGGCCGAGCGTCGTGGCGAGCTCTCCGCCGTCGAAGCCTGCAACCGACACCTCGCCAGGCACACTCAGGCCGGAATCGGCCAGCAGCCGTGAGATCCGTGCCGCGAGGCTGTCATGGTTGGCGACGATCGCAGTGGCGCCGAAGCCGCGGAAGGCGTCGAGGAACCGCTCGTCAAAGAGAAGAGGCGACACGGTGCCCTGTCCGGCCTTCACCACCTTCTCGATGCCGGCGAGCCGGTGGAGGCCGGAGGAGCTGTGGTCGAACCAGGCGGGGCCTTCGTAGGCGAAGACGATGCGGCGGTGGCCCAGTTCGACGAGGTGTTCCGCGATCAGGATGCCGCCGTGCACGTCGTCGGTCAGGACGGTGGGCAGGCGGTCGCTCTCAGCGTCCACGAGCACGGTCGGAATGCCGCTGCGCTCGATGGCGGCCTCGGCGGCTGCTGTGAGCTGTCTGCCCATGACGATCACGCCATCCAGGTCACCCCGCACGGGGATCGCATCGAGCAATGGGACTTCGGACTGTTCATTCGGGGGGAGGTTGTGCACCACCACTTCGACGCCGGCCGCCGTGCAGCGGTCCAGGATGCCGTCCAGGCGCTGGTAGTAGCTGGGCCAGGTTGAGAACGGAGCGAGGGCGGCCACGCTGCGCAGTCCGCGGCGGGGGCCGGCGCCCGCCGATCGGTAGCCTTCCGCCTCCGCCGCCTCGGCGACGCGCTTCCGGGTCGCTGCGCTGACGCGCTGCGGGTGGTTGATCGCGAGGGAGACGGTCGAGATGCTCACGCCTGCTCGTGCGGCGACGTTGTAGATCGTCGGCTTGGCTTGTGGCGGCTGCATGGCAGAAGTCTATCCACCGTCATTCTCGAAGCCTTGCCGAGGCGGATGGAGAGGGGTAGCCTCACCTAAAAGAACTTCTATCGAAGTGTTTCGATTAGCGGAACAGCTCGATATGGACCTCATCGTGGAGGAAGCTTCTGATGGAACAAGACGAAGGCCAGAACGAGTGGCTGGAGCTGCTGCAGAGACTGAACCAGCAATGGCCGCTCTCGCCGGACATGCCGATCGCGGAGGAGCGCCGAGTCCGGCGTCGCATCGCCGACACGCTCGCTGCCGCGACCGCAGACCCCGTCGACGACGGCGCGCGGATCCACGAGTTCGCGGTCGAGGCGGGCGGCTGGGGCGGATTCGTCCGGATCTACGAGCCATGGCGAATCGGCGACAACGCGCCGACCCAGCTCTTCCTGCACGGGGGAGGTTTTGTTCACGGCAGCACACGGGAACTCGTGAATGACAGCTTGTTGGCCGCCCGCGCCGTCGCGACCGGCATACGGATCGTCTCTTTCGAATACCCGCTTGCTCCTGAGCACCCGTTCCCTGCCGCCCGCGATGCGACGGTCGCCTTGCTCGCAGAGCTCGTCGAACGCGCACCGCAGCTCGGGATCGACGTCGGCCGGCTCGGGCTCGGCGGCAACTCGGCAGGAGCATCGGTCGCCGCGAGTGCGGCTCTCCGGTTGGCGGCGGAGGATCGGCAAACGATTCATCACCTCCTCCTCGAGGTGCCCGCGGTGTCACTCGCGAAGCTCGACGCGTTCTTCCGTGAACACCCGGAATACGCCCAGGAGTACGCCGCGATCCTGGCGCATTACCGGCCCGCGCTCGACGGCTCCGCGTTCGTCGCCGATGCCGCGGAGCTGCGCGGGTTCCCATCCACACTCCTCATGCTCGCCGAGGCGGATCCCGTGACCGAAGGAGGCCTGCTGCTCGCGGACCGTCTGCGCGCCGTCGATGTTCCCGTGAGGGCGCACGTGGTGCCGGGCACCTCGCACGCGACGCCTGGGATCACCCGGATTTCGACGCAGGCCATGCAATGGCGGGCGATCGTCGACGGAGAGCTTCGAACCGCGTACCGCACCCAGGAGCCGGAGGAGGAGACAAATGCCCGTTGATCCCGAGATCCTGCGCATCTACGAGGCGATGAAGGAAGGCGGCCCGTCGCCGTTCCGCAGGCGGAGCATCGAGCAGATCCGGAGTGACGCCGTCGACGCCGTCGCCCGTGTCTGGTCCGAGGTCGGGCTGCCGATTCCCGAGGTGACGCTCACCCGTCAGACCGTGCCGGTCGACGGATGGCCGGACGTGGACATCCGCATTCACCGTCCGCCGGGTGTCGACCGGGCGCTGCCGGCCGTCATCAGTTTCTTCGGCGGTGCCTTCCGTCAAGGATCCAATGACTTCGCGGTCAATCGCTGGATGTACGCGCAGCGGGCCATCGACGCCGAGGTGGTCGTCGTCGCGGTCGACTATGCGCAGGCGCCCGAACACCGCTTTCCGACGCCGATCGAGCAAGGGCTCGCGGTTCTCGACCGGATCGTCGAGGAGGGCGGACAACTCGGCATCGACACCCGGCGTCTGGCTGTTTCCGGACAATCGTCAGGAGGCACGATCGCGGCATGCATCGCGCAGGCCAACCTCGACCGGCGTCGTCATCCGCTGCGTCTCCAATTGCTCGAGGTGTCGCTTCTGGATCTGACCGGGAAGCACGCTGTGCTCGGTGCGGTGAAGCCGCTCGGCGTACCCCGCTGGTTCATGCGCCGCGATGTCCGCAAGACCGTGCGCAACTATCTCGGGAACACCGTGAAACCTACTGCCCCGGAGGTCTCCCCGCTGCTTCGGGAAAACCTGGAGGGATTGCCGCCGGCGGTGATCCTCGCTGCCGAGTTCGATGCGCTGCGCGGCGACGCGGCCGCCTATCACGCCAGACTGCGGGAGGCCGGCGTGATGTCGAGCGCCACCATCGCGCTCGGGCAGACCCATGACTCCGCGGGTTTCGTCGGAGTCCTCGAAGCGGCGCGGATCTGGCATCGCACAGCGGTCGGCGCACTGCGTACGCTTCACGACCCGGTTTCCGCAGACGCGGAATAGGCACTCTGAAAGAAGGACGACGATGTCCACCGAGACCTCAGATCCCGCGGAGGCTTCCGTGGGCCCCGCAGCCAGTCCCTTCGTCGGTGATGCCATCATCGGGCGACCGCAGCGCTGGTACTTCCTTCCGGCCCTGGTACTCGCCTGGTTCGGTGGCGGGATCACGAATGGCGCAATCGTCGGGGCCTCTTTGCCGAAGCTGCTCGCGCTGATTGACGAAGGAGCGAAAGAGGCGAATCTTGCGATCATCTCGATGGTCGGGGGCGTCGTCATCCTGGTGACGACGCCGTTGTTCGGAAGACTCAGTGACCGCACGAGGGCACGCATGGGAATGCGCAAGCCCTGGTACCTCGGCGGCATCGTCACGGGGACACTCGGCTGCGTCGTCATGGCGGTGTCGGCGAATATCCCGGTCCTGGCGTTGGGGTGGGTCATCGTGCAGCTCGGCTACGGAGCCGTCGCAATGGCGAACCACACCTTGCTCGCCGACCAGGTGCCCGGGCGTATCCGGGCCCGGGTTTCGGCCGCCGTCGGCGTGTCATCCGGCATCGCGACGGTGGCGGCGAGTGCGATCGTCGCCGCGCTTCCCATCGAGCAGAGCTGGACGTGGTTCGTCGTGCCCGCGGCGATCGGCCTGGTGACCGTCCTCCCGGTCACGGTCGCGTATCAGGATGCCGTGCGGAGTGCGCCGGCTCCGCGACTCGGCGGCAGGGACATCCTGTCGACCTATTGGATCAGTCCCCGCGCTCATCCGGACTTCGCGTGGGCCTGGGTGAGCCGTTTCTTCATGACGATGTCGATCTTCACCATCGCCCTGTTCCTCTTCTACCTGATCATGGACACGCTGCACTTGTCGGCGGCGGAGGTCGGCGGGGTGCAGACGGCGGCGCTGTCCTTCTTCTTCCTTGGAAACATCGTCGCGACAGTCTTCTTCGGCTGGCTCAGTGATCGGCTGGGCCGGCGGAAGATCATCATCTGGGTCTCCGGGCTGGCATCGGCCGGGGGAGTGGTCGCGCTCATGTTCAGCGCCGACACGACTGGGTTCTTCGTTGCCATGATCATCCTGGGCTTCGCCGGAGGCGCCTACTCCGCCGTCGACGTCGCGCTCATGACCGAGGTGCTTCCGAGCCGCGACGATGCCGGAAAGGACCTCGGCATCGTGGCCCTCTCCTACTTGCTGCCGCAGATCATCTCCCCTCTCATCGGCGCGGGCCTCGTCACGCTCGGTGGAGGGTCCTATGGTCCGCTCTATGTGTTCTCGATGATCTGCTCGGCGGTCGCCGGTCTCACGATCATCCCGGTGCGCGGCGTGCGGTGAGCGTCCAGGCCGACGTCGGCCAGTCTGTGGTGTGAGATCTGCGCCCTGTTGTGTTTCCGGCGCCCCAATTGGGGCGCCGGAAACACAACAGGGCGCAGAAATGTGGGTGGGCTCGAGGAGACCTCTTGACGCCCATCGCTCCACGCGATAACGTACAACCAAATGGTTGTAGATCAGCTCCGAAGCCCGGACCCGGAAGAACTCGACAGACTCTTCCAGGCGCTCGCAGACGCCACCCGGCGTGACATTCTCACGCAGGTGTCCCTGGCGGAACGCTCCGTGTCTGCGCTCGCCGCCCTCTATGCCATGAGTTTCGCCGCGGTTCAGAAACACGTCGCCGTGCTGGAGCGTGCGGGGCTCGTCCGGAAAGACAAGCGGGGGAGGGAGCAAGTGGTCAGCGCCAATCATGAGCGTCTCGCCCTGGCTCGCCAGGTGCTGGACCGCTACGAGAACCTCTGGCGGGAACGATCCCTTCGGATGGATCAGATCCTCGCCGAAACGCCACAGGAAACCACGTAGGACAGGAAGGGAATGACATGACAGTCGTCAGCTCGGTCAAGGACTTCGAAGCCCTGACCCTCACCATCGTCAACGAATTCGACGCGAGTGTGGATCGCGTCTGGCAGCTCTGGGAGGACCCTCGCCAGCTTGAGCGCTGGTGGGGACCGCCTACCTGGCCGGCCACGTTCACCGAGTTCGAATTCACCGCAGGCGGCAGCGCCAAGTATCACATGACCGGACCGGAGGGGGACAAGGCTCACGGCTGGTGGAAGTTCCTGGCCATCGGGCGTCCCACGAGCCTGGAGATCCAGGACGGCTTCGCCGATGAGAACGGTGAACCGGACCAGAGCATGGCCTCCGGGACCATGCGGGTCTCCATCGAGGACCTCGGTGGACGCACGCGTATGACCATCGCCTCCCATAACGACACCGTCGAACAGCTCCAGCAGCTGATCGACATGGGCATGGAGGAAGGCATGAAGGAGGCCCTGGGACAGATCGACGCCATTCTGGCGGAGTGAGCACTCACCCCGCGCGCCTTCAGGCGCACACGTCCTCAGACGCACACGCACGACGACGGCGCGTGGCCGGCTGCTCCTCGGATGTCTCCACGATGAGACGTTCGGTTCGGCGCCGCAGGCCACGCGCCGTCGGCATGCTTGGATCGCGGGCTCAGAGGTGGCGAAGATAGCGCTGCGGCTCGTTCAGGAAGCTCTTCCAGTTCCGCACCAGATCCAGATCGTCCCACGACTCCTGCCGCAGGCCCCAGGGACCCACTTCATAGATGGTCGCCCCGGGCAGTGCGGCCAGCAACGGCGAGTGAGTCGAGAGGATCACCTGCGAGTCGCCGTTGCTCAGGAGGTCTTTCAGGATGCCCAGCAGTGCCATGCATCCGGACAGCGACAGTGCGGACTCGGGTTCGTCCAGGATCCACAGCCCGGCTCCGCGGAAGCGCTCTTCGGCCAGGGCGAGAAAGGACTCTCCGTGGGAGAGATCGTGAAAGCGGGGTTCCGCTCCGCCCAGCCGTGGGTTCCGTTCCAGGTAGGTGAAGAATCCGTGCATGGCCTCGGCCCGCAGGAAGTAGCCGCGCCGGGTGGTTCCGGCATTGCGGATCAGCCGCAAGTGCTGATTCAGTGGCGACTCGGATGCTCGGGTTGAGTGCTGCGCCCCGGTGGAGCCGCCCTCGGGATTGAATCCGTAACTCAGTGCGATGGCCTCCACGAGCGTGGACTTCCCGGTCCCGTTGTCCCCGACGAAGACGGTCGCCGGGCCGAGGTCCAGGCCGGAGTTCAACAGCTGGGCGACCGCAGGCAGGGTGGCGGGCCATTCGCCCCGCGGCGCAGGGTGATCCGGTTCCTGCTCGACGCGTCGGATGGGGTACTCGGCCCAGTGCATGCGTTCAGGCTAGCCGAGGCCTCTGACACCTTGTCCGCGCGCCGCTAGCCTTGGCTCATGATCTCCAAGCGGTTGAAGGGCGCGGCGCTTTTCTGGATAGCACTGTTGTGCTATCTAATATCCGTGCCGTGGCTGGCCCGCGATGAGGCGCTGGAGTTCCCGCCGTTTCTCCTGTCCATCGTGGCCGGCGCGATGCTCGGTCTCTGGAGCACGGGGAGGATTCAACGACTTCGCTCCCTCGGAGCCAGGCTGGCCGTCCGGGCGGGGTGCATCGCCGTGTGTCTGCTGCCCAGCATGAACCTGAAGCCGATCTTCCAGCTCGTTCCCGAGGGGCTCGCCGCGGGCACGGTGCTGTTCGTGTCCATGGCGTTGCTGCCGTGCATGGCGCTCACAGGCGCGGCCCTGATGGCGGAAGTCGTGAATCTTCCCGGGATGCGGAAGAAAGATACAGGGCCGGGATCAGCCCGGCGGAAGTCCTGACCGTCGGTCACCGGGCTTCGGACAGAGACTCCGAGGCGCCGTGAACCGGATATCGGGATGAACAATGTGCCCGGGAATATCACCCGTCCTTCATCGTTTACCTCTTGTGCGCGTGCGGGGGGCGTGCAGAATGACAGGACGGTGCGCGCGGGGACGTGCCCTCATCCAGCCTCAGACCGAAACCGGCAGGAGCATCGACATGACCACAGCATCATCGGCGGGAGCCGTCCCGGGGAACAGTACGATCCCGGAGGGCGGCCTGCGCCGTTCGCTGGGACTGAAGCAGCTCGTCGGCAACGGGCTGGTGTTCATCGGACCGGCTGCGCCGGTCGGCATCTTCGGACCGATCTACGCGAAGAGCGGAGGCGCGGTCGTCACGGTGTACATCGTGGCCACCGTGATCATGGCACTGACCGCTCTCTCGTACGCGCAGATGTCCCGGGTCGTCCCGGCGGCCGGCTCGGTCTACTCCTATGCGAGCGCAGGCATCGGCAGAGGTACGGGATTCGTGGCTGGATGGATGGTCCTGCTGGACTACCTCCTCATTCCCAGCGTGGCCTTCCTCTTCACCGGACTGGCCATGCACTCCTTCCTTCCCGCAGTGCCGGCGTGGATCTTCACCGCTCTTGCGGTCATCCTCACCACGGGTCTGAATCTCGCAGGCGGCAAGAGCCTGGCACGCGCCGCCATGGCGGTGGTCATCGCCGAGGTCGCTGTACTCGCCGTCGTGCTGATCGGAGTGATCGCGGCGCTGGCGGCGCACGGGGCTCAGCAGGCTCCGCTCGCTCCGGTGATCGGAGTGGATGGGTTCTCCGTGGCGGCCGTCCTGGGCGCCGTGTCCATCGCGGCCATGGCATTCCTGGGGTTCGATGCGATCGCGACCTTCGCGGAGGAATCCTCCGGGAGCAGCCGGATGATCGGCAAGGCGATGCTGGCCTGCCTGGTGATCGCAGGGGTGCTCTTCCTCTTCCAGAGTTACCTCGTCGAGCTGATCACGGTCCCCAGCCCGGCCCAGCTCGCCTCAGATCCCGAGGCCCAGGGGACCGCGTTCTATGACGCCGTCCGGTCCCAGGTGGCACCATGGCTGGCCACCCTGCTCGGCATCGCCAAGGCGCTGGGCGCGAGCTTCGCCGGCATGATGGGACTTGCCGCCGGCAGTCGCGTGGTGATGACGATGGCGCGTGAGCGCCGGCTCCCGGCTGTGTTCGGCAAGGTCAACCGGAACGGATCTTCACCGGCTCTCGCGACCATACTGGTCACGGTGGTCACCCTCGGGCTGGCGGTCTGGGCCGCCGCGGAACCGGACGGGCTTGATCTGCTCTCCTCGACCGTGTCCATCGGTGCCATGAGTGCCTTCGTCCTCCTGCACGCTTCCGTGGTGGGTTACTTCATCCTCAGGAGACGCAGTCACAACTACCTGCTGCATCTCGCCGTGCCTGTGGTCGCGGTGCTCTTCTTCCTGGTGGTGATCGCTTTCGCGAATGCCAGCGCCCTGATCGTCGGGGCACTCTGGTTGCTGGCCGGCCTGATCGTCGCCGTCGTGCAGCAGGTGCGAAGCCGAGGGGTTCGTGAGCGGGAGGCCTCCTGAACGATCGCAGAACGACGACGGCGCGTGGCCCTTCCGGAGGGTTGCGCGCCGTCGTCGTTCTGCAGGACGAAGCGCCCGCAGCGCGAGTGGGGACGACACGGGTGAGGACAGGGCAAGGAATTCCGAAGTACCGTAGAGGCATGCCTCGTGATGCACGCCACTCTGCGCTGGAGGCCCGTCTGGAACGGGCGGCCTCGTTGCGGGCCGGTTCGGGCGGTCCCGAACTGACGGAGGAGGAGCTGGCCCACGAAGCGGAGCAGGAAGCGCTGCGCGAGAAGCGGGCTCAACTGGACACCGCAGCCCGTGCCGACTATCTGGTCCGGGAAGCCATGGCGCAGGGGAAGTTCGATGAGCTTCAGTACGCGGGCAAGCAGGTTCCTGGGCTGGACGGCGGTTACGATCCCGATTGGTGGCTCAAGGGTCTCATTCAGCGGGAGAACCTCAGCGGTCTCGGCCCGGAGGCGATCCTGTTGCGTACTGCGGACAAGGAACTGGAGCAGACGCTGGATGCCCTCCCGGGAGAGCGTCAGGTCCGGGAAGCGTTGGAGGAGTTCAACAGGCGAGTGGTGAATGCCCGTCGCCAATTGCAAGGAGGCCCTCCGGTGGTCACTCCGACGCGAGATGTCGAGGAAGAGGTGGCGCGGTGGCGGGACCGGCGTGCAGCGGTGGTTTCCGAGGAGGAATCGCCGGCGCCTGAGCCCCGTCGAGGATGGTGGCGGAAGATCGTCAACGGGTCCTGACCGTTCCGCTCAGGCCGCGAGGTTCAGATCACGAGGTTGAGCGGCGTCGCGGCAGTTCCGATCCGGACCTCTTGTCCCCACATCAGATGCAGGCGGTCGTTCTCCATGCCGTCTCCGAAGGCCACCAGCCGATCCGAGGCGATGGTGACGCTGAGTTCCTCGCCCGGCTGAAGGACTCCTTCGGTCAGGCCGACCCCGGTGGCCGGGGACGGCCAGGCCTCGCGGGCGAACCAGCTGAGATGGGGTTCCGTCGGCCCCGGCAGCAGTCGCCCGCCGCGTTCAAGAGCGATGGAGGCGCACCATCCGGTGGAGCCGGTTCCGGTGGCGACGATCAGGCCGGAGGAGGAATGATTCTCCTCCGCCCCCTGGGGCGTTCTGACCCGATATCGTGCCGACTGATGTGACGGGTGCCCGATGAACACCTCGTTCAATGCGGAGAGTTCCTGGCCGTCGTCGGTCCGCGCGGTGACCATCGTCCGCCGTTCCAGCGGCAGGACCGCCGGGTCGTGGCAGACCTTCAGCCGCTCGGAGGCCTCCGAGGGAGTCATCCGGACCAGTGTTCCCGGGTTGCGGAAAGGTTCCGGGTTCACTCCGATGACGGGCTGACCCTGAAGATACTTCGCGGCGTTGGCCACGAGTCCGTCCTGGCCCACCACCACGAGGATGTCCTCGGGGGCGAGCAGGAAACTGCTGAGGTCCTCGCGCTCCACTTCTCCAAGACGCCAGCCAGGCGGGAGCGCTGCGCGGACCTGTGCCTGGGCCGCGCCTTGAGCCTCATGGGACTCCTCGGGCCCCGAGAGATCCCGGCCGCGGGTCTTGAGGAAGAACTCCACTTGTCCACGTGTTCCGTGACGGTTCAGGAGCTCCTCGAGCTCTGTGCGCCGGTGGACGATGACGAGCCGTGGGGTGGGCATGATGCTCCTCCTTCAGGGAGATGGGGTCGGGGTGTCCGGGCGATTGCTCATGGGCGGGTGGTGAGGGCGGCGAGTGCCCCGCTGAGCATGTCCGGGGTGATCGTCAGGTTCCGGACCTCCGGCAGGTGCGCTGCGGCTTCGCGGAGTGCCAGGGCCAACAGCGTGGCCTGGTCCATCGTGCGGTACACCTCCATCGTCGCTGCTTCCCGGGCCGCCTCGGCCTCGCCGAGGCTCCTGATCTTCTCCGCTTCGGCCCCGGCCGTGATCTTCACGCGTTCCGCCGCCGCCCGCGCATCCACCTCGGCGGCGCCGGCGCGCTCCTGTGCCTCACGCCGGGTGTTCGCGCCTTCCTGGGCCACGAGTGTCTCA
The DNA here is from genome assembly GCF_044748305.1 of Arthrobacter sp. NPDC090010. Taxonomy (NCBI): domain Bacteria; kingdom Bacillati; phylum Actinomycetota; class Actinomycetes; order Micrococcales; family Micrococcaceae; genus Arthrobacter; species Arthrobacter sp. NPDC090010. The sequence continues at coordinate 52,840 of NZ_JBIVFT010000007.1, forward strand.
CGCCGGGTGGCCAGTTCGATCTGATTGGCCAACTCATTCTCGGCGATGGCCCGTTCCCGTTCCACGGCCAAGGCACGCCTTTCGAAAGTGGCCCGGTCCGCTTCGGCTTGCAGTTGTTCCCGGATGGGTGTCTGGAGCGCGCGTTCCATGTCCGTGTCGGGACGGACGGCCAGGACCTGGACCCCCAGGACGGTGATGCCGGTGGCGTTCAGCCGGGGGTCCCGGGTCAGATTCTCGCCGAGGACGGTGCGGAGCTCGGCGACGCCCTGCGCAAGGATGTCGTGGAGACCCAGACGGCTGAGCTGATCGATCGCTGCTGCCTGGCAGAGCTGGCCGATGATGGTCTCGACCTGGCGTGCGCCCGTGGCCGGTGCCTCCTGGGCGGCCTTGAGGCTGAAATCGAGCCGCTGGCTCACGGCCACCGGATCGGAGAAACGGTAGGTCACGTTTGCCTGAACGCTCACATCCTGGTGATCCAGGGTCACGGCGTGGAAGAGGACCGGAAGTTCACGATCGTCCACGGGTACTTCACTCAGCACCGAATCGACGGGCCGGTACCAGAATGCCTGCCCCACGCCATGATGCCGGACACTGCCCTTGCGCAGGTGCACCACATATCCGGTGGGGCTGCCGAGGAAGTGGTTGATCCAGGGGAATCGCTTGATGGTGGTCATGATGTTCTCCTTCTCTATTTATCGTCAATGTGACGATAAATAGAGATTAGAGCTTCTCCGGCATTAATGTCAATATGACGATAAATGGTAGGATCGAGTCATGTCGCGAACCCCCAGCGCCGACGCGCTCGCAGTCTTTCATGCACTGCCGGTGACGGTTGACGTCGTCGCGCTCACCGTGCGCGACGGTGTCCTCTGTGTCCTGCTCATCCGACGGCTCCTGCCGCCGTTCGAAGGGCGGCTGGCCCTGCCGGGCGGGTTCATGATGCGAGGCGAAGGGCTCGGAGACGCGGCTCGCCGTGAGTTGACCGAAGAGACCGGGGTCGACCCCGTGCCGGGACACCTTGAGCAACTCGCCTCATACGGCCCTGGCGGGCGGGACCCCCGCGGAGATGTCCTCACGGTGGCTCACCTGGTCATGGCCCCGGACTTCCCGGTGATCGCCGCCGGTGGTGATGCCGCCGAAGCGGCCTGGCATCCGGTCTCCACGGTGCAGGGAGCGCTCGCCTTCGATCATGACCTGATCCTGGCGGACGGCGTCGAGCGTGCTCGGGCCAAACTCGAATACTCGCCGCTGGCTGCAGCCTTCTGCGGGTCGGAGTTCACCATCGCCCAGATCCGCGGCGTCTATGAAGCCGTCTGGGGCGTCAGGCTCGATCCCCGGAACTTCCATCGCAAGGCCACTGGCGCGGTTGGATTCCTTGAGGAGACGGGCCAGGTCTCCTCCGGAGATGCGGGCAGGCCGGCGGCTCTCTACCGCCTTGCGCCGCAGTCGCGACAGGGCGATGGGCCGACGACGGCGGCCGTTCTCAATCCGCCCATCATGCGGCCGGCGTCGTCCCCCGCGTCATAGAACGCGTGTCATGAAGACGCTGTGCGGGTCGTCCGTGTAGTCCCCGAACGGCTTGCACGTCTCGAAACCTTCGGAGAGGTACAAGGTGCGGGCGGGGCGGAAGAAGTCGGCGCTGCCGGTCTCCAGTGACACCCGGTGGACTTTGCGCCGTCGCGCGTCCTCCAGGAGGAAGTTGAGCATCCTCCGGCCGAGACCGAGCCCGCGACGTCCGGGGTGGGTGCGCATCGATTTGAGTTCCTCATGCCCGTGTCCGAGATCCTTGAGTGCACCCGTGGCGACCAGGTCCCTGCCGAGCTGGGCCGTGAACAGGCGGACCGGAGGGTTCAGCAACTCGTTCAGGGCGAGGGCGTGCCGGCTTTCCGGGGGAGCCGTGGGTGCGAGTTCTTCGTGGTGCCCCTGGAGGAAAGCGGCCAGAGGCTCGGTCCGGGTTCGGCTGCGTTCAATGATGATCTCCACGTGGCAAGCCTGGCAAATGGCGATTTCCGCCGTGTTTCCAGGCTGTGTCAGGGGCGTTGTGATTCCTCAGGGTTCGTACGGGTCGCACGGGTCAGCCACTGGTCGAGCTCCTCGGGGCGTGAAAAAGCCAGGACCTGTGGACCGTCGGGGTCGGCCGCCCAGCTGCGGGCCTGGGACTTCTTGCGCGTGAACGTTCTCAGGTGCCAGAGCAGGATCGAATCCTTGGAGAACGTCTGGCGGAGCGTTTCGATATTGCCGTTGCAGACCGGCCGCCGGTCCCTGACCCGCTGTGCGGTGCGACGCAGGAGGCGGAGGAATGAGATGTGGCGCGGATAGTCGAGTGCGATCACCAGCTCGACGCGTTCCATCACGGGCTCTATGAAGAGGCTGTAGGCACTGTCGAGGATCCACTCGTCCTGGGCGCAGATGTCCTTCGCGATCCAGAGCATTTCTTCGGGTGGCCGGTTGGTCCACCGGGCTTCCTCGGCGGGAAGCCAGCCGATGTCATCGTCCGCACTGTGCCAGGGGATGCCGCTCAGCGCCGAAAGCCGGGCGGCGGCGGACGACTTCCCTGTCCCGGTCACTCCATGAAAGAGAATCCGCCGGGGCAGGGGCGCATTCGGATCGGCGAGAGGCATGGATTCAGCGTAAGCGGTATGCGTGGGGACGGGCACTCCGCGGGGTCCGGGAGTGACGAATCTGCGCGGGGTTCCCGATGGGACGGTCCGGGAGGGGTGCAGACAAGCGGCTCTGGGTCTGGTACCGTCACCGATATCTCTATCGAATGCATTAAAAACTTTGGGGGTTTGCCATGAAGCCATTGAAGAGAATGAATCCGCTGAAGAGAATGATGATCACCGCATGCACGGCCGCCGTCGTCGTCGGTGCAGGTCTCGCGACAGCCGCGCCCTCGCAGGCCGGCACGGAGATCTACTACGGTCCCTACAACGCCAGCGGCTCCTGCAACGCAGACCGGACGGACCTGCTGAACAGCGGTTACCTCAAGTCCGCTGTGGGCTGCTACCGGACCGTTGAAGGGTACTGGCACTTCTACGGATGGCGCTGATGCCAACGGCCTGTCGCTCACGGTGACCGGTCGGCGTCGTTGATCTGTTCCATCAGTTGCCAGGGGTGGGTGTCAAGAAGACTTGACGCCCACCCTTGCCTTTGCGAATTCCGGAATGACCTACTTCTCAGAACATCCCCACCGTCCCGAAGCTTCGCGCGCGGGACGCGTGATCGGCTATTCGCTCGAGTCCCTGGGTGTCGTGTCCTCACCACGCGCTGAAACCTGCGAAGAAGCCGGTGGCGGGCAGGAATTCCTCCCGTACGGACGTGACGCGCCCAGGAGGCGCCTCCGAGCGCAGCCAGCTCAGAAGCCGGCCTATGGCGTCGGGCGTTCCCTCCGCCGTGACCTCGACCGTTCCGTCCGGCAGATTGCCTGCGCTGCCGGTGAGACCGAGCCGTACCGCCTCGGTCTGCGTCCAGTAGCGGAACCCGACACCCTGGACCACCCCCGAGACGATCGCGTGCAGCCGCACGGTGCCCGGTTCTTCGCCCGTCATGGCCGCCGCTTCTGCGGATGGATGGTCTCGTGCCGAGCCAGCATCGCCACGAAATCCTCGATTTTACGGGCTCTGGCCTCAGGCCGTTTCACCGAGCTGAGCCGGTAGATGAGCGCGTAGCGGTTCGCTGAGGTGAGCACTTCGAACATCGCCTGCGCCTCGGGGTTCTCTGCGACCGCCGACGCCAGATCAGCCGGCACCTCGGAGGTGGCCTGGCCCGCATACGCGAGCTCCCACCGCCCGTCGGCCTTGGCGGCGTCGACGACGGCGCGCCCCGCCTCCGTCATCAGACCGGCAGCCTCCAGCCGCTCGATGTTGGCGACGTTGATCTTCGACCAACGGCTCTTCGGACCGCGGGGAGTGAAGCGGGTGCGGTAACTGCCTTCATCCCGGCGCCCGATCTGACCGTCCACCCAGCCGAAGCAGAGGGCATGGTCCAGTGCCTGCTCGAAGGTCAGGGCCGTGACCGTGCCACCCTTCTTGTGCTCCACGAGCCACACGCCGGGGCTGCTGGCGTGGTTCTCCTGAAGCCAGGCGCGCCAGGCCTGTTCGTCCGGCACCAGCAATTCGGGAAGCTCCACAGCCATGCGCTCAGCGTACTCGTCGACAGGATGCTCAGCGACGGGCCAACACCTGGAATGCGGTCATTCCCAGTGCCCAGAGCGTGTAGAGACTGACGGGCACCAGGAGAAGCCATTCGCGGATCGAACCGGCTTTGCCCAGGACCGGGACGGCGAAGTATCCGCCTCGAGTCCACACCGAGGACAGCAGCGGGAGTCGTCGGAAGAATCTCGGCGATTTCACTACGAACGGCCAGAACGGGTTCACTCCTCCGACCGTGAGGGCGTCCCCGACGATGTGGGCGGCCACGCCGAGGAACACGGCCTGCGGAAACCAGCCTTGTTCTTCCGGTGCGAAGACGGCGATGAACCCTCCCAACAGGACCCCGACCACCCAGGGCGTGACCTTCAACCGGTCTGGAACGAGCTTCAAGGCCTTGGCCGCGAAAGAGATCAGCAGGATGGAGAGCAGACCAGCCCCGGCGTCGACGGTACCGAGTCCCGGAAGAGTCAGTTGCCACAGACCTGCGGCCCAGGCGAGGACGGTGAAGGCCGCAAGACCCAGGATCGAGTGGGTTCCGTGCCGATGTCCTCCGGCCAGCCCCTCCATGCAGAGGCACAGGGCTTTCGAAACCGGAGGCAGTGAATGGGCGATGGTCGCGTTCCGGTGATCGGCGTCCGGGAGCAGTGCCGCGCCGGCGGTGACCAGCGCCCCGGTCGCCGCGCCGAGGGGACTGACCGGCAGGAGTCCCCAGCCGACGTCGAAGGCCGGCAACCCCCACGGCGTGCCGGAGGCGACCGCGCCGAGGTCGACGTGGAAGCGTGTGGTGACGGCGAGCCAGACGGCTGCACCGGTGGCGGCGTGATGCCCACCCATCATGGGGAAGACCCTCCCTGACCGGGGAAAACAGGACTTTCCTACGATAGTGACCCGGACTGACAGTTTTCTCGGTGCTCAGGGTGCCGTGATCGTGAGCCGGGCGGCCGGCTCCGCGCAAGACGCAGAGGAGGCCGACCCAAGGGAGCCCGCCACCCGGTTGTTGCGCCCCGTGTCGTCGCACCAATCGACATCGTGGGGCATGGCACTGACCGTGTAGTCCCCGACGGGCAGGGTGGCCGGGAGATCCAGGGTCGCGGTGAAGCCGCCTCGGTCGTTCATCGGTGCGAGCAGGCGGGTCAACTGATGATGACTCTTATCGAGCAATCGGATCTCCACCTGGGCTTGACCAGCGTAGCGGGGTTCGCAGTCCGCGTCCGGAGCGGCGACGCCGATGCTCTCGCCGGCGTGGACGGTGTCCTGACTGAGGTGGTAGGCGGGTGGTCCGCAGGGCGGGCTGAAGTTCCGGGGGCTCGCGGCCATCGACCATCCGAAGAATGCGAGCCCCAGCACCAGGGGCAGCCCGATGATGAGCACGTTGAACAGACGCCACGCTCGCGTGGCCGGATCGGTGCGGGTCCCCATGGGTTCATTGTCCGGTGACTTCGCACTTCCGGCGGTGACGATCGCATCACGATCGTATGGGTCTCGGGCGGTCCAGGGGCTGCTGAGGGAACTCTCAGGCGTATTTGGGACAATGGAGGCAATCCCACTGAAAGGTCATTCATGTCAAGCACCCTGCACCTCGTCCGTCACGGCCAGACCGAATGGAATGTGCAGCACCGCTATCAGGGGCAGACCGACATCCTCCTCAACGCCACCGGCCGGGCTCAGGCGCAGGAGGTTGCCGAGAGCCTGCGCACAGTGCCGCTGGCCGCCGTCGTCACCTCGACCCTGGGCCGTGCGCACGCGACAGGCCGAGCCATCGCCGATCTGCAGCGGCTCCCGCTGCCCGCCACCGACGCCCGGCTCATGGAGCGGCACTTCGGCGTGGCGGAAGGGCTGGAAGACGACGAGGTGAAGAGCCGGTTCCCGGACCGGAACCTCATCCCGGGCCGCGAAAGCGATGAAGAGCTGCGCTCACGCGCCTTCGCGGTCCTGGAGGAACTCGCGGCGGCGTTCGACGGCGAGCAGATCGCGATCGTCACTCACGGCGGGTGGATCGCCATGGTGCTGCGCGAGTTGGTCGGCGAGGCGTACGACTATTCCTCGATCACCAACTGCTCCGTCCACACCCTGCGCTGGGATGCCGCCACCGGTCGTGTCGACGTCGTCGGTGCGGTGGAGGAGACTGCGCTCAACTGAGCGCCCCAGGAGTGGGCCCGTGAACTAGATTTCTTCTGTGAAGAAAAACCCGCTGCGAGAGAAACCGCCGTACCCCATCGAATCGGTGGACAACGCGCTGCGGCTTCTGCAGCGTCTGCGTGATGTCGGGGCCCTGCGCCTGAAAGATGCCGCGGAGGAGATCGGCGTGGCGCCTTCGACCGCCCACCGTCTGCTGGCCATGCTGGTTTACCGCGGCTTCGCCGTGCAGGACGGCAGCAAACGCTACCTGCCGGGGCCGTCGCTCGGGATCGGGCCCGCCGGGCTGGCGTGGACCAGCAGGCTGCGGCGTGCTGCTCAGGTCCACCTGGAGATGCTCGCCGCGAAGACCGGTGAAACGGTGAGCCTGACGATCAGGGTCGGAACCAGCACCCGCTTCCTCGACACCGTCGAAGGTTCCGGGATCCTTCGCGTCGGAGACCGTCAGGGTGCGGTTCTGCCTGCCCGTTTCACCTCGGGCGGGAAGGCGCTGCTGGCCGCGCTGGACGACGGCGAGCTGGGTGAACTCTTCCTGGGGCCGACTGCTGCAGCCGCCGGGGAGGACATCGGGGCGGAAGCGTTCGAGGGTCTTCTGGCCGAGCTGCACGGCGTCCGTCAGCGTGGTTTCGCGGCGAACATCGAGGGTACGGAGACGGGTGTCAGCGCACTGGGCGAGGCCGTCCGGGACCGTGCCGGACGTCCCGTGGCCGCCGTCAGTGTGGCCGTCCCGAGCAGTCGTTTCCGCGCTGTCCTGGAAGGCGGGCTGGTGGGCCGCCTTCATGCGGCGGTGCGTCAACTGGAGCGCGAACTGGCTGAGCAATTGGAGTGATCCTGGGCGACGATTCTGCTGTGCAGAACTTGATGTCTTCTGAAACGGCATCTGCTTAGCGTTGCGTTATCCAACCACGCAAGGAGCAGCGACGTGTCCAGCACCGACCTCTTTCCTGGGGCACCTGAGCATCATGTGACTCCCTCTGTCCCTGAGCCGACGCCGGAAGAGGCTGGGGCGCTCGAAGACCTCTATGCGAACTTCGGGCGGGCGAATCTCATTCCGTTGTGGACCGAGATCGCCGATCTGATGCCGATGGTCCCCACCCCGAAAGCCGTACCGCACGTCTGGGCCTGGAACTCCCTTTACCCGCTCGCCGAGCGTGCCGGTGAACTCGTCCCGGTGGGCCGCGGCGGCGAACGGCGGGCAATCGCCTTGGCCAATCCGGGGCTGGGCGGCACCCCTTACGCCACCCCGACCCTCTGGGCCGCGATTCAGTACCTCGGCGGGCGTGAGACCGCTCCGGAACACCGGCATTCTCAGAACGCGTTCCGGTTCGTCGTGGAGGGCGAGGGTGTCTGGACGGTCGTCAACGGTGATCCTGTGGCCATGCGGCGAGGGGATTTCCTCCTCACCCCAGGCTGGAACTTCCATGGGCACCACAACGACACCGATCAACCCATGGCCTGGATCGACGGCCTGGACATTCCACTGGTGCACTATCTGGACACCGGCTTTTTCGAGTACGGCACCGAGCGGGTCACTGATGAGGCGACGCCAGACGTCTCCCGTTCGGAGCGGCTCTGGGCGTACCCGGGTCTCCGCCCGCTGTCAGGGCTCGGGCGGACGGTCAACTCGCCCATCGCGGCCTATCGCTGGGAGTACACGGACGCCGCGTTGCGGCAGCAGCTGCTTCTCGAGGATGAAGGGCAGCCGGCGACCGTGAGCCAGGGGCATGCCGCCGTCCGTTTCTCCAACCCGACCACCGGGGGAGATGTCATGCCCACCATCCGTGCGCAATTCCACCGGCTCAGAGCCGGAACGAGCACCTCTCCGCTCCGCGAGGTCGGCTCCTCCGTGTGGCAGGTCTTCGAGGGCCGGGGCGAGGTGGTCCTGGACGGCGTGACCACGGCTGTTGAAAAGGGAGACCTTTTCGTAGTCCCCTCCTGGTGCCGGTGGTCCCTGAACGCCGAGAGCGAATTCGATCTGTTCCATTTCAGTGACGCCCCGCTTGTGGAGCGTCTGCACTTCGACCGCAGTTTCGCAGAAGGAGATGGCCGATGAGGCTGGCAACAATCCGCACCCGGAACGGCACGGCGGCGGTGCGCGTCGACCCTGCCGCCCTGGTTGAGATTCAAGGGCACGACGACGTCGGGCAGCTGCTCCGTCAGGACAACTGGCGTGAGCTGGCGCAAGCGGCCGATGGTCCACGGCACGCGGTGGACGGTGCCGATCGCGCCCCGGTGGTGCCGCACCCCGGGAAGATCGTCTGCGTGGGCCACAACTACCGCAACCACATCCGTGAAATGGGTCGGGAAATCCCCGAATACCCGGCGCTCTTCGCGAAATATCAGGAGAGTCTGATCGGCCCTTTCGATGATCTGGTGCTTCCGCCGGAATCGAGCGCGGTGGACTGGGAGGCGGAACTCGCCGTCGTCGTCGGCAAGGCAGGGCGCCGCATCCCGTTCGACGAGGCGGAGAGCTACATTGCAGGGTATTCGGTGCTCAATGACGTCTCCATGCGGGACTACCAGTTCCGTACTGTGGAGTGGCTGCAAGGGAAGACCTGGGAGGCCTCCACGCCGTTCGGTCCGGATCTGGTGACTGTGGACGAGTTCTCCCCGGGCCCCCTCATGACCGCTGCGGTGGACGGCGCGGTCATGCAGCAGACCCCCACCGGGGATCTGGTGTTCACTCCGGCCTTCCTGGTCTCCTACATCTCCACCATCATCACCCTGAACCCGGGGGACGTGATCGCCACCGGAACGCCCGGCGGCGTGGGGCACGCCCGGGACCCGAAGATCTATCTCAAGGGTGGGCAGGTCCTGGAAACCTCCATCGAGGGTCTGGGAACCCTCACGAACCGGATCGTCGAGGTCTGAACTCATGGTTGCGCGCATGGATCAGGCAACGGACACCACGCTCTTGGCGGATCTTCTACAGGCGCGACGGGGTACGGCGTTCTTCGCCAGGAAGCTCAACGAGCTGGGTGACGAAGAACTCGACGGCGCCTCCCTGCTGCCCGGATGGAGTCGCCGACACGTTGTAGCTCATGTGGGCTACAACGCCAGGGCTCTGTCCCGTCTGATCGAATGGGCCGCGACTGGCGTGGAGACGCCGATGTACCCCTCCCCGGAATACCGGGATCGGGAGATCCTTTTCGGGGCCACGCTGAGCCCTGCGGCACTCCGTAACCTCTTCGACCACTCCGCGGTGCATCTGAATGTGGAATGGCGCGATCTTTCCGATGAGTCCTGGGAGGCCCGGGTCCGGACCGCTCAGGGCAGGAACGTGGCCGCTGGCGAAACCGTCTGGCTGCGCACACGTGAAGTCTGGGTGCATGCCGTGGACCTGGCCAACGGCGCCGGGTTCGAGGACATTCCTGATTCGATCCTGCGCAGATTTCTGGACGACATCACCGCATCCTGGCGTGTAAGGGGGACCGATCAGGGCCTCCGGATCGAGGTCCCTCTGGACGCCGGAACCCTGGCCAGGGGAGATCTGGCATCGCCGCGTGCGCGACTGGTCACCGGCTCATTGCCCGCGATCACCGCCTGGGCCGCGGGGCGGGGCGCCAAAGGGGTTTCGCAGGATCGCGGCCCACTCCTTCCCGCCCCTCCGTGGATCTGAACCGTCTTTTCTGCCCTTATCTTCCGCTTCCGCCCCTCCCGCCGTGACAATGCTGCGGTTTCCTGAAAGTGAAGACCATGAATCACACGACTTCTCCCGCCCGGCACTTCATCAACGGTGAGTTGTGCGACTCCGCCGCCGTGGCCGAATCGCATAGCCCTGCCGACGGCCGGGTCCTGGGTGGCTTCCACCTCGCCGACGCCGAGGACGGCGCCCGGATGATCGCCGTCGCCCGTGCCGCCTTTCAAGAGGGACCGTGGAGCCGGGACCGGCATCTGCGGCACAAGGTTCTGAATCAGATCGCCGACGCCATCGAACGGCGTACCGAGGACTTCGTCCTCCTTCTCTCCCAGGAGAATGGCAAAACCCTCGCCGAGGCGGGCTTTGAGCTCAGTCTGACCGTGCCGAAACTTCGCTACTACGCGGCTCTGGCGCTCAGCGACTCGGGGCGGGCCATGGAAGTCTCGCCGGGGCTTCAGATGAGGGCCGTCCCCGAACCGGTCGGGGTCGCCGGAGTGATCGTGCCGTGGAACTCACCGGTGGTCCTCGCCGTCCGGTCCTTTGCGCCGGCCCTTGCCGCAGGCTGCACGGTGGCCATGAAGCTGCCCGCGCAGACCGGGCTGGTGAACGGTCTCCTGCACCAGGTGTTGGCGGAGATCCCGGATCTTCCCGCCGGGGTCATCAACTCCGTGACCGAAAGCGGCTCTGAGGTTGCCAAGCTCCTGGTGGATTCGCCGGATGTGGATGTGCTCAGCTACACCGGAAGTACTGCCGTCGGACGTGCCATCATGTCCAATGCCGCCGTCAACCTCAAGAAGCTGTCTCTTGAGCTGGGCGGCAAGACACCGATGATCGTCTTCGACGACGCCGACCTCGATCAGGCGGTCCCCGTCCTCACCGCAGCGGTCACCACCTTCGGCGGCCAGTTCTGCATGACCGGCAGCAGAGTCCTCGTGCAGTCCGGTATCGCTGAGCGGCTGGCTGAGCGGCTGAGCGAATCGTTGTCTGCAGTGAAGGTGGGGCCCGGCGATGACCCGGCCAGCCAGATGGGTCCCATGATCGATGCGGCGAATGCGCGCCGCGTCGACACCCTGGTGGAGGAAGCCGATGACTATGCCACCATCCTGGTGCGCGGCGGGCTCATGCCGTCAGAGGACGGGACCGAGAACGGCTACTACCGTCCTTCGCTCGTTCAGGTCGATGACGTCTCCTCCAGGATCGTCCAGGAGGAGGTCTTCGGCCCGGTGGCGACCTTCGAGGTGTTCGACACCGAGGAAGAAGCCGTCGCCAAGGCCAACGCCACCGTGTTCGGCCTCGCCGCCTCGATCTGGAGCCGGGACATCGACCGTCCCGGCAGGGTGGGGAGGCAGCTCAAAGTCGGGACCGTCTGGACCAATACCTGGGCGGTAGTGGCGGATCAATTCGAGGAGGGCGGCTTCAAACAGTCAGGCCTCGGGCGGTTGAACGGCCTCGGCGGGCTGGCCGAGTTCCAGGAGTTCAAGACGTACGCGCAGCAGACCGGCTGAGACCGGGAGCACGCCCTGGGCAGGTTCAGACCAGTCCGATCTTGCGCAATTGTTCCGCCAGCCCGGCACCGTCCGGGGCGTAGACCCAGGGGATCGCCGAGCCGGAGTGGTCGACATCCGGGGTGTGACCGCCGGCCAGAACCGCCTCGCCGACCGAGAGCTGCCGGATGGCCACCGCCGCCACATTTTCCGGATGCCGCTGAGCGAAACGCGAATAGATGGCCTCGTCATGCTGGCCGTTGTCCCCCACCAGGAGCCACTTCATGTTCGGGAACTCCACGGCGAGGCGTTCGAGATTCGCTTCCTTGTGCTCGGCCCCGCTGCGGAACCAGCGATGCTCGGTCAAACCCCAGTCCGTCAGCAGAAGCGGTCCGAGAGGGAACATGTTGCGGTGCAGAAAACGGCTCAGCGTGGGAGCCGCGTTCCACGGGCCCGTGGACAGGTAGAAGACCGGGGCATCGGGCTGTGCCTTGCGGATACGTTCATACAGCACCGCTGTGCCGGTGGTGGCCATCCGTGCACGCTCATTCAGTACGAACGCATTCCAGAAGGCGAGCAGCGGCCGGGGGAGAGCCGTCACCATGACGGTGTCGTCGATGTCCGAGAGGATGCCGAAGGTCGTGGACGGGTCCAGGACGAGCACCGTGGCCTGGGCCGCAGGAGTTCCCGAGGCACGGATGGTGGCGGTGTGCCAGCCGGGTTCCAGCGTGACGGGCACCGTGGTGTCCACCAGGCCGCCCCGGTCGGCCCGGACATGAACGCTCACCTCGCCGATCTCGATATCGACTTCGCGGTTCGGGATCGGCACGGAGGTGAACGCCCTCCAACCGCGGATGTTCTGATTCCCGGCCTTCGCCTCGCGGTCCGCCTTGCTGCCCGGCAATGGGCGCGGCGCCAGCATCACGCGGGCCAGGATGCGCACTTGCGTGGCCGATCCATAACCCATGTACGGGACGGTGGCCGGCTGGAAGTGGGTCTTCCGAGCCATCCGCAGGCGCGCCGAATTGATGAACGATGAGACCTTGTGGGCGGCCTCGAAGAGCGGGTTGCCTGCCCAGGAGCGGCGGGCTGGCTCGTAGTGCATGGGCTTAACTCTGACACAGGATCCCCGGCATCTCCGGGCGCTGCGCCGGATGAGCGCTGAAGAAGCTCATCTGCAGAAGAATCGTCGGTCCCCCTTCCCCGGGACGCAGAGCGGGGCTAAGCTCCGCGTGGGGGTAGTTAACTCGCATTTATCAGAGGGCAGCAACTCTAGTGTTTGGATTGACATAAGGAGTCAATATCCCATGAAGAGAACTCTCATCAGTGTCACCGGTTCCTTTTTGCTTCTCGCTGCGAGCCTGGTGGCCACGGCAGCTCCCAGCTCCGCAGATCCGGGGCATGGGCAGGCCAAAGGGCATGCCGTCCGCGTCTGTTCACAAGCAAGTGCAGGCGAAGCCGCATGTCATGCGTACAAGGAGACTGATCCGACGGGTAAGCCGCTCGCCAGTTCCACGCCTCCTCCCGGCGCCCTGACACCGGCCGGCCTGCAGGATGCCTACAAGCTCACCGGCCTGAGCTCCGGCGGTCGCACCGTGGCGATCGTCGATGCGTACGGCTACCCGAATCTGGAGCGGGACCTCGGCGTCTTCCGCAGCCAGTTCGGTCTCCCGTCCTGCACCACGGCCAATGGCTGCCTGAAGGTGGTCAACCAGACCGGCGGCAGTTCGCTGCCGCGCTTCAACGCCGGATGGGCCGGAGAGCAGGCGCTCGACGTCGACGCCGTCTCCTCCGCTTGCCCGGACTGCAAGATCGTGGTGGTGCAGACCAAGTCGGCCTCCTTCACTGATCTGGGGACGGGCGTCCAGACGGCGGCGAAGATGCCTGGCGTCGTCGCCATCTCCAATAGCTATGGAGGCGGGGACGCCTCAGACGCCAGCTACGGCAAGTACTACAACTTCCCGGGCATCGCAGTGACTGCCAGCGCCGGTGACAACGGCTACCAGGGCGGTTCGTACCCGGCGTCGTCCAGCTATGTGACAGCGGTCGGCGGAACGTCGCTGAACAAGGCCTCCAACGTGCGTGGCTGGAGCGAATCCGTGTGGAGCGGGACCGGTTCGGGCTGCTCCACCTACAACGCCGCTCTTCCTGCGGCGTCCTCCGTCACCACGCAGTGTGCGAACCGGGCCATGAACGACGTCGCCGCGGCCTCGGACCCGGGCAATGGTGGGCTGGCCGTGTATTACCCGACCACCAGTTCGTCCTCGACCTGGGGGCAGTTCGGCGGCACGAGTGAGGCTTCGCCCATCATCGCCTCGGTGTACGCGCTCAGCGGCAACACCGGCGGCGCGGGCAAGTACGCCAACTCCTTGCCGTACGCCAACCCGGGTGCCCTGTTCGACGTGACCAGTGGAAGCAACGGCAGCTGCCCCACCGCGCTGTGGTGCAACGCGGGCACCGGCTGGGACGGTCCCACGGGTCTGGGAACGCCCAATGGGACGGCCGCGTTCTGAGTCCAGAACCCTTGCGGACGTGAAATCGGGACAGCGGTCCTGAACAACGGGGAGATCCCCCGGCGGTGCAGCGCACCGCCGGGGGATCTCCCCGTTTGCCCAGGCCTGGGCGGGCCGAAATCCGGGCGGGCCGAAACCCGGCCGGCCGAGCTCAGACGGTCCGTGGCGCCTTGGCGAGGTTCGCTTCAAGCTCGGCCTTGTTCTGCCGGATCACGTAGGCGGGGCGGTCTCGCTCCACGCGCCAGCTCTCGGAAAGCGGGCCGATGTTCACGGTGTCGAAACCGAACTCGTCGTACAGGCGGGTCACCAGCTCGGCCGCTTCGGGGAAGTCGCTGGCCGTGGCGAGGGCGCGACGGTCCTCACCTCCGCTCGGTGCGCCGTCGGTGGTGATGTCGGCCGCGGGGATGTGATTGAAGCCCTTGGCGACCTTCGCCCCTGCCAGGTGCTCCTGCAGGAGGCCGCTCGTGGTGGCTTCTCCGGCGTCGAGCGCCTCAATGTGACCGTCGCGCTCCCAGTAGTAGTTGTTGGTGTCGATGACGATCTTGCCCGCCAGGGGCTCGACGGGTACATCCTGGTAGGCCTTGAGGGGCACCGTGACGACGGCGAAGTCGCCCGCCGCGGCGGCGTCCTCCGGGGTGGCGGCGCGGGCCCTCGGGCCCAGCTCTTCGACCAGCGAGGCGAGGCTTTCCGGCCCGCGCGAGTTGCTGATGACGACGTCGTAGCCCAGCTCCACGGCCTTGCGGGCCACCTGGCTTCCGATGTTCCCTGCTCCGATGATTCCAATGGTCTCAGTCATGCTGAGGAAACCTGTCCTGGGCCAGGCTCATTCCAGGGTTGAGAAATATGACGCGGAATGATTTGGTGCCCGCCGAACGATCACTCGGGCAGCAGGATGAGATCCAGGTAGGCGTCCAGGCTTGCGGCGACATCCACGGAGTCCGGCGCATAGAGCCGTTGCAACTGCATGCCGTCCCAGAGGCCGATGAGGGAGGCCGCGGCCTGGGCCGGATCCACGCCCGGGCGCAGTCTGCCTTGGGCGCGGAGGTCCTCCAATTCGCCTGCGTACTCCTCTCGCAGTCGCTCAAAGCGCTCGGCGAAATAGCCGCGACCGGGATGTCCCTCAGTGGTCGACTCGCCGCTGAGCACCGCATAGAGCTGGGTGAGGCCAGCGATATCAACATTGGCTCGCGCCTGCATCAACACCATCTCGCGGAATGGCATGGGGCCGAGCGCGCGCGAGACGCCGCTGTGATCACGCTGGTCCAGGACGGCGAGCAGGAGCTCGCTCTTGCGTTTGAAATGGTGCAGGAGGCTGGTCTGACTCATCCCGACGACGTCGGCCACGTCCTGCAGACTCCCCGCGTGGTAACCGCGCGCCGCGAAGACGTTCATGGCGGCGTCGATGATCTTCTGCCGGGTCTGCGCCGTCTTGGCGTAGGGGCCGCGTTTGCCGGTGCGCGGCGCTCGCTGGGGACTCATGACAGTGGAGCTTAGCGCCCGCGTCGGGCGTTTCATCAATTTAGAGTGCTCACTCGAATTTTGTGTTAGCCTCGTCACACTGCGCGGTGCCGGCCCTGAACGTCAGCGCTGCTTTCCCGGTACAGAGAGGTACGTGAGATGCCCCGACTATCCCGCAGACAGCTGCTCGGCGCGGGCCTGGGTGGACTGTCCACGGCGGCGCTGGGGGCGTGCGCGACCCCAGGAACCCACTCGGTCAATTCCGATGCGGTGATTCCGCCCGCCACCGGCCAGACGATCAGGCTCAGCTACTGGGCCTGGCTCAAGGACTTCCAGAAGGTCGCAGACCTGTGGAATGCCAAGAATCCCCAGGTGCAGGTGGACGTCGTGTGGATTCCAGGCGGCAATTCCGGCGGGTACCAGAAGATGTACTCAGCCCTGGCCGCCGGTGCGGGGCCCGACCTGGCGCAGATCGAGTTGCGCTCCATCCCCGAGTTCATGCTGGTCAACGGACTGGTGGATCTGAACCGTTACGGGGCGCAGGAGTTCGCGAGCCGCTATGATCCCACTCTCTGGGGCCAGGTCAGCTTCGTGGACGGGGTGTACGGCATTCCTCAGGATTCAGGCCCGATGGCCACCTTCTACCAGCCGGCAGTGCTGGAGAAGGTGGGGGCGGTGGCGCCCAAAACCTGGGACGACTGGTATCAAGTCGGCAAGGAATTGCGGAAGGCCGGTTCGTACATCGACTGCTTCGCCCTCAGCGACGCCAGCCCCTTCGCGGCCTTCGCGGCCCAGGCCGGGGCCACCTGGCTGAAACCCGAAGAGGACGGCTGGGTCATCAACATGACCGACGACGCCACCATGACGGTGGCCCGTTTCTTCGACAAGGCCATCAGTGACGACGCGGTGCAGACAGCCTTCGCGCCATACAGCCCCGCCTGGTTCGCCGCTGCGGCGAAAGGCGGCATCGCCTCGCTGACCAGCGGCAGCTGGGGTGACGCCCTGGTGGAGGGCGTCAGCGGCGGCTCGGGCAAGTGGAAGGCCGCTCCCATGCCCGTCTGGGGGAACAGCGGTTTCGGTTCGAGCTACCTCGGAGGTTCCACCGCCGCGGTATTGGCAGGCAGCAAGCACCCGCGGGAAGCGTTGGAATTCGCGGTCTGGCTGACCACCTCACCGGAAGGCATCGACGCCATGATCAAGTACAGCGGCATCGGATGGTCTCCGGCGAAGGACTTCGTCGGCACAGCGCGGCAGCAGCCTTCCGCTTTCTTCAGCGGTCAGAACTACTTCAAGGACGTTCTCGTCCCCGCAAGCCGCGAGCAGAACCCGAAATGGTCCTGGTGGCCCATCACTCAGCAGAGCTTCAACATCCTCAGCGACGGCTTCCGGAAGAAGGCGGGCGGAACCTCCATCCCCGACACCGTCGCCCAGGCCGAACAGGACATCATCACGGTGTTCCGCAATAAAGGACTCACCATCCGGAAGGAGCAGGCATGAGCACGGCGACCTCCGAGCGCACCTCGAGCGGGGCTTCGCGGACGACTGGGAGGAGCGGCGGTCGCTCCCGTGCCGCCACCCGGGCCCCCTGGATCCTCTTGACGCCCTTCCTGGCGCTGTTCACTCTGACCTTCATCCTGCCGATCATCATCGCGGTGATCTCCAGCTTCACCAAGGTCACCCGTAACGGCCTGTTCGGAGAGAAGGGCGTCACGAGCGGCTTCGCGGGCTTCGACAACTACGCCCAGGCCCTCGGCGATGCGAACTTCATCGCGTCGATCGGCAGGGTGCTCCTTTTCGGCATCGTGCAGGTGCCTGTCATGATCGTGCTCTGCACCATCCTCGCCCTCCTTCTGGAATCCGCCTCGGCCCGGTGGCCGGGATTCTTCCGGGCCGCCTACTTCATGCCCTACGGGGTGCCGGGCGTCATCGCCACGATCCTCTGGTCCTTCCTGTACGTCCCCGGCCTGAGCCCGTTCGTCGACATCGCTTCGACCGTCGGCATCAAGCTCGACTTCCTCGGCCAGGACACCGTGCTCTGGTCCATCGCCAATATCGTCACGTGGAGCTACACCGGCTACAACATGCTGATCGTGGTCGCCCAGCTCAAAGCCATCCCCGGTGAGCTCTATGAGGCCGCCCGAGTGGACGGTGCCTCACCCTGGCGCATCGCCCGCAGCATTCAGCTGCCCCTCATCACCCCGGCTCTCGTGCTGACCACCGTGTTCTCCATCATCGGCACCCTCCAGCTCTTCGCGGAGGCTCAGGTGCTCAAGACCTCCGCGCCGGCCATCGACAGTCAGTACACCCCGAACCTCTCCGCATATTCCACGGCTTTCGCCTACAACGACTACAACGTCGCCGCAGCACAGGCAGTCCTCATCGCGCTCGCCGCGTTTGTTCTCTCCTTCGTCTTCCTCCGCCTCACGAACAGGAAGTCCTCATGACCACCACCAGCGCCCCCGCCCGCCGAGCCGCCCCGCAGGACGCCCGCCCCGAGCGGGCACGAGGTGCCGACCGTTCGGCCGGCCGCAAACGGTCCAGCGCCATCATCGTCACGGCGGTGCTCGTCGTCGTCGCGCTCTACTTCCTGGTGCCCGTCTACTGGGTGGTGGTCGCCTCCACCAAGAGCACGCAGGATCTCTTCAGCACCAACGGCTTCGTCTTCTCCGGCCACTTCGCGCTCTGGGACAACCTTGCCAAGGTGCTCAGCTACGACGACGGGATCTTCCTCCAGTGGTTCCTGAACTCGGTGATCTACGCGGGCGTCGGGGCCCTGCTGGCCACCTACCTCGCGGCGGCCGGCGGCTACGCCCTGGCCAAATACGAGTTCCGCGGCCGTAACGCCGTGTTCGGCACCATCCTGGGCGGTGTCCTGGTGCCCGGAACGGCCACGGCTCTGCCGCTCTTCCTGCTCTTCAGCCAGCTGGGCCTGGCGAACAGCTACTGGTCCGTGCTCATCCCCTCCCTCGTCTCCCCGTTCGGGCTGTTCCTCTGCCGGATCTACGCCCAGGCCACCGTGGATACGGCGCTGATCGAAGCGGCGCGGATCGACGGGGCGGGGGAGCTGCGGATCTTCCACACCATCGGTCTGAAGGTGCTCACTCCTGCCCTGGTCACCGTGTTCCTCTTCCAGCTGGTCGGGATCTGGAACAACTACTTCCTCCCTCTGGTCATGCTCTCCGATTCACGCCTGTATCCGATCACCTTGGGCCTGAACAACTGGCTCTCGCAGGTGGACCGTCTTCCCGAGTTCTACGAGCTCACCACCGGCGGTGTCCTGCTCTCCATCATTCCGCTCGCCATCGCCATGATCGTCCTGCAGCGCTTCTGGCGCGGGGGCCTGACCGAAGGAGCCGTCAAATGAGCCTCGGCTATCTCACCAGTACCGCCCCCGGGGAAGGCCGGCGCAGCCCGGCACGATCCTGGTTGCACAGTGACGCGCCCCGCCTGGACCTGGACGGGCAGTGGGACTTCCGCCTCCTCCCGGCGGCCCCCGGGACACCTGCGGGCGCCCGCGTGCTGCCGGAGGGGGAAGCCTCCGGTGACTTCACCGCCCCGGGATACAGCACGCAGGGCTGGGACACCCTTCCCGTTCCCTCGCACTGGGTGCTGCAGGGCGACGGTTCCTATGGGCGGCCGATCTACACCAACGTCCAGTTCCCCTTCCCCTGCGAACCGCCGTTCGTTCCGGACGCCAACCCCACGGGGGATCATCGCCGGGTTTTCACGCTCCCGGCTTCCTTCTCGGACGCCGAGCGGGTGCTGCTGCGTTTCGACGGCGTGGAATCCCGCTACAAGGTCTGGCTCAACGGGGTCGAGGTCGGTGTGGGCTCCGGCAGCCGCCTGGCACAGGAGTTCGATGTCACCGAGGCTTTGACGCCGGGTGAGAACGTCCTGGCGGTGCGGGTGCACCAGTGGTCCGCCGCGAGTTACGTGGAGGACCAGGACCAGTGGTGGCTGCCCGGCATCTTCCGTTCGGTGACCCTGGAGGCGCGTCCTTCCGGCGGGGTGGAGGACCTCTGGCTGCGCACCGCGTACGACGGCGACGCGGCAGGCACCGGGGATGGTTCGGTCGCTGTGGAACTCACGGCGGGAGCGTCGGCGTTCCCCGTGCGGTTCCGCATCCCCGAACTGGACATCGACGTCGTCTGGGAGACGCCCGCTGACGTCACCCCGGTGCCGGTTCCCGGCGTCGAGCCCTGGAGTGCCGAGACGCCGCGCCTCTACGAAGCGCGCGTGGAGGCACAGGGCGAGACCGTGACGCAGCGGATCGGGTTCCGCACGGTGCGGATCGAGGGGGATCGCTTCCTGGTGAACGGGCGCCGGGTGGTCTTCCACGGTGTGAACCGGCATGAGACCCATCCGGAACGCGGCCGCGTCTTCGATGAGGACTTCGCCCGGGCTGATCTGCAGATGATGAAGCGCTTCAACGTCAACGCGATCCGCACCAGCCACTACCCGCCGCACCCCCGCCTGCTCGATCTGGCCGACGAGCTGGGTTTCTGGGTGATCCTGGAGTGCGATCTGGAGACCCACGGCTTCGAACGGCACGGCTGGGTGGGAAACCCCAGCGACGATCCGGGCTGGCGGGACGCCCTGCTGGACCGTATCGAGCGGACGGTGGAACGGGACAAGAACCACGCCTCGATCGTCCTCTGGTCCCTGGGCAATGAGGCCGGCACCGGTGAGAATCTCGCCGCGATGGCGGCGTGGGTCCACGCCCGGGACCCTGAACGGCCAGTGCACTACGAAGGGGACTACGCCGGCGCGTACACGGATGTGTACTCGAGGATGTACGCCTCGGTTCCGGAGACCGAGTCCATCGGACGGGACGGGGAGACCGCCCTGCTGCTGGGCTGCAGCGCCGCAGAGTCGGCCCGGCAGCGCAGCAAACCGTTCCTGTTCTGCGAGTACATCCACGCGATGGGCAACGGCCCGGGCGCCATCGACCAGTACGAGGAACTGGTGGAGAAGTATCCCCGCCTGCACGGTGGTTTCGTCTGGGAATGGCGGGACCACGGCCTGCTTCATCATGCGGCGGACGGGACCCCTTTCTACGCTTACGGCGGTGATTTCGGGGAGGAGGTTCACGACGGGAACTTCGTCATGGACGGCATGGTGCTCGCCGACAACACCCCGAGCCCGGGTCTGTTCGAGTACAAGCAGGTGGTCTCGCCTCTCCGGCTGACCCTCAGCGGACCGGCGTCGGCGCCGGAGTTGCGGATGGAAAACCTGAGGCACAGCGCTTCTGCGGCCGATGTCAGCGTGCGTTGGCGACTGGAGCACGACGGCGGCGTAGTGGACAGTGGGACGCTGGCCGTCGTGGATGACGACGGCGGTGCTCTCGCCGCCGGTGCGTCCGCCGTCGTCACGCTTCCATCGATGCCGCTTGCGGGAGACGGGGAGACCTGGCTGAGCGTCGAAGCCGTTCTGGACAGGGACGAGGCCTGGGCTGAGGCCGGGCACGTGTTCTCGAACGCCCAGCTGGATCTGACTCCCGTGAGAGTGCCTGCGTCGGGCTTCCGGCCGCTGAGCGGGTCCCAGGATGTGGCATCGGGTTCGGCCGGAACGGCTCCGCGGCGACTGCAACTCGGCCCGGCGGTGTTCGAGGGCGGTCTGCTCACCGGATTGGCCGGGCAAGCGGTGGAGGCTCCTCGTCTGGAGCTGTGGCGCGCCCCCACCGATAACGACCGCGGTCAGGGTTTCGGCTCCTATGACGCGGCCGACCCGCGACTCCCTGGTCTGCGCGGCGCGATCGGCACCGGGACCGCGGCACCCAGCTCCGAGGAGAGCTGGCGTGCGGCGGGGCTGGACCGCCTGCACCGGCGGATCGAGTCCGTGATGGCCGCAGCCGACTCCGTCCGGGTGCTGTCGCGTTACGCGGCGGCCGATCAGGCGGTGTCCTTCCGGCTGGACGAGCACTGGAGCCTGGTGGACGGGGCGCTCCTGCTCCGTCTCGACCTGACCCCATCTGCGGGCTGGGACCGCATCCTGCCGAGGATCGGCGTGCGTTTCGGCGTGCCGGGGGCGGTGTCCGGTGCCGAGTGGTTCGGGACCGGTCCGCGTGAGTCCTATCCGGACAGCCGCCACGCCGCCTTGGTGGGCCGTTACTCCTCGTCGGTCGAGGATCTCGGCACCAGGTATTCGCGGCCCCAGGAGAACGGACACCGCAGCGAAATGCGGCGTTTGGAGCTGTTGCTGGGGGAGGGCCGGCCCTGGTTGAGGATCGATGCCTTGCCTGACACCTCCGGTCGCAGACCCGGATTCACGCTCTCCCGGCACACGGCCCAGGAACTCTCCGCGGCTGCTCATCCGCATGAGCTCCCGTCCTCGGAGCGCACGTGGCTCTACCTGGATGCGGCCCAGCACGGTCTCGGTTCCCGGGCCTGCGGGCCGGACGTCTGGCCCGAGCACGCGCTGCGCGCCGAGGCCCGGACGTTGCAGTTGAAGTTCACGGCGCTGTAGCGCCGACGCCGCCGTCCGCCGTCGTACTCCCCGTTGGAGAGCACGACGGCGGACGGCGCGGTCAGCCTCGGACGCTCACTTCGTCGAGGAAGGTCCATTCCGCGTGGGCCGCGACGTGAACGCGGATGTATCGCGCACTCGCGAGTCCTTGCGCCGACCAGACGCCCCGGCCGGTGGAACTCGTGGGTGGTGATGCCGTAGCGAAAGGCACCCACGAGATGCCGTCAGGAGAAGACTCGACAGTGACCTCATCAGGATGGACGATGCCCGCCTCGGGTGCGGCGAGCGTTCCGAGATCCACCGTGCGGATCGGACGCTGGGACCCCAGATCGACCGTGTACTGCTGCGACGGTTGGTTCTGATGTCCCTGCCACGGTGCCGCGGTGAAGTCTCCTCCGCCCATGGCGCCATCAGTGAGCTCCCCACCCGCGTCCGGGTAGGCCGGGGAAGCCTGTTCCGAGGCCTGGTACATCGCATGCGCGGACCACTGTTCTGCAGTGACGGGTGAGCCCACGGGCACGACGACCGGTGCCGAACGGATACCTGCGGCGTTCCGCGTGCGGAGCAGGTATTCCGCTCCCGCTTGATATCCGTCGATCGTCACGGAGGACACGTCGTTCCACAGGCCGTCCGCGACCTTGTGATAGCCATCCGTGCCGCGACGGAGGAGTTCGAGATAGGCGATCTGCTGGCCGGGCGGTGTCGTCCAGCTGACGGTGAGCTGGGTGCCGGAGACCGTGCCGGTGGTGTTGGACGGAGGGGCCGGGGCTGTCGAGGGAACGAGCCCGGTCTGAACGTACTGGGAGTAGGCGTTGAGCCACCAGTCCGTCCCATAGCTGGCGTCGGTCGCCCACTGGTTACCGAAGCTCCAGCTGGTGAATCCCGACACGAAAGGTTGCGCCGCACGCATGGTCGCGACGACGTCGTCGACGGTTGCGAAGGGCGTCACGCCCGTGCTGAACAACTCGACGTTCGCCCAGACTTCGGCACCGCTGCCGGAGGCGAGAACCCCGGCGCGCGTTGCCTGAGCCCAGTCGGAGATCACGGTCGCCCGACGGGCTTGATCGGTCGGATCAGGGGGATAGCAGGCCATGTCGGCGCAGGTCTGCAGTGCCACCACGTCGATGCTCGTCCCATTGAGTGCCGTGGCGAGGTAGTCGCGGAACTCGCTGCTCGTCTTGTTCCCCGGCGTCGCGTGGTAGTAGGGCGAGATCATGATCCGTTTGCCGGGGGTCACGGCGTCGAGGCCCGTGCCGAGCTCGCGGTAGAACTGCTGTCTGGCCAGACCGCCGTCGTTCCCGACACCCCATGGCGTGTCTTCGCCGGCGAAGTACCAGCCATCGACGATGTTCATACGATCGGCGAAATGCGCGGTGAGATCCGTGGCGGCCTGTACCTCCTGGCTTGCCAGTCCGCTCAGCCAGGCAGGATCGAAGCTGAGGCCGCTGTACCAGGCGTCGCGATCGATCCGAAGCCCGAGCCATACCCGCATGCCGTGCGCCTGGGCCTCGTCCAGGGCGTGGCCGATGACGTCCTTCGAGGGATAGCCGACCAGCCCGGTCGGATAGTAGGAGAACTGCTGCTTATCGTCGATGGCCACCTCGACGATCACCGAGCGGATCCCCACGGACTCCATCTGAGTGAACGACCGATCCCATCGTTCGTCCGACCAGTCCTTGGCGGCATTCGAATCCAGGAATGTCGACCCGAGGGCCGGCCCGGGTACCGTCTGCACGTCGGCGGACATGGACCCCGGAAGCTGGGCTGCCGATGCGTGCTGAGGCGCCCACCATGGCAGCGCGATCGCCAGCGCCATGACGGCCACTCCAACGGCCGCTGTTACTTTTCGCATGTTCATTCGTCCCCCCGCTGAACAGTGTTGTCCCAGGATACGGGGCGGCGTTCTCCGGAGCCCCGCCCGCCAACGCCGACGGCCGCCGTCGTGCTCCCCTCTGGAGAGCACGACGGCGGCCGTCGCGGTCAGCGGCTCAGCGCTGGATGGACAATACCGGATCAGCCCGGGAGCGGGGCGCCCGTGAGCTTGATCTGGCGGTTCTGATCCTTGTAGAGCAGGTAGCGGAACTGGCCAGGGCCACCCGCGTAGCAGGCCTGCGGGCAGAAGGCACGGAGCCACATGTAGTCGCCGGCCTCCACCTCGACCCAGTCGTTGTTGAGCAGGTACATGGCCTTGCCCTCCAGGACGTACAGGCCGTGCTCCATGACGTGGGTCTCCGGGAAGGGGATGACCCCACCGGGCTGGAAGGTCACGATGTTGACCTGCATGTCGTGCGCCAGGTCGTCGGAGGGGACGAAGCGCTGCGTGCTCCAGACGCCGTCGGTGTCCGGCATCGCGGTGCCCTGGACGTCCTTCTCGTTGGTGACGAAGGAGGTGGCCTCGTAGCCTTCCAGGCGGTCGTACGCCTTGCGGATCCAGTGGAAGGTGGCGATGTCGTCGGAGGAGTTGTCCACGCCCCACTCGTCGCCGGCCGCCAGGTAGGCGTAGCCGCCCTCTTCCATGACGTGCTTCTCGCCCTTGAGGGTGAGGTTCAGCGTGCCCTTGACCACGAAGATGACGCCTTCGACGCCGGACTCGAACTCCGCCTTCGGCGCGCCGCCGCCCGCTCCCACCTCGACGATGAGCTGGGAGAACGTGGTGGCGAAGCCGGAGATCGGACGGGCGATGATCCAGGAACGGGTGTTCGTGAAGCCCGGCAGGAGGCTGGTCACGATGTCCGTCAGGACGCCCTTGGGGATGACCGTGTACGCCTCGGTGACGATCGCACGCTCAGTGGTCAGATGGGTCTGCGCGGGCAGGCCACCGGTGGGGTAGTAGAGATTTCCCATGAAGGACTCCTTCGTGAATCAGTGAGAAGTGGTGGCGAGCCGCGGGTGCGCGAGCACCGTCAGCTCCGGAAGGGCGACGCCGGTCAGGGCAAGGACCTCGTCCTCGCCGACGGCGCCGCACTGGACGCCGCGGAGGACGAAGTTGGCCAGCGCCCGGGCGGTGGCGGGCTCATCCATGACGCCCGCATCCGTCTGCGAGAAGTAGTTCTTCAGGCGAGTGGCGGCCGAAGCCAGACCCTCGCGGTAGAAGGCGTAGCTGGCGGCGAAGCGGCTCGGCAACTGGTGGGCGTGCAGATCCCAGCCCTGGTAGTAACCGCGCTCCAGGGAGCGGCGGACCAGGCGGCCATGCAGCTTCCAGGCGTTCTCCACGTTCTCACCCACCGGGATGATGTTCGTGGAGCCGTCGGAGAGACGGATGCCCGTCCCGGCCACGGCCAGCTGCATGATCTCCTTGGCCACATCGGCCACCGGGTGCTCCATGGACTGGTACTCCGCCGCGATCTGCAGGCTGGCGGAGTAGTCGTAGGTGCCGTAGTGCAGGCTGCTGATGCGTCCGGGCACCACGTGCGGCAGCTGGGCCACCGGGTGGGTGCCCTCGTGTCCCAGGATCAGCTGCGGGGTCTCCACCTGCACCTCGAAGCGCAGACGCCCGGCCGGCAGGCCGTGGATCTCCTCGAGGCGGGACACCACATGGTCCATGGCCGTGACCTGGTCCACGGTGGTCACCTTCGGCAAGGTCAGGACCAGACCGTCGGGGAGACCGCCCTGCTCCACCAGCGTGGAGACGAACAGGTCCAGCGTCTTGAGGCCGCGGGCCCGGGTGGGAGCCTCGAAGCACTTGAAACGGATGCCGATGAACGGGGGAGCCGTGCCGGCTTCCACCGCCTGGTGGACCGCCTTGGCGGCCGCGACGACGTCGGCGTCCTCGGCGTCGTCGCCACGGTTGCCGTAACCGTCTTCGAAGTCCAGCCGGAGATCCTCGATCGGTTCGCTCGCCAGCTTGGCGGCGACGCGCGGCGCGACGGCGGCGTTCAGCTCATCGGACTGCCCCAGCAGGGAACCCAAGGCCTCGAAGCCTCCGTGCTGTGCCACGACGTCGTTCGCCGCCTGGCCCCATTCCGCCGCGAAGTCCGGCGTGAAGCGCTCGGCGGAGACGTAGACCGTGTGGATGGGCTGACGGCTTCCGTCATCACCCGGGTAGTTGCGGTCCAGGAGGGTGTCGGTGGCTTCGAGCTGGGATTCGACGGCCGCCAGATCGGCGGCGGAGAGAGAAGTGCCCGCCATCAGTCGACCAGCTCGTAGGCCGGGGTGGTGAGGAAGTCGGTGAAGTCCTCGTTCAGGCAGAGATCCGCGATCAGCTTGCTGGCCGGTGCGTAGTACTTGGCGAAGGCGTCCTCGCCCACTTCGCCGCGCAGCTTCTCGGTCTCTTCGGCCAGGATGGTGCTGACCAGCTCACGGGTGACCGTGTTGCCGGTGTCGGCGAGCACGGAACCGGCATTGATCTGCTGCCATACCTGGGAGCGGGAGATCTCCGCGGTGGCGGCGTCCTCCATGAGGTTGTGGATGGCCACCGCGCCGTTGCCGGAGATCCAGACCGCGGTGTAAGCGATGGCCACGTAGAGGTTCAGGCGCAGACCGGCCTCGGTGACCTCGCCCTTGGCGGAAGCGACGTCGAGCAGCTGAGCTGCCGTGACCTCGACCTCGGGGCGCTGCTTGTCCAGCTGGTTCGGCTTGTCGCCGAGGAAGGAATCGAACACCTCGACGCAGATCGGGACCAGATCCGGGTGCGCCACCCAGGAGCCGTCGAAGCCGTCGGTGGCTTCACGGGTCTTGTCGTTGCGGACCTTTTCGAAGGCTGCGGCGGTGACTTCCGGCTCGCGGCGGTTCGGAATGACGGCCGCCATGCCGCCCATGGCGAAGGCGCCACGCTGGTGACAGGTCTTCACGAGGAGCTCGGTGTAAGCCCGCAGGAACGGAGCGGTCATGACCACGGAGGCGCGGTCCGGGAAGAGGAAGTCCTCGCCGCCGTCGCGGAAGTACTTCACGATGCTGAACATGTAATCCCAGCGGCCGGCATTCAGACCGGAGGCGTGGTCGCGCAGTTCGTAGAGGATCTCGTCCATCTCGAAGGCGGCCGGGATGGTCTCGATGAGCATGGTGGCGCGGATGGTGCCGTGCGGGATGCCGAGGTGTTCCTGGGCGAAGGTGAAGACGTCGTTCCAGAGACGGGCCTCGAGGTGGCTTTCCATCTTCGGGAGGTAGTAGTACGGGCCGTGACCGTTCTCGATCAGCTGCTTGGCCACGTGGAAGAAGTGCAGGCCGAAGTCCACCAGGGCACCCACGCCTTCGCGGCCGTCCACGAGCACGTGCTTCTCGTCCATGTGCCAGCCGCGGGGACGGGTCACGACGACGGCGAGCGGGATGTCCGTGCGCAGGCGGTACTCCTTGCCCTCAGGGGAGGTGTAGGAGAGGGTGCCGCGGGCACCGTCACGCAGGTTGAGGATCGCGTCGATGACGTTGTGCCAGGTAGGGGTGCTGGCGTCCTCGAGGTCGGCGAGCCAGACCTTGGCGCCGGAGTTCAATGCGTTGATGGCCATCTTGGCCGGCGACGCCGGACCGGTCATCTCAACCCGGCGGTCCTGCAGTGCGGCCGGTGCTTCCGCGACCTTCCAGTCGCCGCTGCGGACCTCGGCGGTCTCGGGCAGGAAGTCCAGGGTTCCGGTCTTGGCGACCTGCTCGCGCTTGGTGACGCGGGCACCCAGCAGTTCATCGCGCCGGGCGGCGAACTTCTGGTGCAGGGCCTCGACGAAGGCGAGGGCTTCCGGGGTGAGGATCTCCTCGGCGCGCTCCACCGGCTGGGGGTTGGTGACGGTGATGGTCATGTGCTGTCCTTACTTCTCCACGGTGCCGTCCGGCCCCGCGGGGCCGGACGGCGAGTGCTGGATTTCCCAGCCGGTCAGAGGGCTGCCACTGCCTCAGCAGCGGCCGAATTGGCGTGGGCGGCGGCGGCCACGGCGGCTGCGACGTCCTTGGTCACCTGCAGGTCGAAAATGCTCGGGATGATGTAGCTGGCGTTGAGCTCATTATCAGCCACGCGGTTGGCGATCGCTTCTGCGGCGGCCACGAGCATGTCCGGGGTGATGTCGCTTGCTCCGGCGTCCAGGAGACCGCGGAACAGGCCGGGGAAGGCCAGGACGTTGTTGATCTGATTCGGGAAGTCGCTGCGGCCCGTGGCCACGACGGCCGCGTGCTTGGATGCGACCACCGGGTCGACCTCGGGGGTGGGGTTGGCCATGGCGAAGACGATCGCGTCCTTGGCCATGGAGGCCACGTGCTCCTCGCCCAGGATGTTCGGAGCGGAGACGCCGATGAAGACGTCGGCGCCGGCCAGAGCGTCGTGAAGGCTGCCGGAGTAGCCCTCCTCGTTGGTGTTCTGGGCGATCCAGGTGCGGTGGCGGTCGTCGTAGCTCTCACCCTTGTGGATGGCGCCGGAACGGCCGGCCGCGATGATGTGCTGAGCGCCCTGGGCCTTGAGGAGCTGGATGATGGCGGAGCCGGCCGCGCCGACGCCGGAGACGACGATCTTGACGTCCTCGATCTTCTTGCCCACCACGCGCAGGGCGTTGACGAGGGCGGCGAGGGTCACGATGGCGGTGCCGTGCTGGTCGTCGTGGAAGACCGGGATGTCGAGCTCGTCGCGCAGACGGGCCTCGATCTCGAAGCAACGGGGAGCTGCGATGTCCTCCAGGTTCACACCGCCGAAGACGGGTGCGAGGAGCTTGACGGTGCGGATGATCTCCTCGGTGTCCTGGGTGTCCAGGCAGACCGGCCAGGCGTCGACATTGGCGAACTGCTTGAAGAGCGCGGCCTTGCCTTCCATGACGGGGAGGGCGGCTGCGGGGCCGATGTTACCGAGACCCAGCACTGCGGAGCCGTCGGTGACGACGGCGACGGTGTTGCGCTTGACGGTGAGGTTGCGGGCGGCGGAGGGATCCTCGGCGATAGCCATGCAGACGCGGGCGACGCCGGGGGTGTAGGCCCGGGAGAGGTCGTCACGGTTGCGCAGCGGAACCTTCGGGACCACCTCGAGCTTGCCGCCGAGGTGCATCAGGAAGGTGCGGTCCGAGACGTGCAGGACCTTGACGCCTTCCAGCGCGTTGAGGGCTGCCTCGACGCGCTTCGCGTGCTCGTCATCCGTGGTGTTGCAGGTGACGTCGACGACGATGGTGTTGTGGTGGGATTCCGCCACGTCCAACGCGGTGACGGCAGCGCCCGCGTTGCCGACGGCGGCGGCGAGCTCACTGGTGGCGGTGAAGCTCGAAGGGGCCTCGACGCGCAGGGTGATGGAATTTCCGGGGCTGGGATTCGCCATTGAATACTCCTCCAGAGTAGGGCCCGCGGGGCTTCGGTAGTCCGCGAGATGTTTTCGTATTATGGATATTATTCTCTACAGAGCGGAAAGACAAGACCAAAAAGTGCTTGCATCCAGACCGTTTCTAACTGTTGTATGTATCTAGGCGGTCCGAAGCCTTTCCGCGATGCGGATAAGATTTACCGGTAGTGACCGCGCACACCTACGCAACGACGCGGGAAGGAGTTGGGATGGCAGAGAAGCCCTCAGGCGGTGTCCAGTCCGTGGAACGCGTCTTCGAACTGCTGGAACTCATCACGGACGCAGGCGGGGATGTGACGCTCAGTGAGCTGTCCTCTTCGACGGATCTGCCGCTGCCCACCATCCATCGGCTCCTGCGCACGCTGGTGTCCCTCGGGTACATTCGCCAGCTGCCCAATCGGCGCTACGCCCTGGGCCCGCGGCTGATCCGCCTCGGCGAGGCGGCCTCGATGCAGCTCGGCGCCGTCGCACGCCCTCAGCTCAAGACGCTGGTGGACCGTCTCGGGGAGACCGCCAACATGGCGGTGCTGGACACGGACATGATCATCTATGTGGCCCAGGTGCCGTCTCCGCACGCCATGCGCATGTTCACCGAGGTGGGCCGCCGTGCGCATATGCACGACACCGGCGTCGGCAAGGCGATCCTCGCTCAGCTCGACGACGAGACCGTGCGGGGCATCGTGCAGCGCACCGGGATGCCGACCCCCACCGTCAAGAGCCTCGGGACCATCGACGATCTGCTGGCGGACCTGGCGGACATCCGGGAACGGGGCTACTCGATCGACGAGGAGGAGCAGGAGCTCGGTGTACGGTGCTTCGCCATGGCGGTGCCCAATGCGCCGACGCCGTGTGCGATCTCCGTCTCGGGCCCGATCACCCGTGTGGACCAGTCCTTCTCGGAGCGGGCCGTGCCCATGCTCCGTGACGCCGCTGCGGCGCTGTCCCTGGAGTTCAACCGCGTCTGACGCCCGTCCCTCCTCCGCGAAGTTACAGCTGACGCCCCTAAACCTCGGTTTTAGGGGCGTCAGCTGTAACTTCGCGGGGTGAAGTGTTCGATTCCTGTGGATAACCCGCCGCGGGTGCCGGTCGACTGGCCAGAATGAGGCATGCCACGTCGCGCCGCCCCGCTCCCGGAATCGCTCCTTGGGACTTCGTTCGCACTGACCAGATCAGATCGGCTGGACGTTCCACGTAAGAGGACACTCGGCCGCGACCTCACAGTTCCCTCCCGAGGACTTCGTTTTCCTGTTGAGGCGGAGCTATCCATGACGTCGTTGCTGCGCGGCTATTCCGAACTGGACGAAAGCTCCGTGCTCGTCGACTTCAGCGCCGCACGGATCTGGCGGGCGCCTCTGCCCCTGTGGCTGCCGCGGTGCGGGGAAGTCCGCCTCGCGCGTCCGAGTGGGGCGAGCACTCCGCGGCGGAAGCGGGTCGGCGGCAGAAAGCTGAGTTTCGCGTCAGGGGAAGTGGTGATCCACGACGGCGTCCGGGTCACCTCGCCGGCGCGGACCTACCTCGACCTTGCGGAGTTCCTTCGCTTGGAGGACCTGGTGGCGGTGGGCGACTACTTGGTCAACGCGCATGACGAACACCATCCTTACCCGCGCAAGGCACTGTGCACCGTGGCCGAACTGAGGGGAACTGTCGAAGCGCATCCGGGGAAGCGTGGGATCAAGAAGGCCAGGCTGGCGCTCGACATGGTTCGCGTCGGTGCGGACTCCGCCCAGGAGACCTTGCTCCGTCTGGCCCTGATTGAGCACGGGCTGCCCGAACCCGTGCTCAATCATTCGCTGTCCTTGCCGTGGCGCGGTGTTTGCGTGTGGCCGGACGCCGCGTATCCGGAATGGAGGCTCTCACTGCAGTACGACGGCGGTGTGCACGATGGCAAGGATCAGTACCTCCGGGACTTCGAACGTCAACGACTGACCGAGGAAGCCGGGTGGACCGAGGTCCGAATCGGGAAAGGTGACCTGAAAGGGAGCCGGCCGTTCGCCGTCGTCCGCGTCCGTGAGGCGCTCGCGAGTGCAGGATGGCCCGGCAACCGAGCCCGAAGTTACAGTTGACGCCCCTAAAACTCAGTTTTAGGGGCGTCAACTGTTACTTCGCGGAGGGGGAGGTGCGCTAGTGAGCGCTCTCGGGCTCGATCGGGACTTCCTTGCCGTCGCAGTCGATCAGCTTGCCGTTCTCGAAGCGGTCACCCTCGCGCAGTACGCGGATCTGCTGCGTGGTGAGCACTCTGTCCGAGCCTGCCACGAACACCGAGGAGTCCTTGGAGTTACCCGCCTTGAAGTGGTTGAACAGCACGTTCAGCAGGATCGCCATGATGGCGGCTGAGCTGATGCCGGAGTGGAAGATCGTGATGAACCAATCCGGGAACTTGTTGTAGATGGTCGGGCTCACCACGGGCAGCAGGCCGAAGCCCAGCGAAGAAGCCACGATGATCAGGTTCATATTGCCCTTGTACTCCACGGTGGAGAGCGTCCGGATGCCGGAGGCCGCCACGGTGGCGAACAGGATCACGCCGGCGCCGCCGAGCACTGGCATCGGGACAGACTGGACCACGCGGCCCACCACGGGGAACAGGCCCAGGAGGATCAGGATGCCGCCACCGGCGGTGACCACGAAGCGGCTCTTGATGCCGGTGATGGCCACCAGGCCCACGTTCTGGGCGAAGGCGCTCTGGGTGAAGGAGCCGAACACCGGCGCGACGGCGCTGGAGATCATGTCGGCGCGCAGGCCGTTGGCGACGCGCTTGCGGTCCACCTTGGTTCCGACGATCTCACCGACGGCGATGATGTCGGCGCTGGTCTCGGTCAGGGTCACCAGGATCACGATGAACATCGAGATGATGGAAGCCACGTTGAAGGTCGGCGGGCCGAAGGCGAACGGGGTCGGGATGGCGAAGATCGCGCCGGTGCCCACCTTGGAGAAGTCGGCCTGGCCAGTGAAGATGGCGATGACGGTGCCGAGGACCATGGCGAGCAGGATGGACAGGCGGGAGATGGTGCCGCTGCCGACCTTGGAGAGGACCAGGGCGATCACGAAGGTGACGCCGGCCAGTGCCAGGTTCGGGACGCTGCCGTAGTCAGGTGCCTTGGAGTTGCCGCCCATGACCCAGTTGGCCGCGACCGGCAGGAGCGTCAGGCCGATGGTGGTGATCACGGTGCCGGTCACCACCGGCGGGAAGAATCGCAGGATCTGGGAGAACAACGGCGCTATGAGCAGGCCGATGATCGAGGCGACGATCACGGAACCGAAAACGGCCGGGAGCCCTCCGCCCTGGGAGACGATGGCACCCATGGTTGCCACGCCGGCGAAGGAGACACCCTGCACCAGCGGGAGCTGAGAGCCGAAGAACTTCACTCCCAGGGTCTGCAGCAGCGTTGCGACACCGCCCATGAAGAGGCAGCTGGCGATCAGTACACCGATCTGGTCCGGCTGGAGGCCGGCGGCCTGGCCGATGACCAGCGGGGGAGCGATGATGCCGCCGTACATGGTGAGAACGTGCTGGAGCCCGTACGCGACGGTTGCACCGAGCGGGAGGCGCTCGTCCTCTGGCCGTGTAGCGGTGGGCTTGACGGTTGTTGCACTCATTTCAGACTTCCTGTCTGCCTAATGATTGGTGAGGTGCCGCGGCGTTGCGGCGAGGGTGGCCGACATCGGTGGGAACCGGGGGCCGGAGAACTGGAGGGGTGTGCGGTCCGGCGCCATTGCCGGGGCACGAAAGTCAGTCAGGGGGGAACGACGACGCCGGGTCGCCTGGGCGGTGTGGTTCCGTGGTGGGGTGTCACCCGGGCCGCGCTGGCCGCCGCAGCGGTGCAGAGCAGGCACGGTGGGCGCCGAACGCGCGGCCCGGGTGAGTTTCTGGATGTCAGCAGAAGCCGACGATGCCGTCCCAGGCGTTGCCCGGGTCGGAGATGGTCTCGCGCTCGAAGTTGGCCTCGATCAGGCCGTACGGGCGGTCGGCCGCGAAGAAGACTTCGCCGGGGTTGTCGAGACCGAACGGGGTGAGATCCACGACGAAGTGGTGCTTGTTCGGGGTGGAGAAACGCAGCTCGTCGATCTCGGGGTGAGCTTCGAAGACCTTCTGGGCCATCTGGAAGAGCGTCTGCTGCAGTGCGTAGGAGTACTCCTCGGAGAAGCCTTCCAGGAGCAGGGCCTTCACGGACTCATAGGTGGCGTTGAAGTCGACGGTGCCGTTGGCGACGGCCTCGTTGTTGTAGCGCCAGCGGGCGGAGACGTCGGTGGCCAGGATGCGGTCCGTGGTCTCCTGCAGGGTGGTGTACTTGTCCTTCGGGTAGCCGACGAAGCCGGACTGCGTGGACTTGAGGACCGTGAGGTCGTTCAGGCCGGAGATGACGTAGATGTCGTCACCGTCCTTGGTCACCACGGAGTTGCGGACTTCCTGGCCCTTGCGGACGAAGGAGTGGTTGTGCTCCTGGCCGCCGGCGAGGATGCGCTCCCAGGCGAACTGCTCGGCTTCCCAGCGACCGCCGGTGACCCACTCGAATTCGCCGGTGAAGTGGTTGGCGAGGCGGATGAGGAATTCCTCGGGGGAGCCGATGCCGTCACGGGCGAAGGCGAACACGGTGTTCTTCTGGGTGTCGGTCGGGACGACGTGCGCGTTGTCGCCGTCGATGTGCGCCGCAGTGAAGTCGCCGCGGAGCTGGGACGTGACGTTGAGGTCCTCGATCTCGTGGCGATCCGTGTCGCGGGTGATCTTGACGACGCGGTTCTCGGCCTTGCCGTACTGGTTCTTGCCGAGGACGATGTTGCTGCTCATGGTCTGCTCAACTTTCCTGGTGGGCTTCGCTGCCCACCGCTCTGGTGTCGTGCGCCGTATGGCGCCTGTTGTGGCGGATCCCGGCACAAAAAAAGAGCCGACATCCGTGGATGCCAGCTCATTACGACCCTGCCTGCTGCTCTCAGGTAACCCGTGATGTGGATCACGAATTGCTCAATATCGTAGGCACGGCCTTGTCGTGTTGTAAATCACATTTTTTGAATCACTCAAAATTGGCGATTGTGACAGTCGGCTCTCGCGGCCGCCCTGGAAGCGCTCCGGAAGGTCTTGACGGCGAGGGGTGGCCTCTCTAGACTTTTCGTAGAACAGAAAAGTTCTTCCGCAATACGGAATGTAAAGTGGATGGTCAGCTAGGAACGACCGCTGGAACGCGGGGTTCCCTGGACGAACGGTAAGGAGTAGATCATGCAGGATCGCAGCAGCACCACCCGGATTCACGAACTCGCGGCCCAGGCCCGCACTCAGGAGTTCTACCTGCCGCTCGGCGGGACGGATCCCGACTTCTGCCTGCCGGCGTACCGGCGGGCCCGTGAAGCGGAGGCCGCGAAGGGCCGCGCCAATCGGTGGGTCAAGGCGCTTCCGTTCTTCCGCAGGACGGCGTCCGGCAATTAGGGTGCGACGGCGGCCTGTCGGCAGGCGTCACTGAGCACGGAAGAACCCCCGGTCAATGGAGCCCGGGGGTTCTTCCGTGTGTCATCGAAGGCGGGTCGACGGATCAGGCCATCACGATGCGTCGCGCGGCCGCGCTGTGCCGGCTGATCAACTCGCCGAGGTCCAGGCCGGGGATCTGGCCGTCCACGACTCGCCAGGTCCCGCCCACCATGACCCGGTCCGCCCGTTCCGCACCGCAGAGCAGGAGTGCGGCGAGGGGGTCGTGGCTGCCGGAGAAGCGCAGCCCGTCCAGCCGGAAGAAGGCAAGGTCCGCCTGCTTGCCCACCTCGAGCGAACCGATCTGCGCCTCCCTCCCCAGGACGCGTGCCGATCCGAGAGTGGCCCATCCGAGAGCCCGTTCCACCGGGATGTCCGCTCCGTAACGCAGGCGCTGAAGATAGAGGGCCTGGCGTGCCTCCTGAATCATGTTGGAGGCGTCATTGCTCGCCGAGCCGTCCACCCCCAGGCCGACCGGAGTGCCGGCGTCTTCCAGCTCCACCACGCGTGCGATGCCGGACGCGAGCCGCATGTTCGACGTCGGGCAGTGTGCGATGCCCGTGCCTGCGGCTCCCAGCCGGGCCACCTCGGCGTCGTCGAAGTGGATCCCGTGACCGAGCCAGCTCTGCGGGCCGAGCCAGCCGACGTTTTCCAGATAGTCGACGGTGCGCAATCCGAACATCTCCCGGCAGAAGTCCTCCTCGTCCAGGGTTTCGGCAAGGTGGGTGTGCAGCCTGACTCCATGGCGGGCGGCGAGCTCCGCGCTCTGCGCCATGATCTCGCGGGTCACCGAGAAGGGGGAGCAGGGGGCGAGGGCGATGTGGATGTCGGCGTCCGGCGCGGTGGAGTGGTAGCGGGCGATGAGCCGCTCCGAGTCGGCCAGGATGGTGTCCGCGTCCTGGACGACGCTCTGGGGCGGCAGTCCGCCATCGTCCTCCCCGAGTGTCATGGAGCCGCGGGTCAGCGTTGCGCGCATGCCGAGCCTGCGGACGGCGTCGACCTCGATATCGATGGCGTCGTCGAGTCCGGCCGGGAAGACGTAGTGGTGAT
Source organism: Arthrobacter sp. NPDC090010 (assembly GCF_044748305.1). Lineage (NCBI taxonomy): Bacteria > Bacillati > Actinomycetota > Actinomycetes > Micrococcales > Micrococcaceae > Arthrobacter > Arthrobacter sp. NPDC090010. The sequence goes on from NZ_JBIVFT010000007.1 coordinate 88,426, forward strand.
CGGCCGCCGTCGTGCATCCGGAGAGCAGCAGCTCGGCGAGTGCCGCGGTGACCGCGAGATCCAGGCTCTGGGGTGTGAGACGCGCCCAGACCGGATAGAGGTTCTGGAGCCAGGGGAAGAGTTTGGCGTTGGCGGCCGGCCCCCAGGCGCGGGTGAGGGTCTGGTAGAAGTGGTGGTGCGTGTTGATCAGCCCGGGAGTCACGACGTGCCCCGAGGCGTCGAAGGTCTCATCCACGGGGGTGGATGGGCTCTGTCCGCTGTTGAGCAGTTCGACGATGACCCCGTCCTCGACCACGAGGCCTCCGGGGGCGTTTCGTGGCGATGCGGTGAAGATGTCGAGGGGGTTCTTGATCCAGATCCGGCCCATGGCTGGCATCCTTTCGGTACGAAGGGTGTGTGCCAGCTCAGTTATGGCCTGTCTGCTGATCCAGGTGGCTTCAGCGTAGGTGGCGGACCGTTCCGGGTCAACGGTGACTGCCCGGCTTTTCGGGCCGACGACGGCGTTGCCCCAGGTCCGCTGTAAGTTTCCGGTGAGTGGAAAAAGAGTTTCAAAAAAATGTGGCGCGGCTCACAGAAGCTCTGCTACATTCGTTCCTGCCAAAGGCGGGCACCCCGGATCACGGGACGCTATCTACCAGGCGTACTTACAATCCTTCACAGCACAACGTTGGATCCAGGTCGAATGGTAACCCCGCCTCCCGGGGCTTCTTTTGCGGCCGGTTCCAGCCATCGCAAGGGAGTCTCTGAAATGAGCACCACCGCCATCAAGGAATTGGCCGCTGCAGTGCAGCTGGCCACTGAGAACGTTCTGAACCACGGGGGCCCTTTCGGGGCTCTGGTCGTCACCGCCGACGGCCAGCGCTTCGAGGGCGTCAATCGCGTCACCGCGAACAACGACCCCACCGCCCACGCCGAGGTCACGGCGATCCGCACCGCCTGTGCGGCCCTGGGCACCTTCGACCTCAGCGGAGCCACGCTGTACACCAGCTGCGAGCCCTGCCCCATGTGCCTCGCTTCCGCCCTCTGGGCCCGCGTCTCCCGCGTGGTCTTCGCCGCGGACCGGCACGACGCCGCCTCGGTGGGCTTCGATGACGCGGTCTTCTACGACTACTTCGAGAAGCCGGAAGCCCGGGCCATGATGCCCGTGGTCCGTGAGGAGCTGGACGCCGACGGCCCCCAGCGCATGGACCCCTTCACCACCTGGAACACCCTCGAATCCCGGATCGACTACTGAGGCAGGTGCTCCCATGTCCATCACCTCAACCCAGTCCGGTACTCAAGGCGGGAATCAAGGGAACACCAGCGCACGCGGCTCGGAAGCCGGCACGGGAAGGTCGTCTGCTCAGGGCGGCCCCGCCCGTGAAGGCTCTCTCCTGGACCGCTTCTTCGAAATCAGCCGACGCGGATCCACGGTGGCCCGCGAGATCCGCGGCGGCGTCGTCACCTTCTTCACCATGGCCTACATCGTGGTGCTCAACCCGCTCATCCTCGGCGGATTCTCCGCCGATCGCGCCCCACGTGACGTCATGGGCGGCTGGCTCCCGGCCCTGCAGGTGGGCGCCGTCACCGGTCTGACCGCCGGTGTCATGACCATCATCTTCGGGCTCGTGGCCCGCTTGCCGTTCGGGATCGCCGCAGGGCTGGGCATCAACTCCTTCCTGGCGGTCTCCGTCATCCACGAAGTGACCTGGCCCGAAGCGATGGGACTGGTGGTCATCAACGGCATCCTGATCGTCCTTTTCGGGATCACCGGGGCACGGACGGCCATCTTCAAAGCAGTGCCCAAGGAACTCAAGGCCGCCATCACGGTGGGCATCGGCCTGTTCATCGCCTTCATCGGCTTCGTGGACTCGGGATTCGTCACCCGGACCCCTGCCGGTCCGCCGGTCCAGCTCGGAACCGACGGGTCCATCGCCACGATCCCCACCCTCGTCTTCATCATCGGATTGCTGCTGATGGGGGTCCTGGTGGCCCGCAAGATCCAGGGCGGGCTCCTGATCGGCATCGTGGTGACCACGATCCTGGCGGTCATCGCCGAGCAGGTCTTCCACATCGGCGCCGCCAGTGCGAACAATCCGGGCGGTTGGCATCTGAACACGCCAGTCATCTCCGGGCAGCTGGTGTCCTTACCGGACCTCTCCCTCGTGGGACAGGTGGATCTGTTCGGATCCTTCGGGCGGATCGGCGGCCTGGCGGCCATCATGCTCGTGTTCACTCTGGTGTTCACCAACTTCTTCGACGCCATGGGCGCGATGACGGGCCTGGCCAAGAGTGCAGGGCTGTCCTACAAGGACGGGACCTTCCCGCGCTTGAAGAGCGCCTTCATCGTGGAGGGCTTCGGCGCCGTGGCCGGCGGCTTCAACAGCGGCTCCTCCAACACGGTGTACATCGACTCGGCCGCCGGCATCGGCGAAGGCGCCCGGACCGGGCTGGCTTCCGTCGTCACCGGTGCCCTGTTCATCGGTTCGATGTTCCTGACACCGCTGACCTCGGTGGTTCCGCTCGAAGTGGCGGCCGGTGCACTCGTGGTGGTCGGAGCCCTCATGATGGCCCAGATCCGCGAGATCAAGATGGACCGTTTCTCGGTGGCCCTGCCAGCCTTTCTGACCATCGTGACCATGCCGCTGACCTACTCGATCGCCAACGGCATCGGGGCCGGATTCATCTCCTGGACCGTGATCGCCACGGCCTCGGGGCGGGCCAAGAAGGTTCATTGGCTCATGTGGGTGGTCACTGCGGGCTTCGTGGTCTACTTCGCCAGAGGCCCCATCAACACGCTGATGGGCGCCTAGGCCCGAGCCGGAACTGAGAAAGAAAAGGAGGAGCGCGGTGCTGGAACTCGGAAAGCACTTCACCACCTGGGAACCCGCGCAATGCGGCGAGGAGCTCGTGGTCGCCACCATCGTGGCCGCCCGGGGTTCCGCACCGCGCCCCACCGGTACTTCCATGCTCGTCTCCGCAGACGGGCGGATCCTCGGCAGCCTTTCCGGAGGCTGCGTGGAGGGGGCCGTCGTCGCCGCGGCGCAGGACATCCTGGCCGGAGGCGGTGAACGGCGAGAACGCTTCGGATTCAGTGCCGAAGACGCCTTCGCGGTGGGCCTGAGCTGCGGAGGCGAACTCGACGTCCACTTGAGCAGGCTCGACCTCGGGGCACGCGCGGCGCTTTCGGCCGAGCCGGTGGCTCTGCTGCGGAGGCTCAACACCGGAACGACGACGACGGCAGCCGCACCGACTCTGGCCGTCCCGGCAGCCGCCGTCGTCCGCGAACTGCCGCGCGGTGCCTGGACGACGCTGCTGGGACTTGACGCTGAGCCCGCGCTAGTCCAGGACGAGGTGCTGGAGCGGGCCCATACGCAGGTGGAGTCCCTCCTCCGGCAGGGCCTGTCCGGTCTGGTGCGCGTGGCACCTCCGCAGGGCTGCTGGGCCGGAGAGCGGGAGGCCGAGCCGGTCGAGCTCTTCGTGGAGAGCCGCCTGCCGGCCCCGCGGGCGGTAGTGGTTGGCGCCAATGATTTCTCCGAGACGCTCATCCCGGTCCTGAAGCTCCTCGGCTTCCACCTCACCCTCTGTGACGCCCGGCCGAGCTTCATCGCCCAGGAACGATTCGCCGCTGCCGACAGCCTCGAGCGGAGCTGGCCGCACCGCTATCTGCGGGACCAGGCGGACCGCGGCCTCCTGGACGAGCGCAGCATTCTCTGCGTGCTCTCCCACGACCCGAAATTCGACATCCCGCTTCTCACCACGGGATTGCGTCTCGACCTCGCCTATGTCGGGGCTCTCGGCTCGCGGCGCAGCGATCGGCAGCGTCGCGCGGCCCTGCTGGAGCAAGGCCTTGAGCCTGGGCTTCTGGATCGCCTTCATTCCCCCATCGGGCTCGACCTCGGCGCAGTGACGCCGGGCGAAGTGGCCGTGGCGGTCGCCGCCGAACTGGTCGCGACACTCCGGGGCGGCACCCGTAGCCCCACACCGCTGTCCCGGGGAACCGGGCCCATTCATCACTGATCCGGTCATCACCGGCTCAGCCACCCACGACCCCGCCCGGGCGCACACCGCGATGATGCGGAGAGCACCCGGACACCGCAGTACAGGAGGAACGCCATGGACATGAACACCATCGAGCAGGTGGTGGCCACCGACGATCCCGCGCAATGGCGCGAGGGGGATGCCTGGCTGGCCGGCGGCACGGTGCTCTACTCCTATGGCAGCAGCACCCTGAAGCGGCTGCTGAGCCTGCATGAGGCCGGGTGGGAACCGGTCACGGTCCGGGAAGACGGGCTGGAACTCGCTGCCACATGCACGGTGGCGCGGGTGTACGCGCTGCCGGAGGAACTCGATGGCAAGGGGCCGGGCGGCCAGGACTGGCCGGGGCTCGCCCTGTTCCGGCCCTGTGCCGACTCCTTCGTCGCGTCCTTCAAGATCTGGAACATGTCAACGCTGGGCGGCAACATCTGCACCTCGCTGCCTGCCGGGCCCATGATCTCGCTGGCCGCCGGACTGGACGGGGTGGCGCTGATCCACTCGCCGGACGGCTCTTCGCGTCGGGTGCCCGTGGCCGAATTCGTCACCGGGGAGATGCAGAACGTCCTGGTTCCGGGGGAATTGCTGCGCAGTGTGTTCGTTCCGGCGGCCGCGCTGCGCGCCCGGGTGGCCTTCCGTCGGCTGTCGCTGAGCAAGCTCGGCCGCTCCGGGGTCCTCCTGATCGGGCGTCAGGACGAAGACGGTTCGTTCGTCCTCACCATTACGGCGTCCACTCGGCGTCCCGTGCAGCTGCGGTACTCCTCGGTGCCGGCCGCGGCCGAGCTCCTGGATTCCATCGAGGCCGCTGTGCCCGCGGAACTCTGGCACGACGACATCCACGGCCTGCCCGCCTGGCGCCGGGACATGACCCACCGGTTGGCGCGGGAGATCCTGGCCGAGCTTGGCGGCGAGCCGCTGGAAGCCCCCCGTGCTTCGGGTGCCCGGATGGCGGGAGAGCCGAGCGCCGTCGTCGTCTCCGGCGATTTCTGGCCGCCGGTTCCCGCACCCTCCGCACCCTCCGCTCCCTCCTCCCCCGCCGAGTTCGTGGATTCCAGCCGAGTTCGTGGGAAAAATCCACGAACTCACACGAAACCCACGAACTCGGCGGAAGAGCTGGGAGAGAAACCCACGAACTCGGCGGGGGCGTCTTCCATCGTCATCAACGGGGAGCCCGCGACGGCCGAGCCTCGGGCCGGGCAGTGCCTGCGGACCTTCCTCCGTGAACAGGGCAACACCGGCATCAAGAAGGGCTGCGACGGCGGCGATTGCGGCGCCTGCACGGTGCACGTCGACGGCAAGCCGGTGCACTCGTGCATCTACCCCGCAGCAGTCGCGGGCGGACATGAGGTCACCACCATCGAGGGCCTCGCGGCCAGTTGCTCGCACGACGACGGGGAGTCCGAGGGCACTGACGCTCTGCACCCGATGCAGCGCAGGTTCCTGGAAACGCAAGGCTTCCAATGCGGCTTCTGCACGGCAGGCATGATCATGACCGCGGCCACCTTCAGTGAGGAGCAGAAGGAGAACCTGCCCCGCAATCTCAAAGGCAATCTCTGCCGCTGCACCGGTTACCGGGCGATCGCGGACTCCATCGCGGGGGCCGAAGATGAACAGAACCGGGGTTGCAGCGGCGGCATGGGCGACAACGTCCCCGCTCCCGCCGGGCCCGGCGTCGTCACCGGACAGGTGAAATACGCCCTGGACGTGGCGCCAGAGGAGTTCCCCGGGCTGCTCCACATGAAACTCCTGCGCTCGCCCCATGCTCACGCACGGGTCCTGTCGATCGACACCGCCGCGGCATTGGCAGTGCCCGGAGTGGTCCGCGTCTTCACGCACGAGGACGTTCCGGCACTGCACTACTCCACCGCGCAGCACGAACTCGTCGAGGATGACCCGGACGACATGCTGATGCTGGACACCGTGGTCCGCTTCGTCGGGCAGCGGGTGGCCGCCGTCGTCGCCGACTCGGTGCAGGCAGCCGAGGCAGGCGTCCGCGCGCTCGCAGTGGACTACGAGGTACTGCCGGCGGTCTTCACGCCCGAGGAGGCGATTCTCCCCGGGGCACCAACGGTCCATGGCGAGAAGGACGGCGAGATCGCCCGGATCGCCCGGCCCCGGGAGAACGTCCTCGCCGAGCTGCACTCCCAGCTCGGCGACGTGGAGGAGGCCTTCGCCACGGCGGACTTCGTGCACGAGAAGGAGTACCGCACTCACCGCGTTCAGCACGTCGCCCTGGAGACCCACTGCGCCATCGCCTGGGTCGACGACGGCGTGCTGACCGTCCGCTCGTCCACCCAGGTCCCGTTCCTTGCGCAGCGGACCCTGGCCCGGATCTTCGACCGTCCGCGCGACACCGTCCGGGTCTTCACGGGCCGGGTGGGCGGCGGTTTCGGCGGCAAGCAGGAAGTCCTCGCCGAGGACCTCGCCGCGCTCGCGGCCCTGGACCTCGGTGTTCCCGTCCAGCTCGAGTTCACCCGGACCGAGCAGTTCACCGCCACCACCACCCGTCATCCCTTCCACATGAAGGTCAAGGCCTCCGCCCGGAAAGACGGCACATTGACGGGCCTCCAGCTCGATGTGCTCACCAACACCGGGGCTTACGGCAATCATGGCCCGGGCGTCATGTTCCACGGCTGTGGAGAATCCGTCGCGGTGTACAACTGCGCCAACAAGAAGCTGGACGCTCGGGCCGTCTACACCCACACGGTTCCGGCCGGGGCGTTCCGCGGCTACGGTCTCAGCCAGATGATCTTCGCCGTGGAATCGGCCATGGATGAGCTGGCGCACGGCATCGGCATGGACCCGTGGGAGTTCCGCCGGAGGAACATGCTCCGCGAGGGCGACCCCATGCTCTCCTCGCACAGTGAGCCGGAGGAGGACGTCCTGTACGGCAGCTACGGTCTGGACCAATGTGTCCAGCTTGCCGAGGATGCCCTGCGCCGCGGGGCGGATCGCGAGGCGTCCTTCGGGGAGCGGTTGGGCGATGACTGGCTGGTGGGTGAGGGCAGCGCCTTGTCCATGATCGACACCGTCCCGCCGCGCGGCCACTTCGCCCACAGCCGGGTCTCACTCGGGTCGAGCGGCCGCTACCTCGTGGAGTTCGGTACCGCCGAGTTCGGCAACGGCACCACCACCGTGCACACCCAGCTGGCCGCTGAGGCGCTCGGAACGAACACCGCCGCCATCGACTACCGCCAGGCCGACACCGCCAATACAGGTCACGACACCGGAGCGTTCGGTTCCACCGGGACCGTCGTGGCGGGCAAGGCCACCCTCGCGGCGGCCACGGAGCTCGCGGACCGGCTCCGCACGCTCGGAGCCGAACTTCTCGGCGTGCCGGAAGCCGGGTGCGTGCTGGGGCCCGACGGCGTCGCGCACGCGGGCGGCTCGGTGCCGCTGGGAGCGCTGCATCAGGCCGCGTTCGAGCGCGGCATCTCCCTCGTCGTCGACGGCGAATGGGGCGGGACTCCTCGCTCGGTCGCCTTCAACGTCCATGGTTTCCGGGTGGCCGTGAGCCGCGTGACGGGTGAGATCCGCATCCTGCAGAGTGTGCAGGCAGCGGATGCCGGCAAGGTCGTGAATCCGCGGCAATGCCGTGGACAGGTGGAGGGCGGCATCGCGCAGGCTCTCGGGGCCGCGCTCTATGAGGCGGTCCGGATCGATGAGACGGGCAAGGTGTTCACGGACATCCTGCGGCAGTACCACATCCCGACCTTCGCGGACACGCCTCGCAGCGAGGTCTACTTCGCCGAGACGGCCGATGCCACGGGCCCGCTGGGCGCGAAGTCCATGAGCGAGAGTCCCTTCAACCCGGTGGCCCCGGCCTTGGCCAACGCGATCCGGAATGCCACGGGCCTGCGCTTCAGCACGCTCCCGCTCACACAGGACTCGGTGTACCTCGGGCTGAAGGAAGCCGGTCTGGCGCTCGTCTAGTCCGTCTCGGACCGGGTCTCAGGACGGAGGGCCTGCTTCCAGAAGGGGCAGGTCCTCCGTCCTGTCCACGTCCCGGCCATCGGACCAAGGGCCGCAGTCCACGAGGCTGATGAGTCGTGGATTGGCCCGGAGGAAGCCGCGGGCGCCGGCGTCGCCGTTCGCGGAGGCCGCGACCCGGTCCAGGAGTGTGGTGTCGAACAGGACCGGGTGCCCACGGTGCAGCGTTCCGGCTGAGTCGGGATAGGCTGCCGCCGTCACGCCGCCCGGCCGATGCGCCGTGAGCAGTGCCGCCACGGTGGCCGAGGTGAGGCCTGGCTGGTCCACGAGCGCGACCAGTGCATGGTGGCCCCGTGGAACGGCGGCAAGCCCGGTGCGCAGCGAGCCGCCCATGCCGTGCTCCCAGTCCGGGTTCTCGACCACGGTGCAGCCATCGAGCGAGCTTTCGGCTCGGACCCGCGCCGCCTCGGCTCCGAGCACGACGACGACGCCGGCGCAACCGCCGTCGTGCAGGACCGTCGCGAGGTGCTCGACCAAGGGGGTGCCGGCCCGGCGGAGCAGGGCTTTCGGTCCGAGCCCGAGGCGGGTTCCCGCGCCCGCGGCGAGGAGCACGGCGGTGGTTCCACTCTGGGTCATGCTGTCACCTTAGTGTGTCCCGAACCCTGCACCGAGACGCCAGTAGGTGCCCTTACCCGGGTGGGTAAGGGCACCTACTGGCGTCTCGGCGCAGGGACTCTGTTCAAGCGCTCGCGTCAGGGGTCGGGATGGGATCAGGCGTCGCCGCCCGCGCCTCCCGTGGTTCCGGCGTTGACGTCGAGGAGGCGGTACTTCTCGATCGCCTGGGCCGGAGCCTGGGCGTCGACCTTGCCCTGGCGGGCCAGCATCTGAAGGGTCTTCACGACCACCGAGTGGGTGTCGTTCTTGAAGAAGCGCCGGGCGGCCTGGCGGGTGTCGGAGAAGCCGAAGCCGTCTGCACCGAGCACGCCGTAGTCGTTCGGGATGAACTGCCGGATCTGGTCTGGGACGGCCTTCATGTAGTCGGAGACCGCCACCACGGGACCCTCGGCGCCTTCCAGCTGACGGGTCACGAACGGCACCCGGGCTTCGGCGCCCGGGTTGAGGAACTCATGCTCCTCGGCGGCCAGGCCGTCACGACGCAGCTCGTTCCAGCTGGTCACACTCCACACATCGGCGGCGACGCCCCAGTCTTCGGCGAGGATCTGCTGGGCGTCCAGGGCCCACGGCACCGAGACGCCGGACGCGAGTACCTGCGCACGCGGCTTGCCCTCGGCATCCGGTGCGGCGGAGAGCTTGTAGATGCCCTTCAGCACGCCGTCGACGTCCAGGTTCTCCGGCTCGGCCGGCTGGTGGATCGGCTCGTTGTACACCGTGAGGTAGTACATCAGGTTCCGGTCCTCGGAGTCCGGGCCGTACATGCGTTCGAGGCCGTCCCGGAAGATGTGGGCGATCTCGTAGCCGTAGGCCGGGTCATAGGTGACGACGGCGGGGTTGGTGCTCGCGAGCAGCGGAGAGTGGCCGTCGGCGTGCTGGAGTCCTTCTCCGGTCAGGGTGGTGCGACCTGCCGTGGCCCCGATGATGAAGCCGCGGGTCATCTGGTCGCCGGCGGCCCAGAAGGAGTCACCGGTGCGCTGGAAGCCGAACATCGAGTAGAAGACGTAGATCGGCACGAGCGGCTGGCCATGGGTCGCGTAGGCGGTGCCCGCCGCGGTGAAGGCCGCGACGGCCCCGGCCTCGTTGATACCGGGGTGGATCAGCTGGCCGAGCGGGGACTCCTTGTAGGCCAGGACCAGTTCGCGGTCTACGGACAGGTAGTTCTGGCCCTTGGGGTTGTAGATCTTCGCGGTGGGGAAGAAGGCGTCCATGCCGAAGGTCCGGGACTCGTCCGGCACCACGGGGACGAGACGCTTGCCGAAGTCCTTGTCGCGGAGCAGATCCTTGAGCATGCGGACGAAGGCCATGGTGGTGGCGGCCTTCTGCTTGCCGGAACCCTTCTTGGCCACCTCGTAGGACTTGGCGTCCGGCAGCTTCACCTCGACGTGCTCAGGCCGGCGCTCGGGGACCGAACCGCCCAGGGCCGCACGGCGCTCCATCATGTACTTGATCTCCGGAGCGTCATCGCCCGGGTGGTAGTACGGCGGGCGGTAGAGATCCTTTTCGAGGACCTCGTCGCTGATCGGGATGCGGAGCAGATCACGGAAGGCCTTCAGGTCCTCCATGGTCAGCTTCTTCATCTGGTGCGTCGCATTGCGGGCTTCGAAGTGCGCCCCGAGGCCGTAGCCCTTGACCGTCTTGGCCAGGATCACCGTCGGTTTGCCCTTGAACTCGGTGGCGGCCTTGTAGGCGGCGTAGACCTTGCGGTAGTCATGACCACCACGCTTGAGATTCCAGATCTGGTCATCCGTCAGATCGGCGACCAGTTCCTTGGTCTGGGCACTGCGACCGAAGAAGTGTTCGCGGATGAAGGCGCCGTTCTCGGCCTTGAAGGTCTGGTAGTCGCCGTCCACGGTGTCGTTCATGATGTTGACGAGTGAACCGTCGGTGTCCTTGGACAGGAGACCGTCCCACTCGCGGCCCCAGACGACCTTGATGACGTTCCAGCCGGCGCCGCGGAAGAATGCTTCAAGTTCCTGCATGATCTTGCCGTTGCCACGCACCGGCCCATCGAGGCGCTGGAGGTTGCAGTTGATCACGAAGTTGAGATTGTCGAGCCCCTCGTTGGCGGCGAGCTGGAGCAGGCCGCGGCTTTCGGGCTCGTCCATCTCACCGTCGCCGAGGAAGGCCCAGACCTGCTGGTCACTGGTGTCCTTGAGGCCGCGGTCCTGGAGGTAGCGGTTCGCCTGGGCCTGGTAGATGGCGTTCATGGGGCCGATGCCCATGGAGACCGTCGGGAACTCCCAGAAGTGGGGCATCAGGCGCGGGTGGGGGTACGAGGAGAGGGCATGCCCTTCCTTGGACTTCTCCTGGCGGAATCCGTCTAGATCCTCTTCGCTGAGGCGGCCTTCCATGAAGGCGCGGGCGTACATGCCGGGGGAGGCGTGGCCCTGGAAGAAGACCTGGTCGCCGCCGCCGGCGTGGTCCTTGCCGCGGAAGAAGTGATTGAAGCCGACTTCGTAGAGGGTGGCCGCGCCCGCATAGGTGGAGATGTGGCCGCCGACGCCGATGTCGGCGCGCTGGGCGCGGTGCACCATGATCGCGGCGTTCCAGCGCATGGCACGGCGGTAGGCCCGCTCGTATTCCTCATTGCCCGGGTATTCAGGCTCCTGGTCCGCGGGGATGGTGTTGACGTAGTCGGTCGTGGTCACCATCGGCACGCCCACGGACTTCGCTCCGGCGCGCTGCAGCAGCGAGCGCATCACGTACTGAGCGCGCCCGGTGCCCTGTTCCCGCACCAGGGCGTCAAAGGACTCGACCCATTCCCCGGTCTCCTCCGGATCAGTGTCCGGCAGGGCGGTGGTGAGGGCGCTCAGGATCGAGGGCGTGATTTCTTCTGCAGCCACAGGTGACCTCTCTTCATCGAATGGTTGGGCTGGCGTCGCGATGGCGACGTCTTTCCGACATGCGAAAAAATAATTCTGTCTATCGAGATTAGACGGCATCGGCGGCTTGCGTCAACGACGAGAGCTTTCCTCCGATTGCGACGACGGCGGGCGCTTCCGAGGCCCCTGTCGCCGACGTGGGCGGACGCCTGAATCAAGGGGATTGGTATGCCAAATATGACTGTCGACACTCGTCTACCGTTGACCAGCTGTGATGTGGGCCATATTCTGGATTCCATACTTCAATAAAACAGTTCCGCATTATGGAAAGACACCTGAGGGGGGATGTCGACCAAGGGGTGCGGAACCGTCCGCATCGAAATGGAGCAACCATGCAGACGAACCCCAATGGCGCGGAGGCCACCTCCGCCCCGAATCCTGAACAGCCCTCGGGGCTGGGACAACCGGCAGGTCCGGCCCACGCGGCACATGCGGGGGAAGGACACCCGCATCACGCCGAATTCGCCGGTGACCTTCCCCGGCTTTCCGAGGCGGTCGGCGTCGAACTCAGCGAGAGGCTGTACAACAAGGACCTCGCCCCCACCCGCAAGGCGGGGCGCACCTGGACCGCCTACAGCATCTTCACCCTCTGGGCGAACGACGTTCACAGCCTCGGCAACTACGCGTTCGCCGTCGGCCTCTTCGCCCTGGGCATGGGCGCCTGGCAGATCCTCCTGGCCCTCGGGGTCGGGGCGGTGCTGCTGTTCCTGCTGCTGAACTTCTCCGGCTTCATGGGTCAGAAGACCGGTCTGCCGTTCCCGGTGATGAGCCGCATCAGTTTCGGCATCCACGGTGCACAGATCGCCAGCATCATCCGCGGCGCCGTCGCGGTCGCCTGGTTCGGCATCCAGACCTATCTCGCCTCGGTGATCTTCCGCATCATGATCATCAAGCTGGCTCCCGGGCTCGCCCCGCTGGACCACAATGACATCCTCGGCTTGTCCACCCTCGGTTGGATCGCCTTCGTGATCCTCTGGATCATCCAGCTGATCATCGTGAGCTTCGGCATGGAGATGATCCGTAAGTACGAGGCCTTCGCGGGACCCATCATCCTGGTGACCATGGCCGCACTGGCCATCTGGGTCTTCGTTCAGGCGGGCGGGACCATCGAACTCAACGGCATCAAGCACATGGACACCGCCGAGACATGGCGGAACGTGTTCGCCGGCGGCGCGCTGTGGGTCTCCATCTACGGAACCTTCGTCCTGAACTTCTGCGACTTCACCCGTAACGCCGTGGCCCGGAAGTCGATCGTCAAGGGCAACTTCTGGGGTATCCCGATCAACATGCTCCTCTTCGGCGGCATCGTGGTGGTCCTGGCAGGTGGCCAGTTCAAGATCAACGGCACCCTGATCTCCTCACCGTCGGACGTGGTCCAGTTGATCCCCAACACGCTGTTGCTGGTCCTGGCGTGCCTGGCGCTGCTGGTTCTGACGGTGGCCGTGAACCTCATGGCCAACTTCGTGGCCCCGGTCTACGCCCTGACGAACCTGTTCCCGCGGCACCTGAACTTCCGCCGTGCGGCCTGGGTCAGCGGCACCATCGGCCTGATCATCCTGCCCTGGAACCTCTACAACAACCCGTTCGTCATCGTGTACTTCCTCGGTGGCCTGGGCGCCCTGCTCGGTCCGCTGTTCGGCGTCGTGATGGCGGACTACTGGCTGATCCGCCGCGGCAAGGTCGAGGTCACCCGCCTCTACACCGAGGACGTCTCCGGCCCCTACTTCTACCGCCGGGGCTTCAACCCGAAGGCGATCACCGCGCTCGTCGTGGCCGCCGCCGTCGCCGTGATCATCGCGTTCGTCCCGGCTCTGGACCATCTGGCGCCTTTCGCCTGGTTCTTCGGGGCCGGCGTCGCAGCCCTCGTCTACTACCTGATCGCCGATCGTGGCGCCCGGTACCTTGACACTGATGGTGAAGCCATCGCCGTCGCGAGCACCCACTGAATCCGCGCCCGCCGCATCCGAGAGAAGGAACATCATGAAGATCCTGGTCGCCAACGTCAACACCACGCGGACCATGACCGAATCCATCGCGGCCCAGGCGCGGGCCGTCGCGGCGCCCGGGACCGAGATCGTGGGCATCACCCCGCGATTCGGTGCGGACTCGTGTGAGGGGAACTTCGAGAGCTATCTGGCGGCAGTCGCCGTCATGGACTCGATCGTCAACTACGAGGGCGAGTACGACGCCGTCGTCCAGGCCGGGTACGGCGAGCACGGTCGTGAGGGGCTTCAGGAACTGCTGGACGTGCCGGTCGTCGACATCACGGAGGCGGCCGCCAGTACGGCCATGTTCCTCGGTCACAAGTACTCGGTGGTCACCACCCTGGACCGGGCCGTTCCGCTCATCGAGGACCGGCTGAAGCTCGCGGGGCTCGATGACCGTTGCGCCTCCGTCCGGGCCAGCGGCATGGCCGTGCTGGAACTGGAGGAGCACCCGGACCGCGCTGTCGAGGCGATCGTCCGGCAGGCCGAGCTGGCCGTCACCGAGGACAAGGCGGAAGTGATCGTATTGGGCTGTGGCGGCATGGCGAACCTCGACGAGCAGATCCGCCAACGCTGCGGAGTCCCCGTCGTGGACGGTGTCGCCGCGGCGGTGACCATTGCCGAGTCGCTCGTGCGGATGGGCCTCTCCACCTCCAAGGTGCGGACCTTCGCGGCGCCCCGGCCCAAGAAGGTCATCGGCTGGCCCATCACGCAGAACTGACGGCGCGCGGGGATAGGGTTCCAGACATGAGTGAAGCAGCACAGCAGTCCGGGAAGGTCGCCGTCGTGACGGGGGCCGGCTCCGGTATCGGGCGCGCCGTCGCCCGTCTTCTCCTGGCCGAAGGCTGGCGGGTGGTTCTCGCGGGACGGCGGGAAACCGCCCTCGTGGAGACCGCAGCCGGCTCGGAGGAGGCTCTCGCGGTGCCGTGCGATGTCACGGTGGCCGACGACGTCGCACGCCTCTTCCGGCGGGCACGCGAGCGGTTCGGGCGGGTGGATCTGCTGTTCAACAACGCGGGCATCTTCGGCCCGGGCGGCGCGGTCGATGAGATCGAAGCGGCCGGTTTCGAGGAGACCCTGCGGGTCAATGTGACGGGGGCCTTCCTGTGCGCCGCCGAGGCGGTGCGGGTCATGAGGACACAGTCGCCGCAGGGCGGCCGCATCATCAACAACGGATCCATTTCGGCGCATTCGCCGCGGCCGCGTTCCGTGGCGTACACGGTGAGCAAGCACGCGATCAGCGGCCTCACGAAGAGCATCGAGCTGGACGGTCGGGCCGCGGGGATCAGTTGCGGGCAGATCGACATCGGCAACACACGCACCGAGATCATGGACGTGATCGGAGTCGGTGACGGTGCCCTGCAGGCGGACGGCTCACGGAAGGTGGAACCGATGTTCCCCGTGGAGGATGCGGCGCGAGCCGTGCTCCTCATGGCGTCGATGCCGCCCAGCGCGTCCGTCGGAAGCCTCCTCGTCACGGCGGCAGGCATGCCGTTCGTGGGACGAGGCTGACCCGCCCCACCCCATCGAGAAGGCACTTGATCACAGTGTTCCCCGCCGGGACTGTGATCAAGTGCCTTCTCGCGTTAAAGAGGGCCGGTTGGTGGCCCTCCAGATATGAGTAGATCCGAATAAAGCAGATATTACAGGTTCCGCTAGACGATAATTCTTTCTCTTGTTGTGGAATAAATGTGATGAGGATTACCTTTAGTCGACTTGGACATCGGGCACGCGTCCCGCGGTTTTCACTCATTGGAAGTTGTGACTTTGCAAAGGAGCAAAATGTCTGACAACACAACGGCCGCCTCGGGCAATGCGGCCACGATCCCCTCGAAGGGGGGTGCGTCCCGGGCCGGGAAGGTCGGCTGGGTGCGCTGGTCCATCGGATTCCTGCTGTTCTTCGCCGTGTTGATCAACTACATCGATCGCAGTTCCATGTCGGTCGCCGAACACGACATGCGGATGGAGTTCGGCCTCACCGAAGGTCAGATCGGCATCATCCTGGGCAGCTTCGGATGGAGCTACGCCATCATGCAGATCCCCATGGGGATGCTGCTGGACAAGATCGGCATCAAGTGGGTCATGCGAGTCGCGACCACCCTGTGGGCGATCTCGTGCTTCCTGACCGCGGCGATCAGTGGCATGGGTCTGCTCCTCGTCGCCCGCCTGATCCTCGGCCTCGCCGAAGCGCCGATCTTCCCCGGCGCCATGAAGACCACCAGCTACTGGTTCCCACGCAACGAACGCGGCATGGCCACCGTGATCTTCGACAGCGGTCAGCGCCTGTCCAATGTGATCGGCTTCCCGATCGTCGGCGCAGCGGTCGCGATGTTCGGGTGGCGCGGCGCGTTCATCACCATCGGCATCCTCAGCCTCATCTACACGGCGGTCTTCTTCTTCCGCTACCGCGACCCGAAGGAGATGAACCGCAAGGGCAAGCTGAGCGACGCCGAGCTGGATCACATCCTCTCCGGTGGTGCACAGCACGAGGATGCGCCGAAGCCGAACCCGCTCGCCAACCTCGGCTACATCCTGCGGCAGCGCAAGGTCTGGGGCATGTCGCTCGGGCTGGGCTGCGCTGGCTACGTGCAGTGGATGCTGCTGACGTGGCTCCCCGGCTTCCTGCAGTCCCAGATGCACATGGACGTCGCCAAGTCAGGGCTCTTCACAGCGGTGCCCTGGTTGTTCGCGGTGATCGTGCAGTATCTGCTGCCAGGGTTCTGGCTGGACCGCATGGTCAAGAACGGCCGGTCCAGCACGGCCGTCCGGCGCGCATTCATCGTCGGTGGCATGCTGCTTGCGACCACGATCGTCGGAACCGCCTTCACTCACGATCTCTTCTGGTCGCTCGTGTGGATCACGCTCGGGACCACCGGCATCACCATCGCCTTCAGCGTCACGAACTCTCTTCCTGCCCTGATCGCCCCGGAAGGTGCCGTGGGTGCGACCGGAGCCGTCATGAACACGGTGAACAACCTCATCGGAACTACCGCTCCGATCGTCACGGGATTCATCGTGCAGTTCACCGGAAGCTTCGCCTGGGCGTTCATCGTGGCCGGCATCATGCTGGTGGTCGGTCTGTTCTTCTACCTCGTGGTGCTCGGCCGGATCGAGCAGATCCCGACGGCCGAGGAGCGGGTGGCGTCTGCGCAGCCCGCCGCGTAGGCCAGGCTCCGCCTCCGCCGTCGAAATGCCACGTGGGCACAGTGCCAGGTTTCTGGACTGTGCCCACGTGGCGTTTCGCGTCAGAGAAGAAAGTCCACTCTCGGAACAAGTGAGAGTCCCAACTCGGAATTGTGAGTCATTCCGAATAAAGCAGATATTACAGTTTTCATGATGTGAAAAGTTTTTCTTCCCTTGTGGAATGAGTGTGATCTAGATTACTTTGGTCAAACCCGAAGGCCGGGTACACACACTTCACAAGATTGGTTCAGATCAATGAAGATCCCCACCGAAGCGGAGCTGAAGGCGAGTTCGGCCCCGCGGAAGAAGACGCCGTGGTACCGGTCGCTCTTTCTTCAGATCCTGATCGCCGTCGTCGCCGGCATCACCATAGGGCACTTCTGGCCGGCCATCGGTGCCGGGCTCAAGCCGCTCGGCGATGGTTTCATCCAGCTCATCAAGATGATCATCGCTCCCTTGATCTTCCTGGTCATCGTCACGGGCATCTCCGCGGTCGGCGACGTCAAGGCGGTCGGGCGAGTCGGTGTCAAGGCCCTTCTGTACTTCACCGGGGCCACACTCTTCGCGCTGGTCTTCGGGCTCATCGTCGGCAATATCGTCCAGCCGGGCGCGGGCCTGCATATCGATCCCAACACCCTGTCTCAGGCTGCGGTTGACGCGAAGACGGGCCATGCGGTCCCCAAGGACGCGGCATCGTTCCTTCTGGATGTCATCCCCGTCAGCGTCGTCGGCGCATTCGCCAACAACAGCCTGCTTCAAGTCCTGTTCTTCTCCGTGTTCTTCGGCGCGGCCATCGTGGTGATCGGCCGGACCCGCTGCCTCCCGGTGCTCAACCTGATGGAAACGGTCTTGGAAATCGTCTTCAAGATCATGTCCTGGATCATGAAGGTCGCGCCGCTCGGCGCACTGGGTGCCATGGCGTTCATCATCGGGCAGTACGGCATCAGCACCTTGGGCACCTATGCCCTCCTGATCGCGGCTTGCTACGGCGCGGCGATCATCTTCATCGGACTGCTCTTCCTCATCGCCTGGAGCTTCGCCCGGGTGCCGCTGTGGCAGTTCCTCAAATACACCCGTGAAGAGTTCCTGCTGGCGCTCGGCACCGCATCCACCGAATCGGTCATGCCCCGCATCATGACGAAGCTGACCAACGCGGGCTGTTCCCGTGCCACCACCGGCCTGGTGGTCCCCACGGGGTACTCCTTCAACCTGGACGGTGCGGCCATCTACCTGTCCATCTCCCTCCTCTTCCTGGCCCAGGCGTTCGGGCATCACCTGGACTTCGGCCAGCAGCTGGCCGCCCTCGGCGTGCTCCTCCTGACCTCGAAAGGCATGGCCGGCGTCCCGGGTTCGTCCTTCCTCGCCCTGTCCGCCACGGCCGCGGCGCTGGGGATCTTCCCCGTTGCCGGGGTGGCGCTGCTGCTCGGGGCGGACCGCATCATGGACTCGATGCGCGTGGTCGTGAACCTGCTCGGCAACTGCGTGGCGACCTTCGTGGTGGCCAAGTGGGAAGGTCAGTTCGACCGTTCCGTGATGCTCCGGGCCTTCGCCGGGGAGATCACGAACGAGGACTCCGCGATCATGCTCGGTCAGGAAGAAGTCTTCGAAGAGCAGGAGCACGAGCGGATCGCCGAGGGCCAGAGCCCGTCGCCGAAGTTCGGTGGCGGACCCCTTGCCAGTGAGGTCCCTGCCATCGCCCTCACGGACCGGGAAGAGGCCATGCGCCGGAAACTCTGAGGTTCCGCCTCTCCCAGAGGACGCGAAACGCCAGTTGAGCACAGTGCCGGGCTTCCGGACTGTGCTCAACTGGCGTTTCGCGTGTTGGTGGGCTGGTGGTGGCACCCTTCAGAGCGCGCAACCGGCTCCGGGAACGGCCGCCGAGCAGTCCTGGGGATGCTCGGTGCACCACGGGGTGGCTCCGGGCAGGCGATAGCGGTGTGCCGCGACCCAGCGGTAGGCCGCCTCGAGTGGGCGGGCGACGCTCGGGAAGCGGTAACCGCGCCCGAAGAGCCGGGTGCCCACAGCGGTGTCCAGCACCGCTGCAATGGCGGCGGCGCCGCTGAGTCGCACGACGCCGTCGAGCGCCCAGACGGCAGAGCGGGCGTCCTCGTGAGTGAGCCGGAATGCGTCGAGGGTGAGCGGGTCCTGGAAGGGGTGGAACGCCAGGCGGTCACGGCGATCCAGCCGCTTGAGCCAGCCGACGCACCGGGTGCAGAAGCCGCATTGCCCATCGAAGACGACGTCCATGGTGATTCCCCTTGTATCTCAGCGGGGCGGCTCGCGATGGCTGCCCCGCCTTCATGCTATGCCTGTTTCGGAAGTGTGTGTCTGTGATGTTGAACGACTCGGAAAGTGATCAAAACCACACATTGATGATTTTTTGTGATCAATATCGCTTATATTGGTGCGACATCAATCACATCGGCGCTAGACTGCTCAAGACGAATCCGGCAGGCCACATGGGGGAGGTGCTGCGCGGACCACGGGACCTCACGGTCCACAAGCTCGAAGGAGACGCAGTGTCGCTTATCCAGGACATCAAGAGGACGCCCCGGGCGGGGCTCCTCGCGGGCATCGCGGCCGCAGCCGTCGGCATCATCTACGGCTATGACTCCTCCAACATCGGCGGCGCACTGCTCTTCCTCAAAGATGAGTTCAGGCTCGACGACGCCGGGCTGGGTCTGGTGACCACCACGGTCGTGATCGGCGAGGTGCTGGGTGCGCTGCTCGGCGGCATGCTGGCCAACAAGCTCGGCCGCAAACTCTCCATGGTGCTGGTGGCCGCGGGGTACGCGTTGTTCGCCCTCCTGAGCGGGCTGACCCCGAACCTCGAGGTGCTGGTGGCCGCCCGACTGTTCCTGGGACTCACGGTCGGCGTATCGATCGTCGTCGTGCCCGTCTTCGTCGCCGAAAGCTCTCCGGCGAAGATCCGCGGCGCCATGCTGGTGGCCTACCAGGTGGCCACCGTGTTCGGCATCATCCTGGGCTACCTCGTGGCCTGGGCCCTCTCCGACGCCGGCGCCTGGCGCTGGATGCTCGGACTGGCGGCCATCCCATCGCTCCTGGTCTTCTTCCTCGTGCTGCGGATTCCGGACACCTCCCGCTGGTACGTCATGAAGGGCCGTCTCGAGGAGGCCCGTACGACGCTCGCCAACATCGAGCCGGAAGCCGACGTCGACCGCGAGATCGCCGACATGCAGGCGGCTCTCAGCGAGGAGAAGGGCGGAGCGCTCAAGGAGATGCTCCGGAAGCCCTACCTCCGGGCGACCGTCTTCGTGGTCATCCTGGGTTTCTTCATCCAGATCACCGGTATCAACGCGATCGTCTACTACAGCCCCATCCTCTTCAAGTCCATGGGCTTCGAGGGCAATGCCGCCATCCTCGGTCTGCCCGCGCTGGTCCAGGCCGTCGCCCTGGTGGCCGTGTTCATCTCCCTGTCCCTCGTGGACCGGGTGGGCCGTCGCCCGATCCTGCTCGGCGGCATCGCGATGATGATCGCGGCCAACGTCCTGCTGGTGGGCGTCTTCATCGCCGGCGGCAGTTCCTTCGGCGGCATCCTCACGGCGCTCGGCTTCATCGGCGTCCTGCTCTTCACGGTCGGCTTCACCTTCGGCTTCGGGGCCCTGGTCTGGGTCTATGCCGGAGAGAGCTTCCCCGCGAGGCTGCGTTCCATCGGATCGTCCGTCATGCTCACCAGCGATCTGGTGGCCAATGTGATCGTCGGGTTCCTCTTCCTCCCGATGCTCAGTGGACTGGGCGGCACCGGGACCTTCCTGGTCTTCGGCTTGCTGGCCTTGGCCGCGTTCCTCTTCGTCTACAAGTTCGCCCCGGAGACCAAGGGGAAGAACCTGGAGGACATCCGCCAGTTCTGGGAGAACGGCGGACGCTGGGAGCCCAAGGAAGGCGTCCGCTGAGCTGAGCTGAACAACGACGACGGCGACGCACCCTGCGCAGGGTGCGTCGCCGTCGTCGTAACCTCCCCGGCCGCCTAGACTCGCCACATGAGCAGCATCGATGCCACTCGCCGCGGAGCGTCCGTCAATCGGGGCCTGGCGCTCTTCCGGGCGTTCTTCGCACTCCTGGGGCTGGCCGCGCTGGTGGCCCAGCTGACCGAGCTGGTCGGACGGACCGGTGCGGACAAGGTGGGGAACTTCTTCAGCTACTTCACGATCCAGTCCAACATCATCGTGGTCGTGGCGCTGTTCTTCGCGGCGGGCGCCGCCTGGCGAGGGCATACGCCACGCTGGCTGGACTTTCTGCGGGGTGCGGCCACCGTCTACATCTCGATCACCGGGGTGGTCTACAGCCTTCTCCTGACCGACATCGACGTGAACGTGCCGCTGCCGTGGGTCAACGTGGCCCTCCACTACACCCTCCCGACCATCGCGGTGATCGACTGGCTGGTGGATCTCCCACGGCCCTGCATCCGGCTGCGCGGAGCGCTCCTCTGGCTCAGCTATCCGGCCCTGTACCTGGTCTACAGCCTGGTGCGTGGTCCTTTGGTGGACTGGTACCCGTACCCGTTCCTGGATCCGCGGCCGTCCGGCTATGGGCCGGTCCTCGTGATGAGCGTCCTGATCGCCGTCGCAGCCTTCGTGTTCGTGGCCGTCGCCGCCTTGTCCACCAAGCTGGCGGAGCCGCGTTCTCCGCGAGATGCCAGCTGAGCACAGTCCGGAGCACGAACACTGTGCTGATCTGGCGTCTCGCGAGGGGAAACGTCAGCGCAGAGGCAACAGGGCACTCAGATCGGCGCGGGTGCCCGAGGCGACCACCCGTCCATCGGCGACCGCGTCCGGCCACGTGAGCGAGCCCGTCACGAGCTGCAACCAGCTCTGAGCATCGGTCTCGATCACATTCGGCGGCGTCCCGCGCGTGTGGCGCGGCCCCTCGATGCACTGGGTCACTCCGAACGGCGGAACCCTGACCTCGACGGAATTCCCCGGAGCGCGGGCCGTCAGTTCCTCCAGCGCGTAACGGACGGCCATGGCCGTCACCGAGCGCGGCGGCTGGCCTGCTTCCGGCCCGTCCTGCGCCTCGAGCCAGGAGGCGAGGGCGGCCTGACCTTCGGCGAGGTCTATACGGCGTCGTGCCACTCCCAT
Organism: Arthrobacter sp. NPDC090010; assembly: GCF_044748305.1. NCBI lineage: Bacteria > Bacillati > Actinomycetota > Actinomycetes > Micrococcales > Micrococcaceae > Arthrobacter > Arthrobacter sp. NPDC090010. The sequence continues at coordinate 110,194 of NZ_JBIVFT010000007.1, forward strand.
CGCCGCCCCTATGCCAACAGGGACATCACGGGAGTGCCGAGCCGGAGCCGTCCCACGGGATGAGCTCCGCCGAGCACCGGCTCCACGATCTTCTCCAGCACGGCCGCCACCCGGGACGCTTCGAGCGCTCCGGCAGCTGTCAGGAGAGTCAGCGCCACGAGAGAGGCCGCCCGCAGATTGCCGTCCAGGACCTTCAGCGCGACCGAGACGCCGGACGGGGTGGCCATCGCCATGACCCCTTCAGCGCCGAGCTTGGCCAGGACGCCGAGCTCGTCGAGCACCACGGTGTTCGCCCGTCCCACGCCCTGGACCGCCCACGGGTAGTCGAGCATCGAAGTGGCGATCGTGGCGGCCCGGGCGTCGGCGTGCTTGTCACCGGGCGCTTTGGCCAGACGCGAGTAGGCCCGGGCGAGACCCGTCAGGGAGACCGCGGCCACCGGAGCGCCGCAACCGTCCGTGCCCAGATGGGCGACGCGCTCGCCGGTGAACTCTTCCACGACGCTCAGTACGAGACGCTGAAGAGGGTGATTCGGTTCCAGGTAGCCGGCCTTGCTCCATTCGTTCTCCGAACAGGCCCAGAGGAAGGCTGCGTGTTTGCCGGAGCAGTTGAACGCGGCGCGGCGCTTGCCCTTCTCGGTGCGGACCAGCCAATTGCGGGCGGTCTCGTCCTCGGGCCAGGCTTCGGGGCACTGGAGGGCGTTCTCGGTGTTCCCGCCGGCCCGGAGCATGCCCTCCACCACGTCGAGATGCTCGAGGGATCCGATGTGGCTGGCCGAGGCCAAAGCCACCTGGGCGCCGCGCAACGGGACGCCCGCGCGCATGGAGGCCAGCGTCTGGAACGGCTTGAGCGTGGACCGGGCGAACACCGGGGCGTCGATGTCGCCGAGTGCGGTGACCACGTGGCCGTCACCGGAGAGGACGACGGCGGAGCCGATGTGCCGGGATTCGATGAAACCGCTGCGCTCCAGGACAGCGAGTTCCACGGCGGACTCGACGGCGAAAGTCGCCTCGGAGGTGTGGGGCATGTAGCCAGTTTATGGCCCCGACCTGTTCCTCATGTGTTGCGTGCTCAGTCGCGGCGGGTGTCCCGGCCGGGACACCCGCCACAACTGAGCACGCAACCGGCGGCGGGATGGTCGCGTCATCGGAACCCGTCCGGCTGGGCGGGTGTCACACCCGCCCAGTACCCTTGGTGACTGTGAAGGTTCTCGTCCTTGGCCCGGGTGGCCGCGAACACGCCATTGTCCGTTCCCTCCTCTCCGACCCGCAGGTCACGGAGGTTCACGCCGCCCCGGGAAATGCCGGGATTGCGCAGCTGGTGCCCTGCCACGCGGTGGATGCCAACGATCCCGCCGCCGCCACGGCGCTCGCGCTGAAGCTCGAGTCCGACCTCGTCGTCGTCGGCCCGGAGGCTCCGCTGGCGGCTGGTGTCTCGGATGCGCTCCGGGAGGCGGGCTTCCCGGTCTTCGGCCCGAGCCAGGAGGCCGCGCAGTTGGAGGCTTCCAAGGCGTTCGCCAAGCAGGTCATGGCGGAGGCAGGGGTTCCGACGGCTCTGGCCCGGGTCGCGGTCAATGCTGCGGAGGCGGCCGACGCGCTGGATACCTTCGGCGCGCCCTACGTCGTCAAGGACGACGGCCTGGCCGCAGGCAAGGGAGTCGTGGTCACCTCGGACCGTGACGAGGCGCTGGCTCACGCCCAGAGCTGCTTCGACGCGGGCGGCACCGTGGTGATCGAGGAGTTCCTGGATGGTCCTGAGGTCTCGCTCTTCGTCCTCTGCGACGGTAAGACCACCGTCCCTCTGGCGCCGGCCCAGGACTTCAAACGCATCTTCGACAACGACGAAGGCCCCAACACCGGAGGGATGGGCGCGTACAGCCCGCTCGACTGGGCCCCGGAGGACCTCGTGGCCGAGGTGATCGACAGGGTGGCCCAGCCGACCGTCGACGAGATGGCTCACCGCGGCACCCCCTTCATCGGTGTGTTGTATTGCGGCCTGGCGCTGACGTCCCGGGGTCTGCGGGTCATCGAGTTCAACGCCCGTTTCGGAGACCCGGAGACGCAGGCCGTGCTGGCCAGGCTCAAGACTCCGCTCGGAGGACTGCTGATGGCCGCGGCCCGCGGCGAGCTGGAGCAGGCCGAGGAACTTCGCTGGACCCGTGAGAGCGCCGTCTGCGTGGTCCTGGCCGCTGAAAACTACCCGGACACCCCGCGCAAGGGCGATCGCATCCGTGGCCTGAAGAAGGCGGGCGCCCTGGACGAGGTCCACGTGATCCACGCCGGGACCTCGCTCGACGACGACGGCAAGGTGGTCGCCAACGGTGGGCGGGTGCTCGCCGTCGTCGCCCTCGGCGACGATCTGGTGGAGGCGCGGGAGCGCGCCTATGAAGGCATGGGGCTGATCCAGCTCGACGGCGGTCAGTACCGCCGGGACATCGCAGCCAAAGCGGCGCGCGGCGAGATCGTGGTGGAGTCCCGCCGCGCTCCCGGCCGCCACGTGGCGGCGGAAGGAGAACAGGCATGAGCGGGCTGAAGACCGAGGTTCTGGAGCTGCCGGGCTACCGGCACATCTACTCGGGCAAGGTCCGCGACTTGTACGAACCGACCGGACCGGACGCTCCTTCCGACCGTGTCCTGGTGGTGGCGAGTGACCGGATCAGCGCCTTCGACCACGTCCTGGAGTCGACCATCCCGGACAAGGGCGCCGTCCTCACACAGCTGAGCCTCTGGTGGTTCGAGCAGCTGGGGGTCGAGCACCACGTGCTGGGTTCCACCGTCGCCGACGGTGTTCCCGCCGAGGTCGAGGGCCGGGCCATGCTGTGCAAGCGGCTGGACATGTTCCCGGTCGAGTGCATCGCCCGTGGCTATCTGACCGGCTCCGGCCTGGCCGAGTACCGGCAGTCCCGGACCGTGTGCTCCCTGCCTCTTCCGGAGGGGCTGGTCGACGGCTCCCGTCTGGAGCCCGCCATCTTCACCCCGTCCGCGAAGGCCGAGGTGGGCGAGCACGACGAGAACATCACCTTTGAGGCCGTCGTCGACGTCGTGGGTCCTGATGTGGCTGATCGCCTGAGGGAGCTGACCCTGGCCGTCTACACCAGGGCGGAGAAGATCGCCAGGGAGCGCGGCATCATCCTGGCGGACACCAAGGTCGAGTTCGGCACCGATCCCGCCACGGGCGTCATCACTCTCGGCGATGAGGTCCTCACGCCTGACTCCTCGCGCTTCTGGGATGCCCAGGAGTACGAGCCGGGCACCTCTCAGGCGAGCTTCGACAAGCAGTTCGTGCGGGACTGGCTGACCTCGGAGGAATCCGGCTGGGACAAGAACTCCGACACCCCGCCTCCGGCCCTGCCGGCGGAGGTCGTGGAGAAGACGCGTGCACGCTATGTGGAAGCCTATGAGCGTCTGACCGGCGAGGCCTTCCAGGGCTGAGCCCAGGAAAGCCCGACCCTCATGACGAAGGGGTGGTCACGGTTCGCGCCGTGACCACCCCTTCGTCATGTCCAGCTGTCGGGGATGCTCAGGAGCTGCCCGCCTTGGCGCGCCGCTCTGCGAGGCGGATCTCCAGCATGGCGTCCATGGCCTGCTGAATGCCTTCTGAGGCCCCCGCGGAGGAGAAGAGCTGCTGGGACCGGGAGAGGAACGCCATGGCCTCCTGAAGCTCGTCTGTGGCTTTCAGAGCCTTGCCCAGCAGAAGATGAACCTCGGCGGCGACGTGCATGCCGAGTTCGTCCTCCTGTGCGACGACTTCCCGGAGGATCTCGATGGCGCCCGGCAGATCGTCCGTCAGATACAGCCACTTGGCGCGGATGAACCGCAGTTCGAGGCCGTCACGGACCGTGCCGTTCACGATCGTGTGTGCGAGCTCCGCGCGTTCGAGAGCGGCCAGCGTGGAATCCTCGATGATGCCCGAATTCAGGCGCATGGCGGCGGACGCCTTGTTGAAGTTGGCCCACTGCTCGATGTCGTTGCCGGGGGAGAGGAGCTTGGCGGCACGATCGTGCTGAGCGACGCCTTCCTCGTAATCGTGGCGCATGAACGCCACGTTGCCGATCACCCAGGCGACGATGCCGGACAGGTGGTCCACGGACTTGGGACTGACTTCCTTGGCCAGGATCTTGCACTGCTCCCAGGCCTCATCGAGCCGGCCGGTCTCGGCAAGTGCGCCGATGTAGATCCTCAGCGCGCTCGTGTAGATGGGGGAATCCTTGGGCAACTGGGCGCCGAGGAGGACGGCCTGGCGGGCGTGCTCCATGGCATCGGCCAGCCGGCCCTGTCCGTGGCAGACGGCGGCGAGCATCTGGCGGGCGCGCACACCCAGGCCGGTGCTCTCGACGGCCAGACGGTGCTCCACGAGCTGCTCCACCACGCCCTGGCATTCGGAGTACTTGCTCTGCTTCAGGAGACACTCGGCCTGCATGTAGCGCATGTTCCACCAGGCGCTCACGTTCTTGGCTTCGAGCGCGATCTGAGCGGCTTCCGCGGCGTGCTGCGCGGCCAGGTCATAGTCCCGGAGATCCCAGGCCTGCCGGGCGTACAGCGCCGCCAGAACGTAGTCCGCGTCATTCTGCGTGACGCGGTTGTTCCACTCCTCCAGGGCCTTCGGGGCCAGCTCGAGGCGACGGGCGAGCTCCTGGATGACATCTCGGGTCGGTTCCCGGCGGCCGGTCTCCAAAAGAGAGATGTAACTGGGTGAATACAGATCTTTTCCCAGTTCAGCCTGTGTCATGCCGCGTTCCAGGCGTTCTGCCCGGAGGCGCTCACCGAATCCGCTGCCCATTGCCCCTCCTCAGCTTTGGCGGTTTAGGAATGCCAAAACCTTGACATTCTCAATTGTGTTCACTTTACAATGTGTGTCAATACGGGGGCACTTCACCGCACTCGAAGATTTCTTCACGGTGCATTGCATTACGCCGGCAGCAGCAGCCGCTGACGCCACCTCCATATGGTTCACACGGAAGAGCAGAACATGTTGAAGAAACTTACAGCAGGCGCCGCCCTGGTTGCAGCTTTGGGCCTGGGAGCCCTTAACGTGTCGGCGGCCACGTCCGCCGTGGGCAACTGGCCGGACCCCACCACGGTGCAGGCCGTGGGTAACTGGCCTGACCCTGCTCGCATGAATGTGGGCAACTGGCCGGACCCGACCACCATCACCGCCTCGCAGACCGGCGCAACGCAGCTGGCCGTGGGCAACTGGCCCGATCCTTTCTAAGCCAACGCCACGGAGGCTGAGCCTCCGACGTCGGGCATGACGAGGCGGGCCGTCCGGAGACAATCCGGGCGGCCCGCCTTTCGCATGCCCCGCGCGTGAGGTTCCGGGCCGGCACCTCACGGACGACGTCGCGCGGTCCGGTTGAGGGGCTCTGCTCGGTAGGGGCGCCCCCCAGTGGCGGATGCCGCTCAGTGGTGGAAGGAGCCGCCTTCGCCGGGCTCGGGCAGAGGGCCGGGGGTCTTCTCGAGGAAAGCGACGGCGGTGCGGAGGTCCTCCAGGAAGCTCTCGGCGAGGTCGCGGGTGAAGCCGTTGCGGACCACCACGCGTTGCACCGTCAGATCCGCCATCCCATCCGGCATCGGATAGGCCGGAACCAGCCAGCCGGCCATACGGAGCCGGTCGGAGAGGTGCTGCAGGGTCCAGCCGCCTGCAAAACCCGGCTTCAGGCGCCAAGCGAAGACGGGGATGTCGGAACCGTCGTTCCAGAGCTCGAAAGGTTCCATGGCGCCGATCTCGTGGGCAAGGTAGCGCGCGACGTCGCGGCAGGCTGCATGCACGGCGCGGTAGCCTTCCCGGCCGAGGCGGAGGAAGAGGTAGTACTGGAGGAGTACCTGGGCGCCCGGGCGGGAGAAGTTCAGGGCGAAGGTGGGCATGTCGCCGCCGAGGTAGCTGACGTGGAATACCAGGTCGTCCGGCAGAGCCTCCCGCTCGCGCCACACCACCCAGCCCAGGCCGGGGTAGACCAGGCCGTACTTGTGGCCTGAGGTGTTGATGGACACGACCCGCTGGACGCGGAAATCCCATGCCAGTTCGGGCTGCAGGAACGGCGCCACCATGGCGCCGGAGGCTCCGTCGACGTGGATGGGGATGTCGAGGCCGTTCTTCTTCTGAATCGCGTCCAGCGCCTTGGAGATCTTCTCGACGGGCTCGTACATGCCCGTGTAGGTCACGCCCATGATGGCGACGACGCCGATGGTGTTCTCATCCACGTACTTCTCCAGCTCGTGGCCGTCCAGCACGGGGTGATCCTCAGAGATGGGCACGTAGCGCGCCTCGACCTCGAAGTAGTTGCAGAACTTCTCCCAGCACACCTGGACCGCGGAACTCATGATGATGTTCGGCTTGTCGGTGGGTTTGCCGGCCTCGCGGCGTTCGTGCTGCCAGCGCCGTTTGAGGGCCAGCCCGGCCAGCATGCAGGCCTCGGAGGAGCCGATGGTGGAGGTGCCTACGGACTGTTCCGGATCCGGAGCGTTCCAGAGATCCGCGAGGATACGCCAGCAGCGGTGCTCGATGTCCGCCGTCTTCGGGTACTCGTCCTTGTCGATCATGTTCTTGTCGACCGTCTCGGCATAGAGCTTGCCGGCCTCGGGCTCCATCCAGGTGCCCACGAAGGTGGCGAGGTTCAGCCGGGCGTTGCCGTCCAGCATGGCCTCATCGTGCACGATCTGGTAGGCCGTGGAGGGGAGCGCGACTCCTTCCGGGATGGTGAAGCGTGGGAACTCCGTGGCTTCGCCCGGGCGGCTGAACAGGGGATTCAGTTCGATGGAGGCATCCGAAGCGTCGCTACTGAACGCAGAAGGATGGTGTGAGGTCCTGCGGGGAGCGGTCATAGCCACAGCCTAGGAGAACGGCTTCTGCGGGTGAACCCCTTGGGTCCTGTGGAGTGGCTGCGGATGTTCTGGGAATGGAAAAAGCCCCGCTCCGGAGAGCGGGGCTTTCAGTGGTCGGGATGACAGGATTTGAACCTGCGACCTCTTCGTCCCGAACGAAGCGCGCTACCAAGCTGCGCTACATCCCGATCCGTCACCAGCGGGTTTCCCCGTAAGCAACCCTACAAGGATAGCGGATCCGCGCTGAGTTTCGAAATCGGGGAACGCGGGGTCACATGGGGCCCGATGAACGCCATTCGGCGGGCCCCATGTGACCCCGCGTTCGCGTTTCAGACCAGCGAATTCTGCCAGGCGCCGTGCAGGCTCGCGAAGCGTCCGCCGCCGCGGATCAGTTCCTCAGGGCTGCCGTCCTCCACGACCTTGCCGTCATGCACCACCAGCACGCGGTCCGCGATCTCCACGGTGGAGAGCCGGTGCGCGATGATCAGCGCCGTCCGCCGCTCACCCGGATGCGCACCGTCCGGGGACTGAGCGACGACGCCGGTCGCGTCGTCGTCGTGCTCGCCGCTCAGCAGTCGGGCCAGGCCGTCCTGCACCATGCGTTCGCTGGGGATGTCGAGAGACGAGGTGGCCTCGTCGAGGATGAGCACCGCGGGATTCGCCAGGAACGCCCGGGCGAAGCTGATGAGCTGCCGCTGCCCGGCGGAGACGCGCCCACCGCGCTTGTTCACGTCGGTGTCGTAGCCGTCCGGGAGCGCACTGATGAAACCGTCGGCGCCCACGGCACGGGCTGCTGCTTCGATCTCGTCCCTGCTGGCCCCCGGGCGGCCCAAGGCGATGTTGTCCGCGACGGTTCCACTGAAGAGGAAGGCCTCCTGCGTCACCATGACCACGGCCTTGCGCAACTCGGCGGTGGAGATCCGGGAGAGCTCCACCCCGTCCAGGGTGAGCGATCCGGAACTGACGTCATAGAAGCGGGCGATCAGCTTGGCCAGCGTGGACTTGCCGGCGCCGGTCTGTCCCACCAGAGCCACCGTCTGACCTGCAGGGATGGTGAGGTTCAGCTCGGGGACCACCAGCGGCCCATCGCCGTAGCGGAACTCCACGTCCTTGAACTCGATCCGGCCGCGGGCGTCGGGCAGCGGCACCGGTTCCTTGGGCGGCTGGACCGAGGGCACCTCCTCCAGGAGGCCGGAGACCTTCTCGAGGGCGGCCTGGGCGCTCTGGAAGGAGTTGTAGAACATGGCCATCTGGTCCACCGGCTGGAAGAAGCGTTTGACGGACAAAACCAGCGCCAGGAGCACACCGACCGCGAGTTCTCCGTGCAGCACCCGGAAACCCGCCACGGCCAGGACCACGGCCACCGTCAGATTGCCCAGCAGGACGAGGGCCGGCAGATAGATGCCGTTGAGGTTGATGGACCGGACCGTGACCTTCCGGTACTTCTCCGAGAGGTCGCTGTATTCCTCGGCGTTCTGCTTCTCCTTGCGGAACGCCTTGACGGCGCGGATGCCCGTCATGGTCTCCACGAAGTGCACGATGATCCGGGCGGACACCACACGGGACTCCCGGTAGGCCACTTCGGATCGCTTCTGGTACCAGCGGGTCAGGAAGGCGGCCGGAATGGCCGCCCCGAGCATGATGAGACCGCTCTGCCAGTCCAGGCCGAACACCGTCAGCGCCGTGAAGAACATGAACATCATGCCGGCTGCGAGGGAACTCACTCCGGAGTCCAGCAGATCCCTCAGGGCTTCGAGGTCCGAGGTCTGGCGGGCGATGATCCGGCCGGAGGTGTACTTCTCGTGGAATTCCAGGCTGAGGCGCTGTGTGTGCCGGAACACCCGCAGGCGGAGGTCCAGCAGCATGGCCTGACTGAGCTTCGCGGTACTGGTCACGTAGAGGGCCGTCAGCCAGGCGGTCACGACGGCGGCCCCCAGATACCCGGCGCCGGCCAGCAGCAGCGGAAGGGAATCGCCGTGCAGGAGAGCGGGCAGCGCGCGGTCGATGCCGAACGCGATCAGCGCCGGTCCTGCCGCGTGCGCGGCCTGGGAGACCACGACCATGGCCACCGTGAGCCAGAACCGGACACGGATGGGCCGGATCAAGGATCCGAGGAGGCGCAGAGAACGGGCCCGGACCGCCCGGCTCTCGGCCTTCGCCAGACGGGAGTCGTCTTCATTGGAGGTCCCGAAGCCCGGAGTGGTTGGCCCCGTGGCCGTGTTGCGCGGGCTCATGCGTTCACCTCGTCTTCGATGTCGTCGTCCAGGTCCAGTTCGTCTTCCAGTTCACTGTCCAGGTCCGCAGGCTCGGGGTCGAGGCTGGCGATCACGTAGCGGTAGTGCTCGCTGCGCGCGAGGAGCTCGCTGTGCGTCCCGACGTCGGCGATCCTGCCGTCCTGCAACAGCGCCACACGGTCGGCGAGGGCCACGGTGGACGGGCGGTGCGCCACGATCAGGGTGGTGGTGTCCTTCAGCACTTCACGAAGCCTGGCCTCCACCAATTCCTCCGTTCCCACGTCCAGGGCGGACAGCGGGTCATCCAGGACCAGGACCTTGGGCCGTGCCGCGATGGCGCGGGCCAGGGCGACGCGTTGCCGCTGTCCGCCCGAGAGGCTCAGCCCTTCCTCGCCGATCCTGGTGTCGACACCGTTGGGCAGGGTGTACGCGAAGTGCGCCTGCGCGACGTCGAGCGCTTCCTGCAATGCCGCCGTCGCGCTTTCTTCCGTCGCCGTGATCGCCGGCGGAGCGCCCAGCAGGACGTTCTCACGCACCGAGCTGGAGAAGAGGGTCGTGTCCTCGAAGGCGACGGAGACGATGCTGCGGAGCTCTTCGAGGGAGAAGTCCCGCAGATCCTGACCGTCGATCGTGATGGAACCCGTCGTGACCTCGTACAGGCGGGGCACCAATTGCAGGAGTGCGGACTTGCCGGAACCGGTGATGCCCACCAGCGCCATGGTCTCTCCGGGCCGGATGTCCAGTTCGACCTGGTGCAGGAGGTATTCGGGGTTCTCCTTCTCCAGTGAGTCGGCGAATGCGAAGGACACGTCATGGAAGGACAGGGCGCCGCTGAGCTTTTCCGGCGCGCGGGGCTCCGCCGGGTCTGCGATGGTGACGGGGGAGTCCATGACCTCGAAGTGCCGGTCGATGGCCGACTTGGCCGTCAACGCCATGGAGAGCAGCATCCCGACGGCTTCCACCGGCCCCGCAACCACCGCGGCTGTTGCGAAGAACGCGACCAGTGCTCCGATGCTCAACTGGCCGTCGGCGGTGAGCATCACGCCGATCACCAGCCCGACGCCGAGCGCCAGTTCCGGCAGAAGCGTGGACACCAGCGAGAAGAACGCGAGCTGACGGGCCTTCAGGATCTCCGTCTTGCGCAGTTCCATGGCCTGGGCGTTGAAGCTCTCCAGGGCCTCACGGGATCGCCCGAAGGCTTTGAGGACGCGGATGCCGTGCACCGATTCCTCGACGGCGGTGGCGAGGTCGCCGGCCTGATCCTGGCTCCGGCGGGCCACCCTGAGGAAATTCCGGCGGAAGCGGGTGCCGCTGATGATGATCGGGACGGCTGCGGCGAGGAAGACGAGGGCCAGTTGCCAGCTCATGCTGAACATCGCGACGACGCCGATGATCACGGTGAGACTGGTGACCAGGAGCATGATGGCGCCGAAGGCCATCCAGCGGCGCAGAAAGTTCAGATCCGCCATGGCGCGGGAGAGCAGCTGGCCGGAGCCCCAACGATCATGGAAGTCGACGGCGAGGTCCTGGAGGTGCCGGTAGAGGGAGACCCGCATGGTGTTCTCCACCGTGGTGGCGGGGGTGATGACGAACTGCCGGCGCAGGGCGATCAGGCCGGCTTCCAGGACGCCCAGGCCGAGGACGGCAGCGACGGCGATCCACACCTGGCTTGACGGTCCGCCCGGGTGCAACGAATCGTTGATCAGGACCTTGAGGACCTGCGGGACCGCCAAGGCGACGATGCTCGCCCCGAGAGCTGAGAAAAAGCCCAGGATGAGGCGGGGCATGATCGGCCGCAGGTGCGGATAAAGCCGTCTGAGTGCGTGGAAGAACGTCGTCTGTGTCTGCGCCATGCTGGGTGTCTGCTTCGCTTCCCGAGAGCCGTGCCGTACGTTTCGTTACCCCTGGCAACCAGCCTACGCCGGGGTTTTATGCCCGGGACGGAAGTGAACGCGAGTGGGCGTCAGCCTTTCGGCAGCAGATCCAGCACCACGGCCTCGGGACGGCAGGCGATGCGGTACGGCGCGAAACGGGAGGTGCCGATCCCCGCCGAGACGTTCACCGGCGCCGTGTGCCCCTTGCTCTCCCAATCGTGCAGGCCGCGGGCCCGCCAGGTGGGCAGATCGCAATTGGAGACAAGCGCCCCGTACCCGGGGATGCAGACCTGGCCGCCGTGCGTGTGTCCGGCCAGGATCAGTTCCGAACCGGCCTCGGTCAGAACGTCCAGCGCGCGCTGGTAGGGCGCGTGCACGACGCCGATGCGCAGCGAGGGCGCCGTGGAACTGGCGCTGCCCTGCGGCCAGCCGGTGAACCGCTCCAAGTCCAGGTGCGGATCATCCATGCCGGAGAAATCGAAACGCATCCGGTTGAAGACCAGCGATTGATTGCGGTTGCTCAGATCCACCCAGCCGGCCATGCCGAAGCCCGAGCGGAGCTTCGGCCAGTCGAGCTTGGGGGGCGCTTTCCGCTGCCGGGAGGGCCCGGCGAAGTAGCCGAGAGGGCTCTTCAGGCGGGGTGCGAAGTAGTCATTGGAGCCGGGAACGAACACTCCCGGGTACTCGAGCAGCGGCCGGAGAGCATCGAGCAGGGGATCGATGGCGTCCCGGTGGCTGAGGTTGTCACCGGTGTTCACGACGAGATCGGGCTCGTGTTCCGTCAGGGAACGCAGCCACTCGGCCTTCTTCGTCTGGCCCGGGATGAAATGGATGTCGCTCAGGTGGAGGATGCGGAACGGGGCCGCGCCCTCGGGGAGGATCGCCAGCTTCTCATGCCGGACTCCGAATTGGTTCTTCTCCCAGCTGCCGTACACCAGGCCCGCGGCCCCGGCGACGCCGGCCAGGACCGCGGTCTTGGCCGCGCCAGCGGCGAGGCCGCGCCCGGTGTCCCGGACGCGGCCTGCCAGCGAACTCAGATCAGTCATGATCAAGGCTTCTTCTTGTTGTTGCCGTTGTTTCCCCCGCCGTTGTTGCCACCGGTGTTCCCGCCCGTGCTTCCCCCGTTGTTGCTGCCGCTGCTCGGGCTGTTCGACGGTGTCGGGGCATCCGATTTCTTGTCGTTGTTGCCGCCGTTGCTCGGCTGCTGGGTCTGCACCGGCGGTGGTGCCACATAGGACGTGCCCAGCAGATTGTCCGGCGCGGGATCGAATTCGCCGTGGTCGTAGAGTCCGACCACCTGCTGCATGTACTTGCCCATCTGCGGACCGGCCACGTAGGCGCCGTCGATCCGGGGATAGGTGACGCCATTGACCGTGACGTTCGTTCCCTCGAACAGGTTCGGGTTCCCGAAGACCTGACCGAAGTAGGACGCCGTCACGAGGCCCTTGGTGTAGGCGATGACCCAGGTCTGGCTGTTGGTGTTGTTGGTACCGGTCTTGCCGGCGTTCGGTACGCCGAGCTTCTCCGGGATCAGCACACCTGAACCCTTGCTCATGACATCCTGGAGCACGTTCGTCACCGTCTTGGCGACGTCCGGCTTGATCGCCTCATGGCAGCTCGAGCTCTGCCCCGGGTACTTCTTGCCCTGGGCGTCGGTCACGGAGTCGATGGCGATGGCCTCGCAGAAGGTGCCGTTGTTGGCGAAGGTCGCGTAAGCGCTCGCCATGGTCAGCGGTGCCACTTCGGTGCCACCGAGAATGTTGCCGAGCACGTTCATCTTGAGCTTCTCCGGCTTCTTGACATCGCCGCCCGTCGTATGGACCTGGAGAGCGTCGGTCATCCGCTGGATGTCGCAGAAGTCGTTCAGGCCGGCGGCCGAGGCGAAGGTCGCGGTGTTGATGGAGAGCGTGATGCCCTCGCGCACCGTCATGGGGCGGTATTCATTGCCCTCGGAGTTCTGCAAGGCTTCGGAGCCCTCCACCGCCGGATCATAGAAGCCTGTCACCGGCGTGCAGGTGGTCTTCCAGGGGAAATCGGCAGGATAGACGCGCCGGGAAGCATCCACGTACTCGTCGGTCCGCTTGCCTTCGTTCAGCCAGGCGGCGAGGGTGATCGGCTTCATGGTCGAGCCGGGCTGGAATCCGCCCAGGCCGCCGAGCTGGTTCCCGTTGGCATCGATCCGGTCCACGTTGTAGTTGTAGTCGGTGACGCTCTGAGAACCCTGGTTGTCCACCTTGCGCGAGTTCTGCGCCATGGAGAGGATCTTGCCGGTGCCGGGCTGGACAGTGATGAGCGAAGCACCCCACTTGTCCGGGTTGCTGGCGCCGACGGTCGCATCCGCCTGCTCCTGGGCCGGCTTCTGCAGGCGTGGGTCCAGGGTGGTCTTGATGGTCAGGCCGCCGCGGGTCAGGAGGTTCAGCCGGTCCTGCTCTGTCTCGCCGTAGGCGGGATCGTTCAGGATCAAGTGCTGGACGTAGTCACAGAAATACGGGGCCGTCTTCGAGTACTGGCAGCCCTGATGCGGGATCGTGACCTTGGTGGTCACCGGGGTTTTCACCGCTTCGTCGTGCTGCTGCTTGGTGATCTTGCCGTTTTTCAGCATGGCGTCCAGCACCAGATCGCGGCGCATCTTGGATGCTTCCGGGTTGGTGATCGGGTTGTAGGCCGAGGGGTTGTTCACCAGACCCGCCAGAACGGCGGCTTGCGGCAGCGTGAGGTCCTTCGCCGACGTCGAGAAGAAGTAGCGGGAAGCCGCCTCGATGCCATAAGCATTGGCGTTGAAGAAGACGATGTTCAGATAGCCCTCAAGGATCTGGTCCTTGCTCATCTTCTTCTCAAGCGCGATGGCGAGCTTCATCTCCCGGAGCTTCACACCCACCGTCTTGCTGGCACTGCCGTTGAGCGTCACCTCATCCCCGCGCCCCTCGGAGACCAGGGACTCGTTCAGCACGTTGTTCACGTACTGCTGGGTGATGGTGGAGGCGCCCTGACGGGAGCCGCGGGCCGTCGCCACGAGGGCGCGGGCGATACCGGTCGGGTCGACGCCGCCGTGTTCGTAGTAGCGGGAGTCCTCGATGGAGACCACGCCGTCCTTGACGAAGGGCGAGATGTCCTTCAGCGCGACGCGGGTGCGGTTCTCCGAAAAGAGGGTCGCGATCTCGGAGCCGTCGGCTGCGAGGACACGCGTCGCCTGTCCGGGGGGATTCACGGTCAGTTCGCCGGGCATGTCCTCAAAGAACTGCATGGAACCGCTGGCAGCGCTACCCGTGACAGCCGCGGCCGGGACCAGAAGTCCGGCCACCAGGACCCCACAGATGGCACTGATGCCCAGAAACGCCACGATCTTCCCCAAGACCGTGGCCGTGTCAAATAGCGGATTCTTCGCTTGAGCCATGTTTTCCAGTCTACCGGGAGCCATTACTCTTGACCTCATGAGCAAATGGGAGTACGCGACCGTACCGCTGATCATCCACGCAACGAAGCAGATTCTGGACACCTGGGGCGAGGACGGCTGGGAGCTGGTCCAGGTGGTTCCCGGGCCGGACGGCAACGGTCTGGTGGCCTACCTCAAGAGGGAGAAGGCCTGAGCTATGTCTTCCCACGTCAACGCCGAAAACAGTGCGGTTGAGGCGCGCCTGGCCGAGCTCGGATTGAGCCTGCCGGAGGTCGCGGCGCCGGTCGCGTCGTATGTGCCCGCCATGGTCAGTGGCAGCCACGTCTACACCGCGGGGCAGCTGCCGTTCATTGACGGCAAACTCCCAGTCACAGGAAAGGTCTCCGCCGAGGGGACCGACGATACTGTCTCCCCTGAACGCGCCAAGGAACTCGCCGCCACGAGCATCATCAACGCCCTGGCTGCGGTGAAGAGCGTCATCGGCAACCTGGATCGCGTGACCCGCATCGTCAAGGTGGTGGGTTTCGTCTCCTCAACCCCCGAGTTCACCGGTCAGCCCGCAGTCATCAACGGTGCATCCGAGCTTCTCGGCGAAGTCTTCGGTGAGGCCGGGCAGCATGCCCGTTCCGCCGTCGGCGTCGCCGTCCTCCCGCTGGATGCCCCCGTCGAGGTCGAACTCATCGCCGAGTTCGCCTGAGTCGTCAGAAAAGGCGAGTACGCAGTGCCCCACGCAATGAAGCGACTCTTCGAGTTGCCGGTCCATTTCGAGAACGCCGCGCGCAGCTGGCTTGAGCACGGAGAACGCACCCCTGCGGCTCCCCGGCTGGCCTCCAGCGTCGTGCTGATCAAGGACACCCCGGACGGGATGTCCGTCTGGCTCGGCTACCGGGGGGACTCCTCGCCGCTGGGCGTGGTCTCCTTCCCGGGCGGCTCCGTGGACGAGCACGACGACGACCCCATGCCGTGGCTGGGCCCGTCGCCGGCTCAGTGGGCCGAGTCGCTCGGGACCACCGACGTCGCCCTCGCGCGGCGCCACGTGGTCGCCGCGATCCGGGAGCTCTTCGAGGAGACCGGAGTCCTGCTCGCGGGCCCCGACGCGAGCAGCACGGCCACCGTGACCAATCCGCAGGAGTGGATGGCGGCCCGCGAGGCCATCGCCGCGCACGAGAAGACCCTGGCGGATGTGCTGGACCGCCGCGGTCTGGCGCTGCGCACGGATCTCCTGAGGCCATTGGTCCACTGGCTCAGCCCCGATTTCGCTCACCGCCGCTTCGATACCCGGTACTTCGCCGCCACCCTTCCCCTGGGACAGGAACCGAAGCTGCTGGCCAGCAAGGGGCAGTGGGGCCGTTGGGTCTGTGCTCCCCGGCTTCTGGCCGAACGGAGTGGATCCGCGCTGGGCGATGAGATCGATCAGGACACCACACGCGGCCGGACGCTGGGTCAGCTGCTCGTTCCCGGGGTGGAGATCATCCTGGAGAAGCTGGGCAATGCCAAGGGCTGCGTGGCCTATCTCAGCCACAAGCGGAGCACTCACGCCTACCAGCCGCGGCTGGTGGAGGCGGATGGGCGGCTCCGGCTCGAGGTGGAGCCGCCGAGCCCGCCGGCCACCACGGTCCTGCCGGTGATCCCGCACGACTGAAACCCCTGTACGCGAAAGCGGCCCGTCACCTCGAGGTGACGGGCCGCTTTCGCGTACAGGGCGTTTTCGCGTACAGGCCGCTCTCGCCCACAGGGGTCAGCGGGAACGCTGGCGCAGACGCTGCATGTCCAGGATGACGACGGCGCGTGCTTCCAGACGCAGCCAGCCGCGCTGGACGAACTCGGCCAGTGCCTTGTTGACGGTCTCGCGGGAAGCGCCGACCAGCTGGGCGAGTTCCTCCTGCGTGAGTTCGTGTGCCACGAGGATGCCGTCCGTGGCCGGTCGGCCGAAGCGGTCGGCGAGGTCCAGAAGGGCCTTGGCGACGCGGCCGGGCACGTCGGAGAACACCAGGTCCGAGAGCG
Organism: Arthrobacter sp. NPDC090010; assembly: GCF_044748305.1. Lineage (NCBI taxonomy): Bacteria > Bacillati > Actinomycetota > Actinomycetes > Micrococcales > Micrococcaceae > Arthrobacter > Arthrobacter sp. NPDC090010. The sequence continues at coordinate 126,519 of NZ_JBIVFT010000007.1, forward strand.
AGTCGTTGGTGCGGCGCAGTCGGCGGGCCAGAGCCTGGAGCAACTGGGCGGAGACCTCAGGACGGGTGCGCAGAAGGGAGTTCAGGCTCTCGTTCTTCAAGCCGGCCAGACGGGTCTCGGAGACCGCGGTGGCGGTGGCGGTCCGTGGGCTCGGATCGAAGAGCGCCATCTCGCCGAAGAGCTCGCCCGGGCCCAGGATCGCCAGCAGGGATTCACGGCCATCCGCGGAGGTGCGGCCGAGCTTCACCTTGCCGGAGACGATGAAGTAGAGCTGATCGCCCTGATCACCCTCGCGGAAGACAGACGCGCCACGGGAGAGATCCACCTCGCTCAGCTCATCAGTGAGCAGGCGGAAGGCGTCGTCATCCAATGTCGCGAAAAGCGGTGCCCGGCGCAGTACCTCGATGTCCATGTAATCTCCTCTGAAAGTTGACGCTGAACACATTCTTTCAGAAAATGCCGTCCGATGCTCAGGAGGGGCCCGCGCGCCCCCGGCTGAAGGGGCCACCGTAGGGCTTTCCCGGGAAAATGTCAGGCGCGCTCAGTACGATGGCACAGGTGGAGTTCACGGCCGGTGAACTCCTGAGACAGCCATGAATGGCGTGTCCGAGACCTGTGGAAGGAGATGCGCATGTTCGGCCTGACCGTCCTGGACCTCGTCCTGCTGGCAACGCTGCTCTCCTACGCCGTGTACGGCTTCCGCAACGGGTTCCTCGTCACGGTCGGCGGCATCGTGGGCTTCGCTCTCGGCGCGCTCGCGGCCTTCTTCGCCATGCCCCTGGTCAGCTCGCTCGTCCCGGATTCCCGGTGGCGGCTCACGGCGGTGGTCGCCACTGCCGTCGTACTCGTCGTGCTGGGCAACAGTCTTGGCGCGTCCGTCGGACACCGTATGCGTTCGGCGCGCGCCGCTCGGGCGCTCAGCGGCCTGGACCGGCTTGCCGGGGCTGCGGCCAGCGTCGTGATGACCGCGCTGGTCATGTCCTTGCTGGCTTTCGGGATCAACTCCATGGGCGTGCCCCTCATCTCCCAGCAGGTGGCCAGTTCGCGGGTCATCCGGTTCATCGACGGCGCCACTCCGGCCCCGGTCCAGGGAGCCATGGCCCAATTGCGCTCCAGCCTCATGGGGGAGGGAATCCCCAAGCTGATCGAAGGCGCCCAGCCTTTGCTGACCGGCCCGGCACCCGTCGGTTCGGCGGACACTCCGGCCCTGCAGGCTGCTTCGCAATCGGTTCTGAAGATCACGGGAACCGCCTACCAGTGCGGGCAGAACCAGACCGGCACCGGCTTCGTGGTCTCCCCGGAGCGTGTTGTGACCAATGCTCACGTGGTGGCCGGCGTGAGCGAACCGGTGGTCGAATCCACCAGCGGTGCCGCCCTGGCGGCCCGGGTGGTGTACTTCGACCCCCAGAAGGACCTTGCGGTTCTCGCGGTCAATGGTCTGTCGGCGAACCCGCTGCCCTTGCGTACGAATCTGCCGAGTGGCAGCGAGGCGGCATTCGAGGGCTACCCGCACGGTGGCCCGTTCCAGGCCAAGCCCGCCCGTGTCCAAGGCATCTCCCAGGTGGACATCTCGGACATCTACGGAAGCAACCAGGTCATGAGCGACGTCTACCAGATCGCCGGTGACGTCCAGCCGGGCAACTCCGGCGGTCCGCTGCTGAGCACGGACGGCAAGGTGGCGGGGGTGGTGTTCGCGAAGGCCAGCAGCACCAGCAACGTGGGCTTCGCCATCACCATGGACAACCTCAAGCCTGTCGCCACGCGCGCCCCGACGTTGGACACTCCGGTCTCACCCGGTCAATGCACCAAGAAGTGACCACGCTCGGCGGCTGAGCCTCAGTGCAGACGCCGCCGGATCCCTGCCAGTCGTTCCGTGAAGCCCGGAGGCAGCGGAGACGGCAAGTCATCGACGTCGAACCATCCGATGTGCTTGGATTCCTCGCTGCTCCGGACAGGAGGGGTTCCCGCCGTCAGGGCGACGACGCCGATATCCAGGTGCGAGCTGCAATGCCCGAAGGAACCTGAAAGCTCGTGGTGGTCGAGATCGGCCACCCGGATCCCCTGCAGCTGGGCAGGGGACAGGCCGGTCTCCTCCTCGACTTCCCGCAGTGCCGCCGCTTTGAGCGAATCGTCCCCGTCTTCGAGATGCCCGCCGGGCTGCACCCAGAATCCTCCTTTCCCGTGGAAGAGCAGGAGCAGGCGTCGCAACTCGTCGTCGAAGACGAAGGTGCTCGCCGTGAGATGGGTGCGCAAGGGGTGGCGAGTGAGCACATCCTGACCGTGCGCCAGCCAGGTCCGGAACTCGTTCTGGGCGGAGGCCTCGCGGTCTGTGAGCGGTTCCCAGGAATTGATGGCGTCCGAGGCGGAGTCCAGGAGCGTCACGGAGTCAGGCATCCCGCTCGGCGAGGTAGTCGACGGCGAAGCGATAACCCAGGACTCCCGCGCCGGCGATGACCGCCTCGCAGACGCCTGAAAGGTAGGAGAGGTGACGGAACTCTTCGCGCTGGTGCACATTGGTGATGTGAACCTCGACGGCGGGCAGCGCGACGGCGGCGACGGCGTCACGCAACGCGACGGAGGTGTGCGTGTAGGCGCCGGCGTTGATGACGATCCCGAGAGCGTCCTGCCGGGCGTCGTGGATGGCGTCCACGAGTGAGCCCTCATGATTGGACTGCACCGACCTGATGCTCAGGCCGTGGCGTGCGGCTGCGGCCTCGCAGAGGTGTTCGACATCGGCCAGCGTCGCAGATCCGTACTTCTCGGGTTCGCGGACTCCCAGAAGATTCAGATTGGGGCCGTTGAGCACCAGGATGGTCTTGCGCACGGTGGTGTCGGTCATCTTTTCACAGTAGCCCTCAGCGGGGCCTCTCCGCGAGATGACGCCACTGGTAGCCTCGGGTCATGTCACTTGTACTCGTCACAGGGGCCGCACGGGCCAACAGCATCGCGGCCGGCATCGTCCCGCGGCTGCGGAGCGACGGCTGGGACGTGGTGACCAGCGAACTCGAGTCCGGCGACTATCCCTGCGATCTCTCAGAACCCTCTGCTCCGGGTGCCCTGATCGAGCGTGTGCAGCGTGAGAGGGGCCTGCTGTCCGGCCTCGTCCTGAGCCACGCGCACGACGTCGAATCGGGCATCCTCGACACCACGGCTGAGAGTTTCGATAAACACGTCGCCGTGAATGCCCGGGCCACCCTGCTCCTCATCGCGGCGTTCGCGCGACAGGTCGACGCGGGCGGCGGGGCGATCGTCGCATTCACGAGCGACCACACCACCGGCAACCTCCCATACGGTGCGTCGAAGGGTGCTCTCGACAGGATCGTCATCTCGGCCGCCCGGGAACTGGGACCGAAGCTGATCTCCGCCAATGTCGTGAACCCTGGTCCGATCGACACCGGCTGGATGAGCGATGAGACGCGTGAGTCGTTACTGGCCTATCAGCCGTCGGGAAGGGCCGGAACGCCCAGGGACATCGCGGCCGTCACCTCGTTCCTGCTTTCGGACGAAGGACGCTGGATCAGTGGCCAGCTGCTGCACGCGGACGGCGGTTTTTCCGCGAAATTCTGATTCGCGGGCCGGGCGCCGAAGCGGGATGGATTCAGCCCGGCAGCGGAGCGATGGTCAGTTTCCTGATGCTTTCCTGCAGGGTGCTCCGCGCGTTCTGACCGAGGCCTGGATCGGTGATGAGTTCGTCGGCTTGCTCAAGGGCCGCGATACTGCTGATGCCCTGCACACCCCACTTGGAGTGGTCCGCCACCACCACGAGCTTGCGGCTGGAGGAGATGAACGCCCGGTCCGTTTCAGCCTCCAGCACATTGGGGGTGCTGAAGCCCGCCTGAGCGTCCATGCCATGAACCCCGAGGAAGGTCACGTCCAGATTGATGGTCTTCAGGGCACCGGTGGCGAGTGGCCCCACGAGTGCGTCGGAAGCGGTTCGCTGCCCGCCGATCAGGATCACATCGGTCCGCGAGTTCACCGTGGTGGATCGGTAGAAGATCTCCGCGGTGCGGATCGAGTTGGTGACCACGGTGATCGCCGGGCCCTTGACCAGTTCCTGGGCCAGAGCCCAGGTGGTCGTTCCGGCGCTCAGGCCGACGGCCATGCCCTCGGTGATACGTTGGGCCGCGATACCGGCGATGGCCTGTTTCTCCGTCGTGAACTGTGTGGACTTCAGTTCGAAGCCCGGCTCATGGGTTCCGGCGTCGCCGAGGATCTTGGCGCCACCGTGAATCCTTTCGAGCAGACCGGAGTCACTGAGGGATTCGATGTCGCGCCGGACCGTCATGGCCGAGACCTTGAGCGCGTCCGCCAGATCGGAGACTTTGACGATGCGTTCCTTCTGGACCATTTCCAGGATGGCCTGGTGCCGGGCGGCTTGCAGCATGTGCGACTCGCTCCTCATGATCGTCTCCCTGTATCTGCATGAAGTCTAGTGCGGTGGGGACGGCCCCCTGCGGAGGGCATCGCTCATCCTTTGCTGGCTCCCAGGGTCAGTCCGGCCACGAGCTGACGCTGCAGGAGCAGATAGATGACCAGCGTGGGGATGACGGTGATGACCGCACCGGCGGCGAGCAGGTTGTAGTCGTTGAAGAACTGCCCCTGGAGGTTGTTGATCGCCGTCGTGACCGGCAGCCGGTCACCGTTCTGGATGAAGAGCAGAGGCCAGAAGAAGTCGTTGTAGATGAAGATGACTTCAAGGGTGCCGAGTGCGGCGAAGGCCGGCCGGCAGAGCGGCATGATGATCTCCCAGTACTGCCGCCAGAGGCCTGCACCGTCCACCAGGGCCGCCTCGGTCAGATCGGGTGAGAGGGCTTTCATGTAGTTGGACAGCACGAAGGTGCAGAATCCGATCTGGAATGCCGTATTCACCGCGATCACCGAGATGTAGGTGTTGAGCATATTGCCGGAGTCGCTGATGGCGTAGGGGACCTCGAAGTGTTTCATCATGAGGAACAGGGGCGCCGCGAGCACCTGAGGGGGCAAGAGGTTTCCCGCTGTGAACATGATCAGCAGCGTGATGTTGAACTTCCAGTTCACCCTGCTGACCGCGAATGCCATGAGCGAGGCGAGGAACAAGGTCAGGAACACGGCGGGCACCGTGATGATCACCGAGTTCCAGAAGTACTTCGAGAAGCCGCCCTGGGTCCAGGCCTGGACGAAGTTATCCAGATTGAAAGGTCCCTGGATGCTGAAGTAGCCGTACTGGTTGGTGGCCCAGCTGGGCCGGAGGGCGGTGTACAGCGCCCAGCCGAGCGGCACGAGCCACATGACGGCCATCACCACGAGGAAGAGATGTGTCCCGTAGTGGCGCTTCCCCTTGTTCTTGGCGCGTCCGGCGTCGTTGACGACGACGGCGGCGGACGCGCGGCGTTCGGAGGTGCGGGACTGCGGTGCTGCAGTGCTGCTCACGGCCTGTTCTCCTTTCCGAAGGTGCGGCTGAGGTAGAAGACGATCGGGACCAGGGAGACCACGAGGAGGACGGTGGCCAGCGCTGAGCCGACGCCCAGCACCTGTCCTTCGCCCACGAGGTTCTGGATGACGAGCGCGGAGATGAGTTCCAAGCCGTTGGTGCCGCGGTTGATGACGTAGACGACGTCGAAGGCGCGGAGGGATTCGATGATGGTGATGACCACGATCACGATGTTCACGGGTTTCATGGCCGGGAAGACCACGCGGAAGAAGGTCTGGAATGCGTTGGCTCCGTCAATGGCGGCGGCTTCGCGAAGACTCGGGTCGACTCCCTTCAGGCCCGCCAAATAGAGCAGCATGACGTAACCGGCATGGCGCCAGGTGGCGGCGACGAGTGCGGCCCAGATGTTCACCGAGGAGTCGCCGAACCAGTCGACGGCCTCCGGTTTTCCGGCCGTCCCGAGCAGGAAGTTCAGCAGGCCGTTGTCCCGCTGGTAGAACAGCTGCCAGATGACTCCCACGAGGGCGAGCGAAAGCATGACCGGGGCGAAGAAGATGCTCTGGTAGATCTTGGTCCCGCGGATGTTCTGGTCGAGGAGAACCGCCAGGAGCAGGCCGATGGGGGTCGCGATGACCGCGAGGAAGAACAGCCAGAGCACGTTGTGCTGGATGGCGGGCCAGAACGGCGGATAGTCCTCGACGATGAAGCGGTAGTTGTCCAGCCCCGCCGGCTTCATGTCGGCGAAGTCGAGCCCGTTCCATTTGACGAAGCTCAGGCCGATCGAGAACAGCGTGGGAAGCCAGACGAAAACGAGCTGGATGAGTGTTGGGACGGCCACCATCGCGCTGAGGACGGCGATGTCGCGGCGGCTCAAGCGGCGGACCCGGCCCGATGCCTTCTTGGTGGTCCTGACACTCTTCCGGGATTCTGTGGGAGAGGTGGTCATGGGGGTCTCCTTGCGAGGGTGGCCGGGCCGGACAGTGGCGGTCCGTCCCGGCCACCCGGGGGTGCGTGGGCTATTGGGCCGAGTAGAGGGCCTTGGCCTGAGCCTCGAGGTTCTTGACGTCCACGCTGCCGTCCTTGAGGAAGGCCTGGAGAGCCGGGATCATCACGTTGTTGGCCATGGCGGGAAGAGCGTCACGGTCGAAGAACTGCGTGATGGATTTGGCGTTGGCGATGACGTCGGCGCACTTCTTGTTGAGCGGGGTGAAGCCGCTCAGATCGGAGCCCTTCGCCGTCTGGATGTTGGACGGGTCTCCCTTGTAATAGGTGTCCTGTCCCTCGGGTGTGCCCATGTACTCCATGAAGTCCTTGGCCGCCTGGTTGTCTCCGCCCTTCTTGGAGAGCAGGAAGCCGTCGATGGGTGCCTCCACGGCCTCCTGGCCTTCCATGGCGACTTCCGGGAAGGGGAAGAAGTCGATGTCCTTCAGCACTTCGGGGTCGGTGAACTGCTGGGTCACGAACGACCCGAGCAGATACATGCCGGTCTTCTTCGCGGACAGGGCCTTGGCGGCATCCTGCCAGGTCTGGCCCAGGGCGGCCGGGTCCTGGAAGGGCAGGAGGGCCTTCCAGGTGTCGAAGACGTCGCTGACCTTCTTCTGGTCCCAGGACTCCTTGTGGGCGCAGAGGTCCACATGGAACTGGTACCCGTTCAGACGCAGGTTCAGATAGTCGAAGGTGCCCATGGCGGGCCAGCCGTCCTTGTCGGCGAAGCCGATGGGGATGATGCCGTCGGCCTTCATCTTGGCGCAGAGCGTCTTGAGCTGGTCGAAGGTTTGGGGAACCGCGTAACCCTTGGCCTCCCAGACGCTCTTCCGGTAGAAGAATCCCCATGGGTAGTTGTAGTTGGGAACGAAGTACATCTTGCCGTCGGGCCCGGTGGACGCCTTCTTGAGGGCATCCGAGTAGTTGCCTCCGATCTTCCCCCAGACGTCGTCGATGGGTGCCAGCAGGCCTTTGCCCGCGTAGTACTGCATGCGGTAGCCGGCGAACCACGTGAAGGCATCGTCGGGGGAGCCCTGAAGGTAGGAGTTGATCTTGTTCTGGAAGTCGTTGTGGGGGACCGTGTTGATGGTGACGGTCTTGCTGGACTTCTTCTGGAATGCGGCGATGGTGTCCGCGAGCGCCTTCTTCGGCACTTCGTCGGAGAGGCTGGATCCGAGAGAGAAGGTGGTGGCGGACGAGCCGCCGCCTGACGGTCCCGAGCCGCCGGTGCAGGCGGCCAGCAGTGGAACGCCCGCGATGCCCGCGGCACCGATTGCGAAGGATTTGAGGACGGTACGACGTGGGGCGATGACGCTGTCGACCGGCACATGAGGCTGTGGCATTTTTTTGCTCCTTCAATAACCCATTGCCCTTGTGATGTGCGCCACACTAGCACCGAATAGAACAAAAGTGAACAAGAAATAACCTTGACAAACATAAAGATTCAGAAACGCGCGCCGGGCGGGATTGCCGGAATCGTTCTGGAGGGCTGGTGGCTTCGCTGAATCTACACGTGTAGCTTCTGGCGTGGCAATGAAAATCTGGATCGAAGAATGAATTTTCGAGATTCGTTGACTCGAGTAGAAGTAGCTGCGACACTCGTGGACATGACTCAGATCAGCCCGTTCTCCCTGGGAATCGTCGGCGCAGGCCAGTTCTCCGGTCAGTTCTCCAAATTGTTCAAAGCCCACCCCTACGTCTCGGACGTGTACGTCACGGATCTCCTCCCGGACCGCGCCGAGGCGCAGGCGGACCGCCAAGGGCTCAGCGGCACCTTCGGCAGCTTCGAGGAGATGCTCGCGAGCGACGTCGATGCCGTCGCGATCTTCACGCAGCGCTGGACGCACGGACCGCTGGTGGTCCAGGCTCTCCGTGCCGGCAAACACGTCTACTCGGCGGTTCCGATGGCGATCTCCGAGGACGAGATCGCCGCCATCATCGACGCCGTGCGGGACACCGGTCTGACGTACATGATGGGCGAGACCAGCTACTACAACCCCGCCACGATCTACGCCCGCGAACGCAAAGCCGAGGGCGCTTTCGGCCGCATCTTCTACGCCGAAGGCGACTACGTGCACGACATGGATCTCGGTTTCTACGCCGCCTACCAGTACAGCGGCGGCGAGGAGTGGCAGAAGACCGCCAGCTATCCGCCGATGCTGTACCCGACCCACTCCCTGGGCGGGGTACTCGGCGGCATCGGCGGGCATGCGATCAGCGTGAGCTGCATCGGTGTCCGTGATGACCGCGGTGACGGAGTTTTCGATCGCGAGATCAGCATGTTCGACAACGACGTCTCGAACGCCACGGCACTCTTCGAGCTCGACGGCGGCGGCAGCGTGCGTATCAACGAGTTCCGCCGGGTGGGTTATCCCTCCCATCTGCGGGAGAGCCGCTTCCGCTATTTCGGCACCGAGGGCAGCTTTGAGCAGCTCGTCGAGACGGCCGTCTGGCAGGACAAGGAAGGCTTCACCGACGTCAGCGATCAGATCAAGACCCTGCCCAGCATCCCGCTGGACGATCCGTCCCTTGCGGACGTCGACCCCGCACTCCGCGATGCCTTCGTCTCCGGACTGGCCCCGGTCCACGATGCGAGCCGTCTGCCTGAGCCGCTCAGGGCATTGCCGAGCGGGCACGAAGGCAGCCATTCCTTCCTGGTGGACGACTTCGCCACAGCGGTCGCCACCGGAACCCTGCCACCCGTCAACGCCTGGGTCGCCGCTCGGTTCACACTGCCGGGGATCGTGGCGCACCGCTCGGCACTGCACGGTGGGGAACGGCTTCCCATCGACGATTTCGGCGATGCTCCGGAGGCCCTGGGGACACCCGGAACCGGTGCCGCCCACAGCTAGCATGGTGGCTATGCCGGACCTCTCCGCTTCACCCCGACCTGTTGTCACACGCAAGGACGTCGCCCGTTTGGCGGGCGTCAGCACCGCCGTCGTGAGTTACGTGGTCAACGGTGGGCCGAAGAACGTGGCGCCGGCCACGGAAGAGAAGGTCCGGCAGGCCATCGCGGCGCTGGGCTACCGGCCCAACGCCGCGGCCCGGGCGCTCAAACTCGGGTCGACCGAGACACTCGGAATGATCATCCCCGAGGTGACCAACCCGTTCTTCGCATCCCTTGCCAAGGCCGTTGAAGCGGAAGCCGCGCGACGCGGTTATGCCCTCCTGATCGCCAACTCCGGAGGATCGCTCACCCGGGAGCGGCAGCTGCTCGGCACCTTCGCCGCCCGGCGAGTGGACGGCGTCTTCCTCAGCAGTGTGCTCATGGAACCGGATCTGTCCGAGGCCCGGCGCTACGAAACCCCCGTGGTGCTGCTCAACCACAGCTCGGGTCCCACAGATCTCGACTCGATCGGTGTGGAGTTCGGAGAATCGACCCGCCAGGCCGTTCTGCACCTGGCCGGCCACGGACACCGGGAGATCGGCCTGGTCATGGGCTTGAATGTGGGAGGCGAGCTCGACGCGCGGGAGGCCGGCTGGCGGTCAGGCCTGGAGGCTGCAGGGCTTCCGGACGGTCCGGTGTTCCGCTGCCCCTTCGACCGGCAGGGAGGCTATGAGGCCGGGCTGCGTTTCCTCGCGGCCGCGCACCGGCCCACGGCGCTCTTCCTCAGCAACGATCTCCAGGCGGTCGGCTTCCTGCGTGCGATGCACGAAGCGGGAGTCCGTGTCCCGGAGGACGTGGCGCTTTTCTCCTTCGACGATTCAGAGGAATCCGGTTTCACCTGGCCGCCACTGAGCACCGTGGCCCAGCCGGTGCCGGCCATGGCGGAGGCCGCCGTCGCCGCCCTCGTCGAGCCTGAACAAAGCGGTGCCGTCCGGACCCTTCTCCTGCCCGGAACCCTGGTGTTGCGCCGCTCCTGCGGCTGCAGTCCGTTGCCGTAACGAACTACCGGCGGCGTGCCGGGCTGTGCGAATCTCGGAAGAGGGCCCACAGGACGGAGGACGGATGAACCGCGGGTACAGCCATATCGTCATCGGTGCGGGAGCGATCGGCGCCGCCGCGGCGTACTGGCTCTCGGATGCTCCCGGGACGAACGTCCTGGTCCTGGAACAGGACGAGCTGGCGGGCACCCGAAACTCCTCGGGCGACGTCTCCCGGATCATCCGGCATGCCTATCACAGCACCGCCTACACCGCTCTGACCCGCGCCATGTTCCAGAGCTGGGACGAGGTGGAGCAGGACGCCGGGATGCGGCTGTATCTGAAGACCGGAGGGCTCGATCTGGCGACTGCGGACGCCGGCAGTCTCGCCTCCTTGGATGCTTATCGTGCGGCGCTCGCCGCTCAGGGCATCCCCTTCGAAGACCTCGATGCCGAGGAGATCAGACATCGCTGGCCGCAATGGGTCATCGAGGACGACGTCACCGGGATGTTCCAGGAGGACGGTGGTCTCATCGACATCCGCGCGAGCGTCTCGGCTCATCTGTCCCTCGCCAGGGCCCGGGGAGCGGAGCTGCGCCCGCACACCCGGGTGACCGGCATCCAGGTGCATTCCGGCAGCGTCACGGTGCAAACTACCGCTGGTGAGTTCCACGGCGAACACCTCGTGGTGGCCGCAGGATCCTGGCTGGGCGAGTTGATGCCGGACCTCGGACTGAATTACCGGCTCACCCTGTCCCAGGAACAGGTCAGCTACTTCAGCACACCCCTGCTGAGAGACTTCACCCCGGAGAAGTTCCCCGTCTGGATCTTCCACGGGCAGCAGGACTACTACGGTTTCCCCGTCTATGGCGAGCCGGCGGTGAAGATCGCCCGCGACATGCGGGCGCGTTTCATCGAGAGCAGTGACCGGGTCTTCGAAGGGGATGACGAGGAGGCGGCGTTGCTGGAAGAGTTCCTCCAGCAGTGGCTGCCTGCCGCCGTCGGGCCCGTCCACGCCAATAGGACCTGCGTCTATGACATGCCTCCGGACCGCGACTTCGTCCTGGACACCGTTCCGGGAGCGCCCCATGTGGCGGTGTTCAACGGCGCCGGACACGCTGGGAAGTTCGCCTCCCTCATGGGGAGGATCCTCGCAGACCTTCTCACCGCCGGGCGCACAGCTCATCCCATCGAGGCGTTCTCGCTCCGGCGTCCCGCCATCACGGACCCGGACTTCGTCCCCACCTTTCATCTCACGCACTGACCCGCAGGAGCGACCGCATGACACAGCCGCAAGGCGCCCACCTGGTGGGCAGCATCAACTTCGACGACGTCGAGACGACTTTCCGCACGTCGGCCGAGTACCTGGGGACGCATCTCAAACGGATCCCCGACGGCGAGGTGGGGGAGCGCTTCCACTGGATCGCCTTCCAGCCGGACCGGCTGGCCGCCGCGGCCGGCCTGGAACGGGTGGGCGATGAACCCATCCGTCTCCGCGAGCTCGACGTCCGGCCGGTGAAGCTCTCGCCGGGGGTCAGCGCGGAGGATCTGGTACTGCCGGCGCTCGGCTATGCCGATGCCGCTCTTGCCTCGTGGGAGGTGTTCTCCCGTCTGCAAGCCGCCGGGGTGATACCGGAGCGACTCCGTTTTCAGGTGTCATTGCCGACGCCGGTGGGAGTGGTGGGGAGCTTCGTCGCCGCCGAGGACCGGGCGTCCTTCGAACCGGTGTACCAGGCGGCGCTGCTCGCCGAGCTGGACAGGATTCTGGACGGGATTCCGCACGAGTCGCTGGCGATCCAATGGGACGCTGCGCTGGAGTTCGCCATCATCGAGGCGGCAGGGTACCGCCAGCAGTCCCGGGCCTGGTTCGAGGATGTCTGGGCCTATCAGGTGGGCCGTCTCGCAGAGCTGATCGAGTGTGTGCCCGGCGAGGTGGAGGTGGGCATCCACCTCTGTTACGGAGACGCCGGGGAGAAGCATTTCGTGGAGCCGTCGGACACCGGAAACCTGGTCCGCTTCGCCAATGAGCTGTCCGCCGCCACCCTGGCCCTCCCCACCTCGAGGGCACTCGACTGGATCCACATCCCGGTGCCGATCGAGCGTGATGACGAGGCGTACTTCGCGCCCCTGGCAGGACTGCGCCTGCCCGATGAGACCGAGTTCTACCTCGGACTGATCCACCGGGAGGACGGTGTCGAAGGGGCCACGCGGCGGATCGCCACCGCGCAGCGCTTCCTCGACAGCTTCGGGGTCGCCACCGAATGCGGTTTCGGGCGGGCACCGGAGGGGACCACCGTGCCGCTTTTCGAGACGCATCGCACGGTGGCCGCAGCCTGGTGATCGCCTGGTCCGGGTGGTTTCCCACCCGGACCAGGCGTGCCGGGCCCGCTCAGAGGGCCCGCTCAGAGGACCCGCTCGGGGCGGGCCAGGATGCCGGGCACGAGCCGGGCGGCCACGGCTGCGGAGAGCCTCACCACGAGGAAGCCGAGCACGAAGACACCTGCGGTCATGATGACGGCCTGTGGCTGGATGAAGAGCGAGAAGCCGAGCAGGGGGAAGATCATGGCCACGGCGCAGATCGCCGAACCTCCCGCCACCATCCACAGGGCCGACATCACGGCCCGGCGGCTCGCCTCGACCATGACCGAGCGGGGAACTCCCAGCCGGTCGAGGGAGACGTGCACGGCTGCGCGGTCCAGGGTGGTGGCAGCCTGGTTGATGCCCACCGAACAGGCCACCATGATGAAGGATGCCACCACCGTGACGATGACGCCTGTGGAGATGTCGCGCATGAGCCATCGGGACCCTTCGTCCATTTCGTGTCCTTCGGTCACGGCGGCCAGGGCCAGGCCCACGGCGGCGAAGACGCCCACGAAGCTCGTCATCGCAACGCCGCTCACCTGACGCCACGCTGCTTTCGGGTCCTCCAGGATCATCCGGGCGGCCAGGAGACGCGCCACGGTGGAGGCTTTCTTGAGCTGACGGCGGGCACAGAAGCGCACGAACCAGGGTCCGATGACGTTCAGAGCCAGGATCGCGCCCCCGAAGACCACCGCCATCGCGGTGACCATGGCGACGATGCCGCCGAACTGGCCCAGCACTCCGAGGCTCTGCATCAGAACGGAGCCGAGCAACACCACCCCGACGGCCACCAGGGCCCGGAGCCAGTGCGCCTTTCCGGCTTGTTGCCGGGTCCGGACCCCGAGCGGAGTCACCACGACGGAACGGAGGCCGACGACGGCGCTCGCGGCCGCCAGCAGGGCGACGGCGAGAAGGGCGACAGGCAGCCACTGCCACGGCAGCCACGCTTTGGCTCCGAGCGCTGCGCCGCGGAAGGGGATCAGACCGACGAAGGGCACTGTCGCGAAGTAGAGCAGCATGCCCAGGAAGGCGCCGGCCAGTGCCGTGAGTGTCGCTTCGATGACGGTGAGGAAGGTGACGGTGCTGGTCGTCGCCCCGAGCAGGCGGAGGGAGGAGAGCCGGTCATCCTGGCGTCGGGCCGCGAGTTTGGCCACCGAGGCGCCGAGGGTGGCGAGCGGGACGAGAAGCAGGACCAGAGCGATGACGGCCAGTACCTGGTAGGTGATGGCGAGATCGTCGTTCCAGAGGAAGAAGGCCTGCGCGCCACCTGTCACGAGGAGCAGAAGCATGGTGACGAGGGCGAAGGAGGCCAACGGCAGCAACGTCGCGAAACGTTCGCCCTCGCGACGTCTGGAGAAGAGCGGAAGCAGGCGCAGGGCCGTGCGCAGACTGGTCATCGACCGGATCCGTTTCCCATGGCGGACAGCGGTGCGGCGGCGGTGTCCGCCACGATGCGCCCGTCGCTCAGAGTGACGATCCGCCCGCATCGCTCGGCGACCTTGGGGTCATGAGTGACCATGATCAAGGTGCGGCCCTCATGCACCGTGCCGAGCAGGATCTGGAGGACTTCGGCGGAGGTGGTGGTGTCGAGAGCCCCGGTCGGCTCATCCGCGAAGATCAGGCGGGCTCCGGTGATGTGGGCGCGCGCGATGGCCACGCGCTGAGCCTGGCCGCCGGACAGCTCACCCAGCCGACGGTCGCCGAGCCCGTTGAGGCCGAGGAAGTCCAGCCACCGTGAGGCTTCGGCTTCCGCCTGTGCCCGGGGCATTCCATTGAGCATCGAGGCGACCGCGACGTTCTCCAGTGCGGTGAGCTCGTTGAGCAGCAGGCCCTGCTGGAACACGAAACCGAAATCCTGCCGTCGCAATGCCGCCCGGGCGGCATCAGGCAGGGACTCCAGCTGAACCGTACCGCTCGGGCCGGCATAGCCGACCGAGCCGTTGCTGGGCCTGATGATGCCGGCAAGGCAGTGCAGCAGGGTGGTCTTACCGGAACCTGACGCACCCATGATCGCAACAGACTCGCCTTGCGTGATCGTCAGGGAGACTCCGTTGAGGGCGGGCCGTGCTTCCCCCGGGTAGCGGACGGACAGCTCACGTGCGTACAGGATTTCACTCATGACTCCAGTCTTGTGGCCTGACGAGCCCAGGACATCGGAGACGGAGATGAATCCGGCAGGGGTGGGTCATACCTCGGTAGGAGCCGTTTGGTCGAAGGACCGCGCCCGGAGCATGAACCCATGCTCCGGGCGCGGTCCTCCGGCATTCGGCGTCGCGGGCCTACTTCCGCAGGTCCGCCGCGATCTGCTGCATGACGCTCGGGTCGGCCAGCGTGGTGGCATCTCCCGGGTCGCGGCCCTCTGCGACGTCTTTCAGGAGGCGTCGCATGATCTTGCCGGAACGGGTCTTCGGCAGCTCCGGCACCACCAGGATGTTCTTCGGCTTGGCGATGGGGCCGATCTCCTTGCCCACGTGGCTGCGGAGCTCCTGAACGGTGGCGTCACCGTTGTTCTCCACACCTTCGCGCAGGATCACGAACGCCACCACGGCCTGGCCGGTGGTTTCGTCATTGGCGCCGACCACGGCGGCTTCTGCGACCGCGGGGTGGCTGACCAGAGCGGATTCGATCTCCGTGGTGGAGAGCCGGTGGCCGGAGACGTTCATGACGTCGTCCACGCGGCCGAGCAGCCAGACGTCGCCGTCCTCGTCCTTCTTGGCGCCGTCTCCGGCGAAGTACATGCCGTCGAAACGTGACCAGTAGGTGTCCTTGAACCGTTCCGGGTCGCCCCAGATGCCGCGGAGCATGGCCGGCCACGGCTCGCGGATCACCAGGAAACCACCGTGCCCGTCAGGGACGGAGGTGCCCATCTCATCCACCACGTCCACTGCGATGCCCGGCAGCGGGACCTGGGCGGAACCCGGCTTGGTCTCAGTGACGCCGGGCAGCGGCGAGATCATGATGCCGCCCGTCTCGGTCTGCCACCAGGTGTCCACGATGGGGGCCTTGCCGGCTCCGATGACCTCCCGGTACCACATCCAGGCCTCGGGGTTGATGGGTTCGCCCACCGAGCCCAGGACGCGGATGGAGGAGAGATCGTACTTCTCAGGGATCTCACGGCCCCATTTCATGAACGTCCGGATGGCCGTGGGGGCGGTGTACAGGATGGAGACCTTGTACTTCTCCACGATCTCCCACCACCGGCCCTGATGCGGGGAGTCCGGGGTCCCCTCGTACATCACCTGGGTGGCACCGTTGATGAGCGGCGCATAGGTGACGTAGGAGTGGCCGGTCACCCATCCGACGTCGGCGGTGCACCAGTAGACATCCGTCTCAGGGTGCAGATCGAAGACGTTGCGGTGTGTGAAGGCCGCCTGGGTGAGGTAGCCGCCGGTGGTGTGCAGGATGCCCTTCGGCTTACCTGTGGTGCCCGAGGTGTACAGGATGAACAGGGGGTGCTCGGAGTCGTGAGGCACGGCGGTGTGATCTGCCGAGGCGGCGCCCACGGTGTCATCCCACCACTGATCGCGGCCCTCGGTCCAGGAGACCGGTTCGCCATTTCGCTTGACGACGACGACGTTCTGCACCGTGTGACCGTCCGCGGACAGCGCCTCATCCACGGCGGGCTTCAACGGGCTGGGCTTTCCACGGCGGAAGGTGCCATCCGACGTGACGACCAGCTTCGCTTCGGCGTCGTCGATCCTGGACCGCAAGGCATCAGCCGAGAATCCGCCGAACACCACGGAATGGATGGCCCCGATGCGGGCGCAGGCCAGCAGCGTGATGACCGCCTCCGGGATCATCGGGAGATAGACGGCCACGCGGTCCCCCTTGCCGACGCCGAGGGACTCGAAGGCGTTGGCGGCCTTCTTCACCTCGTTCGTCAGCTGCGCGTAGGTGTAGCTGCGCGTGTCTCCCGGTTCACCTTCGAAGTGAATGGCCACCCGCTCGCCGAGGCCGTTCTCCACGTGCCGGTCGAGGGCGTTGTAGGCGGCATTGATCTCGCCTCCCACGAACCACTTGGCGAACGGGGCATCGCTCCAGTCCAGGGCGGTCTCGAAGTCCTTGCCCCAGCTCAGCAGTTCACGGGCCTGCTTGGCCCAGAATGCCGGACGGTCTTGCGCCGCTTCGGCATAGAGTTCCGGGCTGTTCACGGACTGTGCCACGAACTCTGCGGAGGGGGCGAAACGGCGGTTCTCATGGAGCAGGTTCTCCAAGGCGTCACCTGCGGCTGGAGTGGTCTCTTCAGACATCCTGGACCCTTCTACTTCATCGGTGAGGTGTATTCCACCGACAACCATAGTCGCCTCCACTGACAAAAGAGTGTCCCCGGTCACAGTGCGGACGCGAACGGACAGGATCGTGCGCCGAACGGTCGAAACCGGCCGGAAAGCCCGCGCCGATGGGACCCGTGCGGGCTAGGCTGGGGGCAAGTCCGCAGCATCACTCCACCGACAGGAGAAACCGCAGATGTCCACGCCAGAGTTCAATCCGCAGGGCCAGCCCACCGGTCCTGGGCCTCAGGATCCCGGTCAGAACCCCGGTCAGAATCCTTGGGCGCAGCAAGCGCAGGGGAACCAGACGCCCTCGTGGCAGGCTGCTCCGCAGCCCGGGGCCGCGCAGCAGCCGGGGGTCTACGGTGGCTGGCCTCAGCATGGCGGACCCGCCGGCCATCCGGGCCTCGGTCAGAGTACTCCGCCCAGCGGCGGAAAGGCTTTCCTGGGTCCGTTCACCCTTCGCGATGTGCTGGTCCTGCTCGCCATCGTCCTGCTCGTGATCGCGGGCGGCTTCTCGGCCGCTGGGAGCGGGCTGTACTTCCTGAATCTGCAATTGCTGGTGATGAACTTCATCTTCCCCCTGGCCGTGGCCGCCGGCTTCGTGGTGCGCAGAGTCAGCCCGACGACGAAGATCCGGCTCGGTTCGTTCTCCCTCGATCAGATGGCGTCCGTGCTGGCCTCATTCGCGCTGCTCAGCCTTGTGGGGCAACTCGGGTACCTGACCTCGAACCTGGCGCGCCTGTATTTCAACGTGGGCGACCTGGTCTTCTCCATCCTTGGAACGGTCCTGTTGTTCCTCACCACCGTGCTGGCCCGCTTCATCCCCGTCTTCGCCGCCGATTTCACGGGACGTGAGGAGACGGTCGCTCACGTCGTCGCACGCGACGGCGTTCCGGCGGCCCGCTCCGCCGCGCCCGGGCAGGCTCCGATGCCCGTGCAGCAGTACCCCAGCACGCCCGGATACGGCTCTGCTCACGGCGCGCCGACGTCGTACGCGCCCCAGGGTGCATCTCAGCAGTTCGCGCCCGGCCAGGGCGCCGCTCCGCTTCACGGCGGGCCCGCGCAGGCTGCCGCCACAGGCGCCCCCGGACAGTCCTGGACCGTTCCCGTTGCTGCTCCGCTCCCGTCCGGTTCTTTTGATGCAGGTCAGCCGGGCGACAGCGGGCCGGTTCCGGCCACTGAGAGTGCCGCGCCGCAGCCCTCGTCCGTCACCCCCGCCGCCCAGGAGACGGCGGTTCCCGGAACTGCGGCGGAGGAGGGACTGGTGTCGGCGGTTCCCGGTGCGGAGACCCCGGTCCATTCCGGGTCGGACGCCCGGGAAGAGACAGCGGACGAGAGGCCCGAGACCCCTGAGCGGACGGACGGCGAGAAGCCGGAGAGCCCGGACGCGGCGGTCTCCGAGCACACGACCGTCGGGGACACACCTGTCGATGAGGCCGGTACCGACGACCTGAACGCTGCGGCGCCGGACGCCGGGACGGACGAGGTGGACGGGCTGCTTGAGGAAGCCGAGTCCCACATCGCCCAGGCCCCTGAGCTCCCGGAGCCGGTTCTCGGTGAGCCCACGCTCAGCGAGGACTCTTTGGATGAGCCCACCGCGACCGAACTGGAGGAGGACCCGGACGACGTCACGGTCTTGCGCAGCGCCTTGCTTGCGGAGCTGAACCAGGACGACGTCGCGCAGAAGGACGCCGGGCCTGCCCAGCAGCCCGGACGCCACAGCGCTCCCGACGACGCTGCTGCCCAGAGCCAGAGCCAGAGCCAGAGCGACAGCACTCAGCCGCAGACCCAGCAGGCCTTCTGGTTCGCTGTGCCGGACCGCCGCCCCGTGGTGGACGAACGCACGGGTGCGCCGGTGTTCGACGCCTTGCCGGGCAAGTGGATCCTTGCTCTGCAGGAAGGCCCGCACGGCCTCGTGGTCCAGAACGAGGACGGCAGGATCGGTCTGCTGCAGGACATCCGGAACATCGAACGGGGCTCCTGAACACCATGACCCAGAAGCCTTCCGGGGATGCCGCGGAGAGCCTGCTCGCGAAGAAGCGCCGGGCACGGAAGATCAACAAGGTGCTGGGGGAGTTCTACCCCTACGCTCACCCTGAACTCGACTTCCGCGACCCCTTCGAGCTGCTCGTGGCGACGGTGCTCTCCGCTCAGACCACCGACGTGCGGGTCAACCAGATCACCCCGGCGCTCTTCGCCCGCTACCCCGGGCCTCTCGAGATGGCACAGGCCGAGCTTCCCGACCTCGAGACGTTCATCCAGCCCACGGGGTTCTTCCGCGCCAAGGCGAAGAACCTCGTGGCCCTGGCGACCCGTCTGGTCGATCATTACGACGGCACGGTCCCGGCCTCGGTCGACGAACTCGTGACGCTGGCCGGAGTGGGACGCAAGACCGCGAATGTCGTCCTGGGAAATGCCTTCGGGATTCCCGGCATCACCGTCGACACCCACTTCGGACGGCTGGCCCGGCGCTTCGAATGGACCGGTTCGGATGATCCGGTGGTGGTCGAGCGCGAAGTCGGCGAGCTGGTCGAGCGTAAGGAATGGACGATGCTCTCGCACCGGGTGGTGTTCCACGGCCGCAGGGTGTGTCATTCGCGCAAACCGGCGTGCGGCGCGTGTGTCGTGGCGCAGTGGTGCCCTTCCTACGGGATGGGCGAGACGGACCCGGTCAAAGCCGCGAAGCTGCTCAAGTACGAGCTGGCCCCTGGGCAGGAGGCGCTGCGTGAGGCCTATCTTGCGCAGACTGAGAATGCAGCGGACATCCGGATGGCCTCCCAACGCGCGCTCGCGAGCGGCGGACGTCCGTGAGCGCGCTCCGGGATCTCCGGGGCTATCCGGACCGGGCCGGGGCCGCACTCGCCGATGAGCTGGCCGGCCGGTGGAACCAGACGTTGACCGCGCCGGAGACGGCGAAGGACGCCGCGGTCCTCATGTTGTTCGCCGCCGCGCCAGGGCATGGAGGGGCGGACCCGGAGCAGCTTCGTCCGGAGCAGCTGGATCTCCTATTGCTGCAGCGCGCGACGACGCTCGGCAGCCATGCGGGCGAGGTCGCCTTCCCGGGCGGCAAGCTGGAGCCCGGAGACGCCGATGAGGCTGCGGCCGCGCTGCGTGAGGCGGTGGAGGAGACAGGGCTGGACCCGTCCGGCGTCGAGATCGTGGGAGCGCTGCCGGTGCACCCTCTCCCGTACAGCAATTTCATGGTCACGCCAGTGCTCGCGTGGTGGAAGACCACGAGTCCGGTGTACGTGGTGGATTGGCGTGAGTCGGCCGAGGTGTTCCGGATTCCGGTGCGCGAGCTGCTGGATCCCCGGCACCGCGTCACCGCCAGTCTGCGCCGTGCCGGGCTGGTGTTCGAGTCTCCGGCCTTCCTGGTCCGGGGCGTGTTCATCTGGGGGTTCACGGGAAAACTGCTCGACGAGACCTTCCACTACCTGGGCTGGGCCCCCGAATGGGACCCGGAACGGAAACATCACTTCACGCTGTGAGGGGCAGGGTCATGCTGGCCCGGTTCCGCTGACATAGCCGGGGGCTCACTTGGCCTGGTCGTACGAATCGACGACGGCGACCGTCAGGGGGAAATCGACCGGGGCCTTCCCGAAGAGCAGCCGTCCGGCCTCACGAGCCGCTTCCTCGACCGCTGCGACGCACCGGGGAATCAACTCGGCAGGTGCATGGATCATGATCTCGTCGTGAAGGAAGAACACCAGCTCCGCCGGGCCGGTGGGAGGAAACACGGTCTCTTCGTGGCCCTCGGGCGCCTCGAAGGCCGCGATCCGCGATCTGATGCCGGCCAGCCAGCACTCCGCCCATTCCGCCGCAGTGCCCTGAACGATGAAGTTCCGGGTGAATCGGCCGCGGGAGCGGGCCCAGGCGTCCGCGCGGCGCTGCTCCTCCTGGCTTTGAGTCCGTTGGGCGGCGTCCCATTCGGGGCCGGGTGGCGGGGTGGAACGGCCGAGCCACGTGGAGACGCTTTCGCCGCGTTCGCCCTGGCGTGCGGCGTCCTCCACCAGCGCGATGGCCCGGGGGTAGAGCTTGCGCAGCTGGGGCATGAGCCGGGCCGATTCGCCTGTCGTAGCGCCGTACATGGCACCCAGCAGTGCCACCTTCGCGGACGAGCGGCTGCCGCCGAAGCCGGCGTCGGCGATCTCCGCATAGAGGTCCTGTTCACGAGCGGCCGCGGCCATACCGGCGTCGCCGGACATCGCCGCCAGAATCCTGGGCTCCACCTGGGATGCATCGGCCACAAGAAGCTTGTACCCCGGCAACGCCCTGGCAGCCCGCCGGACGGTCCGGGGGATCTGCAGCGCTCCGCCACCCCGTGAGGCCCAGCGCCCGGTGACGACTCCTCCGACGACGTAGTCGGGCCGGAAACGCCCGTTGCGGATCCAGGCCTCCAGCCAGGCCCAGCCGTTGGCTGTGTAGAGCCGGGCGAGTTTCTTGTATTCCAGCAGTGGGGCGATGGCCGGGTGGTTGAACGACTGGAGTTCCCACTGACGGGTGGTGCGTACCTCGATACCGTTGCGGTGCAGGGCCTTCAGCAGATCCTGCGGCGAGTCCGGATTGAGCTGCGGGGCGCGGAGTTCGGCGCGCAGCTGCTGTGCGAGCTCCTCCATCCTGGCGGGAGGGCGGCCCGGGGCCGGTTCCGGGCCGAGCGCATCGCTGAGGAGTTCCCGGTGCACCTGTGGATCCCAGGGGACGCCGAGCGACTGCATCTCCGCCGCCACGAGCGACGCGGCGGACTCGGCGGCGAGCAGAAGCCGCAGCCGCACGGGAGCGCGGGAGGACTGGACCGCGTCCAGCTGCGCGGCGAATTCCGCCCGGATCTCGCCGGCCGTTCGTCGATGCCGGGGCGCTTCGAAGAGGCTCTCCTGCAGATCTTCGAGCGGAGTGTCCTCGGTGACCGGGTACGCGGGGGAACCGGTCAGTTCCGTGGCGAGTGCCGCATAGCTGCTGTCCTGCACCAGTTGGGAGAACCGGAGGATCGTCCGGGCCAGGGTCACGTCATGGCATCGTCCCAGCCGGACCCCGGCCGCGAGGAGCGGCGGGTACATCTCAGAGCTGCTGTCCCATACCCACCGGGGCTGTTCCGTGGCCTCCAGATCCGAGACCTCCTTCGGCAGCGCGGCCCGTGACAGCTGCCAAGGTTCTCCGAGCGGGACTCCTGAGGCGTCGAGACGCGCCAGATGGACGGTACCGTCGTCCCCGGACGCCAACAGGATGTGCATTCGTCCATTCTCCTGTGTCCGGCCGACAGAAAAGACATTGAGCCGCCGTGGAATGCCCGCAGTTCAGTTGTCCACATAGCCACCTCCAGGCGATCCATGACCCCTCTGCCCGCCGCAGGCTGTTCTCATGAACGGTCACACGGCGGCACACCCGGACCAGCACGAGCCACCCCGGCACTGGGTCTCGGCGGCACGCGAACCATTTCTGCTGGTCACGGCGCGGGAACCGCTGAAGGACGCGGCACTGACGGCGGCCGCGGCCGCCGGCGTGGAGCTCGTGGTGGTACCGACCCCGGAGGAGGCCTTGCCCCGGTGGGACCGTGCCCAAGCGGTGATCGTGGGCGCGGACGTCCGGCATCTGCCGGCCCGGCGCCGAGGGGTGGACGCACTGCTCGGCACTGACGAGGACGAGGTCTTGTGGGCCCGTGCCGCGCAATGGGGCGTCGAGCGGGTGGCGGTCCTCCCTGCTGCGCTCGCGTGGCTCGCCGAGTTCTTCGGCGGCATGGGCTCTGCACACGACGGCGGCCAGATCGCCGGGGTATGGGGTCCTGTGGGAGGGGCGGGAACATCGACGCTGGCCTCCTGGCTCGCCTTGCACGCGGCGGAATCCGGCCGGGGCACGCTCCTGGTGAACACGTCCCCCTGGGATTCGGGGCTGGTCCATATGCTCTCGGACCGGTCACTCGACGGCCTGGGGTGGGATGACCTGCATCCCGCTTCCGGCGCCATCAGCTCGGAACGGCTGGCAGAAGCTCTTCCTCGCGTAGCCGGGTTCTCCGTGCTCAGCTGGTCGGCGGAAGGTGGCCGGCAGCCGGAAGGGCTGCCTGAACTGCGTGTTCTGGACGCGGCACGGAAGGCCTTTGACCTCGTGGTGCTGGACATCGGCAGCGGCAGCCTCCCTGTCGTCGGGCGTTGGTGTGATTCCCTGACGATCTGCTCACCGCTGTCCCTGAACGCCATGGCGCGGGCTTCGCGAGGACTCGGCGGCCAATCGCTGCCCTCTGCACATCTGGTGGCCCGTTGCCCCGCGCATCAGTCGGCGGAGGCCGAGGAGCTGGCCACGAGGCTCGGCCTTGAATTTCGGGGCGTTCTTCCGACCATCCGGGGTACCGCCCGATCGGCCGACGAAGGCAGGCTGCTCTCCACCGGCCGGTCACGGAAGGTCCGACAGGTGGCGCGCGGAGTCCTCCTCGCCCTCGGTGCCGTGGCATGAAGAACCGGACGGCGACCGGCGGCCGACCGGGAGCTCCGATGCCTGCGGATGCGTTGCCCGCCGCCACCCGACGGGAACTCAGAAAGAGGGGTCCGGACCACGGGGTCTCGCTGCCTGCCGGAATGAGTCTCGCCGGACGGGCCGTCGACGAGGGAGTCCTCGAATCGGTCCGGCGGGACATCCTTCAGGATGCGGGACCTGTGACGGCACGACGGGTCGTGGCCGCAGTGAATTCGACCGGGCGATTCCTCGGTCCGTCCGTCGCTCTGGCCGCCGCCGAGATGATCAACGCGGAACTGAAAGGACTCGGGCCGCTCCAGCCCTTGGCTGACCACCCCGGTACCACGGACATCTTCGTCAACGGGCCGCAGGATGTCTGGCTGGATCGCGGTGAAGGGCTGGAACGCTGTCCGGTGTCACTCGGCTCCGAGGAACAGCTTCGGGCCTTGGCCCAGCGGCTGGTGTCCGCAGGTGGCCGGAGACTGGACGACAGCAACCCGTGCGTCGACGTGCGGCTCAACGGCGGCTATCGGGTACATGCAGTGATTCCGCCTCTCTCGCCCTCGGGAACAGTGCTCTCGATCAGAATCCGCAGGGCACGGCCCTTCACCCTGGACGAGATGCAGGCAGCGGGCATGTTCGGCGAGAATGTCGCGGCCTTGCTACGGCTCCTCGTGGAGCGGCGGCTGAATTTTCTGGTCAGCGGAGCCACGGGGTCGGGTAAGACCACGATGCTTTCGACGTTACTGGGCCTCGTCGACCCCGCCGAGCGTTTGGTGCTGGTGGAGGATGCCGCCGAACTGAATCCTCCGCATCCTCACGCGATCGCCTTGGAAGCACGGCACGGCAACACCGAGGGCAAGGGGGAGATCGACTTGCGCGAGCTGGTGCGGCAATCCTTGCGGATGCGCCCGGATCGGTTGGTGGTCGGCGAATGCCGTGGAGCAGAAGTGCGAGAGCTGCTCATGGCGCTCAATACCGGGCACAGCGGGGCGGGCACACTGCACGCCAACTCGGCAGCCGATGTGCCTGCCCGGCTGGAAGCTCTGTGCGCCCTGGCCGGACTGGGGCCGGAGGCAGCAAGAGCCCAAGTGGCCAGCGCGGTGGATGTCGTGATTCACGTGGTCCGAACCCAGCACGGCCGGAAGCTCGCAGAGCTGAGTGTGGTCGAGGCGAGGGCAGGCCGCCTGACGGTGGTTCCGGCCGTCGGAGGTTCCGGGGAGAATCCACAGCCGGGCCCCGCCTGGGACCGGCTTCGCGAGAAGCTCGGCGGGGAGGCCACGCCATGGTCCTCATAAGTCTTTTCCTCTTTCCGGGGCTGATGCTCCTGTTCGGTGCCGGAACCGCCTGGTGGCATCGGATTCCAGGGCGTCACCAGCCTGGAAATGATCCGGAACCGTTTCCCGGACGGTACCCGCACACCGGTCTGCCGGGCCGTGCACGTGGCCGTCGTTTGGACCGTTCAGCCGTTCTTGAGGCGATGGCAGAGTCGGTCGGGCATCTGGCCGCGCTTCTCCACAGTGGTGGCCGGGCCGGGCACGTCTGGGGAGAGCTGCTGCGATTCCACGATTCGCGTGCGAGGAGTTCGGGTCCCGGCTCACAGCACGCCCGTGCGGTTCTCGCCTCAGCGGCGCACGCCGCGGAACTGGGCGCGAGCCCCGCGCTGGCGATCCGCAAGGAACTCGCGTCCTGGCCGGTCTCAGCCGACAGTGCGGTCCGCGTCGCGAGGGAGTGCTGGGAACGAGTGGCATTGGCCGTCCGTAGCAGCGAACTCAGCGGGTGTCCTTTGGCGTCACTGCTGTCCCGTCTCGCCCTGGACCTGGAGCAGTCCGCGGACGCTGAAGCGGCGCGACAGAGCGCGCTCGCAGGCCCTCGGGCCAGCGTGGCCCTGCTGTCCTGGCTGCCGTTCCTCGGTGGCGGCCTGGGGTTGCTGCTGGGCGTGGATCCAGTGGATGTCCTTCTGGGTTCTCCGCTCGGAGTGCCCGTCCTGGTGCTGGGTCTGCTTTTCTGGGTCCTCGGCCGGTTCTGGTCCCGGAGGCTCGTGGCCGGAGCCGAGGGCATCCGATGAATGTGCTGTCGCTGCTTCTCGTCCTCGCGTTCGGACTGGCTGCATACCTGCTCTGTTCGACCGGTCCTTCGGCAACTCTCAGACGATTCGCCCCGCAAAGGAACACGGTGCCCAGGCTCGCTCCGGGTACGCCATCGGAGACGTCGCGCGCTGGGTCGGAAAGCCGGAACGGCGAAGCTGCAGACGGAGTCTTGCTATTGGAGCTCGCCGGCGTACTTCTCGAAGCGGGACTCAGCGTGCACCGATGTCTTGACGTCCTCTCGGACAGCACGTCGCACGAGGACATTTCCGTGAGCCTGGGCAAGGTGAGCAGCGCGCTCAACATAGGGACGGGCTGGGGCGCTGCGTGGCGTCTCGCGACATCTCCCGTCACGGGCGGCCTCTCGGGAGGACGGCTCCAGCGTGCGCTTCTTGGGCGCCATCGGCCGCGTGGAACCGCGATGGATGCCTTGCAGCTTCTGGAACGTCATCTCGGCTTCGTGGCTCACAGCGGTGCCCCATCGGCGGGGATCCTGTTCGCCGCGGCCGCCGCTGAGCGACGCAGACGCTTCAGAGATGCCGAGCGCAGAGCCGCGGCGTTGGGAGTACGCCTCGTGGTGCCTCTGGGGCTGTGCTCACTCCCGTCCTTCGTCTGTCTGGGCATCGTCCCTCTTGTCCTGGCCCTCCTGCCCGGAGCGGCCTGATACGCCCTCAGGGCATGACGCCTTCAGGGCATGACGCCCCCAGGGGTATGAAAGGAGAACACCATGGAAGACACCGTCAGCACCTCGAGAGGAGACTGCGTTTTTCCCGTGCCGGATGCCGGGAGGAGACAGGCGACAGGCTGGGGCACATTGTTGCTGTTTCACCTTCGGCTGTTCTTGAGCACGGTACGGAGACGCTGGATCGATGCTGGAACGGGCCAGGCCGGGACGTCGACGGCAGAGTATGCCATCGCCACCCTCGCGGCTGTGGCCTTCGCCGGCCTGCTGGTGGTCATCATGCGCAGTGATGAGGTCCGGGGGTTCCTGCTGGCGATCATCCGCACAGCCCTGGCGATTCCGTGAAGTCACCGGCGCCCCGCAGTTGCCCGGAACGGGGAGGCATGACAGCGGAGTTCGCGGTCGTCCTTCCGGTCGTGGTGATGCTCCTGTCTCTGGTGATGGGAGCCGTCGCTGCCGGAACTCAACAACTGAGACTCGAAGAAGCTGCGAGGGCGGCGTCCCGGGCCTTGGCCCGGGGAGACGCACCGGAGGCCGCGAGAGCCATGGCCAAACGGCTCGCAGGGGAAGGGGCGTCTGTCCAGATCACCGACGACGGCGCACAGTTCGTCGCTGCCGTGGTTCAGGCCCGGGCGCCGGGCGTGCTCGGAGCGATGTCTCCTTGGGTTCAATCGGCCCGGTCCACGGCCGCGCGGGAGATCGGGGGTGGACAGGGATGAGCCACACGGCCAGGGAGTCCGCCAAGCCCCTGCAACCCGGGACGGAAGACGGTTCCGGCACGGTGCTGGCGCTGGGGCTTGGCGTGGTGCTGATCCTCGGCCTTGTGCTGCTTGCCATGCTGGCTCAGGCGGCGGCACTCGCGTCCCGTGCGGCGAGTGCCGCCGACCTCTCAGCTCTGGCCGCGGCGGACGCGGCCCGGGGTCTCCTGCGTGGAGATCCTTGTCGTATCGCGTTCGAGGTGGCGAGCAGGCACGGGGCGATCGTCGAAAGCTGCGTTCTCACGGGAGCCGGGGGAGAGATCGCCGAGGTCAGAACGGTCGTGGCAGGTTCCCTGGGCATCGGGACCGGCAAGGCCCGCGCCCGTGCGGGGCCACCGCCTGGGAACGGGTGGTGAAGCCGCCGCTCATGTCGCGGGGCAAGACAGCACCTAGGTTCCGGCGTCGTTCTCCTCGGGGCTTGTTTCCTCTAGGCCTGTTCCTCGGGGCCTGTTTCCTCCGGGGCCGCGAAGTCGCTTGCCTCGCGCAGAAAAACCTCCAGCAGGAGCACGGCGGCCGCCTTATCCAGAGGGTTGTTCTTGTTGCCGCATTTCGGCGATTGAACGCAGGAGGGGCATCCTGACTCGCACTCACACGACAGAATCGCCTCGCGGGTGGCTGCAAGCCACGTCCGGGCCTTGGTGAAACCGCGCTCGGAGAACCCTGCCCCTCCTGCGTGACCGTCGTAGACGAAGATCGTGGGATGGCCGGTGTCGGCGTGAAGAGCGGTCGAGAGGCCCCCGATGTCCCAGCGGTCACTCGAAGCCACGAGAGGCAGCATGCCGATGGAGGCGTGTTCGGCCGCATGCAAGGCCCCGGGGAACTGTGCTTCCACCAGGCCGGCGGAGACGAGACTCTGGCCACCCACCACGAACCAGACCGCCTTGGTGAACAGGTCCCTGGCTTCCAGCTCCAGAGGCTCCTCCCCGAGGACCTCGTTGGAGATCAGGGATTTCCGCTGGAAGGAAACCACCTGTGTGGTCACCTTCACTTCGCCGAAGTGCACGGCGACATCGCCCCATTCCATTGAGCGGTCGACCGACAGCACTTCCACCTGGGTCACGTCGCGGGCAGTCGTGTAGTAGTCGGGGCTGGCCCGGCTGACCAGCACCACGTGATCGGTCTCGTTCAGTTCCTCCACCAGGTAGTTCACCCCCTGGTGGACATACACGGCGCCGCGATGCGCCTGGTAGTGCGTCTGAGGGGAATCCATGGAACCGAGCACCACCCCGGTCTCGGTGTCGATGATCCGGACCTGGCCGCCGCCGTCGTCGCGGATGCTGACCATGGAGGCGGCGCTCTCCGGGTGGGTCCAGAACCAGCCCGCCGGACGCCGCCTCAGGAAGCCGCGCTCCACGAGGCTGTCCAGCATCGCAGCCGCCGTCGGCCCGAAAAGCTCCTCCTCCCCGGGACGCAAAGGCTGCTCCGCAGCCGCCGCGCACAGATGCGGTCCCAGGACGTAGGGGTTGGAGGGGTCGAACACCGTCGCCTCCACCCCGACGTCGAACACCGCCTCCGGATGATGCACCAGGTAGGTATCCAAAGGATCGTCACTGGCCACGAACGCGGCGACCGCGTCCTGGCCGGCTCGCCCGGCGCGGCCGATCTGCTGGAAGAAACTCGCCCGTGTCCCCGGCCAGCCGGCCACGAGGACGGCGTCGAGGCCGGAGATGTCGATGCCGAGTTCCAAAGCCGAGGTGCTGGAGACGCCGAGGAGACGACCAGACCTCAGACCGGATTCCAGCTCACGTCGTTCCTCGGGCAGATAACCGGAACGGTACGCGGCCACACGGCCAGGCAAACTGGGATCCACGTCCTCCAAGAGACGCTGTGTGAGCGATGAGATCCGCTCGGCACCGCGCCGGGACTTGATGAACGCCAGGGTCCGGACGTGTGAGGACACCAGATTGGCCAGCATGTCGGCGGACTCGGCGATCGCGGTCCGCCTGGTCGGAGCCCCGTTTTCACCCTGGAGCTCGGTCAGGCGGGGTTCCCAGAATGCCACCGTCGTGGCTCCCCTCGGTGAAGCGTCTTCGGTCACGGCTTCCACGGGAGCTCCGATGAGCCGGGCGAAGGAGTCGGCGGGTTCCGCCGCCGTGGCGGAGGCACCGACGAATACCGGTTCCGCACCGTAGTGAGCGCAGACTCGCCTGAGACGGCGGAGCAGATTGGCAACGTGCGAACCGAAGACGCCCCGGTAGCTGTGTGCCTCATCGATCATCACATAGCGGAGCCGCCGGAAGAAACGTGCCCACCACGGATGGTTGGGCAGGATGCCGTGATGCAGCATGTCCGGATTGGCCAGGATGACGTTCACGTGGTCCCGGATCCAGCGTCGTGCGCTACTGTCGGTGTCCCCGTCATAGCTCTCGGCCCGGAGGGTGTCCAGCTTGAGGGTTCTCAACGAGGTCAGCTGGTCGGCCGCCAACGCCTTGGTGGGGGCGAGGTACAGGACGGTGGCGCTGTCATCGTGCAGTTTCCCGGGTTCCTGGCGGATCGCCAGTTCGGAACGGTGCACGGCGTCCACCGCGGGGAGCTGGTAGGCCAGTGACTTTCCGGAGGCGGTGCCGGTGGCGATCACCAGGTGGCGGCCCGCATGCACGGCGTTCGCGGCGGCGACCTGATGCGCGTAGGGTTCACCGACACCCAGACGTTGATAGGCCGCCACGACGTCCGGATGAGCCCACTGCGGCCAGGAACCATGCCGTGCCCGCCGTGACGGGATGGTCCGGACATGCTGAAGCTGCTCAGGCTCGGCGGAGCGGCCCAGCAGCGGGATCAGCGAGTCGAAGGACGGCACCGGAACATTGTGTCACCCGGCAGGGCCGGTTCTTCAGCCGACGATGACGAGCCGGGTCAAGAGGTCGAGACGTCCGGCACCTTGTGCTGAGTCGCGGAGAGCATCACGACCGCGCACACTTCCTGCCAGCCCAGGTGGGAGTAGAGGTGCCGGCCGTCTGCGGAAGCCAGCAGCAGGCCGATCTCCACGGGATGTTCGAAGGACCGGGCTGCCAGCGACTTCATGAGGAAGCTCCCGAGTCCGCGACGGCGGAACGCGTCCTGGGTGATGATCTGATCGAACACGGCCACGGAACCGTCCACGACGAAGACGCGTCCGCCGGCGGCCAATTCCTCCCCGGAACGGATCTCTGCCCGATGGCTTCCCTCGACCACCGAGTAGCTGACCTCCAGGTCGTCGTCCGGCAGCCAGGGATCCTCGGTGTCCTGCGTGTCCATGTCCACGATCATCATCGACTGAGAGGTGGAGTTGACGTAGAGCCCGTGGCGGTCGGCCAGTGCCAGGTACCGCTGGGGGTCCTTGGTCAGCACCGTGACGAGCCGGTCGGGTGCTTCACGCAACTGCTCCGAGAGAGCGCTGAAGTCCTCGTCATCCGGGTCGACGGCGAAGAACTCCCGGGCCTTGATGGCGTCGTCGCGGTCCACCGCAGGGAAGCGCCCCACGTGCTCGACCTGATAGCCTCGGCAACCGGCCCAGCCGGTCACCCAGACGTCCAACAGGCTGCCAATGTCTTCCATCAGGGATTCCGCAGTCATGCTTCGAGCCTAGGTCAGCACAGGTTAAAGCGACAGCCGGTATCGGTAACTTTGCGGTTAAGTCCCAGCTGGCCAGCTCGGCCGCACAGCGCGTTCACAGCCTCGCCTCCGGTCCTGCCGACCAGGTTCCCAGGGGGAGCTGGGCCACCGTTAACCTTTAACGGTGGCCCAGAACAAGATTGCCCTGTATTACGCCTTCGCTCCCGTAGCCGACCCCGAAGCCGTACGGCTCTGGCAGCGGGCTCTCTGCGAGAAGCTCGGGCTGCGTGGACGCATCATCATTTCGAAGGACGGCATCAACGGAACCGTCGGCGGCGAGATCCAGGCGGTCAAGAATTACGTGCGGACCACCAAGGAATACGGCCCTTTCAGAGCCCTGGACGTCAAATGGTCCGACGGCGGTGCCGAGGACTTCCCGCGCCTGAGCGTGAAGGCACGGGAGGAGCTGGTCTCCTTCGGGGCGCCGGGCGAACTCGAAGTGAACGACGACGGCGTCGTCGGCGGCGGGGCGCACCTCACCCCGGAGGGGCTGCACGCTTTGGTCGCCGAGCGTGAGGCGGCGGGCCGGCCGGTGCGTTTCTTCGACGGCCGGAATGCCTTCGAAGCCCAGATCGGCAAGTTCAAGGACGCGATCGTTCCCGACGTGGCCACGACTCATGACTTCATCGAGGAACTCGAATCCGGCAAGTACGACGAGCTGAAGGACCAGCCCGTCGTCACGTACTGCACCGGCGGGATCCGTTGCGAGGTGCTGTCCAGCATCATGCGGAAGAGAGGCTTCCAGGAGGTCTATCAGCTCGACGGCGGGATCGTCCGCTACGGCGAGAAGTACAAGGACAAGGGGCTTTGGGAAGGATCGCTCTATGTCTTCGACCGCCGCATGCACCTGGAGTTCAGTGAGGATGCGAAGACCATCGGTCAGTGCGTGCGCTGCTCCGCACCGAGCAGCGAGTTCCACAATTGCTCCAACC
This sequence comes from Arthrobacter sp. NPDC090010, assembly GCF_044748305.1. Classification (NCBI taxonomy): domain Bacteria; kingdom Bacillati; phylum Actinomycetota; class Actinomycetes; order Micrococcales; family Micrococcaceae; genus Arthrobacter; species Arthrobacter sp. NPDC090010. The sequence continues at coordinate 157,906 of NZ_JBIVFT010000007.1, forward strand.
CGGCGTGCCGCACACTGACGATCTACTGCTCCGAGTGCGCTGCCGATCCCCAGACGCTCCGGTGCCCGGACGGTTGCGCGGTCTGAGTTCCGTTCGGGCGTCCTTTCCGCCGTTCGCGCTCACGGTGCCCCATGCATGGGCGGACTATGCTCCGCGACGTGGAAAGCGGGCGGGGATCTACTTCTTGGGCACGAGGGAGAAGGCATACAGCAGGGGGACATCCACTGAGGAGGCCCGCACGGTCAGCTCCCCACCGGGAATCGTGAGGTCCACACGGTCCTTGTTGCCGTTGCAGGCGCTCGTGGCGTTGCCCACGGTTTTCCCTCCGGAGAGGATTTCGAAGTAGATCTTCCCGTTTCCGGCGCACGTCATGGTCATGCTGTAGTTGCCTGCGGCGACGGTGCCGTGACCGGCATCGGCTGGATTGCGGTCCAAGAGCTTCCCTTGGCCACTCAGGGCCGCCTGGGGATCGGCCGGGAGGGCGGTCGCTTGCCAGGACGGGACGTCCGCCTTCTCGATGCTGGGCTGCTGCGAGCAGCCTCCCACCGCACCGATGAGCAGCACTCCGAGCGTGAGTGACAGGGTGCGGAGGGGGAGCGGACGCGCGGATTTCATGCCTTCTACGCTACCGTGCGCCGTCGTCCGTTTGCGCCCAGGTGATTCACTGATGTCCATGGAGACCACACGTGTCGAGGCGTTCAGCGACGGAGTCATGGCGATCGCCCTGACCATCATGGTTCTGGAACTGAAGACGCCGGACAGCCCGGACCTGAAGGGCATGGCTGAGTTCCTGCCGACCTTGCTGACTTATGTGCTCAGTTTCATCTACATCGGCATCTACTGGAGCAATCATCATCACCTCATGCATCTCACCAAGCGAGTGGATGGGGGAGCGCTCTGGGCCAATCTGAATCTGCTGTTCTGGCTCTCCCTGGTGCCGTTCACCACGCGGTGGATGGACGACTCCTCCCTGAGCCCGTTGCCCGTCCTCGTCTACGGCTTCAATCTTCTGATGAACGCTGTCGCCTATTCGATCCTGCAGGGCAGACTCATCCGGATCCAGGGTGAGGGCAGCCGCCTAGCCTCCGCCATCAACCGGGGGTTCAAGGAGAAGGTCTCCACGGCGCTCTACCTGATCGGCTGTGTGACGGCGTACCTCAGTGTCTGGGTGAGTGTCGCCTGTTATGTGGCGGTCGCCGCCGTCTGGATCGTGCCGGACCGGCGCATCGAGCGTGCGGTGGCGGATTCCGCAGACTCCTGATCTCGGCCGGCTCTCAGGAATTCCCTTCATCCATCAAGGCGGCCAGAGCTTCCCGGTCGTGACGCATGGCTTCTTTTTCGGCTGCGACGTCGATGCCCTTGCTGAGCGCCAGGTAGACCACTCCACTGACCGCGAGGCCCACGAGCCAGGCGATGTCCACACCGCCGAGAGCATCGGCGACCGGCCCCACGAAGATGCCCTGAACCACCATGAAGGGGATCTCGGCCGCGAGCCCCGCGCCGAAGGAGACCAGGCCTCGCCAGTTCCAGACGCCGTACACCCCGGAGACCTTGAACAGTTCCGAAATCGCGTAGTGGCCGCGGCGTACGAAGAAGAAGTCCATGAGGTTGGTGGCGGTCCAGGGCACGAGTGCGTAGAGCATGAGCGTCAGGGCGGCGAAGACCGTGGCCACGCCATTGCTGCTGATCGCGCTCGCCGCGATGAACCACACGACGGCCAGGGCGAGGACCGTGAGCGCTTTGGCGCGAGGCCCGGGCCGCACCGGACGGAACGAATCGACGGTGGTCATGACGGTGAGCATGCCGCCATAGGCATTCATACCCATGGTGGCCACGAGCGCGAGGGCTGAGAGAATCGCAGCCACGTCGCCGAGGTGTGTGAAGACGTTGTTGCCGGCCTGTTGCAGACCTACCAGCCCGTCCTGGGCACCGAGGAAGATGGCCAGCCATGCGCCGAGGGAGATCAGCCAGATCGCGGCGCTGGAGGCCCCGAAGAACACGGCGGAGATGACGGCTTTCGGTGAGGTCTTGCTCGGCAGGTAGCGGGAGTAGTCCGAGACGTAGGGCGCGTACGTGATGTTGTAGGCCGCGCTGGCGGCGAACTGGGCCATGAACGCCACAAGGGTGAAACCGCCCTTGTCGACGACGCCGGAGCCACCGGCGCCGCCGAAGATCACGCCGAGCGTGACCACTGTCATGACGGGCAGCGAGAAGTACAGCAGCACCCGGAAGGCTTTGTGAACCCAGTCGTGTCCGAAGACGGCGAGGACGACTGCGACGGCACCCGCAAGCAGCGAGACCAGGACCGGGTTGAGGCCGAACGAGCTGGAGATCCCCTCACTGAGTAGTACAGTGTCCGCGATGTTGAAGCCGACGTAGGTCAGCAAGGTGGCGACGAGGGGCAGGACCACCCCCCGGTAACCAAACTGCGCGCGGGACTGGATCATCTGCGGCAGGCCCATGATGGGGCCTTGCGAGGCGTGGAACGCCATGAACACGGTGCCGACGGCGATGCCGAGGACGCTCGCGAGGATGGTCCACCCGAGCGAGAGCCCGAGGGACGGGCCGATGAATCCGATCGGGATGGAGAAGTACTGGAAGTTGCCCAGGAACCACAGAGGCGCCTGGTGCCAGAGTTTGCCGTGCCGTTCGCTCTCGGGGACCCAGTCGATGGATCGGTGCTCAATGAGGCTCTTGGAGGCGGGGGTGGATGCTGACACATTGGCTCCTGAGGTGATGTCCGACACATTGAGTATGAGGTCGGGATGTCTCAGGGGCAACAGATGTTTACCAAATGACGCCCCGTTGCGGGGCGTCATTTGGCGTCAGGAGCTGCGTTGCGTGCTGGGGCGCAGGTTCATGCCGAGCCAGTACAGTGCGGCGGATAGCGCGAAGGTCGGCAGGGTGGCGCCGATCGGACTCGTCCAGACGGTGCTCAGCAGCACGGATGTGCCGGCGCCGATGGCCCAGCAGGCCACCGCGATCCAGTTGACCCCCCGGATGTACCAGAATCGTCCGCCCGTGCTGAGAAGCAGGTCTTTCCCGTAGGAAGCACGTTTGAACCAGTAGTAGTCCACGATCACCACGGCGAACACAGGCACGAACAATGAGCCGATGAGGGTGAGGAAGGAGGTGAACTGGCCCAGCAGACTGAGCCAGGTCGAGCCCAGGATGGACAGAGCCCCGAGGATGAGGGCTGCGGGCAGGAATCGCGTCCTGCCGCCGGGCCTGGCATTCACCACGGACGTGGTCATGCCGTAGACGACCATCGTGTTGGTCGCCATCACCGAGAAGAAGATCACCAGCGCCAGGGGGACCCCGAAGGAGTCGACGATCGTGGCCGGGTCGAATGACACCGCATCTCCGCCGGAGAGGACCACGTAGCCCAGGGCGGTGGCTCCGAGAAGCATTGCGACGATCGTAGAGACGGAGTATCCGACGCCCGCACCCACGACGCCGGCCCGCGTGCTGCGTGCCATCCGGTTGATGTCAGCGGAGAGCACCGTCCACGACACGGCGGTGGCGATGACGACGTCGAGCACGATCGCCGGTGTCGAACCCAGTGAGGTGTCCACGGCGATGCCCGAGAAGTCGGCCGGGGAGAAACGGCCGAAGGCCATGGCGAAGATCCAGGCGATCACTGCGAGGATCACGACGGCGAGCCACGGTTCGACCCGCGCGATGCCGGTGTGCCCGAAGATCGCCAGGATGACGACGAGGAGCTGGCAGAGCACTGAGAACAGGACCGGGCTGCTGAAGCCGGTGAACTGCTGCACCACATGGTCGACGGTGACGCCGGCCAGCATCGCCTGCACCCAGCTCCAGCCCATCAGGACGACCACATTGGCCCCGACCGGCAGGAGCGAACCCTTCAGCCCGAAGGCCCCTCGCGTGATGGCCATGGTCGGCAGTCCGGTGCGGGTGCCGATGGCGCCGATGGAGGTCAGGGCAAGGGCTCCCACGAGCGTCCCGGCGACGATCATGACGACGGCCGTGCTGAAGGGGATCGCCGTGACGAAGAGCGTCCCGGTCAGCAAAGTGGTCACAACGAGGTTCGCGGCAAGCCAGATCATGCCGATGCGTGGGCCGGACAGGGTGCCTTTGACCGGTCCGGAGCTGTCCGCTTCGGCTGCCAACCGGGCATCGAGCCGGGCGTAGAGCCCTTGAACGGAGGTGCTCACGGAGCGGGAACGGGGGAGAGGTGCTCGTGCACGGCCACGAGCGAGTCGCCATCGACGCGGAAGATGATGCTCTCGCGCTCCGTGGACTGTTCCCGGCTGCCGTCGCCCGGATCCACCGTGGTGTCCACGGTGTGAGTGAAGACCGCCATGCCGGGGTAGACCTGGATCAGTTGCTGGGAGGAGGTGCACTCCAGTACTCGCCAGCCCGCCGACCGCCAGCCGTCCCACGCCTGCTCGTAGGCCGCCCGGTCGTCCAGCCTGCGGTCCTCCGGGTGGAAGACGAAGCTGGCGTCTTCGGAGAAGGCCCCGAAATAGGCGGCGCGGTCGTTGTCGCGGAAGGCGCGGACGATGGCCGCGGCGGCCTCTTCCACGCGGGATGTGCTGGGGGTTTCCATGGCTCTCCTTCGAGACGGTTTCGAGGCCGGTTGTTTCGCACCAGGCAACACGTGATGCTACCTGAATAACACGTCTGGCAAGTCTTCGGTTTGAAGGTGTCGAAAGTCGGACATATGGGTAGTTCTACCTATGGACAAGTGGTTTGGCAACCGGTATGAGTCGCTTGGATTGGGTTCCCGTCCATTTGCATCTTGGCAAGGAATTCCTTGAAAACACCCCATCCTGGGCCGCTTCAAGGCCTTGCTGTTGACCGCGGTGCTCGTCGGTGCCGCACTGACAGGCACGGGCCACCGCTTCCGGCTACACCGCGGCGACTGCGGACGCTGACGGAGTGATCACGCTGGACGCCCGGGTCCACGTCTGGTCACTTCGCAGTGGCCAAGTACTCCGCCGCCACCGCGAAGATCGCGCCCTGACGTTTCATCGCGAAGGCCCGAGCAGTTCCCATGGCCTGCTCTCGGGTGCGGACGCCTAGCATTGACAGGGTGAGTGAGACTGCCCGCACCCTCGACGTCCCCTGCTCCGACGATCCGTCACAGCTTCAGGCGCTCGCCGCCGACCTCCAAGCTCTCGACTTCACAGTCGACGGGGTGGCTGCACTGCTCGGAGCCTCCGCCTACGAGGCACTGGGCCGGGACCAGCTCGTGCCGGCCCGACTCGCCCTTGAGGAACACGCCGGTGATCCTCTCGCCGTCGTTGTAGGGCTCTGGCTGCTGGCTGTCCCGCAGAGCGCAGACGCGCTCGACGTCGCTCTGCCCCGGACCCGGACCGCAGGTCTCCGCCGCCTCGGACTGGCCGAGGACGACGGCGATGGAGCCGTCCAGGCGGCGGTGGACCTACGCCCCTATGAGTTCTCCGACGAGGCCGAGGGAGTTCCCGTGGACACCCGGATCTGGGTTTCCAGCGATCTCGGAGCGCATCAGAAACCGGGTGTCCTCCGTCATGACCATGTCCTGGGCATCGGGCATGCGTCCACCACCTTGGTGCAGACCACCATCCGGCGTCCTGTGGAACGGGCCCTGGATCTTGGAACCGGCTGCGGCATCCAGGCTTTTCACCTGCTCCGGCACGCACGTCACGTCACAGCCACGGACATCTCGGAGCGCGCCCTCGCGTTCACCCGCTTCAACCTGTTGCTGAATGCTGCGGCCCTGGACCTGGACCCGCTGGCGCTCCACGAGCGCGTCGAGCTGCGTCTTGGCTCCCTTCTCGAACCCGTGGCGGGTGAACGTTTCGACCTGATCGTCTCCAATCCGCCGTTCGTGATCACACCTCGCCACCGGGGTGAAAGTGCGGCCGAACAGTTCACCTATCGTGACGGCGGCCTGCCCGGCGACACGATCGTCGCCACACTGTTCCGGGCGCTGCCCGGTTTCCTCGCGCCAGGCGCCGTCGCCCAGATGCTCGGGAACTGGGAGATCCATGAGGGCTCGGGCTGGGCCGACCGCCTGCGCTCCTGGCTTCCGGACGACGCCGAGGCCTGGGTGATCCAGCGTGAGACCGTCGGCCCGGAACGCTACGCCGAAACCTGGCTGCGGGACGCCTCGGAGGGCCGTGATCCTGAGCTGTATGCCGCGAGTTACCGCGACTACCTGGAGGACTTCGCCGGACGCGACGTCGAAGCCGTCGGTTTCGGCATGGTGCTGCTGCGCCGTGTGGCCGCTGACGAGGCGCAGGAACCGCTGCGGCGCTTCGAAGAGATCGGATATGCCGTGGAGCAGCCGCTCGGGCCGCATCTCCAGTCAGCTCTGGAGCGCCGTTCCTGGCTCGCCGCACGGCGACTGGGCGAGGAGGCGCTCGTGGTGGCAGAGGATGTCACGGAGGAACGCCATCAGCGCCCCGGCGCTGAGCATCCCGGCGTCATCCTGCTCCGCCAAGGGGCCGGCCTGCGCCGCACGAACCTGCTCAGCAGCGAGCTGGCGGGCTTCGTCTCCGCCTGCGACGGCGACTTCGCAGCGGGCGCTCTCGCTGCCGCCGTCGTCAGCCTGACCGAAGGCGCCGACAGTCTCAGCGACACCGAACGGACCGAGTCGCTCCTGGCAGAGGTCGCACAGCTGGTGCTGGACGGCTTTCTCCTTCCGGCCGGTGGGGACTGAAACCGGAGGAATCGATCGCTGCCTCGGCAGCGGATGCACAATTCAACAAATGCTGTGAAGCCCCAACGGCTAGCCTCGGGGGAAGGAGAGCCGCCCATGCGCGTCAGCGCAGAGGCACATGCTGTAGGGGAACACATGGCGGAACAACAAGACGCACCGAAAAGACACGGTTCGCGAGCGGCCTTCGGTGGCCGGGGACGTGGGGTTGAGCGGCGGAGCGTCGCCAGGCGAGATTCCCGGGTGGTCGACAGCGTCGCCTCCTCGCATGCAGTGCCACATCCGGTGGGCTCCGGCCTGAACACGGTCCGTGAGTCCGTATCCGGCGGCGAACGTTCCGGACTGCCGAAGCTCAGTGTCGTACGCGGGGTCTAATCCAACCGGCCGCGGAGAGCCGAAACGGCGAAAATCCGAGCATCCGGCCCCAGATGCTGATGGATTCGCGGCAGCGTTCACCGATGCCGTGCGAAACAGCGGCCAGTCGATGACGTGGTTGCGGGACAGGCTGGTGGCTCGCGGGCACCCGATTTCCTTGGCCACGCTGAGTTCCTGGAAAACCGGCTTGCGTGCTCCCCGGACGGTGTGGAGCGAAACGATCGTCGGGGAGATCGAGGAGATTCTGGAGCTCGACGGCGGCGCACTGCTGGGGAAAGTCCCCGGGAGGAAGATCAGTGTTGAATCGCTTGAGAAGCCCCACTTGCCGCGTCGCATCAGACAGGACGATTTCGAAGCCTTCCTCGAAGACGCCGAGCTGAAGCTCGGGGCGGATACGTCGTTGAACTTCCGGGATGTCTCGGTCGAACTCGTGTGCGACGTCGACGGACAAGGCTACGTTTCCTCCGAAAACCTCACCCTCGTCGTCCAGTGTCTCGAAGGGACTCTGGAGCGGATCGCTGTGGCCAAGATCTTCTCGCGAGAAGATTTCGGGCCGATCGCCATCTCGGTGCCGTTCGGCGGGCACGTCCTGGAGGACCTGGTCATCGGGGAAGGCGGAGTGATCGTCTCGGCGATTGAACTGGCAGAGCCGCTGGAACCCGGTGAGATCGCGATGGTGAACGTGCGGGTCGACTTTCCGGAACATGCCGCCAAGACCTCGGAGACAGGGTGGGTGGTCCGCCGTTCGATCAAGAAGCTGATGCTCTGGGCACGGTTCGAGCCTTCCACCGTTCCGGCCCGGGTGGAGCAGATCGAAGTCGATGAGGAAGGAGAGCGCACGGTGCTGCGGGGCCTCGACACCGACAGTAGTGTCCATGTTCTCCGGTGGAATTTCGGACCGGGGAGCATGGCGCTGAGGTGGGACCCCGCCATCGATGGTGTACCGGACGAGGAAGGGGCTGATGATGCCGGCGGATAGCTTCCAACGTGCACTCGATGCAGGAATGAGGACCGCTGGGCTGAATCTCATGGAACTGCTTGCCGCGCTTCAGGAGCGAGGCCTCCAGGTGTCCCACTCGACCCTGAGCAGTTGGCGGACCGGGCGACGACGGCCAGACGCCTTCCGTTCGCTGCAGACACTCTCGGCGCTGGAGGAGGTGCTCGGACTTGAGGCCGGGGCGCTGACGGCGCACATCGTAGGGCGGTCCCCGCGTATCGGCAGCGTGCCGCGGCAGGCCGATGTGGACCCGGTCGACGCAGAACTGCTCGCCGCGCTTCCTGCGTCTCCCCTGGAGAACATTCGTCTGCTCTCCTTGCGGGAGGAGATCTTTGTCGATGAAGCCCTGTGCATCAGCCGGATCGACACCATGGTGGTGTTGCAATGCGTCAAGGACGGTCTGGATTCCTTTGCGGTGACCCGGCGGTCACCGCACGCCGCCGATTCCAGTCCCGTCATCGAGGTCCACTACGGCGGAAGCCTGCTTGCGAGCCATCGGCACTCGGGGCGTCTCGGGACCGGCTACGCGATTGAACTGTCCCGTAGGCTCTCCGTCGGCCAGACGGCCGTGGTGGCGCTTCGCACGATCTTCCCGGCGGACTATCCGGCCCAGCGTTCACATGTCACCCGTGCTTGGTCGTCAATACGTGAACTGGTCAATGTGTTCCATTTCGCGAATGCTCCGGAGTGGATCGAGGAAGTCGAACGAAGCGGCTCCAGGGCACGGTCCAGGGATTCCTCGCCGGGCCCGGCCGGCAGCCTGCTTCAGATGAAGTCGAAGTTCGGGCCCGGCACGATCAGCACGCGATGGGGCAGGCTCGACGACTAGGGTTTCCGCCTGAACCTGGCCGAATGGCGATCCCTGGTGCCGCATGGCACCGTTCAGCCGTCGGAGTATGCGGCGGCGGGAAGCCCCTCCTAATTAATAGACTTCCCGCCGCTACGAGGGAGTCTATTTGTCGAGGCTTTTGCTGAATTCCGGAATTGTCACACCGTCCAAGACGATGTGTTCTGATGCCGGGGATTCGCGCCCGTCCGCTCTTCGCGCAGCCGTTTCGTCCTGCGGTACCGCAGGGACGGCTGAGTTCGTTCGGACGGACCGAATCGTTCCGCAGCCGCCATCCGGCTGCTCGATCCCGGCTGGCAGGAATGCGATCCGGACGCGGGCCGAGAAATGCTCATCAGTGGTGTGGATCACGCCTGGGCCGGGGATACACTGTGCCGGTGAGTACGGACCCTTCAGCTCCCCAGGACACCGATCGCCGCCAGGTCGAGATCTCCGATCCCAAAGCCATCCGTGCCCTGGCGCATGCGGCCCGGCTGGCCGCGATCAGCGACCTTTATTCCAGTCAGGTCAGTCGCACCGCCACCGAACTCGCGGCGGTGACGGGTCTGACGCCCAGCGCCATGAGCTATCACCTCAGGGCGCTGCAGAAATGGGGCATGGTGGAGCCGGCGGAGAGCGACGGCGACGCGCGTGAGCGCCGCTGGAAGGCTGCCGGAACGGACTTCACCATCAAGTCCGTCAGCGGTTCGGGCCACCCCGAACTCGCCATTCTCGATCTGGAACTGGACGCGCAGCGGCGCCGTATCCTTTCGCACAATCAGGAACGTGACGAACTCACGCTGCGTGGTGAGGAGGAGCTCCGATTCCCCTCGATGTCCTTGTCCACTGAGATCGTCTATCTGGACCGCGACCGGGCCGGTGAGTTGATCGACCGGATGAACCAGCTGGTCCGGGAGTATTTGCCGACCGATGCACAGGACCGGCCCAAGGACTGCCGACGGATCGCAACCCTGTGGTCCATCGTCCCGGACAGCACCCCCTGAGGTCTCTGGCGGCCCCGTACTGCGGTGTTCGCCGTCCACAAGGAATGCTTCGTGTCATACCCGTGGGGCAAAATGTGGTGAACTAAGCAGATATGGGTCTGAAGGCCCGCCAGCGAAGAAGTCCAGTAGGAGCACCGTGCCCACCAAGGCCAAGACCGGCAAGAAACTCGTGATCGTGGAGTCTCCCGCCAAGAGCAAGACCATCGCCAAGTACCTTGGCGATGGCTTTGTGGTGGAAGCCTCCATCGGACACATCCGGGACCTGCCGCAGCCGTCTGAGCTCCCGGCGGAGCTGAAGAAGAGCTCGGTGGGCAAGTTCGCCGTGGATGTCGACAACGGCTTCAAGCCCTACTACGTGGTCTCCAGTGACAAGAAGAAGAAGGTCGCGGAGCTCAAGGCGCAGCTGAAGGACGCCGACGAACTTTACCTCGCCACTGATGGTGATCGCGAGGGAGAGGCGATTGCCTGGCATCTGCTCGAAGTGCTCAAGCCCAAGGTCCCGGTGTACCGCATGACCTTCGGTGAGATCACCAAAGAGGCCATTCAACGCGCCATGTCGAGCCTGCGCGAGATCGACACGGACCTGGTGGATGCTCAGGAGACCCGCCGCGTCCTGGACCGGCTCTACGGTTACGAGATCTCCCCGGTGCTGTGGCGCAAGGTCGCCAGCGGCCTGTCTGCCGGCCGTGTCCAGTCCGTGGTCACTCGCCTGGTGGTGGACCGTGAGCGGGAACGCATGGCGTTCAAGACCGCGTCGTACTGGGACCTCACCGCCGTATTCACCGCTTCGGGCGAGTCTTTCAAGGCCAAGCTGAGCGCCGTCGATGGCCGCCGTCTGGCCACGGGCAAGGACTTCAGTGACAAGGGCGAGCTCAAGGGTTCTTCCGTCGCGCTGCTGGACGAAGCCTCCGCCACCAGCCTCGCTGATGGACTCGGATCCGCTGACTTCAGCGTCCGTTCCATGGAGACCAAGCCGTACACGCGGCGTCCTGCGGCTCCGTTCACCACCTCCACCCTTCAGCAGGAGGCCGGTCGCAAGCTCCGTTTCTCCTCCAAGATCACCATGCAGGTGGCGCAGCGTCTCTATGAGAACGGCTACATCACCTATATGCGTACCGACTCCTCGGCGCTGTCCGACGAGGCGGTGAACGCCGCACGCAAACAGGCGAGTGAGCTGTACGGTTCCGAGTACATCCCCGCCAGCCGCCGGGTCTATGCGAACAAGAGCGCCAACGCGCAGGAAGCTCACGAGGCCATCCGTCCCGCAGGTGACGCCTTCCGGACCCCGGCTCAGGTCAAGGCTCAGATCTCCGCGGACGAGTTCCGGCTGTACGAACTGATCTGGAAGCGCACGGTCGCCTCGCAGATGTCGGATGCCAAGGGTTCGACGGCGACGATCAAGCTCGGTGCCATCGCGGCCGACGGGCGCGACGCCGAGTTCACCGCCTCCGGTACGGTCATCACCTTCCCGGGCTTCCTGGCCGCCTACGAGGAGGGCAAGGACGAGAGCCGCGACGACGATTCGGACGAGGCTCGTCGGCTGCCGAACGTGGGGGAAGGGGACGCCCTCGACGCCCGCGACATCGCCGCCGTCGGGCACCAGACCTCGCCTCCTCCGAGGTACACCGAAGCCTCCCTCACGGCCGAGATGGAGAAGGAAGGCATCGGACGCCCGTCCACCTACGCTGCGACCATCTCCACCATCCAGGACCGCGGCTACGTGCGGAAGCAGGGATCCGCGCTGGTCCCCAGCTGGATTGCCTTCTCCGTGGTCAAGCTGCTCGAGCGTCACTTCTCGGATTACGTGGACTATGAGTTCACAGCCGATATGGAGACGGACCTGGACCGCATCGCCCGCGGCGAGGAACCCGGTTCCAGCTGGCTCAAGCACTTCTACTTCGGTGACGGGGACAAGGAACCCGGGCTGAAGTCCGTGGTCAACAATCTCGGCGAGATCGACGCGCGGGACATCAACTCGATACCCGTGACCGAAGGCGTCGTGCTCCGCGTCGGGAAGTTCGGCCCCTATCTGGAAAGCACTGTTCCCACGGTGGATGCCAAGACCGGGGAAGTGGTCGAAGCGCTGCGAGCCAATGTGCCGGAGGATCTCGCCCCGGACGAGCTCACGCCGGAGAAAGCCAAGGAACTGCTGGAGAACTCTGCTCCGGAAGAGCGCGTTCTCGGCGTGGATCCGCATACCGGACACACGGTGGTGGCGAAGAACGGCCGCTACGGAGCGTTCGTCACGGAGATCATCCCCGAGCCGACGGAGGAGGAACTCGCCGCCAGGCCGGTCGAGTATTACAAGAACGGCAAGCCCAAGCCGCCCAAGAAGCCGGTGAAGGTCAAGCCGCGGTCCGGTTCCCTCTTCAAGTCCATGACCGTGGACACCGTCACGCTGGATGAGGCCCTTGGCCTCCTGAGCCTGCCCCGGGTCCTGGGGCAGGATGAGGAAGGCAACCCCATCACGGTGCAGAACGGCCGTTTCGGTCCGTACCTGAAGAAGGGCACCGATTCGCGTTCCATCGGAAGCGAAGAGGAGATCTTCACGATCACCTTGGAGCAGGCGTTGGAGATCTATTCGCAGCCCAAACAGCGTGGCGCCCGTGCCGCGGTGGCGCCCCTGGCGGAATTCGGTGCCGACCCGGTGTCTGAGAAGAACATCGTGGTCAAGGAAGGCCGCTTCGGTCCTTACATCACGGACGGGATCACCAACATCACGGTGCCGCGCTCCACGAGTGTGGAAGAGCTCACGAGAGAACGCGCCATCGAGCTGCTGGCGGAAAAGCGAGCCAAGGGCCCCGTCAAGCGGACCACCCGTAGCACGGCGTCACGCAGTGGCGCCAAGCGACCCGCGGCGAAGAAGAAGGCCTGAGGCACGACATAATGGGCACATGCGGCTAGGCGTCCTGGACATCGGTTCCAACACGGTGCATCTCCTCTTGGTTGATGCACACCCAGGCGCCCAGCCGGTGCCCTTCGCTTCCCATAAGAGGCCTCTCTCGCTGGTCCAGTACCTGGAATCGGACGGCAGCATCAACGCCGCAGGCCAGAACGAGCTCATCGAGTTCGTCCTGGAGGCCTGGGAATTCGCCGCCCGTCACCGCGCAGAGGACCTCCTGGCCTTCTGTACTTCGGCGATCCGTGAAGCGACCAACGGACCGGAGGTCCTGGCCAGGGTCAAGCGCGAGACGACCGTGACGCTGCGGGAGCTTTCAGGTGGCGAGGAGGCGGAGATGACGTTCTTCGCCGTCCGACGCTGGTTCGGCTGGGCGGCGGGAACCATCCTGGATCTGGACATCGGCGGCGGTTCCTTCGAGATGGCGTTGGGGCGGGACGAACTCCCGGAGATCGCGACGAGCGTCCCTTTGGGAGCCAGCCGCCTGACCCGGGACTGGCTTGCCGAGAACCCGCCCACGGCGCGCAGCGTCAAGGAACTCCGCAAGTACATCCGTGCCACCCTCAAGCCCGTGGTGAAGGAGTTCGCTCAGATCGGCGCGCCCCATGTGGTGACGGGAACATCCAAGACCTTCCGCTCGCTCGCCCGGATCGCAGGTGCCGCTCCCAGCGCTGCCGGACCGTATGTGCGGCGCGAGTTGCTGAGAGAGGACCTGGGGCTCTGGACACAGCGGATCTCCGCCATGAGCACGGAGGACCGTCTGCACCTGCCGGGTGTCTCCCAGGCCCGCGCGCCGCAATTGCTGGCGGGAGCCCTTGTGGCCGAGGCGGCTCTGGAACTGTTCGAACAGCCACGTATCGTGATCTGTCCCTGGGCTCTGCGCGAGGGGCTGATCCTGCGCCGCCTGGACCAGCTGGTCTTCGACGGTCCGCTGGAACCGCCCGCGCACGTCAAGGACGAGGTGAACGCCTGAGATGAGCGAATCGGGGAAGGCTCCCATCGCCGTCGCGCTTTCGAGTGCATCGGTTTATCCCTTGAGCGTTCATGACGCCTTCGCCGTGGCTCAGGACCTCTCCTTCGATGGGGTGGAGGTCATGGTCACCAACAACCCGATCAGCCAGGACCCGCACGCCCTCAAGCAGCTCAGCGCGCAGTACGGGCAGGAGGTCGTGTCGATCCACGCGCCGACTCTCCTGCTGACCCAGCAGGTGTGGGGCAAGGCGTGGAACAAGATCGAGCAGTCCTGCCTCATGGCACGCGAGGTGGGCTGCGACGTCGTCGTGGTCCATCCGCCGTTCCGGTGGCAGAACGACTACGCGGAGGAGTTCTTCGAGGGCGTCATGGATGCTCAGGAGCGTCATGGGGTGAAGATCGCCGTGGAGAACATGTATCCGTGGCGGGTGCGTGGCCGTGAGATTCTCATGTACCTCCCGCACTGGAACCCGATCGGGCGCGGCTACCCCCATGTGACCTGGGACTTCTCGCATTCTGCGACAGCTGGAATGGACAGTCTCGACGCGATCCGGGAACTCGGGTCCACGTTGCGGCACGTCCATCTGACTGACGGCACCGGCGCTGGCAGCAAGGATGAGCACCTGATTCCCGGTGAGGGGAATCAGCGCTGCGTCGAAGCGCTGCGGCATCTGGCTGATTCGACGTTCGACGGCGTCGTGGTTGCGGAGATCAGCACCCGAAAGGCCAAAGCCGTGGGGGAGCGGGAGGAGATGCTCGCACGCACCCTCGCCTTCGCCCGCGAACACCTGGCTCGCTAGAGTCCGTCGTTTCTTCACACTCGCGGCCGTCCCTGCCCGTTTTCTCCTTCCCTGGCTGAAACAGTGAGTTCCCGGCGAAACCGTGTGTTTAGTGCGCGGTCCCGTCGGGAACTCACTGTTTCATCGGGTCCGGAGCGGCGAGTCCGGAAGGCGAGATCTTGACTTAAATACCCCTGGGGGGTATTTTTGAATCGTTGTCAGTGACCTGGTATGTCCCGGCAGGCGAATCCGCCGCTTTCACAGCCCGTCAACCCCAGCGCCAACCTTTCATCGAGGAATGGAACTGACATGTGCGAATCTCAAATCCGGTCCGAACTCCCGCTCGTCGCCTCAGACGCTTCCGGGTGCTCCTGCTGCTCCACGGGAGCAGCCTCCGAACCGAAGCCGGCCGATTCGGCCACGGAATACCCCGTGGAGGGGCTCAGCTGCGGACATTGTGTCCAGAGTGTTGAAAAAGCAGTCGCCGAGGTTCCGGGCGTGCAGTCCGTCTCCGTCGACCTCGTCTCCGGAGGCGTTTCCAGTCTCCGTGTCTCCGGGCTGCCCGATCCGGCAGCGATCCGTGCCGCCGTCGTCGGAGCCGGTTACCACCTGAGCGAACGCTGATTTCGCGGTCCGCCGCCGGGCCCCGCAGTGGGTGGCGGCCGGACCGCGAAAAGTATTTCCCTGGAGGGGACATGAACAACCCGCACCAGCATCACGAACACCATCACGAACGCCCTGTCACCGGCGAGCAGCCGCCGGGTGAACTCCTCACGGTGGCCCCGGACCACGGGCACCGCCACGGCGGCCAGGACGACGATCACCACGTTCATCAGCACGGCCAGCATGCGGGGCACAGCACCGCGATGTTCCGCAATCGCTTCTGGACGACCCTGATCCTTTCGATCCCGGTGGTCTACTTCAGCCCGATGTTCGGGCATCTCCTAGGCTACGAACCGCCGCACTTCCCGGGCTCGGACTGGATCACGCCCGTGCTCGGCACGGTCATTTTCCTCCATGGCGGAGCCCCGTTCCTCAAGGGCGCCGTCCAGGAGATCTCCGCTCGTAAGCCTGGCATGATGCTCCTGATCGCCATGGCCATCACGGTCGCCTTCCTCGCCTCCTGGGCCACCAGCCTCCGGCTGGGCGGCTTCGACCTGGACTTCTGGTGGGAGCTGGCGCTTCTGGTGACCATCATGCTCCTGGGGCATTGGATCGAGATGAGGGCTCTCGGCTCGGCGCAGGGCGCCCTCGATGCCTTGGCGGCGCTTCTTCCTGACGAAGCCGAGATCATCACCGGCGAAGGAACCCGAACCGTGCCCAGCGCGGAGCTGAAGGAGGGGGATGTGGTTCTCGTCCGTCCGGGAGCCCGGCTCCCCGCGGACGGCATCGTCATCGAAGGCGCGGCCGATTTCGACGAGTCCATGATCACCGGCGAATCGCGCACCGTCCGGCGGTCGGCGGGGGACCCGGTCGTGGCCGGCACAGTCTCGGTCGACACGGCCGTGCGGGTCAAGGTCAGCGCGGTCGGAGCGGATACGGCGCTGGCCGGCATCCAGCGACTCGTGGCGGAGGCCCAGGCGTCGTCCTCGAGGACCCAGGCGCTGGCGGACCGCGCCGCGGCGTTCCTCTTCTATTTCGCAGCCGGCGCCGGGATTCTGACCTTTGTGGTCTGGGCTCTTCTGGGCGATATGCCGGAAGCGGTCACACGGACCGTCACGGTCCTGGTGATCGCCTGCCCGCACGCCCTCGGGCTTGCCATTCCCCTGGTGATCGCGATTTCCACCGAGCAGGCCGCCCGGGCCGGGGTGCTCATCAAGGACCGTCTGGCCCTGGAACGGATGCGCACCGTCGACGTGGTGCTCTTCGACAAGACCGGAACGCTCACCGAGGGCCGGCCGGCGGTGCAGGATGTGGCAGCCGCGGACGGCGTGGAACCGGAGCGAGTCCTCGTCCTGGCCGCGGCGGTCGAGGCGGACAGCGAGCACCCCGTGGCCCGCGCCATTGTGAAGGCCGGTCGCGAACGTGCACTGGACGCTCCCCGCGCCACGGAGTTCGAAGCGTTGACCGGGCGTGGTGTGCGCGCCGTCGTCGAGGGGGAGATCCATCAGGTGGGCGGACCGGCCCTCCTGCGCGAGCTGGGGGTCCCGACACCGGAACGGCTCCAGTCTGTCGTCGACGCCTGGGAAGCCCGTGGTGCGGCCGTGCTGTACCTGGTGCGTGGCCGGAGCGTGCTGGGTGTCATCAGTCTGGAGGACGCGGTACGCCCGGAGTCGCAGCAGGCCGTTACGGCGCTGCAGGCACGCGGCATTCGCGTCGCCATGATCACCGGCGACGCGCGGCAGGTGGCGCAGAACGTGGCGGAGCGACTGGGGATCGATGAGGTCTTCGCCGAAGTGCTTCCCGCCGAGAAGGACGGCAAAGTGGCCGAGCTCCAGGGGCGCGGCCTGAAGGTGGCCATGGTCGGCGACGGCGTCAACGATTCGCCTGCCCTGGCCCGGGCCGAGGTGGGTATCGCGATCGGGGCCGGAACGGACGTCGCGGTCGAGTCTGCCGGGGTGGTACTGGCGGGCAACGATCCTCGCGCCGTTCTCTCCATGGTGGACCTCTCCCGGGCCGGCTATCGCAAGATGTGGCAGAACCTGCTCTGGGCTACCGGCTACAACGTGCTCTCGGTTCCACTGGCTGCGGGTGTCCTGGCGTTCGCCGGGGTGGTGCTCTCGCCGGCGGCCGGCGCGGTCCTGATGTCCTTGTCGACGATCGTCGTGGCGCTCAACGCCCAGTTGCTGCGGCGGGTGCGTCTCAACCCCGCAGAGGCCCGTTGAAGCGCGGATGACGATGATCAGGTTCCTGGTCCCGTGGCCGACCGTCCGGCTGGCCGCGTTGGTGCTCGCGGTCATGGCGGGCTTGCTCGGCATGCACGTTGTCGCAGGAGCGCACGGCCACCTTGCGTCGCCGTCTCACACCGTCCTGACGCACGACGACGACGGCGCGGCCGCGGTCAGTCAGTTGCCGCCGGACCTGAACGCCGCGGTTTCGTCCGGGCCGGGTCCGTGCAACGGTGTCACCAGGACGGGTGCTCCGTGTGATCCTGCTCCGGGCACGCCCGGCCCGTCGCTGCCGTCGCCGCTCGAATGGCGTCCCGCGGGCTCGATGTGGCCGGGCTGGGATGAGGAGGCGTACGACGGCGGACGGTTCGTGAGCGGGCCGACCACCGTGGAGCTGGGCATCAGCAGGACGTGAGGGTGATCGGCCCCTCACCATCCCGTTGACTTTAAGGAATCACCATCATGAAGAAAACTCTGACCTTCGTATCCCTCGGCCTGGCCTCGGTTCTCGTACTGTCGGCGTGCTCCACTCCTGCGGGCGGAAGCATGCCGGGCATGGACCACGGCACTACGAGCCCTGTACCTATGGCGAGTTCGGCATCAAGCGCTCACAACGACGCGGACACCATGTTCGCCGCGATGATGATCCCGCATCACCGTCAGGCCCTTGAGATGAGCGAGATCATGCTGGCCAAAAAAGGGCTGCCGGACACTGTGACGCAGCTGGCTGCAAGGATCAAGGCCGCCCAGGCTCCCGAAATCAAGACCATGACGTCCTGGCTCCAGGCATGGGGAGAAGACTCGCAGGGGCATTCCGGACATCAGATGGACGGTATGCTCAGCGGCTCGGATCTCGACGCGTTGAAGGCGGCACAAGGCCGGGGCGCGGCTCGGCTGTTTCTTGAGCAGATGATCGCCCACCACCAAGGAGCGCCCAGTATGGCCCGGACGGAGAGCTCGACAGGCAAGAACCCGCAAGCGGTGTCACTGAGCAATGAGATCGTCAAGGCCCAGGCCGCTGAGATCGAGGAGATGAAGCGACTGCTGGCCGGTCTCTGAGAATGGACGGCGTGGTGCCGGACGCCGGTCCGGCACCACGCCGTCGGCATCTCCCGGCTTCGAGAGAACTGGGTCCCGGCGCTGCCGGGTGTCTGCATCACCGGGCGTCAGCGGAACCCGGCGCTGCCGGAACAGTGCCCTTACTGAAACAGCGTCATTAACGAGCGAACGCCGGGCAGCTGTTTCAAGGAACACTTGGGGGGAACGTTCCTTGAGCTACCCGGCGTCGTCCAGCCCTTGCGGGGCTGGATCATCACTCGCACCTCCATGAGGCAAGTTCCACTTTACTCCCCGAAGTACTCAACACAACAATTTTTCGCCTTGGAACTGCCTGAGAATCCTGAACTTCGCCGAGAACATGCCTCTGAACTGGGAAAACTTAATTCAAAGAAAGCCGGCGCTCCGGGCGAGTCCTACAGATTCTCCGTAACAACCCGTTAAAAACCGGACGCCGGTATCTTTTGAAGCGGGGGATCAGGGGGAACCCGCCTCACGATACCGGCGTCCGTGCGGACGCTTTCGCATCCGCAGATTCACTCGCACCCTTTGAGGTAGTTACTACATTAGGAAGCCAAGTTGTGAGGAGCCTTCGGCGAACCAGGGCAAAGCCTGGGAATCTGGGAAACGGTGGGTGACGGCCGTCACCCATCTCTCGCCGGGGCGTCCCGGCTCCGTGCCAAGATGTAGGCATGAGCAGAATCGCCTTCCTTGGAACCGGATCCATGAACGAAGCCATCATGGGCGGCATGATCGCCGCCGGAACTGACCCCAGTGAGGTGGTGGCGACGGTCCGCCGGGCCGAGCGGGCCGCCGAGCTCGCAGAGCGCCACCATGTCGTGGCGATCGCCGGTTCGGAAGACCCGCAGGCCAATCTGGAAGCGGTCCGTGACGCCGCCGTCGTCATTCTCGGCGTCAAGCCCGTCGGCATCGCCGCACTGGCCCGTGAGATCTCCCCGTCCCTGGATACGCACACCATCGTGGTGAGCGTCGCCGCCGCAGTATCCCTCGAACAGCTCGAAGCGGCTCTCCCGAAGGGGCAGCCGGTGGTGCGGGCCATGCCGAACACGCCGGCACGTCTGGGCCACGGCGTCGTTTCGATCTCCGGTGGCACGAACGCCACAGCAGAGCAGCTGGCGCAGGTCAGGGCGCTCTTCGAAACGGTGGGCACCGTCGTGGAGATCCCCGAGTCACAGGTGGACGCGCTGTCCGCCATCAGCGGTTCCGGTCCCGCGTACGCCTTCTACCTCGCAGAAGCCATGGCTGCGGCCGGTGCGGAGCTGGGACTGGATCCCGAGCTCTCCGCACTTCTGGCGCGCGAAACGGTGGCCGGTGCCGGATACATGCTGGCCGAGCCCGGAGCCGATGCGGCCGCGCTCCGCCGTGCGGTGACGAGCCCTAATGGGACCACGGAGCGCGCCATCGCCGCCTTCGACAAAGGCGGTATCCCGGCGATCATCGCGCAGGGAGCCAAGGACGCGGCCGACCGCGCCGCCGAGATCACCGCCAGCCTCGACTGACGCACTTCACAACACCCGCGAGGTGACAGCTGATGCCCCTAAAACCGAGTTTTAGGGGCATCAGCTGTCACCTCGCGCAAGGGTGACGTGTCACGGACGCGCGGCGAAGCGCTCCAGCAGATCCACGTGTCCTGAGACGATCAGCATGTCGTGGGTCGAGACCTTGGTGTCCGGCCTGGCATAGGTGAAATCCTCGCCGGGGGACTTCACGCCCACAACCGTCACGCCGTACTTGGAGCGGACCTTGGACTCCTCGAGGGTGAAACCCACGGTCTCCTTCGGCGGGTACATCTTCACGATCGCGAAGTCGTCATCGAACTCGATGAAGTCCAGGAGCCTGCCGGACACCAGGTGGGCGGCACGGACACCGGCATCGGCCTCCGGGTAGATGACGTGGTTGGCGCCGATGCGGGTCAGGATCTTGCCGTGCGACGGCGTGATCGCTTTGACCCACAGGTGCTCGATCCCCAGGTCCACCAGGTTGACCGTGATGAGCACGCTGGACTCGATGGATGTTCCGACGCCGACGACGGCAGAGGAGAACTCCTGTGCGCCCAGCTGACGGAGTGCATCGATGTTCGTCGCGTCCGCTTCCACCACATGGGTCAAGGCGGGGGCCCACTTCTGGACCAGCGTCCTGTCCCGCTCGATGGCGAGGACTTCACGGCCCTGCTTGACCAGCTGCTCAGCGGTCGCGGCACCGAAACGGCCCAGTCCGATGACGAGGACCGGCGCGTTGGGAGAGGGGCGGTTCGCCGCCCCCTGGGTCTTAGCCAATGATCGGCCTCTCTTCCGGGAAGTGGTACAGCTGGCTGCGCTGCCTGATGGCCAGGGCGGCGGCAAGGGTGACCGTGCCGACGCGGCCCGCGAACATCAGGGCACTCAAAACATATACGCCGGCCGGCGGAAGCTCGGCACTGAGATTCGTGCTCAGGCCCACCGTGGCGAAGGCGGAGATGGCTTCGAAGAGGACGCGGTCCAGGCTTGCCCCGCTGATCGCCAGCAAGGCGAAGGCGGCCAGGGAGACGAAGCTGGCGCCCATGACGATCACGGAGATGGCCACGCGCATGGTGCCCTGCGGGATGGTCCGGCCGTAGACCTTGACGTCGGCGTCGCCGCGGGCCTCGGCCCGGATGGCGAGGAACATGACGGCGATGGTGGTGACCTTGATGCCGCCCGCGGTCGATGCTGAGCCGCCGCCCGCGAACATCAGGGCGTCCGTGAGGAGTTTCGTGGTGGAATTCATGTGGTTCTGGTCCACCAGATTGAATCCGCCGGAACGGGTCATGACCGAGGCGAAGACCGAGTGGATCATCTTGTCGCCCACGCTCATGTCGCCGATCGTCCGGCTGTTGTTCCACTCCATCGCACCCCAGAGGACGCTGCCGGCCACGAGAAGGATCAGCGAGACCTGAATGGTCAGCTTCGTGTGGAGATTCCACTTGCGCCAGTTCAGGCCGTTCTGCTGCAGCACCATGACGACGGGGAAGCCGAGTGATCCGAGGAATACCCCCAGCATGAGCGGGATGAGGATCCACAGATCGGTCTCGTAGGGCACGATCCCGTCCGAATGCGGCGTGAATCCTGCGTTGTTGAAGGAGGAGATCGAATAGAAGACCCCGTGCCAGATGCCCATCCAGAAGCCCTCGCCGAGTACCCAGAAGCGAGGGATGAGAGCCAAGGCGAGCACGCCCTCGATCACCACCGAGGTCATGATGACCACCCGGAGGAGCGTACCGACTTCGCCGAGGCGGCCGGCGTTGTTCATCGCCTCCTGGGCGATGAGCTTGCCTCGGACACCGAGCTTCTTGCTGACCATCAGGGCCAGGAGCGAGGCCAGGGTCAAGGTGCCCAAACCTCCCACGAAGATGCCGAGCATGATGACGAATTGCCCGAAGAAGGTCCAGTGGGTGGCGGTGGACACCACCGTCAATCCTGTGACACAGACGGAGGAGACGGCGGTGAACAGGGCCTCATGAAGAGGTGTGACTTTGCCGTCTGCGGCCGCCAGCGGCAGGGAGAGCAGAAAAGTGAAGAACAGGATCACACCGGTGAAGGCCACCAGAGCCAGGCGTGCAGGGGACGAATTGGCCAGCCGGTCCACGAAGTCCCGTACGGCGGTCAGCGGCCCGAATCCTCCTGGCTCCTGTGGGCTGTGCCAAGCGGCGAGCGAATCGACTCCCCGCGGCTCGGACGGGCCCTTCGCGGAGGTGCCACGGACTCCGTCACGGAGGGTGCGGGCGGAGGGTGCCCGGAGGGCGCCGCCCTGCGTCGCCCGCTGGGGCTGGCGGGGCTGGGAATGAGGCCCGGAGCTGGCCATGCGTCGTCCTTCGTCGAATCGGGGCGGGGAGCGGGCCCCGGTGTCCTTGGAGTAGTTAACCACCATTCGAGGGCTTTGCGCGGCACACGTGTAGCCTGTCCTTGATGTCCTCCACCATGCCGCCGTCGTCCTCGTCGCCGCTGACGAGCGGCAGCGCCATCGTGCGCGAAGAACCCCCGACGACCGTCGTGTGGGATCCGGCCATGACGGCCTATGACTTCGGCCCGACCCATCCCATGGCTCCGGCCCGTCTGGAACTCACCGCTCAGCTCGCCCAGGATCTCGGGGTCCTCTACCGTCCTCAGCTCACGGTGCTCGCTCCCGAGGTCGCGGAGGACGAGGAACTGGCACGAGTCCACGACCCCGACTACATAGCGGCCGTCCGCAAAGTCTCGGCCGATCCGTCCTCTCCTCTCCCTCTGCTGGGGCTCGGCACGGAAGACGACCCGGCGTTCGGAGGCATGCACGAAGCCGCCGCGCGGCTCGCAGGAGCCTCCCTCCTCGCCGCGGACCGCATCCTGTCCGGGGCGGCCCTGCACGCCGTCAACTTCGGTGGAGGGATGCACCACGCGGCACGTGACCGGGCCAGTGGCTTCTCCATCTACAACGACGCGGCGCTGGCCGTCACACGGCTGCTCGACGGCGGCATGGAACGCGTCGTCTACATCGATGTCGATGCGCACCACGGTGACGGCACCCAGGGCATCTTCTGGGACGAGCCCCGGGTGCTCACGATTTCCCTGCACGAGTCCGGGCAGACCCTTTTCCCCGGAACCGGGTTCGCGAATGAGACCGGTGGCCGGAATGCTCCCGGGAGCGCCGTCAACATCGCACTTCCGGCTGGGACGTCCGACGCAGGCTGGCTGCGAGCGTTCCATTCGGTGGTACCGGCGGTCGTGAGGGAGTTCGGGCCGCAGGCGATCGTCAGCCAGCACGGCGCGGACTCGCACCGCGATGACCCGCTCAGCAATCTTCAGGTCACCGTGGATGCGCAACGTGAGGTCATGAGCTCCGTGGCAGGATTGGCCCACCGTCATTGCGGAGGACGTTGGATAGCAACGGGCGGTGGAGGCTACAACGTCTATTCGGTGGTCCCACGTTCCTGGACCCATCTCGTGGCGATCGCCAGCGGAAGACCGCTCAGCGTCGGCACCCCGATTCCTGACCACTGGGCCGAGCGCCTGCGCCGCGATTTCGGAGTCCTGGCGCCCGGGACGATGGGCGACGACGTCGACATCTGGTGGCGGTCGTGGGAGACCGGCTACGATCCGTCCAACCCGGTGGACCGCGCCATCATGGCCACCCGGAAAGAGGTGTTCCCCCTCTTCGGCCTGGACCCCTGGTTCGACTGATCCGCGAATATTCGACTTCCGGCATATTTCGGATGAGGCGGCGGGCCGCGTCATCGGGCGGTCCAAGGATGCCTGCGCGGATATATGTCGCTAGGGTGGGGGCATGGTGGTAGACGACATCTTCGCGGTCATTGCCGAACCGACGCGGCGGGAGATCCTGGCCGCGCTGCAGTCGGAGGACAAGGCGGTCGGTGAGCTCGTGGACGAGCTGGAAACCAGCCAGCCGACCATTTCCAAGCATCTGCGGGTGCTTCGCGAGGCCGGTCTGGTGACCATGCGGGCCCAGGGGCAGAAGCGGTACTACTCGCTGGATCGTGAACCGTTGCGTGCCGTCCAGCAATGGCTGGAGACGCTCGACGTCGCGACCCGTGGCACCCGGTCGGCGTCCCCCGTCGCGTCAGCTCCTTCGTCCGGAACACAGCGTGTCCACGGCGTGGAACAAGGTCGCCTTGCCCCGCTCGGGGCCGGGCGTCAGCCGCTGGATCCTCAGCAGGCCGCCCGGCTGGCACCGGCAAATGCGGAACAGCCCGGTGCGAACACCGGGCAGCAGCTGGGCCGCGCCGCGAGCCGTGCGGCGACCCGCGCTGCCGAGGTACTGGCGAATCTGCCCAAGCTCGGCCGTAAGAAATAGCCGAGGTCCCGGGGCGCGTGATTCAGACCAAGGCGGCCTGAAGCCCGAGGAACACCGTGTCCCCCACATTCAGCCCGAGCGCCCGGGCCTCGCCACGCGTCACCACGACGTTCACCTTGGGTGCCTCGGGGGCGGCGCTCAGTTCGACCTCCAGGCGGACCTCGAAACCGACCCGTGTGCTGCGCACGATCCGGCCGCGCACGGTTCCCGGTGTCTCGGTGCGGAAGACCTCGAGGTCGTGGGGACGGACCAGCCGGCCGTCGAATTCGGTCACCGGGCCGAGGAAGCCGAGGACGAAGTCGTTGGCCGGCTCATCGTAGAGTTCATCCGGGGTCCCGATCTGCTCGACCCGGCCCTGGTTGATGACCACGATGTTGTCCGCCACCTCCAGGGCCTCCTCCTGGTCATGAGTGACGAAGAGGGTGGTCACGTGGACTTCATCGTGCAGACGGCGCAGCCAGTCCCGCAGTTCTTTGCGCACCTTGGCGTCCAAGGCGCCGAACGGTTCGTCCAGAAGCAGCACGCTCGGCTCGATGGCCAGGGCGCGGGCCAGCGCCATGCGCTGACGCTGGCCGCCGGAGAGCTGTGCCGGCAGGCGGTTCGCGAACTGGGTGAGGTGCACCAGCTCCAGAAGGGAGTCGACCTTCTCCTTGATCTGCGCTTTGGGGAGTTTTCGGATCTCCAGGCCGAAGGCGATGTTGCGGGCCACGGACATGTGTTTGAACGCCGCGTAGTGCTGGAAGACGAAGCCGACGTTGCGTTTCTGGGCGGGCAGATGCGTGGCTTCCTGACCGCTGATGGTGATACTGCCGGAGTTCGCGCTCTCCAGGCCGGCGATGATTCTCAGGAGCGTGGACTTGCCCCCTCCGGAGGGACCCAGCAGTGCGGTCAGCTGTCCGCTGGGGATGTTCAGATCGATGTCCTGCAGGGCCACGAAGTCCCCGAAGTTCTTGTTCACACCAGAGACGGTGATGCTCATGATCGCTGCTCCTTGGAAGGACGGAGGACGGTCACGACCACCAAGGCGGTGATGGCGATCAGGACCAGGAGGAAGGCGGCGGCATATGCGGTCGCCTCGTCGAAGTTTCCGTAGCGGTTGGCCACCAGGAGGGTGGCCGTCTCACCGTTGAAGGACGCACCCTGACTGACGATTTTCACGGCGCCGAACTCGCCGAGCGCGCGGGCGAGAGAGAGCACGACGCCGTAGACCAGCGCCCATTTGATGGCGGGCAGGGTGATGCGACGGAACGTCTGCCAGGGGCCGGCCCCGAGACTGCGGGCCGCCAGTTCCTGCTCGGTCCCGATCTCCTCGAGCACCGGTACGATCTCACGGATCACCAGTGGCAGTGAGACGAAGGTGGTCGCCAGCACGATGCCGGGGGTGGAGAAGACGATCTGCCAGTCCAGGGCCTGCAGGACGGGTCCGAACCAGCCCTGATTGGAGCTGTACGCCAGGACCAGCGCCAGACCCACCACGACGGGGGAGACGGACATCGGAAGGTCGACCAGGGCAGAGAGCAGCCGGCGCCCGGGAAAGGAGTACCGGACCAGGAGCAGGGAGATCCCCAGCCCGAAGACGGCGTTCAGCACGACGGCCCAGACCGCCGCAGTCAAGGTCAGTCCGAAGGCGTAGCCGAATGCCGGGTCTGAGACGCGGCTGAGGAAGGCCGCGAAGCCGCCGGTGTCACCGACCGGGGCGAAGGTCCGCAGGGCGACCAAGGACACGGGCCAGACCACCAGGAAGAACAGATAGGCCACCACGAGCAGGCGGAGGACGATCTTCAGCGGCCCGGAGCGGCGGGACCGGCGGGCGGTCCTGGGCGCTCCGGCCGGTGGGGTTTCCGGGTGCGCCTCCGGGACCGCCGTCGACGGCGTTCTGGATGCGAGGGAGGTATCAGCCACGGCGGGCCACCTTCCGCTGGAGGATGTCGAGTGCCACGAGCACGACGAGTGAGACCACCAGCAGCACGAGTGCCACGGAAGCGGCCGCTGCACGGTTGTCGCTCTCGATGAATTTCAGGATCTTCAGAGAGGCGACCTCGGTCTCGAACGGGGTGTTCCCGGAGATGAGGACGAGGGCGCCGAACTCGCTGATCGCCCGGGCGAAGGCGAGAGAGGCTCCGGCCGTGATGGCCGGAATGAGGGCCGGGAGGATCACCCGGCGGAAGGTGGTGAAACGGCTTGCGCCGAGCGACGCTGCGGCTTCCTCGACATCCTGGTCGAGTTCGAGCAGCACAGGCTGCACGGTTCGCACCACGAAGGGCAAGGTGACGAACAGCAGCGCCAGGAAGATGCCCTGCTGCGTGTTGACCACGTTGATTCCGAGCGGGCTCTCCGGGCCGTAGAGGCTGAGTAGCACGAGGCCCGCCACGATGGTCGGCAGTGCGAAGGGGATGTCGATGATGACCTCGAGCACGGCCTTGCCGGGAAAGCTGTCGCGGACCAGAAGCCACGCGATCGTCGTACCGACCACGATGTTGACCACGGCCGCGCCGAGCGCCTGGAGGACGGTCAGCCGGAGGGCCGCGAACGTCTCCGGGTCGCTGATGGTGCTGAAGAAACCCTGCCAGCCGCCCGCCGTCGAACTCAGGACGACGGCGGCCAGGGGAATCAGCACCAGCACGCTGAACCACAGCAGCGCCAGCCCGAGTCCCGCGGCGGCGGGGCGGGTCAGCTTCTCAGCTTTCATTTCCCGGCGGCCGCCGTGCGAAGCTGGTCGATGAGCGCGCCGTCGGCGAAGAACTTCGCGTCAACGGCGGCCCAGCCGCCGAAGTCCTTCTCCACCGTGAGCAGTCGCTTGGGGGTCGGGAACGGGTTGGTGGGGTCATTGGCCCCCTTGACTTCGGTCTGGACTCCCGAGATGACGGGACGGAAGCCGGTCTTCGCGAACTCCGTCTGTCCCTCCTTGCTGAGCACGAAGTTCAGCCAGTCCTTCGCCTTCGGGTTGGCGTCCTTCAGGACGGCACCCGGGTTTTCGATCAGGACCGTGTCGTCCGGGACGATGTAGTCGTAGTCCTTCCCCTTCTGCCGCGCGAGAATGGCCTCATTCTCGTAGGAGATGAGCACGTTCCCCACCTTCTTGTCGAAGGCCTCGGTCGCCTCGCGGCCGCTGCCGGCCCACTGAGTGACGTGCGAGAACACCTTCTTCAGGAAGTCGTCCGCCTGTGCCGGGGTCTTTCCTGTGGCGACAGCGTGACCGTAGGCGCCCAGGATGTTCCACCGCGCCGAACCGGAGGACTTGGGATCAGGGGTGATGATCTTGACGTCATCCCGGCTGAGGTCGTCCCAGCCGGTGATGTGCTGCGGATTGCCCTTGGGGACCACGAGGACCACGACGGAGTCGGACACGATGCCACGGGTGGCGTTCTTGTTCCAGTCGGAGGACACCAGTCCGGCCTTCACCAGCCTGGTCACATCGCTTTCAAGGGAGAAATGAACGTAGTCGGCTTTGGCCCCGGCGGCGACCTTGCGGCTCTGATCCCCGGAGGCGCCGTAAGAACCGCTGAACGTCACGTCCTTGCCGGCCTCGGTCTGCTGGAACTTCGCGGCGATGGCCTTGTTGGCGGTCTCGGGGACCGCGAAGCCGACAATCGAAAGCTGAGTGCCCGAAGCGCTGGCCGAGCCGCCGCAGGCGGTCATGCCCAGGACTGCTGCGACAGCGGTGGCAGTGACGGCCAGGTGGGACTTCCAGGTCTTCATGGTGCTTCCTTCGATGGGGCCCCGGGAGGGGTCTGCGTTTCTCTGCCGGCCCTCGGCCGGACGCGATGCGCTGCGTTCGGAAGGGTGGTGAGAGCGCCGGTTTCACGGCGGTTGCTGGCCAATGTACTCAGCCGCGTACGACGTCGTCGCGCCCGCCTGTCATATAGGTCGCCGTGTGTAGTTGCGTGACCTGGGGCCCGGCGCGCGACGACACATTTCCGAGTGCCGCTTGCGGGCACGGAAAGGCGCGTTTATAGTGTGGGACCATGACGAAGCGTTGGTATGCGTATTTTGCTGTGGCTCTGGAGGGCCATCGGCGATAGCCGCGCGTACACCGACCTTCAGAGCTCACAGGGCAGGGATACATTCCCTGCCCTTCGTCATTCCGACGGGCTCTGAAGAACAGGGTCCGTCCACAG
Source organism: Arthrobacter sp. NPDC090010 (assembly GCF_044748305.1). NCBI lineage: Bacteria > Bacillati > Actinomycetota > Actinomycetes > Micrococcales > Micrococcaceae > Arthrobacter > Arthrobacter sp. NPDC090010. Next base: position 186,253 of record NZ_JBIVFT010000007.1, read on the forward strand.
GATAGAGGACCCATCATGACCGCAGCAGCCCAAGCCCTCACCCTTCCGACGGTGACCTCCGGGAGCGTTCTCCCAGGCCGGACGGTGCCCGGTGAGACGGTCTACGAATCGCTGCCCTCAGCGGCTCGACTGCTCGAGCTGTTTCCGGCCGACGAGGCCGCACTGGCCGGGGTGGAGCGCGCCCGGGAGGAGATCCGGGCCATCCTGGATGGACTGGACGATCGCCTCCTGGTGATCGCGGGGCCTTGCTCCATCCACGACACCGAGGCCGGCCTCGACTACGCGCAGCGTCTCGCCGAGCAGGCCCGGCAGCACCGTTCGGAGCTCTTGGTGGTGATGCGCTGCTACTTCGAGAAGCCCCGCACGACCGTGGGGTGGAAGGGCCTGATCAATGATCCCGGGCTCGACGGTGGGCATGACATCGCCAGGGGCCTGCGAGAGGCCCGTGGCTTTCTGCGCGACGTCGGGCGCACGGGCCTGCCGGTGGCCACCGAGTTCCTCGAACCGCTGAGCGCGCCCTACCTTGAAGACCTGGTGGCCTGGGGAGCCATCGGCGCCCGGACGACCGAGAGCCAGATCCACCGGCAGATGGCAGCGGCCCTTCCGATGCCGGTGGGCTTCAAGAACGCCACGGACGGCAGCGCGGCGCCGGCCATCGACGCCTGCGAGGCGGCGTCCGGACCACAGTCGTTCCTGGGTACCGATGCCGACGGACGGGTCTCCTTGGTGAGTGCTCCGGGAAACCGGGACGGGCACGTGATCCTGCGAGGAGGCTCTTCGGGTCCCAACCATCGGGCGGAATCTGTGGTGGCGGTCTCGGAGGCTCTGAGCGCTCGGGGTGCCAATCCGCGGCTCGTGATCGACGCGAGCCATGGCAACAGCGGGAAGAACCATCACCGGCAGGCGGAGGTGGCTTTGGAGATTGGAGCTCAGCTTGAGAGCGGTCCCACGTCCGAGACGATCGCAGGCGTCATGCTGGAGAGCTTCCTGGTCGGTGGGGCTCAGCCGTTCGACCCCTCGGCGGGCCGGTCCGCGAGGGACGGGCTCGTCCGTGGACAGAGCATCACTGATGCGTGCATGGACTGGGAGGTGACGGTCCAGGTGCTGGAGGGGCTCGCCGGCGCCGTCAGGAATCGCCGGGCGCGGTGAGTTCCAGGCCTTTCAGGCGATGCGAAGGAGACATTCAGTTTCCCGTCTTTCACAATAGGCCCGTGAGCCACTAGAGTTACTAGCACTCGGGATGGAAACAGCTCAGTACCGACACGCCGCGGCACCCTGCGGCGCGAACCGCATCGATGTGCATGGAGGGGGAGGCCGGACGTGGCCAACTTTGCGAACACGGACTTCCTCACGGTGGCAGAAGTCGCCGAGCAGATGCGCGTGTCCAAAATGACCGTGTACCGCCTGATCCATTCGGGTGAGCTGCCGGCAGTCCGCTTCGGACGTTCTTTCCGGGTGCCGGAGGTGGCTGTTGAGGAGTATCTCAAGGCCGCCGTCACGGGTCATCGCTCGGAGACCGCCTGAGATCGCGTTCCGGCCTCACGGTCAAGGGCGCTCCGTGAAGGCGGTACCCTGTTAAGGAACGTTTTACGTCAACGCAAAAAAGTGTCCACCGATTCTTCGGGTTCTTCGGAGATCATCGGTGCGTCGCGCAACACCGTAAGGAACTTCTGTGGGTTCAGTTATCAAGAAGCGTCGCAAGCGCATGGCCAAGAAGAAGCACCGCAAATTGCTTCGCAAGACTCGCCACCAGCGCCGCAATAAGAAGTAGAAATACTTCCCAAAGCGTTCAGGCCCGGGACCGGATGGTCCCGGGCCTGGTGCTTTAAGCCGGGGGAGTGCTTTAAGCCGGGGGAGTCGCTTTGCGAGGGACCCGCTCGTCGAGCTTGCACTTTCTCGGGGGTGGAGGACTGCGATCCCCGAGAAACTGCAAACTCGACGCGATGGCCGGGGCAGACGAGGAACTAGCGCCTGTTGCCCCGGGCATGGGACAGGCCGCGCCAGAGCCCGTAGACCGCGCCGCCCACGGTGGCTGCTTTCAGCCCGAATGTCGCGGCACGGCGTCCCGAACGGAAGTCGTAGACGGGCCAGTTCTTCTCTTTCGCATGGCGACGCAGCCCGGCATCGGGATTGATGGCCACAGGGTGCCCCACCATGCTCAGCAGGGGAATGTCGTTGTGTGAATCGCTGTAGGCCCAGCACTCCGCCAGGTCCAGTCCTTCCGCCTCGGCCAGTGCACGGGCGGCCTCCGCCTTCGCCGGTCCATGCAGGATGTCGCCCACGAGGCGACCGGTGTAGACGCCGTCGACGACCTCCACCCGGGTGCCGAGGGCGCCGGTGAGTCCGAGACGGCTGGCGATCGGTTCGGCGAGCTCGTAGGGCGTGGCGGTCACGAGCCAGACCCGGCGCCCGACGCGCAGATGCTGTTCGGCCAAGGCTCGCGTGCCGGGCCAGATCTTGCCGGAGATGCTTTCATCGAACACTTCGTCGCCCAGGGTGGCGACGTCCTCGGCACGGATGCCGGCTGCGATCTGCATGCCGCGGTCACGGATGTTGTGCACATCGGACAGGTTCTCGCCCCGGATGCTGAACTTCAGCTGCTGCCAGCCGAAACCAAGGATGTCCCGCATGGTGAAGACCTTGCGCTGATACATCTTCCGCGCGGCGTGGAAGATGCTCGCCCCACGGATCAGGGTGTTGTCCACATCGAAGAATGCGGCCTCATGACGGTGGAGTTCGGCCACGGAGACGCTGGAGGATGGTTCGGTGCGGGTGGTGGCCATGAACAGGAGTCTATCTAACGGGGCCGATGTGCCGAATGAGCGTTCAGGACGCTACCGTAAAGGAATGCGGGTCCCCGAACTTCTCCTCATCACCAAGAAGGACTGCCATCTGTGCGAGGCGGCCCGGGTGACGGTCGCGGAAGTGACCGGAAAGCTGGACCTGCCATGGCAGGAACGGCTCATCGATGACGATGCCGCGTTCCGGGAGCGTTTCGCGGAAGAGGTCCCCGTGGTGCTGATCGATGGGGTCCAGCGGGACTTCTGGACCATCGATCCGGGCCGGCTGGAGCGCAAGCTGCGCGAAGCGCGGCAGGGCTGAACCGGAGCCGCGATGAAGAAGAAACAGCACGACGCCGGACCAGGGCTTCCGCTCGCTCCTGCGGTTGCGCGTACCGTGACGGTCGGACAGCCCCCGGCTCAGGAGGCCAAGCAGATCCCGCCGGCCGCCGTCGCGCGCCTGACGCTGTATCTGAGGGCACTCAACTCGCTCACAGGCGACGGCGTGGAGCGGGTCTCTTCGGAGGCGCTGGCTGAGGCCTCCGGGGTCAGCTCCGCCACCTTGCGGAAGGACCTGAGCTACATCGGCTCGCACGGCACCCGGGGCGTCGGGTACGAAGTGGGCTATCTGAACCGTCAGATCGCAGCGGCGCTGGGGCTCACGTTGGACTGGAAAGTGGCGATCGTCGGAGCGGGCAACCTCGGGCGTGCGCTGGCCCGGTACGGGGGTTTCCAATCCCGCGGTTTCGAGATCGTCGCGATCTTCGACGCCGATCCGATGCTGGTGGGTCAGGAGATCGGCTTCCTGAGGGTCAGTGATGTCCTGGGGCTGGAGACGGTTCTGGTCCAGACGAGAGCGAACATGGTGGTGCTCGCTTTGCCTGCGACGGTCGCTCAGGAGATGTGCGACCGTGTGGTCACGGCCGGCGTCAAGAGCGTCCTGAGCTTCGCTCCGGTGAACCTTCAGGTTCCCAACGGCGTGAATCTGCGCAAGGTGGACATGGCGACGGAGCTCCAGATCCTGGCCTATCACGCCCAGCGTCTGGTGGACTGAGCACCGACGCCGGGCGTCCAGCGACTCAGCGCTGAGGGAGGAAGCGCGCGGCCTTGCGGTATTCGCGCTGATAGCGAGCGTTGGCGAAGTACGTGTTGGATTCACCCACCCAGCTCAGCACGATGGCTGTGACGCCGAGCACGACATTGAGAATGTCGAGCAGGCTGATGGTCAGCAGACCGAACAGGGACAGCGCGGCGAAGACTGTTCCCAGGATGCGGGCCCAGTTGTAACCCTTACGAATGAAGAGCGCGACCAGGACGTACAGCCCGAGATTGATGGCGAACGCGATGACCATGACGGCCACGGCGAAGCCCTTGACGGCCTGAACGGTGTCCTGATCCAAGGTCTGCCCGTTCTGGCGTTGAGCCTGTTCCGTCGCCTGGTCCAGGATGGAATTGAAGTCGACGCCGATGAAAGCCGTGAGCGTGCCGATGAGCCCGATGGCGGCGGCCGCCAGAATGAGCCAGAACGACCACTGGACGGTCCGGGGCACGGGCATCGGCGCGAGCGGCTGCAGAGGAGCCCCGAAGCCACCTGATCGAGGGGGCTGGAATCCGCCCCCCAAGGGCTGGGGCTGTCCGAATCCGGGGTAGCCCGCTCCGGGAGGCTGCTGGCCGTAACCCTGCTGCTGGCCCTGCTGCGGGTAGCCCGGGTAACCAGCGCCGGGGAATTGCTGGCCGGGACCCTGCTGCGGATGGCCCTGGGGCTGCCCGTGCTGGCCGTAGCTCTGTTGGCCGTAACCTTGCTGGCCGTAGCTCTGCTGGGGCGGCGTCTGTGGAAGAGGCGAGGGCAAGCCGAGGTCTGCCGCTCGCAGACCGTAGCGCGGAGGATCCTGAGGGGCTTGGTCCGAAACCCCGGGAGCGGTGGGTGCCGCGGCCGGCGTCACCGTGGTGTCCGGGGCCGCACCGTGTTCCGGTGACTGTTCCTGCTGCGGTGACTGCAGCGGATCGCGGGACTCGGGTGCGGGGCTGTTCTCGTTCATGACCTTCTCACTGGCTATGGAGTCGTTCTCCGACAAGCGCGGGTGAGGCGCATGCTGCGCCTCACCCGGCTCGGTGTCTTGATGCTTTCACGGCGGCAAGGCCGCGATGTCAGTACTTCGGACGCTTGAAGTACGGGCTGGTGTCCTTGAGATAGAGCAGGACGATGGCGGCGACGCCCATCAGGGTCACGATGATCCCGAAGACACCGCTGGCGAGGTTGATCAGGGAGAGGGCCGCGAAGACCGTCCCCAGGATCCGGGCCCAGTTCGCGCCCTTACGGACGAAGAAGGCGACCAGGAGATACAGCGCAAGCTGGATGACCCCGAAGACCAGAGTCATCACCACGACCATGGAGCGGAGGGCATCGGCGTCGGGGGCACTCGAACCGGATTCCTGCATCTGCCGGACGACGGCGTCGAACTGAGAATTGGAACTGATGGTGAAAGCGCCGATCAAACCGCTGACCAGGTTCAGTACGCCGGCGACCACGATCAGCCAGAAGGAGATCTCCACCTTCTGAGGCCGGGGCATCGCGCTGCTCGGCCCGGCGTAGGGGCTCTCGCTGGGCCATTGCGGCGCAGCGGGCGTTCCCTGGCCGTACTGGGGCGGTGCATAACCGGTGGCGCCGTATTGCGGCGCTTCCGGTGCTGCTTGCTGGCCGTAGCCCGGTTGGGCGCCGTACTGCGGCGCGCCTGGGGCGGACGGCGGAGCGCCGTATTGCGGCGCGGCGGGCTGTTGCCCCGCGGACGGCTGCTCAGCGGGTCGCTGCGCAGCGCCTTGCTGCGGGGCGCCCTGCTCTGCCTGGGCCGGGTCCTGCGGGTTTCCAGGCTCTTGCGGTGTGCTGCTCATGACAGCTCCTTCGGGTGCGGCATGGATACGGGCGGCGCCGCCAGGCGGCGTCGTTCTCTACGCTATCCCGGACAGGAGCCCGGATTCCCCCTTCTGAAGGATGATTCTTCAGGCGAAGAACTTCCGTGACTCGGGAAGCCACATCAGCACCGCGGCGGCCACGGAAGCCGCGGAGGAGATGACACTGAGGTTGAAGGCGATCAGATTGACCAGGAGCCCGATCACGGCGAGAGCGCCAAGAATGCTCAGGACGATGCGGGCCCAGCGGGAGCCTTCCTTCAGGCGGATGGCGATGAACGCCACGACGGCGGCCCAGATGATTCCCCACACGATGCCGCCGACAGCGGCACCGGCCATGACCCCGCCGTACGATCCGTAGCTCGCGCTGATCATGAAGACACTGATGATGGAGAAGACGATGCCGAGTACTGCTCCGGCGAGCCAGAGCCAGTAGGAGTAGCTGAGTTGCTGGGGGACGCCACTGACGTCCGTGAGCCGACGGCCGAGATTGCTCATCTCGAAACCGAAGGCATTGCGAGGCGGTGCCGCGTATCCGAGACCCGCCGGAGGTTCATTGCTGGGTGCGGCGCCCGAGGCGCCTGGATATTGGGTGCTCATAGTGCTCACTTTAGATTTGTCAGCCCCGTGCGGATAGCCCCTGGTGAGTTCTTTCGCCGCCGCGCAACACATCCGTTACCGCCAGGTCACGAAGCGACGGTGACGTGCGGTGATGTGACCTTAAACAGATGTGCCCGACGACGCCGTGAAGCGTCGCCGGGCACATCCCGGGCCCGCTGCCGTCAGTGACGGAACGACCCCTGAAAGCTCAGTTGGCGGACGGTGCCAGGAAGGAGAGCTCGAGGTTGATCTTGACCTTGTCGGAGACGAGGACGCCACCGGCCTCCAGTGCGGCGTTCCAGGTCAGACCGAACTCCTTGCGGGAGATGGTGGTCTCGGCGGAGACGCCTGCACGGGTGTTGCCGAACGGATCCACGGCGACCCCGCCGAACTCCGCGTCGAAGGTCACGGGGACGCTGACGCCCTTGATGGTCAGTTCGCCGTTGAGCTTGAAGTCCTCGCCGGAGCCGTCCAGGCTGGTGGACTTGAAGGTCAGCGTCGGGTGGTTCTCCACATCGAAGAAGTCCTCGCCCTTGACGTGGCCGTCACGGTTCGGGTCTCCGGTGGTGATGCTCGCGGACTGGATGGTCGCGTCGACGACGGCGTCCTCATCGGAGACGGTGACGGTGGCGGCCAGCTCGCCGAACGTGCCGCGCACCTTGGAGATGCCTGCGTGACGGACGGTCCAGGCGGCCTCGCTGTGGGAGGGGTCCAGGGTCCAGGTGCCGGTGGTGAGGTTGGTGGGGATGCTCATGGTGTTCTCCTGTTTTCTCGACGGTTCGGTGACTCATGGGGATTGATTGAAAGCTCAACCAATCGATGTCACCCAGTATAAACATGCATATGCATCTTTTATTCCACTTCGTGACGAACTTTTTCTGAACTTCCCCGAAGCCGGGCTCGGGCGCGTCGAGGCGACGTCCGGCCTGTTGGCGTCGGTGAGAGGCGCGGGGCGAACGGGGGGATGGCCGGTCAAGGTGCGGATTCATGGGGGATTCACAGCCGTGAACCAGGCGGGAGTGGACCGGGACGCCCTTAAACTCTGAGAAAATGGACGCATGCCCCATGCAACCGTTCATCTGATGCGCCATGGAGAGGTTCACAACCCGGACGGAGTCCTCTACGGGAGGCTTCCGGGATTCCACCTCTCGGAGCGTGGCTACCTGATGGCGGACCGCCTGGGGGAGTTCTTCGCCCAGGAGCGTGAATCCGGGGCCGTCATCTCCCATCTCGTGGCTTCGCCTCTCTTGCGTGCCCAGGAGACCGCCGCTCCGACCGCGAAGGCCCTCGGTCTGGAGATCGAGACCGAGGAACGGGTCATCGAAGCGGAGAATCACTTCGAAGGCCTCAAGGTCACGCCTCGTGAACTGGCCAAGCCGCGGCACTGGCCGTACTTCGTCAATCCGCTCCGCCCGTCGTGGGGCGAACCGTACGCCCACCAGGTGGAGCGTGTCATGGCCGCTGTGCAGCAGGCGCGACGCACCGCCGTCGAGCGCGGTGGCCCCGGAGCGGAGGCCGTGATCGTCAGCCATCAGCTGCCCATCTGGGCGACGCGTCTGGCCGCCGAGGGCCGTCGCCTCGCCCACGACCCGCGCAAGCGTGAATGCACGCTCACCTCCGTCACGTCCCTTCTGTTCGACGACGGCGGACGGCTGCTGGGCGTCATGTACCGCGAACCCGCCGCCGACCTCCTGGTGGGCGCCTCCACCACTCCGGGAGCCTGATCATGAGCACCGAACGATTCGCGGCCGATGGCGGCCAGAACAAGAAACTGGGCCGCCGTCAGGCCCTGGGCCTCGTCGGAGCGGGACTCCTGGGGCTGGGTCTGAGCGCCTGCAGCCAGGACGACCCCCTGGCCGCCCAGGCGCGCGCCGGCGACAACAAGAACTATGTGGCCGGTGACGGGTCCGTGACCGAGTATGCAGTGGACCAGCGCAAGAGTGCGCGGGACTTCCAGGGCGTGCTCTTCGATGGCAAACACCTCGCCAGCAAAGACCTTCTGGGCAAGGTCGTGGTGCTCAACTTCTGGTTCGCCGCCTGCGCACCGTGCAGAGTTGAAGCACCGGACCTGCGCGCCCTGCACGAGGAGTTCGCGTCCCAGGGTGTGGAGTTCTACGGCGTGAACCTGCGCGATGAGAAGGCCACGGCGGAGGCGTTCGAGAAGAACTTCTCGATCGGCTACCCGAGCTTCAACGACAAGGACGGCCAGGTGCTGCTCTCGCTGTCCGGCGTCGTCCCTCCGGGTGCCGTCCCCACGACGCTCGTCCTGGACCGCAAGGGGCGGGTCAGCGCGCGCGTTCTCGGTCAGCTCGAGAAGGGGACGCTGAAGACCCTCATCGCCTCGACAGTGGCGGAGCGTTCCTGAGAGATGCCCAACAATCCCTTCGCGGAGACGATCCTCAACGGCTCTTTGCTGTTGTCGGTTCCCGTCGCCCTCCTGGCCGGACTGGTCTCGTTCCTCTCCCCGTGCGTCCTGCCTCTGGTTCCCGGCTACCTCGGCTACGTCACGGGGCTCACCGGAGTGGACCTGGAGAAACAGCGCCGGGGGAGGATGTTCGCCGGAGTGGCGCTCTTCGTCCTCGGATTCTCGGTGGTCTTCGTTCTGCTGGGCGGTGCGTTCGGACAGCTGGGCGGGCTGATCGCGGGGGACCGTCTGCCCACCGTGATCCGGTGGCTCGGAGTGGTCGTGGTCGTGATGGGGATCATCTTCCTGGGCGGCTTCGACTTCTTCCAGCGCAATGCCAAACTCAAGACCAAGCCGCCGGCGGGCCTCTGGGGTGCGCCTCTGCTCGGCATGACGTTCGGACTCGGCTGGGCTCCGTGCATCGGTCCGACCTATTCGGCGGTGCAATTGCTCAGCCTCTCCGGCGGGTCGACGGCGGCGAAGGGTGCGCTGCTGGCCTTCGTCTACAGCCTCGGCCTGGGGATCCCCTTCCTCCTGATCGCACTGGCGTTCCGCCGCGGTGTCGGAGTCATGCGCTTCTTCCGCCAGCACAAACTCGCCATCCAGCGGGTGGGCGGCCTCATGCTGATAGCGCTCGGACTTCTGATGATCAGCGGTCTGTGGGGGAGCTGGACGGTACAGCTGCAGACCTGGTTCCAGAATGAGGTGCAGCTGCCCATCTAGGGCTGGATCATGGAGACGATGATGACACGCGAACAGAGACGACACGGATGAGTGAGACGGTGAAGAAGAGCAAGGGCAACAAGGCGTCCAAGCAGGACGTGGCGGTTCCCGCGCTGGGCCCGGTCGGCATGCTGCGCTGGGCCTGGACCCAGCTGACCAGCATGCGCACCGCCCTTCTGTTGCTGCTCCTGCTGGCCGTGGCCGCCGTGCCCGGCTCCCTGTTTCCGCAGCGCCCGGCGAACCCGTCCGTGGTCACCCAGTACCTCACCGATCACCCCGACTACGGGCCGTGGCTGGACAAGCTCCAGCTCTTCGACGTCTATTCCTCGTACTGGTTCTCCGCCATCTACCTGCTGCTGTTCGTCTCCCTGATCGGCTGCATCATCCCGCGGGTCCGGGTCCACTACAAGGCCATGCGCAGCGCCCCGCCCCGGACCCCGCGCCGTATCTCGCGCCTGCCCCAGTACGGCACTCTGGTGATCCCCGCAGGGCAGGGTGAGACGGCGTCGTCGGCCCTGGCGGATGCCGCGGACGTCCTCAAGAAGCGTCGCTACCGTGTGGAGCAGCGTGACACGGAAGGCGAGCGTCCGAACCTCGGCGCGGAGGTCGGTTACTTCCGGGAGATCGGAAACCTCATCTTCCACACCTCACTGGTCGGCGTTCTCGTCTCCGTGGCAATCGGCGGCCTGTTCGGCTACAGCGGACAGCGGACCCTCGTTGAGGGCGAGACGTTCGTCAACACTCTGGTGGGTTACGACCAGTTCAGCCCCGGCACCAACTTCCAGTCCGCCTGGCTGAGCCCGTACTCCGTCCAACTGGACAAGTTCGACGTCCGCTATGACCGGGAGTCGGTGAAGCAGTTCGGCCAGCCCATCGACTTCACCGCCAACGTGACCACCAAGGACTCGCCGGACGCTGCACCGAAGAAGCAGGTGCTCAAGGTCAACGATCCGCTCGAACTCGGCGGGACCGGACTGTACCTGGTGGGCAACGGTTACGCCCCGGTGATCACGGTGCGCGACGGCAAGGGCAACATCGCCCTCCAAGGCCCGGTGCCGTCGATCCCCACGGACGGTGTCTACACCTCCACCCTGGTCGTCAAGGTCCCGGACGCCAAACCCGATCAGCTCGGCTTCGTCGGCTTCTTCCTGCCGGCGGCTCAGACCAATGCCGACGGCGTGGCGTTCAGCATCGATCCCGATCCGCTCAAGCCGCAGATCAACCTGAACTCGTACTATGGCGACCTCGGCCTGGACAAGGGCGCACCGCAGAACGTCTACACCCTGGACGTGAAGAGCCTCAAGCAGCTCAACGGCCGCGATCTGCCGACCAAGGGCATCGTCCTGGACGCGGGCCAGACGTACAAGCTGCCGGACGGCAAGGGCTCGATCAGCTTCGACGGGCTCAAGCGCTACATCGCCATCGATGTGCGCCACAATCCAGGCCAGGTTCCGGCTCTGATCTTCGCCCTCGTCGCCGTGGGCGGTCTGATCATCTCGCTCTACACCGCCCGTCGGCGCGCTTGGATCCGCACCGGAACCGCCGAGGACGGCCGGGTCATGATCGAATACGGCCTGCTGGCACGCGGTGAGGATCACGGCCTGGCGCGTGAGACCGAACGGATCCGCAAGGCACTGCAGGATCGCTGGAATCTGAGCGGTGGAACTGATGGACCGCCATCGGCGGATAATGGTAAGAACTCGGCCGCCCCCCAGCACGGGACGGCGTCCAATGGAAAGGAAAGCTCATGACGGAGCTGAACTTCACACTCGGTTCGTACAGCGAGCTTTTCATGCTGCTCGCCGCCGGGACGTACACGGTGGCGCTCATCGCCTTCGCCTGGGACCTGGCCAAGAGCAGTGCCACCCTCCGGGCGATCGACGAGCGGGCCGCACGCACTCAGGGAGTGCAGACGGCCGCGGTCGCCAAGCAGCTGGTGGGCGCAGGAGCGCCGGCGCCGACGTCGTCGTCCGCTGAACCGCCGAGGGGGGCTGTCACCGCCGATTCATCGATGCGGTACGGCAAGGAGCGACGGGTCCCCGCCAGGGTGGCCGTCGCACTGACCGTGCTCGCAGCCGTCATCCACGGCGCCGGGGTCATCAGCCGCGGTATCGCGGCCGGTCGCGTCCCCTGGGGCAATATGTACGAATTCCTCACCACGGGCGCCTGGCTCGTGGCCGTGGTCTTCCTGCTCGTCCTGCTGCGCCGCGATCTGCGCTTCGTCGGAACCTTCGTGGTGGCGCTGGTGATCATCATGCTCGTGGCGGCCTCAGTAGCCTACTGGACCCCGGTGGGGCACCTGGTCCCGGCGTTGCAGAGCTACTGGCTGATCATCCACGTCTCGATCGCGGTGCTCTCCTCGGCCCTCTTCACACTGACCTTCGCGATGTCGGTGCTCCAGCTGATTCAATCCCGTCGCGAGTCGAAGCTGGCAGTGGGTGGGAACGACAAGCTGGCTTTCATGAGCCTGGTGCCCAACGCCTTGAGCCTGGAGAACCTCAGCTACCGGATCAACACGATCGCCTTCGTCGGCTGGACCTTCACCCTGATGTTCGGGGCGATCTGGGCGGAGAAGGCGTGGGGGCGCTTCTGGGGATGGGACACCAAGGAAGTGTGGACCTTCGTGATCTGGGTGGTCTACGCAGGCTACCTGCACGCCCGGGCCACTCGCGGCTGGACCGGCACCCGTGCCGCCTGGCTGTCGATCGTGGGCTATCTGTGCGTGGTGTTCAACTTCACCATCGTCAACCAGTACTTCAACGGTCTGCACTCCTACTCGGGGCTCTGAGCAGGGGAACAGCCGTGGGGCGTCAACCGTCCTGACCGGGAGCGTCGTCTTCGCCATTGCGGAGGCGGCGCTCTTTGTCTTCCAGCTGGCGCCGCATGTCCGCCAGACGCTGGGCTTCCTGCTCATTACGACGGCGCTCCTGCAGATTGCGGAGGAACTGGGGGTCGTCATCGGGGCCGATGGGCCGTCCGTTCTGGGCCGCGTCGGGAGCCTGCCGTTGCGGGGCAGGAGTACTCGTGTTCCGGGGACGTCCGAGGAAGAACCACAGGACGGTGCCGAGCACGGGCAACACGATCAGGGCCACGATCCATGCCCATTTCGGAACGCCCCGGACCTCACGGGAATCGGAGCGCAGGCAGTCGATCAGTGCGTAGATGCAGACGGCCACTACGAGGATGGTGAGGATGAGGCGAGGCATCTTTCCAGTCTACTGAGCCACGCGAGCCGTGCCGGGACCGTGCGTTGGCGATCGGCAGATCCGGCGACGATCCAGCGGCCGGGGAAGTGCCCAGAATGGCCCGGTAGAATAGGACCGTGGCGAATATGAAGTACCTGTTGATCCGCTTGGCCCTTTTCGTGGTGGCCTTGGCCATCTGTCTGTGGGTGGGCACTGGCCTGGTTCTCGGTGCGATCTTCGCCGCCTTGATCTCCTTTGCTCTTGGGTATCTCTTCTTCACCCGGCAGCGGGACGACGCCGCGGTGCAGCTTGCGGGGACCTTCGCGGGGAAGGCCAAGCCCGGGCGTGCTGAGGAGGACGCAGCCGCGGAGGATGCCGCCCTGGACGGAACTCAGGCCTCGGAGAACGGGAAGGCCTGAAGCCTTCGTCCGCTCTGAACGTCACGGCGCCCTGAGTGCCGTCGCCTGACTTTGAGTACGACTGAACCCTGAATAGCGCGAAACCCCGGTGCCAGGAGTGCCGGGGTTTCGTCGTAGGGCCTGCCAGGGACGCCGTGGCGGCCTAGCTGTCGACCACCTGGGTCCAGAGCGCTGCCAGGACCGTGATCGATTCCTCATCGGGAAGGGCCATCCGGTCTTTCCGAAGCGCTGCGTGGAGGACTTCTTCGTTCATCGCGATCAGTGCCACTGCGGCTTGCCGGGCGCTGAGTCCGCTGGCCAGGGTTCGGCCCCCACGTTCCTTCTCGATCGTCTGGATGGTGCGCTGGATGCGGTACTCGCGCAGTTCCTCCATGACGCGACGGGCTTCCGGATAGCGGCACTGGGCCTGGAGCCCGGCGAGGACGATGTTCCGTCGTTGCAAGTAGACGGAATGATGCGCGGCGATCAGTTCCCGCCAGTGAGGGCCTGGCCGGCCCGCCAGACGGCGATGGGCAGCCATTCCGGCCTCTTCAGCCTGAGCGACAAGACGCTTCAGGAGTGCGACCAGGACTTCTTCTTTGGACGCGAAATAGAAATAGAAGCTCGGACGGGAGAGCCCGGCACCTTCAGCCAGATCGGCGATCGTCACCTCGTCGAAGCTCTGCTCCTGGAGAAGGCGTTCCAGAGTCTCAAAGAGCGCGGCTTCGCGGTCGTCACCGGAAGGCCGTGTGCCCCTTCGACGGCGATTCGCCCGGTCTTCTGCCCCAGAAATCACATCTCGGACCATAGCATCTATGAGATAAAGCCCCATGTCGACAAAATCAACACACCGTTGATTAAACGCACGGGCTGTTGAATAATCAATGGTAGGAGCACCTGGGGAGGAGGCTGCTAGGGCAAGCGTTGTAGGGCGAGGAGGCGCCCGTTAGATCCGCTGCCCGTTTTCCGCGGAGTCCGCGACAGACCCAAGGCCATAGGAGGGCCTCTGTCCGTACACCGCGTTCTGCTGCCATGCCGGAATTTCGTCCGGATGAGCCGGTTCATCGTTGTGCGCTCTCGCGCCGTTCCTCGATGACGTCTGCCGGTCACATGGTCACGCGCAAAGTTCTCTCCGGGCTGCCCAGATGCCGATTCATTCGCACTGAGGGGGAGACAGAAGACCGTGACTCGAGTACGTCCAGGCCGTGGTGCCTCGGACGCTGGCAAAGACGTTGACCGCCACCATGCGGCAGAACAAGAGAGATTTTCAACAATGAACCAAACATCGATGCAGCCGTCCGGAACCGGCACCAAGCAGATAACCCGCCGTACGGTGACCAGAGGAGCGGCGTGGTCGCTGCCCGTCATCGCGGCCACCATGGCCGCCCCGGCGGCAGTTGCTTCCGTTCCCCCGGCGCAGCAGAACGTGATCATCACGGCAGGCTGCTACGGCATCAACATCCTCGGCGTCGGCCAGTCCTTCCCGGAGTTCACCATCACGGCTGTCGGTGCGCCGATCCTCGCCGGTTCGACCTTCAACATCCAGGGCACCGGTCTGGGCAACCTGACCTTCGGCAACGCCAACGGTGCGGGCTTCCTCAACATCATCAACGGCACCACGGCCCAGTTCACCCTGAGCCAGGACATCCCTGCCGGGTCGTCGATCACCCTCCGCGTGACGGGCCTGCTCTCGGCCCAGGTGCTCCGCACCTACACGATGTCCGTGGGCAACGTCCTGGGCAATGCGAACAGCATCCACTCCGACGATTCCGCGGGAACCACTCTGCTGGGCGTCTCGGTGTTCGGGATCCTCGTCGGTTACTGCGGCCGCAGCTGACGCCGTCCAAGAACTTAGGAGAAACACAATATGAGCAGTTCAGATTTCACCCAGACCCGTGCCGACGAGATCGTCGCCGGCGTCAAGCAGAACAATGTCGCCACCTTCACCGGGGCCGTCGCCTTCGCACCTGAGGTCGAGCCCACCGGTGCAGCCGTGGCCAAGGTCCAGTTCCCGGCCGATTTCGCAATCGACGCGGCCACCTTCTCCGGCAACGGAACCGTCGGGCGGGTCTCCGCGACTGGTGGCGGTCAGCAGGCGCAGCTGGTGATCGTCAAGCAGGACGGGGCCTGGAAGCTCGACAGCACCGGGTCCTCGGACAACATCACCACCGCCCAGTAGCGGTTCTTGACCTGAGCGCACGGATTGCGCGGTCATGCACATGACCGCGTTCATCGGTGCGCTCAGGTCATTCTGCAGTTCACACGCTGACGGTGACGAACACCGGGAGAGTGGCCCGGGGGCTCCAGTGGGGGCGCCCCCGGGCCAGCTGCTCCGCTCCCGTCAGCCCGCCGTACGAAGAGGAAGACCGCGAAGCACACGATGAAAGTTTTTCTGAGCCTGACGGACCCGCTGAGTGGGGAGAACCGGCTTCTGGAGGCAGAGGATCCCGATTACCACGAAGCGCGGAAGCTGCTCATGCAGCAGGTGCTGGAAGCCCTCGAAGAGCGTCCTCGGACCTCAGATCCCGTGCTGAAGGATGACCGCAACGGCGAACAGTGCCGCGTAGCCCAGGTTGAGCATGCCGGTTTGCTGGAGCACCGGGATCAGCGCCTTGCCCGTACGCCCTGAGAGCATGAGCCAGCAGGGCAGCAGCGACGCCGGCACCAGCAGAAGGACCAACAGGAACCACGGGTTCTCCGGGGCGAGGACCGCCACCGAGAGGACGGCCACCGCGAGCATCAGCACGTAGGAACGCCGGGCCAGCCGGTCTCCGAGGCGCACCGCCAGCGTGTTCTTGCCGGCCGCCTTGTCCGTCGGGATGTCCCGGACGTTGTTGGCCATCAAGACTGCACAGGCGATGAGGCCCGTTCCCACCGCCCCGATGACGGCGGCCAGGCTGATCCGGCCTGCCTGTGTGTAGGTGGTGCCGAGCGTTGCCACCAGACCGAAGAAGACGAAGACGAACAGTTCGCCCAGGCCCTGGTAGCCGTAGGGGTTACGGCCGCCTGTGTACCCCCAGGCCGCCACGACCGCTCCCAGGCCGACAAGGATCATCCACCAGGTCTGCGTGATGAGGACGAGGCCCAGCCCCGCGAGCATGGCCAGGCCGTAGTTGATCAAGGCCGCCTTCAAGACGGCCTTGGGGCGCGCAGCCCCCGACCCCACCAGACGGAACGGTCCGACCCGGTCCTCGTCGGTTCCGCGGATGCCGTCCGAATAGTCGTTCGAGTAGTTCACGCCGATCTGCAGGAGAAGGGCCACGAGTGCGGCCAGGACCGCGTTGAGCAGGGTGAAGGCGTGGAGCTGATAGGCCGCCGCGCTGCCGATCACCACGGGTGCGATGGCGGCGGGAAGGGTGCGGGGGCGAGCCCCTTGGATCCACTGGGCGGCTGTAGCCACGATTACCTTTCGCTCGGGGATGTCGACGGCGCGGATGCGCTGAGCCTATTTTCCCCCATGTTCGGCCTCGAGTCGGGCAAGGATGGAACGCCGGTCGACTTTGCCGTTGGGCAGCAGGGGGAGAGCCGCCCACAGGGACAGCCGTCGTGGTCGCAGGACGCCGAACTCCGGGCGCAGAGCCTCCGAGAGAGCATCGGCGCTCCACGACGCCCCCGGCTCGATGACGACGGCGGCCGCCACGGCCTGGCCCCACTCCGCGGAGGGTATTCCGCCGACGAAGGCCTGCCGGACGCCGTCGAGCGTTTCGAGGGCACGCTGGACGTCGACGGCAGAGACTTTGCTGCCGCCGGAATTGATGACGTCGTCCACGCGGCCTGTGACGCGTAGCCGCCCGTCGTCGTCGAGTTCGCCCAGATCGCTCGTGCGGAAGAAGCGTTCATCCTCCAGCTCGACGAAGGACGCCGAGGTCGCCTCGGGATCGTCCAGGTAGCAGTCGGCGAGCGTCGGGCCGCCGAGGTGGATGCGCCCGTCCACCAGGCGCACCTCGACGCCGTCGAGCGGCCGGCCGTTGTAGACGCAGCCTCCAGAGGTCTCTGCGGAGCCATACGTGGTCACCACGTTCACGTTCAGTTCGCGTGCCTGGGCGAGCAACGCAGGTGCGACCGAGGCTCCGCCGAGGAGCACCGCGTCGAAACGGCGCAGCACTCGCAGCACGTCGTCAGAGGGTGCCTCCAGGAGCCGGGCCAGCTGTGTGGGCACGAGGGAGGTGAAGCGGATGGGGTCGCTCAGTTCGTCGGCGGCAGCCGCGAACGCATCGGGGCTGAACCCCTCCGAGAGATCCATCGCCCAGGGACGGGTGCCTGCGAAAAGCGATCGGACCAGCACCTGGACCCCGGCCACGTACTGCAGGGGCAGCGCCAGGAGCCACTGTCCTTCGCCGCGGAGTTCCACGGCCGTGGCCATGGAACTGGCGGCCAGCGCATCGACCGAGAGCACTACGGTCTTGGGCCTGCCGGTGGAACCGGAGGTGCGCACGACGACGGCTGCCTCCGGATGTTCCGGAAGGTTCACGGTGGTGATCTCGTCGCCGAATTCGACGGCGGGCCCCTCGCCCTGGAGAGCAGCGGCGAGCTGCTTCAGAACGGTGTCGAGGTTCTGCATGAGGCTGTTTCCCCTGGCCGGATCAGAAATAGTACGGGAAGTCGGACCAGTCGGGGTCCCTCTTTTCGAGGAAGGCTTGTTTGCCCTCCACCGCTTCGTCCGTCATGTAGGCCAGGCGGGTCGCCTCGCCGGCGAAGACCTGCTGGCCGGCCAGACCGTCGTCGGCCAGGTTGAAGGCGAACTTGAGCATGCGGATCGCCTGCGGCGACTGCCGGGCGATGTCCCGTGCGTAGCCGAGAGCCACGTTCTCCAGGTCCTCGTGCGGCACTGCTTCATTGACGGCGCCCATCCGGACCATGTCGTCCGCGGAGTACTCGCGGGCCAGGAAGAAGATCTCGCGGGCGTTCTTCTGCCCGATCTGGCGCGCGAGCAGGGCGGAACCGTAGCCCGCGTCGAAGCTTCCCACGGTGGCGTCCGTCTGTTTGAACTTTCCGTGTTCCTTGGAGGCGATGGTCAGATCCGCCACCACATGGAGGGAGTGGCCGCCGCCTGCGGCCCAGCCGTTGACGACCGCGACCACGACCTTGGGCATGGTGCGGATGAGCCGCTGGACTTCCAGGATGTGGAGGCGTCCTGCGCGGGCCGGATCCACGGTCTCGCTGGTCTCGCCCTCGGCGTACTTGTAGCCGTCGCGCCCTCGGATGCGCTGGTCGCCGCCGGAGCAGAAGGCATGGCCGCCGTCCTTGGAGGATGGGCCGTTGCCTGTGAGCAGTACAGTGGCCACTTTCGGTGTCATCCGGGCGTGGTCCAGGGCGCGGTACAGCTCGTCCACGGTGTGGGGGCGGAAGGCGTTGCGGACCTCGGGACGGTCGAAGGCGATGCGTACGCACGGCAGATCGCGGATGATCGAACCGTCCTCGTCCCGTTCCACTTGGCGGTGGTACGTCAGATCCGTGAAATCGAAGCCCTCCACCACGCGCCAGTGGCGCGGGTCGAAGGTGTCTGAGACGGCGGCGGGAAGGGCACTCTCGGTCATGGGTGAATCCTATGCCCGGCATCCGGCGCCCAAATAAACGATAGAATACTCTCAGTGACGTTGATGTCCATGACCTGTGATCATCGAGTCGGCGCACTGGGCGGTGCGCGACATTCTGCAAACCGAGGTTCCTTTCTCCGTGAATTCCACTTTGCGCCGCTTCGGCGCGCCCTCCCTCTCCCTCGCGGCCGGTGCGGTCGCGGTGTTCGCCGCTACGGCCATGGCCTTCCAGGCCGTTCCCGCTGCCCGGGCCGCCGCCGTAGACTGCGTGCCGAACCTCCCGGGCATCGAGGCGAACCCCGCGCCTGACGGTTACGACAACAGGCCCAATCTCTTCGTGAAGGGCGCCTTCACGGTCGTCCAGTCCGCGGCGGAGATGGAAGGCAAGGCCGTCGTGCTCGGGAATGCCGACATCGCCAAGGCCAATGGCATCTACAACGTGGGCACGGCCGGGGTCGGCTCCGGCCTCTGGCCCCAGCCTGGCACGGACCATCTCGTGGTGGGCGGCTCTTTGAGGGCTTCCTCCGGCGTGACGGTCGACGTCGGGGCGAACAACACGCCCGGCGGTGGTGCGGTCTCCGTGGGCGGTGACATCGAGGCTCCGAAGCTGACGAGTAACGGCGGCAAGATCACCTCCGGAGACAGCAGCTCGGCTGATTCCTTCCGTAACATGCCGGGGCGCATCGTCTCCACCTCGGCCTCCTACGCCGCTCTGCCGACCACCGGTCGCGTCTCGGTCACAAGCTGGGGCCTGGATCTGCTCGGCGACGGGGTTTCGGCCACCCAGGTGTTCACGGTCGACGGCGCGGTGCTCGGCACCGCCGTCAGGTCCCTTGAGGTCAAGAACGTTCCGGCCGGCGCGCGGGTCATCGTCAACGTCACCGGCGGCCCGAAGGTCACCCTCGGCCTCAACGCCCTCCTGGTCAATGGGACACCCGTCCCGATCAGCAGCAGCGCCTTCGGTGAACTCGCGGGACACATTCTCTGGAACTACACGGAAGCATCCGATGTCCACGTGACCGGGTCTGCCCAGGTCCCGGGATCCATGCTGGTCCCTGTCGGGAGCGGTACCACCACGATCGACGTCCCCGGTTACAACGGCAGGGTCTACGTCAATGGTGACTTCGTCCATGGGGGAAGCGGTTCAGAGGTTCACGCGTACCCCTTCCCCGATGAGCTGACCGGATGCACCGTGGATCCTCAGCCGACCCCGACCCCGACCCGACCGGACGTCCCGCAGACTCCTATCCCGACGGGGACCACGACGTCTCCGGTTCCGACGGAGAGTGTGACGTCTCCGGTTCCGACGGGGACTGTGACGTCTCCGGTTCCGACGGAGAGTGTGACGTCTCCGGTACCGACGGGGACTGCGACGTCGGCCGGGCCGAGTGTCTCCGGTACGACGAGCGCCCCAGCCGGAACGCTGGCGGCCACGACATCCTCCGGCGGTGACCTGGCGGTCACGGGTGCCTCCAGCGCCCTGCTCCCCACCGCCTTGGCCGCGGTCGGGCTCCTTGCACTCGGCGGGGTGACGCTTCTTGCGGGCTTCCGCCGCAACGGACGGCACTGACCCAGGCGACTTCGACCTGCGCGAAAGTCCAGTCGCGATTCTGAAGCAATCGTCAAATGTTGCGGACTCAGTGAAGGGTCACATTCAGCTGTCGAATCCCGTCGAATATTTCCCCAGTACAAGCCCGAGGGCACTTGTGATGTGCGACTCAATATCTTGTTAGTCAAATCACGTTCGGAGAATGGTCCGTACACTTGTCTACCGTGTCAGAAACTACGAAGCAGGAGAGCGCCCCCGGCCAGGCCAGCAGCCAGGCCAGCGGCGCCGCACATCAAACAGCCCTCAGCGCCGAGGGATACAGCAAATCCCTGAGCCGTCGCCATGTCACCATGATCGCGATGGGTGGCGCCATCGGCGTCGGCCTCTTCATGGGAGCCGGTGGCCGGCTCCACTCCACCGGTCCCGCACTGGTCTTCTCGTACGCCATCGCCGGCGTGATCGCCTACTTCCTGATGCGGGCGCTGGGCGAGCTGATCATGTACCGCCAGACCTCCGGGTCTTTCGTCTCCTACGCCGGCGAACTCTTCGGCTCCAAGGGTGCCTACCTCTCCGGCTGGATGTACTTCCTCAACTGGGGCATGACCGGCATCGCCGAGCTGATCGCGATCGGCCTCTACTTCCAGTACTTCTTCCCGAACGTCCCGGTGGAGATCTCCGCCATCGCAGCGCTGGTGCTGTTGGTGGCCGTGAACCTGCTGTCCGTGAAGGCTTTCGGAGAGTTCGAGTTCTGGGCATCGGTTCTGAAGGTCGGTGCGATCCTGATCTTCCTCGTGGTGGGCACCGTTCTGGTGGTCATGAACGCGCAGGTCGGCCCGGGACACGCCAGCCCGGCCAATCTCTTCGCCGGTGAAGGCGGAATGTTCCCGCACGGCGTGCTCGTCATGGTCCTCGTGCTCAACGCCGTGATCTTCGCCTACAACGCGATCGAGCTCGTCGGCATCACCGCGGGCGAGATGGAGAACCCCGAGCGTGAGGTCCCCAAGGCGATCCGCGCCGTCGTCGTGCGCATCGTGGTGTTCTACGTCGGTTCCGTGACCCTGCTGGCCATGCTCCTGCCGAGCGATCAGTACAAGGCCGGCACCAGCCCGTTCGTCACCGTGTTCGGCCAGATGGGCCTGCCGTGGATGGGCGACGCGATGAACTTCATCGTCATCACCGCGGCCCTGTCCTCCTGCAACTCCGGCCTGTACTCGATCGGCCGCATCTTCCGCACCATGGCCAACAACGGTCATGC
The DNA here is from genome assembly GCF_044748305.1 of Arthrobacter sp. NPDC090010. Lineage (NCBI taxonomy): Bacteria > Bacillati > Actinomycetota > Actinomycetes > Micrococcales > Micrococcaceae > Arthrobacter > Arthrobacter sp. NPDC090010. The sequence continues at coordinate 207,591 of NZ_JBIVFT010000007.1, forward strand.
CCCCAAGTGGCTGACCAAGATGTCCTCGCGGCACATCCCGTACGCTGCCATTCTGGCCATCGGCGGTTTCTACCTGGTGGGGATCATCCTCAACGTCTGGCTCGGCGGCTCCCACGCCTTCGATCTGGCACTGAACACCGCGTCGATCGGCGTGATCTTCACGTGGGGCTCCATCTTCGCCTGTCAGATCATGCTGCGGAAGAAGAGGGGCAAGGTCTCCAGCCTTCCCATGCCCGGCTCACCGTGGACCAGCTGGGTGGGGCTCGTGGCCCTGCTGGCGATCACCGTGCTGATCGGCTTCGACACCTCCACCTCCTCTGACGGAAGCGTCTTCTACCTGGGTGCCTGGACGCTGGCGACCGTGCCGTTCTTCGCCGTGATCCTGTGGCTCGGATGGCTCAAGGTGCGCAACAACAAGCCGAAGAACCAGCTCTTCAGCTGAGCACTGTGGCTTCCCTCGCTCCAGGGATTGCGTGCTCAGTTGTGGCGGGAAGTTTCGCTTCCAGGCCGCCGCAACTGAGCACGCAAGGGGGATGGGGGGCCGCCCGGATGAACACTCGTTGAATCACTGGGCCGGACGCTTGGAATATGGGTCGATCCGGCCGCACAATGTTCCTCGTGCAAAAACTTGATCCTGTCACCCTGCACGGGAAATACGTCACCCTGGAGCCTCTGGAGCGCAGCCATGAGGCCGAACTGATCGACGCCGTCCAGGACGGTGAGCTCTGGAGCCTCTGGTACACCTCCGTGCCCCGTCCTGAGGGCATGGCCGCCGACATCGAACGGCGGCTGGCGCTCCAGGACAAGGGCAGCATGCTCCCGTTCGTCACCCGGCTGAACTCCACGGGAGAACTGCTGGGCATGACGACGTTCATGAACATCGATCACGAGCTTCCGCGGCTCGAGATCGGCTCCACCTGGAACCGGCGTTCCGCGCAGGGCACTGGGACCAACCCGGACTCCAAGTACCTGCTGCTGCGGCACGCCTTCGAGACGGTGGGCTGTGTGGCAGTGGAGTTCCGTACCAATTGGATGAACCATCAGTCCCGCGAGGCCATCGCCCGTCTCGGTGCCAAACAGGACGGCGTTCTCAGGAGTCAGGCACTGACGTCCGAAGGCGTCCTCCGGGACACCGTGGTGTTCTCGATCCTGGCAGGGGAGTGGCCCGCCGTGAAACGCAATCTGGAGTTCCGGCTGGGCAAGGCCCGCTGATTCCAGCCCTTTCCCACGCGAGAAGTCAGTTGAGCACAGTGTTCCCGTCTGGGACTGTGCTCAGCTGACTTCTCGCGTCAGGTGGGGATGCCGTGAGGGTTCGGCCGGGCGACGGACCGGCCTAGCGAAGACCGGCCCCGGGGAGCAGTTCCCGGGCGCCGAGTGCATCCGCGACGAAGGCGTAGTCCCAGGCGCGCTCTCGCCACTGCACATAGCGCCCGGACGCCCCACCGTGGCCGCCGTCCATTTCGATCTTCAGGACCACAGGCTCCGTGCTCGTGGTGGTCTCCCTCAGAGCCTGGACCCATTTGGCAGGCTCCACGTAGAGGACGCGCGTGTCATTGAAGGAGGTCACAGCGGCGATCTTCGGGTACGGCACCGGACGGATGTTCTCGTACGGGGTGTACGACTTCATGCAGGCGTACACCTGAGGATCTGTGATCGGGTTGCCCCATTCCTCCCATTCGAGAGCGGACAGCGGCAGCTCGGGATCCAGGATGGTGGTCAGGGCGTCCACGAACGGGACCTGCGCGATGATCGCCGCGTACTTTTCCGGAGCGAGGTTCGCGACGGCACCCATCAGCAGGCCGCCGGCTGAACCGCCCAGCGCAGCCACCCGCGTCGGGTCCACCCAGCCGGACTTCACGAGGTGGTCCGTCGCGGCGACGAAGTCCGTGAAGGTGTTCTTCTTGGCGAGCTTCTTGCCGTCTTCGTACCACTGACGGCCGAGCTCTCCGCCCCCGCGGATATGAGCGATCACGAACACGACCCCACGGTCCAGAAGGGACAGCCGTGCGACGCCGAAGCCGGGATCCATGCTGACTTCGTAGGACCCGTAGCCGTAGACGAGCCCCGGATTGCCGCCGCCCGCTTGGACCGAGCGGTGCCGCAGCACGGACAGAGGAATGCGTGCGCCGTCCGAAGCTGTGGCCCACTCCCGGGTGGCCACGTAGTCGCCCGGATCGTACCCGCCCAGCACGGGTTGCTCGCGGCGCAGCAGCAGCTCGCCGATGGGCCGTTCAGGGGCGGGAAGCACGAAGTCGTACAGCCGCGTGGGCGTGAAGAAGCTCGTGTACTCCAGCCGCACCGACGGCGCGCGGTAGTCGGCCGCGCTCAGGTATGAAGTGAAGAGTTCCTCCTGGAAGGCGGGTTCCAGGACCGCCTCCTGATCCGGAGTGCCGAGGCCCCGGCGGGGCAGGAACTGCACCCGCTCCAAGGTGTCCTTGCGGACCGAGAGGACCAGGAAATCGCGCAGCACCGCGACGCCGTTGACCCTGACCTCGTCCGAGTGCGGGACCAGGGTCAGCCAGTCCTGCGTGTCCAAGGGCTTGGCCAGTTCTGCCCACGCCACGAACGAGAGCATCGAATTAGGGGCCGCCAGATTGTGGGTGAGAAGCACTCCGTCCACCGGACCGGCAGCCGCGGACGGCGTGAGCTGGAACGGCTCGGCCTCGTACAGCACCCGGGCATCCCGGGAGATCACGGTCCGGAGCCCGGCCCCGGGGTCGGCGAAGTCCAGAAGCCGCACCTCGCTGTACTCGGAGCAGGAGATGCCCACCACGAGGTGCGTCCGCTGGGAGGAGAGCTCGAAGCCGAGCCACAGGCCGGCGTCGTCCTCCTGGTAGAGGAGCTCGTCCTGATCCACCGGGGTTCCGAGCGTGTGGACGCGGATCTGATACGGACGCCAAGAGTCGTCGACCACCGTGTAGAAGAGCCGGCTGCCATCGGGGGAGAAGGCCAGCCCGTAGAAGGCACCCTCGATCACGTCCGGCAACAGACCGCCGTCGCGCAGGTCCTTGAAGCGGACGGTGAAACGTTCATCGCCCGAGTTGTCCACGGCGTAGGCGTAGAGATTCCCGTCCTGGGTGACGGCCGTTCCGCCCACCGAGAAGAACGGCTGACCCTCGGCTTCGGCGTTGCCGTCCAGCAACAGCTGTTCACCGGGGAGCCCGACGCCGGCCTCCACCACCGGGGGAGTCCAATCGGCCAGCGGATCACTGGAGTCCGTGGCGGCCACCCGGCAGTAGACGGGGTAGTTCTGCCCCTCGATGGTGCGGGCGAAATACCACCATTCATCCTTGCGCTGCGGGACGGAGAGGTCCGTCTCCTGGGTGCGGCCCTTGATCTCCTGGAAGATGGCTTCCCGGAGCGGTTCCTGCCCGGCAGTGACGGCCTCCTGATAGGCGTTTTCGGCCTTCAGATGGTCCACCACCTCTGAGTTCTCTTTCTCCCGGAGCCATTCGTAATCGTCCACGAAAGTGTCGCCGTGGTGGGTCCTGCTGGCGGGGACCTTCCGTGCGCGAGGGGGCTGAGGAAGCTGCGGTGACGCGGTCATGCCTCCAGCCTAGTGGGAGGGTGCGGGTTGCTGTCGTGTGAGGTGCTTGCTGTTGCAAACAGGGCTTCAGTGAAGGACGCCTGAGGGCTTCTTTGGCGGATCTTGTCTCCCGCTTGGCAGGCTCTGCACCGTGTACTGCTGTTCTCCACAGAGCGTGGAATTCGCCGTTGTCCGGCACCCCGAGGACATCTTTGTGTGCAGGCTTCCCCGACGGACAGAAGGTCATCGATCGGTCAATAGCGCTGAGAGCCGGTCCAGCAGTAGGGGATCGAACACCTTGCGCATGTGGGCGAACTGGCCGTATTCGGAGGTCGCCATGCCCTGGCTGTATTCGATGCCCGCCGCATTCAGGGCAGCGGAAAGCTCGGCCCGTAGGGGGAACAATGCGCTCAGGTCGAGCTCCGGGATCAGGAATGGCCGTACGGGGCGGACTTCGCCGCCCAACAAACGGCTCGCGGATGCCACTTCGGACCAGTACCCCAGCATCTTCGCTCCGCCGAGAAGGACCGGTGCTCCGAAGATGGCCAGCGACGCGAGGTTGCTGGCGTTATCAAAAACGAGGCTCTGTGCCCGCCCGGCCGGTACCAACCGCCCCTCTGGATTCGGCTTCCGTCCGTGGGCCCGTCGCAGCATGTGATCGAAAGCAGGATTCCGGTCGCCGAGTTCTCTCACGAATTCCAAGACCAGGTCCAGCGGGATATAGCAGGTGCGCTCCGGCAGAGCGAGGCCGGCGGCGCGTTCAATGCTTGCCATAAGGAGCATCAAGGATCGTGACAGGTCGCTCCCCACGCGGGCGCGCTTCGCCGCAGAGGCATCGGTTCCTGAAAAGTCCAGCGGGTCGAGTTCAAGCGTCGGCAAGGTGCAGAGCACGGTGTGCTTTCGCTTCTTGTTCCGGCTGAAGATTTTGGTGACCTGGAGTTGGTTGTCGACGTCAAGCGTCCACCAAGCGTAGGGACGCCACCCGAGATCACTCATGTTTGTGTGGGTGAGCACCACTCTGATGTGGTGTACCTCCGGCAAGAAACCTTGCATGGCTGCGGCCGCCCAGCCGACCCGCATCCGCTGGCCGAACACGTTCGGGCTGGCGTGCGGCGTGCTGAGCACGATCTTCGATGCGCTGCGAGCGGCGGCCAGAGTTGCATCATCCAAACCAAGACACTCAAGGGCATCAGCTGAATCCTCAGAAGATCCGCGCACCAGGTCGGTGCGACGAGTCTTCAGCCAGTCGATGAACTCATGCCGCAGGTTCTCAGGCACTCGCAAACCTCCTCCAGGTGGGACTGCAACTGAACGCGATCGAAACCGCGATCAGGAAGAGTGCCAGCACCATCCACGCCGCGTAGACGCCGCTCAGCTGAGCCAAAATGCCAGCGCCCAGGGAGAACACCGCCTTGGCAAGGCCTACTCCGGCATTCCGCACCGCCATGTACCTACCGATCTGGCCATCGGGGGCGAGTTGGTTGGTCGCTATCTGCATGCCGACCACGTGCGAGGTGATCGTCAGGGAGACAACGGCGATGATCCCGGCGGCCGCGACGGGGGACCAGTTCGGCACCAGCAGTAAACACAACATGCCGCTGACCACGAGGGCATAGCGTTGCACGGTCCTGCGGACCCGGGGCGAGATGCCGATCAGCACACCGGCGAGGATGCCGCCGAGCATGGCCGCGATATCCAGTACGGAGTAGTAAGGTGCGGAGCCGGGAACCAGTGCGTTCGCGTACGACGGCAATAGGGCGGTGATGTATTGCAGCGCACCGCTGCTGGGGATCGACACCAGGAGCACGAGCATCAGCAGCCGTCGTCCGTCCCGCTTGGCCGGACTGGATCCGGCCTCTGCGAGCTCGGAATCAACGGCCGACGACGGTGGTGACTTTGGACCGGACTCCGGGCCCGTCGCCTCCTGGACAGTTGGCTGGTAACGCCTGAGCGCTCGAATGAGCAGGACGCTGGCAGCGTAGAGCGCACTTGCTACAGCGAAGCACCACGCGGCGCCGACCAGGGCGAGCAACAGCCCGGACAGACCGCTGCCGACGACGCCTCCGATAATGGTCGTCGATGATATCCGTCCCTGGACTGCGGGAAGGTCCTGCCGCCCGACGATCAGCCGAAGAGCTCTGGCCAGCGCGCTCTTGTTGGCCAACTTTGCGATACTCAAGACGGCCTGAGAGGCGCAGAACAGGCCAACCAAGTACTCGGCCCGTAGCTCGGCCGACACGGCAACTGCGAGGATCAAGGAGAATCCGACGCATACCCAGTTGGTCCGGCCCAGATTCTTGATCGCAGAGCCCCGATCAAAGGCGAGACGAAGCGCGACGCCGGCGACCACTCCGGGAAGGAAGGCAAAAGCGTTCACGACGCCGACCATCGAGGCGCTGCCGGTGAGATGCAGGGTGGTCCACATCAGGGCGACGAGCTGGACGGCCTCCGCAACCGCACCCAGCGCGGCAAAGCTGGTCAGCGCCCACTTATGCACCTCGCCCGCCTCCTGAGAGCAGCTTCGAATAGCGAGTCCAGGACTCCTGGTCCAAGCCCTCGCAGATCAGGGCGTATGCAAAGCTGCACGAGTCGGCCGGCAGGTCCTCGGGCGGCGAGTTACCCGGGTCAGCTCCGCGTACACCCGGCAACTGCTCCGCCTGCGCCACGGCGATCGGAATCCCATGACCTTTTGCCCTCCTGGCCATGATCAGTCCCGCCTTCGGTGGTGCAGTGCGTTTGGGTCCGAAGCCTCCCACGTCCCGTCCCGATTGGGAGGCGATGTGAGCGCCCCAGAGGTCTGCATCCAGGAGATATTCAAGCATCGCGGCGATGCCGCCTCCTCCCGGTCGCAGACCGAATTCGCCGAACACGAAGCCGTCGGGCGACTCAAGAAATTCCATATGAAAAACACCGGACGGCTGACGAATTTCCGCCGCGATTTGGCTGGACAGCTCAACGAGCTGACGGGCCGTTTCCCCCTCCTCCAGAAGCATGGAGGTGCGCGAGCCGGTTGTCGCGAGAAACACCGGTCGATCATAGACCGATGGTATGCACCAGAGTACTTTGCCGTCGGAGAACACTCCGTCGACGTGATACTCGGCAGTAACGATGACTTCTTCTTCGATGAGGCGCAGCGCCTCCGAGCGTTGAGCCGGTCCACCATTCGTCGGCTTCACTCCACGGGCTGCCGACTCGTCGAGCGGTTTGCTGAAAAAGTCGCCATGCCGCGGGCGTTGGGGGTCGCTGGAGAGCCAGAAACGTGGCATGCGAACTTTTCCGCGAAGGGAGTCACGCATCAGCCACTTGTTTGTTGCGATCATGGCTGCCTCGATGGATGGGCCCGGCAAGCCATATCGCGCCCGGGCCAGCGCTGCCAGGACCAAGGTCGATTCGGATGTCGCTATCACTGCGGCAAAGTGATTCTCGGACATGGCACGATCCGTCTGTGCGAAGAATCCCCGGAGCGCTCCCGACTGCTTCTCCGGGTCTTCCATCCAGACTGCAGCCGGAGTATCGCAATCACGTTCGAGAGCCCGCAACAGTGCTGGCTTGCGCGAGCCGATCATCAGCAGTGCGGTGCTCAACTCGGTACCCCTTCAGCTGCCCGGGTCAGTTCCCCGAGCCGATGCACGACCTCTGGATGGTCGTCGCCACGAAGTATCGCGTAACCCCAACGTCCGTAGGCTCCAGCGCGTCCCCTGTCGGCCGATGGATACTCACCCTTGAGTATCTGGTGCTCCTGAAACAATTGTGCTTCAGTCTTCGTCGAGTGCTCTGTACGCAGTAAATAGGTGTAGCCGAAAACCCCATTGATAGGAGTGGCCACCGCGGTCTCGGGCATGAGACCGAGTGCCAGCTCGACCTCTGCACGATACAGATTCCGCCCGAAGGTGAGATCGAGAACCTCAGGCACGAATGCACCGGCAACTCGGATGGCGGCCTCACTGAAGAAATACCCGCCGTCCGGCCGTCTGAAGATCTCGACATGCACCACCGCGTCCGGGGCTTCGAGCTGCGTCAGTGTTTCCGTCACAAAACTGATCGCAGCCTGCTCGGCGACGTCTTCGGCGCCAGCCAGAGGTACGCCTCCGACAGCCTGGCCCTGCACCCAGGTGATCGGTGGATTGGTGTAGGCGGACACCGCAGACCACCTGAAGGAGCCTTTCGACCAGACGCCGTCGACGTGCCATTCGTCTCCGGAAATGTAGCTTTCCGCGAGAAATCGAGTCGATCCACGAGAACTGAACTCTGCACGGAACGAGTCATATTCGGCCTCCGAAGCGACAATTCGTGTGGCGACGGATCCGAAGCCGTCAGCGGGTTTGAGGACGAATTTGTCCCCGACGCGAGCCACCGCCTGTGAGTATTCGGAGTGAAAGATGTCAAGCTCTTCGCAGCGTGCTCGCGGAGTTGCAGGGGCCAGTGCGTCCTTCTGAACTTTCTTGTCCCGGAATCGAAGTACCGTTGCTGAGGACGCTCCGGCTGGATGCCGGTACCGACGTCTCAGCTGATGGCATGTCGACACCCCCTGCTCATGCGCGGTGACGACTGCACTGGGCATGAACCCTTCGAGCCCCCCGAGCGCAGCCGTCACCATATCTATCGAGGCGATGTCGTCGACCATCAGGTGACGGTGCTTCTCGAGTCCTGGCTTCTGATGATCGGCAATCACAAGGACGTCTCCGAACTCGGCTGCGGCTTCCACCAGCCCTTCTCGAAATCCGAGCACCACGATGGTCATTCAGAGTTCCTTTCCGTACAAACGGTGGTCGTTGCCGAACGCGCGCAGATCCGAGTATCCGCGCTTCATGAAAAACGCGAGGTTCGACTGGAGCGACATGCGCAGCGCAATGACCATGCGGGGACGTCCATGCCTCATCGCAAGCGCCTCGCATTCGTGGACAAGACGCGAGCCGATGCCCTTGCCCTGCTTGTCTGGACGAACAGCAAGAGCATCGAAGGTGTACCCGAGCGGGTCGCTTTCATGCCGTACCGCGCCGAGCAATTGGTTAGAGGCGTCCGTCCTTGCCAAATCGCATGACACCCCGCCGAATGCGAGCAGCCAATTCGCGACGCCGTCGCTGACGTTCTCGACAGTCCAACGCGAGGCGGTGGGTGTGAAGTCAGCCTCGAACGGTGCGTACACCTGCCCTAGCAATTGAACGATCAAGCCTGCCTCGTTCGGGTTGGCGGACCTAATCGAGATCTGGTCCTCATCGGACTTTGGTGATGAAAAGTTCTGTGACATAGTTCAGCCGGATTTCACCGTTCCGTTCGGCGGCCTGAGTCAGGTCTTTCACGTGCTGGATGAATTCGCCTCCAGTCCTTTCGATCGCGCGTTGGGCTTGAGTCGAAGATCTCGACATTGTCTCGAAGGAAGCGCCAGGCATCACATCAACCCATTCGAAGCGAAATTGCTGCTGGGTTGCGGCAATCGGCGCAGTTTCCGTGGCGACATCGATTGCTCGATAGTCCCGTCGGTACCCCGGACTGAACTCCTCAAGGAGATCCTCGTAGTCGGCAGCCAGACCCGGGATCGAGTAGTTTCGGTTGTTTTGTAGTACCGCTAGTACTCCTTGTCGGGAACTGAGAGCCGACCCGGCATTCGTTACGAAGCTGGGCCGATCCATCCACTGATATGCCTGGGCCGCGATCACCAAGTCAAGATTGTCACGGCCTGCAAGCCACGGCTCGACCGGTTCGACGGCCCAGTTGACCTTAGGGAACTTAGCTCGACCTACCGCCACCATGTCGTTCGAGATGTCCACGGCGTCCACCGTGCTATCCGCAGACAGTAAAGGCAGCAAGCCCTCCAGGGCGATCCCGGTTCCTGCCCCCGCATCGGCGACTGCAACAGCCCTCTCAGGGAGCAAGGAGACGAGTCGTCGGAAAGCGGCCTCGGGATATCTGGGGCGTGCTCGGTCGTAGTCCTGGGCCAGGCCGTCAAATGGCCGCCGTTCCTCAGACATTGCTGGTCACCTCGTCCCGAAGTCGGCTCTGCAGTCCCTGTAGCAGCCCCCCGGCTGCCCGCATTCGAATCAGGAAGTCCGGGGGTGCCGGGAAATCCCGCTGCCATCCGCTCTCCGCCTGCACTCGGCCGGATTCGATGTCGATCTCGATTCTGTCACCCTCGTGCAGCCCCTCGGTATCGATTTCGATCGCGGGCAATGCGAGGTTCCAGCAGTTTCGGAAGAGTATCCTGCCGAATTGCGGCGCCAGGACCAGATCGATGCCGTTGGCGAGCAATGTCGTCACTGCCTGCTCTCGCGAGCTCCCGATCCCGAAGGTCGAATCTGAAACGATCACGTCGCCGGGCTGAATGGTCTGCTGAAACCCTGGCAGGAAGCTCTCAAAGAGATGCGGGGCGAGTTTCTGCGGATCAGTGTGCATGTGTTTGTAACGCGCCGGAATGATGTCATCGGTCGAGATGACGCCGGTGAGGAAACGGACGCGGTAGGTCTGAAAACTCATAACAACTCCTCCAAGGACGGGAATCTTCCGGATACCGCTGCCGTTGCGACGACTCGCGGTGAAGCGAGAAATATCTCCGCTTCCGGAGTTCCCATCCTGCCTTTGAAGTTCCGGTTCATGGTTGAAAGCACCCGGTCCCCGCGGGCCGGCAGTGGCCCTTGGGTTCCGACGCAGGCACCGCATCCTGGCGGGGTGACCAATACACCGGCGGCAAGCAGGGTCTGAATATGGCCTTCATCCATGGCACGCAGGTAGATGTTCCGGGACCCCGGCGTGACCACGAAATTCACATCCTGATGGACCTGACGGCCCGCCATCACCCGAGCTGCCTCCCGAATGTCGTCCAAACGGCCGCTGGTGCAGGTGCCCAAGAAGGCATAGTCGACCGTCAAACCTGCAAACTCACTGAGGCCACCGGTATTGGCTGGAAGGTGTGGTGCTGAAACCACCGGTTGCATGGTCGAGAGGTCGATCTTGATCCGTTCGACGCCCGCGGCGGTGCCCGCCGGCACCGCGCCGTCGGGTCGAGCGACGAAGACACATTTGGCCCCCAGCTCGACGCCAAGACTGGCCAGACTGGCCGCCTCATCGGTGCCGAGCGCCTGTGCCCAATCACCAGCGAACTCGACGGATTTATAGAGGAACGGTGCCTGACCGTACTCCTTCAGAATGGTGAGCATCACATCACGTGCGGCGACTGCTTCGTGCGGCTGTGATGTCAGTTCCACGACAATCGTGGGGGGAACTCTCAGCCAGGTGCTCCCGGACACCATGGCGTGAGTGATGTCAGAGGCGCCCATCCCTAAGCCCAGGGCTCCGAAAGCACCACCTACGCAGGTGTGGGAGTCCGAACCGAGCACAAGCGAGCCTGGTTCGAACCAGCCTTGTTCGGCGGCGATCACGTGGCTGATACCAGCACCGCGTCGCTGGATATCGACGCCCAGTTCCACTGCGAAAGTGTGTGCCTCAGCCATCCGGTCGGCCATATCGGTCTGCGCCACCAGGACCGAGTGGTCGAAGACGAAACTGACCCGGGAGGGGGACCGGGCGCCGGAGAATCCGAACTTCTTGTAGAGTTCAGCGATGGTTGGGGCGTTACCGTCCTGGACATATATCCGATCCGGCACCACTGCCACGATCTGCCCTGGGGTTACCTGGGCGGGCGACTCAAGATGTGATGCGATGACCTGTTCAACCAGCGGCTGCCCAGCGACAAGCTGGCTGCTCACAGTGCTTCAGCCCGAACGAACTGCTTTCCCATGTCCACGACTTCACCGGGTTCAAGAGCCCGACCGTGAGTGACGGCGAAGGATCGCGCCTCCTCGAGAATCCGATCCAGGTCGAAATTCTCCGGATTCAGTTCGTGTTGTTCAAGCACGTGTGCCACCACGCCGCGGCCTGAATGTTTGCCCACCAGGAGTTGCCGTTCGCCTCCTACCAACTCCGGTGAGTAGGGCTCAAATGTCGAGGTGTCGCGGAGCATTCCGGTGGTGTGAATGCCGGACTCATGAGCGAAGACATTCGTACCGACCACGGGCTGCCACGGGCTGGTCGGGAAGCGGCACGCGTCGGATACCGTCCGTGCGACCTCAGTCAGCTTTTCCGTCTTGATCCCGAGATCCACGTTGTGCCACTGCCGAAGAGCCATCACTACTTGCGCGAAATCTGCCATCCCGGCGCGTTCACCGATACCGTTCACCGTGACATGGAAGTAGCGCGCTCCGCCTTCGAGCGCGGCCAGTACGTTCGCTGTGCCGAGCCCGAAGTCGTTGTGGCAGTGTGCCTGGAGATCGATGTCGGTGACCGACGCCACTGCGGCGACCCGATCGCGGTATTGCTGAGGTGAGAGGATCCCGATCGTATCTGAGAGCCTCAAACGATCAGCTCCGGCCTCGGCCACAGCCACGGCATACTCCTGGAGAAACTCGATGTCGGTACGGCCGATGTCCTCGGCACTGATACTGACGAACTTGCCCTGGTCCTTGGCGAACTTGACCATGTCCTTGGCCGTGGACATCAGCCAGGCGCGGTCCTTTCTGACCGAGTTTTTCAAGTGAACCGACGAAGTGGGCAGGCCGATGTGCACCGCAGAAAAGCCCAGGTCGATGCTCCTCTGCACGTCCTCGCGTACGCCCCTGTTCCAACCGATCAGAGTCACGTCATCGGGTGCCTCATCAAGCATGAGCTGCAAGGCGCGCACTTCGTCACCCCCCATTGCCGGGATGCCCGGCTCGATCCAGCGCACACCGGCGTCGATCAGAGCCCGGAAAATAGCAAGCTTCTCCTCTACGGAGAAAGCGACTCCTGGAGTCTGCTCGCCGTCGCGCAGAGTGGTGTCCTCGAGAATGATGTCGTTACGCAATGCTGTATTTCCCTTCAGATGGAAGAACTTCATGAAGCAAAGCTGGAGGCGGGTCGGGGCAATGTAAGCCGCTCCCGCAAGGTCCCGGTTCTGCCGGTCGACGGGCTGAGGCCTCGTGCGGTGAGCCGCGGGACGATGTGCTCGATGAACTCGTCGAGTCCGCCTGGCAAAGTCGCAGGCATGATGTTGAAACCGTCTACGGCACCGGCATCGAACCAGTCCTGGATGGTGGAAACAACCCCGTCGTAGGAGTCGGTGATGGTGGCATGACCTCTTGACGTGGAGATCCATTGGAAAAGCTGCCGAATAGTCAAGCTTTCGCGCTGCGCCCGGTCGAGAATCAACCGCTGACGACTCCGGTTGCCGTTGCCAAGCGGCACCTCGGGGAGCGGGCCATCCGGATCTGCATTGTGAAGATCCACCCCACCGAGGAGATCAGAGAGCATCGACAGACCGAGCTCTTCCGGCACCATCTCTTCCAGTTCGCGGCGGGAATCGATTGCAGCCTTCTTGTCGGGTCCGGTGTAAATGGTGAGGCCGGGGAGTATCAAAGGGCTCGCTGACCCGTTGCGATGTCGCTGCACCCGTTCGTCGAGGTCCGCCGCGAAGGTGAGCGCTGCTTCGATGTCGGGTTGGGCGGTGAAGATAGCATCCGCGGTGCGCGCCGCCAGCTCCTTTCCTGCCACCGAGGAACCGGCTTGGAAAAGCACAGGATGTCCCTGAACAGGACGCGGCACATTCAACTCGCCTTCGATGTCGAAATGCTCTCCCTTGAACCGAGTGACGTGGCGCCGGGTGGGATCGTAGTAACGAACGGTCGCCCGATCAGCGAGAACCGCGTCGTCGTCCCAGGTGTCCCACAACGAGCGGACCACATCGATGAACTCCTCCGCGCGCTCGTAACGGATCTGATGCGGGGGATGTTCCTTGAAGCCGAAATTCCGGCCTGCGGCGACTTTCGACGTGGTGACCAGATTCCACCCGATACGCCCTGAACTCAGCAGATCCAGGCCCGCCATTGTCCGGGCAACGTTGTACGGCTCGTTGTACGTTGTTGAGGCGGTCACGACGAATCCGAGACGCTCTGTGTGCGGGATCAGGGCGGCCGTCAGTGTGGTGGGCTCAAAGAACACCACACGGCCTCCCTGACCTACGGCATCGTCGTTGAACACTGCAGGCGCGTCCGAGAGGAACATGAAGTCGAATACACTCTGGTCCGCAGTCTTGGCCATTCGCTGATAATGCGGCAGCGACCGTGACGAATTAGCGTCGGTACTCGGGTGGATCCAGGAAGCTGCGTGATGCCCGGTGCCGTAGGACAGATAGGCGCCGAGCACCATTTGTTCGCGCCGCCTCATCGAGAGGTGCCTCCAACGCTCAACGCCAGGAGGTCTTCAACCGGGGCGCAGAACGGCTCGGCCGCTTCCAAAGTGGCGCCAGTGAGGATGGCAGTGCTGACTTGCGCCATTGCGCGCACCGACGCTCGAAGCATGTGATTTGCATAGATCACGATCCTGAAACCGGCTTCCCTCAGCTCCTCATCGGTGACAGAGGGATATGTCGTGGGCACTGCAATGAGCGGTATGTCCGGGTGCGTTTCACGTAAGCGTCGGCCCACATCGAGGACCTCTCGCGGATCGCGTGCCTTGCTGTGTACCAGTAAGGCGTCTGCGCCTGCCGCGACAAACGCCGCCGCTCGCTGGAGCACCTCTTCAACAGGAAGTCCGACTATCAACCCTTCCAGACGGGCGACAATCATGAATTGTGGGTGCGCCTTGGCCTCAACGCCCTTCTGGATCTTCCGTGCGAAGTCGTCCTGGTCCGCCAGGACATGAACGGAACTGTCGGCAAGCAGCGAGTTCTGCTTGGTGCCGACCTTGTCTTCGATGACGATCGCAGAGATGCCAGAACGTTCGGTTCTCCTCACCGTGTCCATGAACTGCTCCACGGTACCGCCGGTGTCTCCGTCCATGATCATCGGCAATGCCGAGACGGCAAGGATTTCACGGGCAAAGACCACCCGTTCATACATCGAAACGATCTCCTGGTCCGGGAGCCCGCGGAGCGAGGAATCTGTGAGTGAGCTGGACCATAGTCCGTCGAATCCGGCTTCGGGATGAGTTTCGGACCTCGATGTCTCAATCACCATCGCAGCGAGAGGGCTGTGACATTCCATGAACCGAAGTAGTCGAGGGCTCTCATCCAGCAACTCTCGAAGTCCCATAGAATAGCGTGCCAACCGCGCCTGAACCATCTTCGCTCCTTCATGCCCCAATTCGATGGATACGGTAATTAGTCCATTCCTTCTCGATATGTCATGAGTCACAGTAGCACTTAATCTGGCGCGCCGGTCAAGGCCGCTCGTTAGAGTGCTCGACCCCGTTTGATGCGTCATAAGTCCCTGGATTTCGGGAAAAACGGGGCCTATTCGATGCTGAAGAGTGTCGCGCGGGCTGATGCATCGGGCTCCCGAGCTCATGGCTCGTATGGTCGCCGCGTGTGGTCTGCTTGCGGTGGACTCTGGCGACAGAGCAAGAAATCGACTCCTATTTACATCTATACGTCACGCTCACGAACATATGGTCAATGAATGTGAACCTCACAACTCGCCTGGGCAAAGGCTCTTCCGGTCCTGAACGCCCCGGGAATCGGTGGGCTCCCCGAGACCAGGTCGGCCTGTGACGGCGTTCGGCCGGTGTTTCGCGTGGGTCGCACTTGTAACCCCTGGCGCGGCATCGGCGAGTGCGGAACGTCGGGCTTCGGGTATCAAAGCGCTCTGGGTTTGCCGTCGGTAGTTGTCTTCACGGCCCTAGGAACCCTCGCGTGGCGTGGGCAGCTGAGTCGGGGAAGCGGAAGAGAGGGGTACGATGAGCGACATCATTGGCGCGGGTGGTGACGCCCGGCACCCGGCGGCGCAGGAGGTTCCCTTGGCGGCATGGAATGAGCTCGGTCAGGGCGGTTACGTCCTCACCACAGAGGCGGAGTTCCTCAACACTGGACTGGTGGTGGGGCGGGAGAAAGCCTTGGTGATCGACACCGGTTGCGGACCACGTCAGGGCCGCGAGATCCTGCAAGCCGTCCGTGAGGTGACGGAGCTGCCCCTCGTGGTTGTGAACACCCATGCGCACTACGATCATTTCTTCGGCAACGCGGTCTTCCAGGAAGCCGGAGTCACCGAGTTCTGGGCTCACGAGAACACTGCGCGGGCCATCGCCGAAACCGGTGAGGCGCAGCGGCCGCTGGTGGAGGTCTTCGAACCGGAGATGGCTCAGGGCACAGGTGAGAACACCGCCGTCGTGATTCCCCAGGCGATCGTCAAGGATCAGCCGGTGCTGCTGGATCTGGGAGACCTCAGTGTGCAACTGTTCCATCTGGGGCGTGGTCATACCGAAGGGGATCTTCTGGTGGGGACGCCCAGTGCGCTCTTCGCTGGGGACCTTGTCGAACACGGCGCTTACCCGGCGTTCGAGGACTCTTATCCCGCCGACTGGGCGGACGCCCTTCGTCATATCTCGGCTCTGCGGCACCGTTACGAGTACCTCGTTCCCGGGCACGGGGCTTTGATGGACGACGGCGCTGTGCGCACCATGGCGGACACCATGGCCATGGCGGTGCGGCAGGCGCATCAGGCCACTCGTGAGACCCCCGACGACGCGACCAAAGCCATCCCCGTGCTGCCTTACGGCCCCGAACAGTCCCGCCACTTCATCCGACGGCTCCGCCAGACGGCGTGAGGGGTCTGTAGCGCCCTGCCAGGCTCAGCGGTCGAGGTGGAAGTGCACCACGTCGACCAGTGACCCGTCAGTGACGTCCGGATAGTGCCGGCGCAGGCCGTTTTTCACATCATCGGCGAGAACTCCGCCTTCGAGACGGGCGTCTTCGTCAGTGATCTCGTCGAATCGCTTGGTCTCGATCCGATCGACGACGCCACGCAGGCGCCGGTACTCGTCGTCGAATTCAAACACCAGCCAGGCCGGGCCGAGCGCGCAGGGATCATCAAGCCGGGTGGTCGCGGTCTTCGACCCGTTGACGACGTGGTCGAAATACCGCGGGTTGAATCGGATGAACCGTTCGGGAGCGGCGTCCGGGTGGATGAAACTGTAGGGGAGCAGCTGGCGGACGGGAACCGCGTCTGGGCCATGTTCGGTGGGAACGATGACGTGGCAGCCGGGCTGCTGATCCACTATGACCTGTCGGCACCGGCCGCAGGGTGGGACGACGCCGCGGCCTTCGTCCCCGACGGCGACCATCGTGACGAGCGGTCCGGCTCCCTCGGACGCGGCAAGGCCGAGAACGACCAATTCGGCGCACGGCCCTCCGGTGAAGTGGTAATCGTTGACTGCGGTGAAAACGCGCCCCGCCGTGTCCATCGCCGCGGCAGCCACCGTGTGGTTGGAGTCGCCGACGAGACGCTCGGCCTGGCGCAGTGCGGCATCGAGGACACGGTGTTCAAGAGGGTGCAGCATGGGGCAAGTATGTCAGGGCCCTTGTCAGCGCGCTGGGTCCCGTCGGAACCCGGCCCGGTCGACAAGGCCACACCGGATTGCCCGGGCCGCCTTCGCGCTGTCTGACGCGGCTGAGTTCGTGGGTTCCGGGTGAGTTCGTGGATTGTTCCCACGAACTCACCCGGAACCCACGAACTCGGTCTGTCAGACTACGTGGATGGACGAATCATGGGACCGGCGGATCGAGTCGTTCTGGAATGAAACCGACGGACGTGATCCGGAAGGCCTCATCGCCCGGATGACGAACCTCGCCCGGGAGCGTCCGGAGGGTGACCCTGGCGCGTTGTACGAACTGGCCTCGGTCCACGACTTCCTGGGCCACGAAAACCAGGCCATCCCGTTGTATCAGGCGGCGCTCGACGGCGGCCTGGACGGTGAACGCCGGCCGCAGGCGGTCATCCAGCTGGCCAGTTCTCTGCGGAACGTCGGTCGTGCGACGGAAGCCGTGAGCCTTCTGGAGGCCTTCTCGGACGACGCGACGACCGGCTCGGCGTCGCAGGCATTTCTCGCTTTGGCGTTGTTCGACATCGGGCGATCCCGGGAGGCCCTGCAGGTCGCCCTGACTGCGCTCGCACCGACGCTCCCGCTGTACTCGCGAGCCGTGACGGCCTACGCCGAGGAGTTGGAAGAGCCCGGACGTCAGGCCCTGCCCTGAGTTCGTGGATTCCGGCTGAGTTCGTGGGTTCCGGGTGAGTTCGTGGGAACAATCCACGAACTCACCCGGAACCCACGAACTCGGCGGGAGCGAGCTGCCGAATTGCCGAGCTGCCGCCCGATCCGATTGCCGCCCCCATCTCGCTCTCAGCTCAGCCCTCAGCCCAGGCGCGGGGTGCGGGTGGGCTCGGTGCGGCGCTCGCCGGTGGCTTCGAACGCCGCGGCGAGGGCCAGGAGTTCGTTGTCCGAGTAGGCCTTGCCCCAGAAACTCAGGCCCACGGGCATGCCGATGTCCGCCATGGTGCCCATCGGGACCGTGACCGTGGGGATGCCGAGGTGACGCGGCACCAGATTGCCATTGGAGACCCACACTCCATTGCGCCAGCCGAGGTCCGCGGACTCCTCGCGCACGTCCATGTCGGCGGGTCCGACGTCGGCCGCGGCCGGCAGGATCACGGCGTCCAGGCCCAGGCCGTCCATCCATTCCTCCAAGTCCACGCGGCGGGTCTTCTCCAGCCCCAGCAGCCCGGATTCCATGGTGTACAGCTCGCGCGGGTGGGTGATGGGGCGCTCCGCGACCACGCCCGGGTACTCGGCGATATCGTCGTCGAAACCGGTGTAGCGGTCCGGCAGTGCGCCTTCGGGGTGCGGGAAGATCGAGGCGCCGTCCACCTGGAGCAGGCTGTCCAATGCCGGATCGCCGTTGGCGCCCAGGAAATCGTCCCAGCTCCAGGCTGACAGGTCCATGATCTCCTCCTGCAGGAACTCCGGAGAGACGAAGCCGCGGGTCTTGATGCTCGGTGTGCCGGGGCGGTCCGACTCGTAGTTGGAGACCACAGGGAAGTCGACCTCGACCACCTCGGCGCCCGCGGCTTCGAGATCCCGGCGGGCCGCTTCCCAGAGGGCGATCACGGAGGCGCGTGTCTCGATGCGCTGCCCGGTCGGGCCGCCGATGCCCCGCGCGGAGGGGTCCTCCCCGGGTGCCAGCGTTCCGGCGTCGTCGTCCTGGTTGAGGTACATCTTCGGCGCCCCGAAGCGCTTGCCGCGCAGCAGCTCCGCGCGCTCGCCGCGGACGGGCACCAGCGCCGGGTAGGAGTCGGGGCGGACCGTGGAGGAGGCCGGGATGTCCACGAATTCCTGCACGCGCCAGAAGTCGCCGCGAGTTTCGGCGTCGTTCGCCACGATCACGTCCAGGACTTCCAGCAGATCATCCATGCTGCGCGTGTGCGGGACCACCACGTCCATGGTGGGGACCAGAGGCCAGTTGCCGCGGACCGAGATGACGCCACGGGAGGGGGTGTAGGCGCAGAGCGCGTTGTTCGACGCCGGGGCGCGGCCGCTGGACCAGGTCTCCTCGCCCAGGCCGAACGCCGCGAAGCTGGCCGCAGTGGCCGTGCCGGAGCCGTTGGAGGAGCCGGAGCCGAAGGCTGCGGTCAGGAAATCGCCGTTGTAGGGGCTTTCGGCGCGGCCGTAGACACCGCGCTGCATGCCGCCGTTGGCCATGGGCGGCATATTGGTCAGGCCGATGAGGACGGCTCCGGCGCCGCGCAGGCGTTCGATGGTGAAGGCGTCCTTCTGGGCCATCAGGTCCTTGAACGCGGGGGAGCCGGCCGCCGCCGTGAGGTCCTTGGCCAGGTATGAGTCCTTGGCCGTGTACGGGATGCCGTCCAGCGGGCCGAGCGTGGTCCCGGCCGCCCGGCGGGCGTCCGAGGCTTCTGCGTCCGCCCGGGCGGCGGGGTTCATGACCACCAGGGCGTTGAGCTCGCCGTCGTAAGCCTCGATGCGGGCCAGATAGGCGTCCAGGAGTTCGACGGCGGTGGTCTCGCCGGACTCGAGCGCGGCGCGCAGCTGCGCGATGGAGGCTTCGACGACGTCGATGCGGGCCATGGTGTCTCCCTTAGCTGGGTTGTGGCCTGGTCCGTTCGCCACGCTGCGTACGGACCGGCTGCTCATTCTTTGTTGATCGCATGATCAATTGTGTCCACGGTAGCTAGACTGAAGCCACCATGTCAACGAAAATTCCTGCCGAAGCCCCCGTGCGATCCGCGGAGGCTCTGTCGCGCACCGCCGGCGGCCGCAAGAGCACGACGCGTAAGAGTCCCCAGGCGCGACATCAGGAGATCCGGGATGCCGCCGTGGACGTTGCTCTCGAGGAGGGCCTTGCCGCCATCACGCTGCGCCGGGTGGCGCGGCAGCTCGGTGTGGCCTCAGGCCTGGTGGCGCATTACGAGCCTCGCATCGAGGAATTCGTGGCTGCGACTTTTGCGCGCATCGCCGCGCAGGACCGTGCCGAGGTGGTCGCCGCACGGGACGCGGCGGACGACGTCGCGGGCAGGCTGAGCGGACTGCTGGGGAGTTCCCTGGACCCTGAGCGGTTGCCCGTCACCGCGGTGTGGGTGGAAGCCTGGGGGCTGGGCCGCCGGAACGAGACTCTGGCCGGGACGGTGCGAACCGAAATGGATGCCTGGCAGGAGATGCTGCGCGAGGGGATCGAGGATGGTCTGGAGGCGGGGATCTATTCCGTGGCTGATCCGGCGGCGGCCGCCTGGCAGATTCTCGGGATGATCGACGGACTCAATGCGCAGGCGCTGGTTCGGTGGGAAGGCGTCACGGGACGGCGCGAGCACTTCCTCGAAGCGGTGGAACATCTGCTCGGACGGAGTGCGGCGAGGTAGGCCAGAGCTTCACCTCAGCTGGCGGGGTCGTACTGGAATGCCCTGACTTCCTGCGCGCAACGGCAGGCGACCGCGATCTTCGCCGCCCACTCGAGGGCGGCGTCACGGGACGGTACCTCCAGGACGGTGTAGCCGCCTTCGATCTGCCGGGTCTGCGGGTAAGTCCCCTCGGTCACGGTGCCATCGCCCTCCACCAGGACCGGGGCGATGCTTTCATCGATCCCGCCGCCGAACACCCACACACCGGCGTCCTTGGCTTCCTGAACCACCGCGTGCGCAGCGTCTGCCACCTCCTGCAGCCCCTCTGGAGGCACGGGCATGGCAGCGCTGGGGAAAGAGATCAGGTACTTCATGGCTTTCACTCCTTGTTCCGTGCGGTTCCGTGAGCCGGAGATCCGGTCGTCACGCCGAGCCTACGCCTGGGTGTGGCGGTCAGGGGAGGAAGCTGACACCCTGAACTCTGGCGGGTGATCCGGCCCGCGGCACGGAGGAGATCATGTTCACTGGCGTCTGCGCGTTTCCCCTGACCCCCATGCGGCGAGAAGCCGTTGACGTGGAAGCCCTGGCTTCCCTCGTGGCGAGGGCGGCCGGAGCGAACGTCGAATCCATCGGTGTCCTCGGTTCCACCGGCATGTACCCCTATCTCGACCGAGGGGAGCGCGCGAGTGCACTCCGGGCCGCAGTCGATGCCTCCGGTGACATCCCCGTGCTCGCCGGGATTGGTGCGCTACGGACGCGCGATGTCCTGCAGTACGCCGCGGACGCCCAGGAAGCCGGTGCAGCGGCGCTTCTCCTGGCCCCGGTCTCTTACCACCGGCTCACGGAGTCTGAGGTCTTTCATCTGTTCAAGGCCGTGACAGCGGAGGTGGAACGCCCCGTGGTCGTGTACGACAATCCTGGAACCACGGGGTTCACGTTCAGTGAGGAGTTCCACGTCCGCGTCGCGGAGTTGCCCCGAGTGGCGGCCGTCAAGATCCCGCCCGGGACGGCGGGGATCACCGCGGAGCGCGTCGGGCGGCTTCGGGCCCTTCTGCCGGACAGCGTGGCCTTGGGAATCAGTGGCGATTGGATTGCGGCCGAAGCGCTCGACGCGGGGTGCGAGCTGTGGTTCTCGGTCCTGGCAGGGCTGTTCCCTGAGATTTCCGTACTTCTTGGCGACGCTGCACTCGCGGGCCGGAGAGTCGACGCTCGGAAGCGTTCGGATGCCCTGGCGCCCTTGTGGAACCTGTTCCGGGAGCATGGCAGTCTGCGCGTGATCGCGACCGCCGCGATGCTGCTTGGGCACGCCGAGGCACCGGTGCTGCCGCAGCCGCTCCGAATTCTCGAAGGTGACGACGTCCGTCGTCTTCAGAAGGCTCTCGGTGAAAGCGGATTGCTGCCCTGACCGCTGTTCGTCTCCTCGTTCCGGTCTCAGCGCCGGGAACGCCCGAGGACCAGGATCCCGAGCCAGGAGATGCCGTAGGCGGTGGCGCCGATCAGCGCGACGCCAGACCAGAAGGTGCGTGTGTCCACGCCTTCGCTTCCGGTGAGGCTCAGTGATCCGGCGGGCAGCAGCGGGAGCACGACGACGGCGATCGCCAAGATGATCGCGAGGGCGCCGCTGAGGGACGCCCAGAAGCCCCTGTGCGAGATCACGCGTGCCGCGCCGTCGTCCGTTCGTGCCGTCGAGTGCCGCTCTTGGATCGCGATGGGGATCGCGGCCAGCGCTGAGACGCAGCCCACCACGAGGAGCGCCGCGACGACGTCGGCGGGCCGGTGCCAGAGATTGACCACTGTGGACGCGCCCGAGATGAACGCGAAAGTTCCGCCGAGTGCGGCCGCGAGCGGCCGCCAGCGCGGCGCGACGGCCAGGGTAACGGCCGCGGCGGCGCTCGCCGCAATGGTCGTGTGCCCGGAGGGGAGCGAATTGCCGAGAGGTGAATCAACGCCCAGGTCAGGGCGGTCGAACACTGAATTCTTCAAGATCTGAGTCGCGAGATTGGCCGCGACGGCCGCCACCACTGCCCAGAGTGCGGGAAACCACCGCTTGCCGAAGATGGCCACGAGCCCGACCACTACTGCGGCGGCCACGAGTGATGCCGTCGGCAGGGCGTCGAGAACCGCGCTGGTGGCTTTGTCGAGACGTCCACCGGCCATGGTGGAGGCTTGCGAGAGCGCCTCGGCGTCAAGGGACTGGCCCTGTGTGGTGCGGACGAAGAAGTGGTAGACCCACAGGGTCCCCAGGGCGCTCAGGATCGCGCCGAAGGCCAGGGCCAGCGGCCGCCAGGCGGCGCCGCGGCCGGACCGCGTCCTGGAGTGGTCGGTGGTGCTGAGTGGTGCCATGTACCTCAGCGTTTCACAGGAAGCTGAGCGGTTCCCGCTCTCCGGGGCGGAAAACGCCGGGAGAGACAGACGGCACAGCCTGGCGCTGGCCGCCGAGTTCGTGACTTTCCGCTGAGTTCGTGGATTTAACCCACGGTTTCATGCGAAAGCCACGAACTCGGCGGTGTTTTGCGTGGCGTCTTGCGCGGGGTTGGTGTGGTGACGACGTGCCGGTAGCTCAGGATGCCGGTACCGGTCCCAGGGACGCTCTGTCCACGAAGCGGCCCCGGATCAATTCCTCACCCTCCAGGATGGTGCGGTCCGGCTGCTGACCTGCCGTCGCCTTGCGGGCCGCCCGGGGGAGGGATGCCAGGATCCTCGTCATGGCTGCGGCACCGATCTCCCGCAGCGGGAGCGCCATGGTGCTGAGCGTCGGGACCATGGTGTCGGCAACGCGCTCTTCGTCGTCGTAGCCCACGATCGAGACATCGCCGGGTACCTGGAGTCCCAGGCCCCGGGCGGCCAGCACGGCACCGACGGCGCAGCGGTCGTTGGCACACAGGAGTGCGGTCGGTCGTTCACCTGCGGGTGCCGCCAGAGCGGTGGAAGCCGCGGCGAAACCGTCCGCGATGTCCCATCCGACCGGCAGAACGGCCCCGTCGGGGAACGGCAGACCCGCCTCCGCCATCGCCTGACGGTACCCCTCCAAGCGGTGCTGAACGGCTGGATGATCCAGAGGACCCGTCAGGAAGCCGAGCCTTCGGTGTCCGGCGGCCAGCACATGACGGAGGGCTTCGGCGCCGCCCCAGACCTCGTCGGGGATGACATTGCCCAAATGCCCAGGGCCACGGGAGTCGAAGCAATTGGCCAGGATGGCAGGCGCCTTCTCCATGCCGGCCGGCACTCTGAGTTCCCGTAGGCCGACCGTCACGTACATGAGGGCGTCGACATGACGGTCCAGGAGCGTCTCCACGGCGCTCGCATCCCGCTGTTCATCCTGTTCCGTGTCCAGACCGAGCGTCACGAAGCCCCTGGCGCGGGCCACGGCGTCCGCGCCGGCAATGATGTTGCCGTCCACGGGGCCGGAGATCACGCGGTCCGAGACGATGCCGATGATCCGCGTCTGCTGATTGCGCAGACTGAGGGCCACCGCATTGGGTTTGTAGTTGAGGTCTTTGGCGGCCTGACGGATCCGGACCTGGCTCTCGCTGGCGATGTTGCCATCGCCGTGCCCGTTGAGAACCAGAGAGACGGCGCTGCGGGAAACCCCGGCGAGTTTGGCCACATCCTGTGCGGTCGCCTTGCGCTGCATTCCCGATCCGTCCTTGGCTCCGGCCCGCCCTCCAGCGGACGGGGCTCCTGACAAGTTTAGCGAGACGATGGACCCGGTGATCGGTGCGAGTCCTCTCGCTACGCTGGTGGCATGGACTCTCATCCCTCACCGGCGGCGGTCTTGCCGTCTCTCGACGAACTGCTGGCCACCGCCCGGGTGGTGAGCCTGCCCCTGATGGTGAAGTTCCGCGGGGTGACACATCGGGAGATGGTCGTGTTCCGCGGTCCCGCAGGCTGGGGGGAGTTCGGCCCCTTCCTGGAGTACGACGACGTCGAGTCGTCCCGCTGGCTCGCGTGCGGCCTGGAGGCCAGCTGGCTCGGTTTCCCAGCACCGCTGCGGGACAGTATTCCGGTCAATGCGACCGTTCCTGCGATCAGTCCCGAGCAGGTTCCAGCGCTCCTGGAACGGTTCGGCGAGGTCCCTGCGGTGAAGGTCAAAGTGGCCGAGCCTGGGCAGGAAGCCGAGGAGGACCTGGCACGAGTGCAGGCTGTCCGGCGCGCTCTGGACTCGTCCGGTCTCAGAGACTCCACCATCAGGGTCGACGCCAATGGTGGCTGGGATGTGCCCCTCGCGGTCAGCCAATTGAGGCGCCTGGCCGAGATCGGGCTCGAATACGCCGAACAGCCGGTTCCGCACATCGACGGTCTCGCGGAGGTCCGTGTCCGGCTTGCCGGGCTGGTACGCATCGCAGCCGATGAGAGCGTCCGTAAGGCGGAGGATCCTTTGAAGGTGGCCCGGGCAGGCGCCGCCGATCTGATCGTGGTCAAGGCCGCACCGCTCGGGGGAGTGCGACGAGCCGTGGAGCTGGTCCGTGAGGCGGGGCTCCCCGCCGTCGTCAGCTCTGCGCTGGACACTTCGGTGGGGATCAGTGCGGGTCTGGCTCTTGCTGCCGCACTGCCGGAGCTGCCATTCGCGTGCGGGCTCGGGACGGTCAGCCTGTTCCGGGAGGACGTGGTCCGGGATGCGCTGACGCCGAGGGAAGGGGTGCTCCGGGTCGGGCCGGTGGAACCCGACCCGGACCTCCTGGACCGCCACCGGGCATCCCCGGACCGCGAGAAGTGGTGGCTCGACCGACTGGCCCGCTGCCACGCCCTGCTGGGCTGAGAGGCGGCAGCGTCGGGGCCCGCGACCCAAGCCTGAGGGACCAACCGCGTTCACCGGCTGTTCACGGGGCGCTGGCGGGCAGTTTGAACTCCGATGGAATTCTCCGAGGGAACACTCAGAAACCCGGAGGTACCGTCGTGTCCGAAAGCCGTACCCGCTTCCTGGAGCTCCTGCCGATGGCGGGCCACGCCCGCGGCAAGCGAAGCCCCATCACCTGCGCCCTGAAGTGCGACAACGCCTGCTCTGGCGAGGTCTGCAACACCAGCCGCAATGACTACTTCCGGGACATCGCGTCCTCCGCGATGTCCCGCCGCTCTGCCCTGGGCCTGGGTGCCGCCGGTGCGCTCGCCGTCGTCTTCGGCAGTGCCGTTAACGGCGCAGCTCCCGCCGAGGCGTCCTCGGGTCTGGTACCGGCAGCGAAGGCCGGCTACGGCAAGTCTCACCTGCGCTTCAGCGCCATCAAGCCCGTCGACGCCGCCGTCGACGAGTTCACGGTGCCGCGCGGCTTCACCTGGCGGCCCGTGATCCGCTGGGGTGACCCGCTGTTCAAGGATGCCCCGGCGTTCGATGTGAACCGCCAGACCGCGGCGGCCCAGGCGCGGCAGTTCGGCTACAACAACGACTACTCAGACATCATCTCGGTGCCGGGCAGCAACGGCCGCCGCGCGCTCCTGTTCGCCAATCACGAGTACACCAATGAGAACATCATGTTCTCCCCCGAGACGCCGGCCGCCGAGGCCCGTGCGATCGGACGCGCCGCCCACGGTCTGAGCGTCGTGGAGCTGGAGCGCCGCAACTCCGCCAAGCCGTGGAACTACATCCAGGGCGCGCGCCGCAATCGCCGCTACCTGATCGACACGAAGTACGAGCTGACCGGCCCCGCTGCGGGCAGCCCGCTCGTGAAGACCTCCCGCGACCCGGAAGGCCGCTGGATCGAGGGCACCCTGGGCAACTGCTCCGGCGGCACTACTCCGTGGGGCACCATCCTCTCCGGCGAGGAGAACTTCAACGGCTATTTCGTCACCCCCGGCGTCTCCCCGGCGGAGAAGCGGTACGGCCTGGGCTCCAAGCCGACAGCGCGTGGCTGGGAGCAGGACGACCCCCGCTTCGACACCCGCAATCCCGGCTTCGAGAACGAGGCCAACCGTTTCGGCTGGATTGTGGAGGTGGACCCGTTCGACCCGACATCGACGCCGCGCAAGCACTCCGCTCTGGGCCGTTTCAAGCACGAGGGCGCCAACGTGATCGTGGCACGTTCCGGCCACGTGGTCGCCTACATGGGCGATGACGAGCGCTTCGACTACCTCTACAAGTTCGTCTCCAAGGGCAAGTACCGTGAGGGCGACCGTCGCCACAACATGACCCTCTTGATCGAGGGCGACCTGTACGTCGCACGCTTCTCGGGTGACTCCCCGGCGGCCGAGATCGATGGCACCGGCAAGCTCCCGGCCGACGGCGCTTTCGACGGTTCCGGCGAATGGCTCCCCTTGGTGGTGGACGGCCGGTCCGCGGTCCCCGGCATGAGCGTCGAGGAGGTCCTGGTCCACACCCGTCTGGCCGCCGACAAGGTCGGCCCCACCAAGATGGACCGCTGCGAGGACGTCCAGCCGAGCCTGCGCACCGGCAAGATCTACGTGGCCTGCACCAACAACTCGGACCGCGGCAAGCCCGGCAAGGAAGGCCCCACGGAGGTCAACCCGCGGAGCCTCAACCGCGACGGCCACATCGTCGAGATCACGGAACGAGGCGACCAAACCTCCACGCGTTTCGCCTGGAACCTGCTCCTGGTCTGCGGCGATCCCTCGAAGAACGACTCCACCTACTTCTCCGGGTTCCCGAAGGACAAGGTCTCGCCGATCTCCTGCCCAGACAACGTGGCCTTCGACTCGGTGGGCGATCTCTGGATCTCCACCGACGGCGCCCCCAGCACCATCGGCTACAACGACGGTCTCTTCAAGGTCACCCTGGAGGGCCCGGAGCGTGGCAAGGTGGAGCAGTTCCTCTCCGTGCCCCGCGACGCCGAGACCTGCGGCCCCGTCATCCACGATCGCGATCGCACGGTGTTCGTCTCGGTGCAGCACCCGGGCGAGGAGGGCAGCTGGGAGGAGCCGCACTCGTACTTCCCCGACTACGTGCCCGCCGGGGTGAAGCTCAAGCGTGGCCAGGCGCGGGCGCCGCGTCCCGCCGTCGTGCAGGTGCTGCCGCGTTAGCCTACTTCTCGCTGCCGGTGAGAAGAGGGGCTTCGCTCGGCGTCGGGCCGGTGGCCGGGCGGTGACGCGTGCGCAGGAATTGCACGAGGAGCCCGGCCGCCAGCGCCCAGCACGCTGAGCTGAAGCCCCAGGCCGAGAACCCTGACGCGGCGACGATGAACGTCACGCTCGACGAGTCCCAGTGGGCCCGGTCTGCGACCGCACCGGCGATCGCAGATGCCAAGGTCCCGATGAGGGCCACACCGGACAGTGCCGCAAGCACCCCGGGCGGGGCGGCGAGCATGATGACGGACAGACTTGCCGCCCCCAGCCCCAGCAGGATGTAGGTGACGCCGGCCGACACTCCGGCGATCCATCGGCGGTTCAGTGGTCCGGCTTCGGGTCCGGCCGCCAGGGCAGCGCTGATGGCCGCGAGGTTGACGGCGTGTCCGCCGAAGGGCGCCGCGATCAGGCTTCCGGCACCGGTGGTCACGATCGCCGCACGCCAGGGCACCTGGTAGCCGAAACTGCCCATGATCGCCGCCCCCGGGATGTTCTGGGACGCCATCGTGATGAAATACAGCGGCAGGGCGATCCCGGCGATCGCCTGAAGGTCGAAGACCGGCGCGACGAACTCAAGGCGCGGGATGAACTGCGAGCCGCTGAAGTTCACCGCTGATCCGCTGGCACTGATCGCGACCACGACGACGGCGACCACGAGCGCGCCGGGCACGGCCCACCGTGGTCGCCACCATCCGATCAGGAGCCACGCCGTGAGCACCGGAAGGACGGTGAGGGGGCTGGTGTTCAGCTCCTTGAAAGGGGCCACGCACAGCGGGAGGAGGACTCCGGCCAGAACCGCCTGGGCGATGTGAGGCGGAATTCTGCCGACCAGGGAGGCGAGCAGCGGCCACAGCCCCGTCAGGGTGAGCAGGAGCCCGCAGACCAGGAAGGCACCCACCGCGCCGGGCCAGCCCCCGGGAATACCGTGCACGCTCATGAGCAGTGCCGCTCCCGGCGTCGACCACGCGGCCACCAGCGGGATCCTGTGATGCCAGGAGAGCAGCAAGGATGCGGCCCCCACCATGAGGGTGACCATGATGAGGCCGGAGGTTGCTTGCCCGGGGGTGGCGCCGACGGCTTGGAGGCCTCCGAGCACGACGGAGAAGGTGGCGGCGAATCCCACGACGGCGCACACCACGCCTGCGGTCAGCGGAGTGGAAAGCGCAGACCGGGGCGTTCCATCTACAGAACGTTCCATATGTGGAACGTAGCATGATGAGATGACATCGCTCAATATCGGCCGCAATGTGCTGACCTTGCGAGAGGCGCGGGGGATGACGCTCACCCAGCTCGCCCGGGAGGCGGGAATCGGCAAGGGCACACTGTCCGAGATCGAATCGGGCAAGCGCAACCCCACCGTCGAGACGCTGTACTCCCTGTGCGCTCCCCTCAACGTCCCACTCACCGCGCTCGTGGGCGACTCGCCCGGCGCGGTCTCCGAGGCCAGCGGCGGCATGCGCACGACACTGTTGTCCGTCCGGCGGAATGCGACACAGACGGTCGAAGTGTTCATCATCGCGATCCCGAAGGGGGCGGCGCACACCTCGCCCGGTCACGGACCCGGCGTCGTCGAACACCTGGTGGTCACCGAAGGCTCCCTGGAGGTCGGGCCGGTCGGGAAGACGGTCACCGTCGAAGCGGGAAACTCGTTCACCTGGACCAGCGACGACCGTCACCACTACGCCAGCCCGGAGAGTTCCGGAGAAGGCGTGCTGACCATCATCACGCCGAATCCGTAGCCCGGATCGCCCTCCTGCGTCGGATCCGTCTCGGCGGCGGGACGGCGTCTCTGGCTTTCCCGTCGGTTTTTCCCCATGATGGGTGAACGGTCCATGGCGATGTTGACGGGCGAAATGGCCGCCAAGTACTACGGGAGGATGGCGACTCCGATCACGAACGTCGGTGCTCTGCGCACTTCCCTGAGATCCGGTCACTCGGTCGTGGCGAGTGGCCCGGACAAGGGCCGGTGGGGATGATGATGTTCCAAGTCGTTCTGTGGGGATCCGCAGCACTGCTGGTGTTTGGTTTGTGCCTTCACTGGTGGCGTGGCGACGTGCGTGAGCGTCGTGAGGCTGAGCGTGCAAGGCGGTGGAGGATGGCCACGGTCTGGAACGGTGACGCTTCGGTTCGGGTGGTCCGCCTGTCTCGTGTGGAGTCCGGGCGCGGCTGGCTGGACGATGGTCAGGCCGTCATCGAAATCGATCTTCCCGACGGCGACACTCAGTTGACCACCGGTTGGTATCTCTTGGTCGCAGGATGGATGCCGGCCAAGAGCGCGGTGCTGGCAGGACGCCCCGCGAAGCTCGCCAGTGAGAACATCCGTGACACCTTCCCTCCCGACACTCCGGCACTCAACGACCGGCTGATGGGCCGGGGAGAACGGAAGGGCAACTTCATCAGCCGGCTACTGGGATGGCGAGGCATGTAGCCTCCTTCGCGGCACGTCGACATGAGCGGCCATAAGTGGAGTCCGGCGGTCGTTTCCGGTTCGAAGTGTGCCTCGTCATCGGCCCATGTCCGGCAACGTCACTCGCGCGGCTACTCCTCAGGACGACTTGAGCTCCTTGCGGATCCGGTCGATCGTCGCTGTGCTGAGCTGGGATTCCTGGGCCAGCGTGGCGGTAGTGCAGTTATCTCCGCCCGCCACGCGCCGGGCAACCTCCTGGTCGATCTGCTCCCGGACGGCCGCCTTGTCCGCCTGGAGGGCTGTGATCCGCTTCGCCACCGTCAAAAGGTTCTCCAGGAGATCCAGTTTCTCCGCCGTCGATCCTGAGCCGGATATCGGTGCGGCACCCAGGTCGCTGCGAAGGAACGTTCCACTGACGCCGGCCGCATCGCTCAGATCTCGCGGGGCGACCCCGAGTGCATACCCGTGATCGAAGAGTGCGCGACGCATGGTGAACAGGTCCTCCAGATCGGCGGTGATCGTGGACCAGCGAGCCCCTAGATCTTCGAGCGCGGTTGACGGTGACTGACTGATCTCAGGCATCGGGTTCGCTCCGTTCGGTGGCGGGTCAACATCGCAAAAACTATCATCGGTTACGAAAAATCGCAACCAATGATAGACGTGCTTTTGAGGTGAGGAGCCATCAACTGGAGCGCGACGTCAGCTCCAGGCGGGATGTCAGCATCTTGGCAAGGCGCAGCAAGGCTCCGTCCGGTTCCGGTCGTGTGATCATGCTGAGGCGAACACTCCAGGTGAAGGGGAGGCTCGTGATCTTGTCACCGGGCATTCGTTCGGCGACGGCGGAACTGCGGGGGATGATAGCGGGCTCACCTGCGAGGCGTGCCATGCGGATCGTTCCCGTCACGGTGGCCCCCAGCCGCGGAGTGCCTCCGAGCGCGACAACCCGTGCCGTGAGGTCGTGATCCCTGAGATCGTACGTTGCCGTGGGCAGAGACAAACCGGACAGTGGCAGGCGTCCGGTGGTCGGTTTCGGCGCGCCCTCGGGGATGAGGACCACCATCTCATCGCGACCGATGTCGTGGCCGGTCACGTCGGCAGGAAGGCGGCGCTGTCCGGCCACCGACACGATGGCGGCGTCGAGCATCCCCTCCGCGACCCAGTCGATGAGCGTGAGCCCGTGATCCACCGCCTGGGTGACCGTCCGCCCGTTTCTTTGAGAATCGATGAGGGGCAGGACACTGTCGGCGAGTCCGTGAAAGCACCCGATCCTCAGGGGCGGATCGGCCGTGGCAGAACGGATGTCATCGACTATTCCGTCGAGATGGCCCAGGATGTGCTCGGCGCGCCTGGCCATCTCGTAGCCCGCCGCCGTGGGCGAGGCGCCACGGGGTCCTCGCGTGAAAAGACAAACCCCCAGCCGCCGTTCCAGCCGGGTCAAACGTGCCGACGCTGACGCCTGGGAGATTCTCAGCCTCCGGGCGGCCGCGCCTATCGATCCGACCTGGGAAACGGTCCAGACCATCTCAAGGTCATCAATATCCGGTCTGAGGGCCATAGCCAAATGCTATGTCTTCGCGGACAGAATGAGCGCCTACTCTTTGTTCCGTTCTCCGCCGAGGATGGATTCATGTCCTCCCCCCGAGCAACTGTCACGCTCTTCTCGGCCGCCGTCATCATCGACGTGAGTTCCCGGGCCGCGTTTGTCGCCTTGCCGCTCATCGTCTTAGGTGAGACGGGGTCTGCGGCGCTCACCGGCGTCGTCAGCGGCGCCATGGCGCTTCCCCTGCTTCTTTCACCCTGGTGGGCGAGAAAGCTCCGTCATGCCGCTGCCCGGCCAGTGCTGCTCGCCGCCCTGACTCTCGTTGAAGCAGCCGGGGCGCTCCTGGTGCCGGTCGCCACGACTTCCGGACATCTGACCGCTGCTGTTCTCGTCCTGGCGGGTCTGGTATCCGGTGCGGGCCGTACTTTGACGCTCCCTGGACGCCAAGCGCTGCTGGCTGATCTCGAACAGAAACGCACGGGATCACCGGTCCGGATTCTCGCCTGGCAGGAGGCGGCATCACGCGCCACGAGCATCGTCGGGCCGGCGGTGGGGGCTCTCGTCGTCGCCGCGGGGAACGGGATCGCTTTGCTCTTCGCGGAAGCCGCGGCGATCAGCGTCGGCGCGTTGCTGACGCTGACGGTGCGCAGCTCCGGCTTCCCGAATACGGACCATCAGCCCGGGTCCGCCCCGAAGCTGCGCACCCTTCTGCGGTGGTACCCGGACATTCGGGCCGGATGGATGATCCGTGCGACGGCGGGCGTGACCTGGTTCGCGTTCTCGCTCGGCCTTGCCATCCAAGGGGAGCTGCAGCATCGTCCGGGGTACTTCTATGCGATCGGGCTCAGCAGCTACGCTCTCGGCGCCGTCATCGCCACGCTCACCGTCGGACGCTTCCCCTGGGTTTCTCCGAGCTTGTCCCTGGCCGCGCTCGGATGGACCGTGAACGGTGCCGCGTGGGTGTTCATGGGGATATGGTCGCAGGAATGGGGCTACGCCGTCGGCGGGTTCGTGGGTGGCGCGGGAGCTGCGGTGGGGTTCGCGACCATCACCCGCCTCATCGCCGAGCGCACTGATGGACCTGACCGAGGCGCGCTCCTCAGCGGTCAGCTGGTGGTCGTGGAAAGTGGCACAGCCATAGGAATGTTCGCAGGAGGGTCACTGATTGAGCTGTGGGGCATCGGAGGGACGTTTATCGTCACCGGAGCGGTCTTGGCCGCCGTCGCGCTCTTCGCGCCCGTGATGTCACGCATCCGACATCATGACTCGACCGTGAACTGCAGGAAGCAGTGTGTTCTGGAGGGCGGGTAGCGAATGGTGCCGGATGAATCGGCACGTCGCGGACCTCAGCGTCCTGGCCTCGGAGCGCGAGAGCTTCGGCCTGGCGGTGCAGGAGTCGCTGGCGCATGGGGTTCCGGCGGTCGTCCGTCGGGGGACCGGGGCGGAGGAAGCGCTCGGAGTGGGCGCCGCTGGCGCCGCTGTGGATCTCGACGGCGGAGCGGACACTTTGGCCGGGGCGCTGGCGGCCTGGCTAGAGGATCCGGAGCTCGCGGCCCGGTGGCGGAAAGCAGCCCTGCTCCGGCGCTGGACCCTGCCTCGCTGGACGGCGACCGCTCAGACTGTGCTCACGCTCATCCGCGGCCGAGGTCCCAGGTACTGGCTTGTGCCAGCCCCGATGTGCGGGCCGCCCCGACGGAAGTCCACCCCCTGGCCCGCGCCATGACCATGCCCTAGCGTGAGGTCATGACCATGAATCGTTATGCGGGACGGGTGGTGTTTCTGACGGGAGCAGCCCGGGGGATCGGCAAGGCGACCGCTCTCAGACTGTTTGAGGAAGGTGCGAATCTTGCGCTCGCCGACCGGGATCTGGTGGGGGTGGAACGGGTCGGAGAGGAGCTCGGCGACCCGACGAGAGTCCGTGCTCTGCCGTGCGATCTGACGGACCGGGCCTCCGTGGATGGTGCCGTGCAGTCGGCCGTCGATTTCTTTGGCGGGATTGATGTCCTGGTGAACGTGGCGGGAGGTGCGGTACCTCAGCCCGATCTTCTGCACGGCATGGAGGACGAGGAATGGAACCGCACGCTGGATCTCAACCTGAGTGGGCCCATGCGTTGCATTCGGGCCGTGGCACCGCATCTCAGAGCCGGGTCGTCGGTGGTATTGGTGGGCTCCGTCAACGGAATCGAAGCGTGGGGCGGTGAGGCATACTCGGCGGCGAAGGCCGGACTCGGCCTCATGGTGAAGAATCTGGCCGTCGAGCTCGGGCCCCGTGGCGTCAGGATCAATGTGGTGGCTCCGGCAACGGTCAGGACCCCGTACTGGGATGCGCAGGGTGGCCCCGATCATCTGGCGCCCCTCTACCCGCTGGGCCGGGTCGGTGAACCGGAGGACATTGCTGCGGCCATCGCTTTTCTCGGCTCGGACGACGCCGCATGGGTCACCGGCATCACGCTGCCGGTGGACGGCGGGGGAGGAACCGGCCCTCTACATGCCGTGAAGTCTTTGGGACCCCGTTGATCCAGGGAGTCCCGAAGGGTGGCATCGATGCCGATGGCCTGCACCTGAATGGCCTTTGAGTGGTAGCCACAGGGGTGCAGGAGCCGCTGGGCGCGGGGACTGGCAGAGGCGCAGAAATTGTCAGGGTGCTTAACAGGCCAAGGGCCTCGTCTTCCACGGGGGGTGGGAAGACGAGGCCCTTGGGGTACTGCTGCGCTATGCCCTATAGGTGTTGAGCCCTAGTGTTGGCGGCGTTTGCGCAGGATCATCAGTGCGGCTCCTCCTAGGACGAGGAAGGCTCCGGTTAGGGCGGTTCCGAGTCCGACGTTCGCGCCG
>NZ_JBIVFT010000008.1:0-186173 GCF_044748305.1 Arthrobacter sp. NPDC090010
GAGTAGGACACCGCCGGACACAACCACCAGTGATGGCCCCGAGCAACGACGCCCGGGGCCACCACCATTTAAAACAACACAACAAACACACGGCACCGGACGGATGGCCCTCGGCGGCACCGGACGGCAGCGGGACAAAGCTGGGTGGGCATCCCGCCCTTGACGGCGACGCCCAACTAGGACGCGACGTCGTCGATGACTCCGCAGAGGGACAGGATCTGATCGACCACCTGAACCAGGGGAGCGGTGGCATCGACCGGAACGGCCCCCGGAGGAACCTCGGCCCTCGTGCTGTGCAATCGGAGGATGAGCTCACGCTCCGCGTGCCAGCCGCGTCCTCCCCATTCATCGTCACCGCGCTCATCGAGTCGTCGGTTCAAGGTCTCGATATCGATTTCCAGGACGAAGACCCCGTCGAACAGGCCGATGAATTCGCTCACATTGCGTGATCCACCGCAGAAGAAGGTCACAGCCTCACGCCGATCTGAGACGAGTGTCTTCACCTTGTCGAGCTGCCAGAGATGGTGATCGTGAGCGGCGGGACCGTGGACGCCCTCTACCGGCGAGCCTGTTTCCGGGTCTCCCTGGTAGGCGAGTTCCCGATCGCCGTGGACAGCATGGAATCCGCGCCGTGCCAGCTCTTCGCATACGGCGGTTTTCCCGGTTCCGGATCCGCCTTCGATGAGGAAGTTCTTCCTGCCCATAGTGAATGGTAGTCAGACGAAGCTGCGCGGGCGTTCACGACGAGTGGGCCTGCTCCGGATGGTCGTCCGGAGCAGGCCCACAGCGGTGTCTGCGGAGACCACTCAGGGGTACCGGTACCAGCCTTCGCCGGATTTGCGTCCGAGTTTTCCAGCCTGGACCAGGGCAGACACCTGGGGGTCGGGCGCGTCGTCCGGATTCCCTGTCTCTCCATAGGCTGCCTCGGAGATGAAGTTCACCACATCGAGCCCCACGAAGTCCATGAGCTCAAAGGGGCCCATGGGGTGGTTGAGCGCCGTCCGGGCAGTGGTGTCGATGTCCTCCATGGTCGCAACCCCGGCGGCCAGCAGCCCGAGTGCCTCTTTCTGCAGGGCACCCATGAGGCGATTCGCGATGAAACCGGGTACCTCTCGTCGGACCAGGACCGGCTTCTTGCCCAAAGATCGTGCCAGCTGAAGCACGGTCTCAACGGTGGCATCCGAGGTATTCGGGTTTCTGACCACCTCGACGCATTCCATGTGGAGCGCCGGATTGAAGAAGTGCATATTGCAGAGCAGCTCGGGACGTTCACTGGCCGCTGCCAGGTGGGAGGACGCCAGAGTGGAGGAATTGCTGGTGAGGATCGTGTGCGCCGGCGCCGCCATGCCCAGGCGCCTGAAGATGTCCTGCTTCACCTCCAGCCGCTCCGTGGCGGCTTCGATGACCAGATCGGCGTGCTGTGCGCCGTCGTCGAGATCGGCGACGAAGCTCAGGCGTGCGAAGGCGGCTTCCGAGTCCTCCTCACGGAGCCGGCCCTTTTCAACCATTCCGGCCAGTCGCGGGCGGAGCGCCTGAAGCGCTGCTTCGTACTGCTGAGGGGAGACGTCGAAGACCTCGGTGCGATAGCCCGCCAAGGCGCAGAGCATCGAGATCTGGGAGCCCATGGCCCCGGCGCCGACCACGAGAATGCGTTCGACAGGGCGTTCCGGGCCGGTCACGCGCGAGCCTTTCCGCCCTGCAGGTACACGGTGGTGGTGTGGGTGAAGAACTCCCGGGCGGCCTGCCCTTGCTCCTTCGGACCATAGCCGCTCTTCTTCGCGCCGCCGAAGGGAACATGCGGATCGGCGCCGGCCGACTCGGAGTTGACGTGCAGCACTCCTACGTCGAGCCCCTCGAGGCCCTCCAAGGCATGCGTGAGGTCCTGGGTGAAGAGTGCAGCGGACAGGCCGAACTCGGAATCGTTCGCGAGGGCGAAGGCATCTTCCACCGTCGCAGCGCGCCGGACCGTGAGCACGGGACCGAAGAGCTCGTCACGCCAGAGCGGACCATCCTCGTCGATCTCCACGAGTGTCGGGGCGACGAAGTGTCCGGTCTCCGGGACCCGGGCATCGGGTCCTCCGGCCAGGAGCCGAGCCCCGGCATCGATCGCAGCCCGGGCCGCGCCCTGAATGCTCTTGCGCGCCCCGTCCGAGATGACCGGTCCGAGGTCGACCCCATCCTCCAGCGGATCACCGGTATGCAAGGCTGCCACCCGCGCTGCCAGGCGCTCCAGGAAGGCATCTGCGATCTGTTCCTGGATGATGAGCCGCGAGGTGGCGGTGCACTTCTGGCCGCTGGACCGGAAGGCGCCGAGCAGGACCTGCTCCAGGGCGAGATCCTGATCGGCATCGGACAGGACGACCGCAGCGTTCTTGCCGCCCATCTCCGCCTGGACCGGTACGCCGCGAGCCGCGGCCTTGGCTGCGAGTGAGCGTCCGACGGCGGTGGAGCCGGTGAAGCTCAGACCGTCGACCTCCGGATGGTCGACCAGTATGTCGCCCAGGGCGCCCGGGCCGATCACCAGGTTGAGCACTCCATCGGGCAGTCCGCCTTCCTGCAGGGCCTGTGCGAGCCGGAAGGCGAGCAGCGGGACCGTACTGGCGGGCTTCCACACCACGGTGTTGCCGTGTACGAGCGCCGGAGCGATCTTCCAGGCGGGGATGGCGATGGGGAAGTTGAAGGGGGTCACGATGCCGACGACGCCGAGCGGCTTCCGGGTGACCAGGATCTGTTCCCCGGCGCGCGGCGAGTGGTGGACGGTTCCCGCCTCGCGTTCGCCTTCCGCCGCCTGGTACCGCAACACCTGGGCGGCCCGGAGGACCTCTCCTCTGCCTTCGGGAAGGGTCTTGCCTTCTTCCAGGGACAGTTCGGCGCCCCAGGCATCCGCGTTGGCCTCGATGACGGCGGCCGCGCGGAGCAGTACGGCTCCTCGACTCTGTGCGGGAGTGGCCGCCCATGCCGCGGCCGCGCGGCGTGCGGCCGCAACGGCCTGCTCAAGCTGTTCCGGGCCCGCCTGCCTGCCGTGTGCGACGACGAAACCGGGTCGGGTGGGGCTGCTGCTCTCCAGGGGCGCGCCCGTTCCCGGCAGCCAGACGCCGTCGATGTGGTTCTTCAGTTCAATGCTGCTCATGACGTCCTCAGCGGAAGGCGGCTACGCCGGTGATGTGGTTTCCGAGGACCAGGGTGTGGACCTCGTCCGTGCCCTCATAGGTGCGCACGGATTCCAGATTGTTGGCGTGCCGGAGCGGGGAGTACTCCAGGGTGATCCCGTTGCCGCCCAGCACGGTGCGGGCGTCGCGGCAGATCTGGATCGCTTCACGGCAGTTGTTGAGTTTGCCCACGGAGATCTGGTGGGGTGCGAGCTTGCCGGCGTCCTTGAGCCGGCCCAGCTGGGTGGCCAGCAGCAGGCCCTTGTTGATCTCCAGGGCCATATTGACCAGCTTCTCCTGGGTCAGCTGATAGCCGGCGAGCGGCTTGCCGAACTGCAGGCGCTGCTGAGAGTACTCCAGTGCGGCGAAGTAGCTGTCCCGGGCCGCGCCCATGGCGCCCCAGGCGATACCGTAGCGGGCCTCGTTGAGGCATTCGAAGGGGCCACGCAGGCCTTTGGCGCCGGGCAGCAGAGCGGTCGCCGGGAGCCGGAGTTCGGTGAGTTCGATGTCGCACTGGATGGAAGCGCGCATGGAGAGCTTCGGTTCGATCGGGGTGGCCGTGAAGCCTGGAGTGCCGGTCGGCACGATGAAGCCTCGGACGCCGTCGTCGGTCATGGCCCAGATGATGGCGATCTGTGCGATTGAGGCCAAGCCGATCCAGCGTTTGGAGCCGTTGATGACCCATTCCTCGCCCTCACGGCGCGCGAAGGTCTGCATGCTTCCCGGATCGGAGCCCGCGGTCGGTTCGGTGAGACCGAAGCAGCCGATGACCTCGCCGGAAGCCATCCGGGGGAGGTACTCGTTTTTCTGCTCCTCGCTGCCGTGCTTGTGGATCGCGCTCATGGCCAGGGAACCCTGCACACTGACGAAGGTGCGGAGTCCGGAGTCCCCGGCTTCCAGTTCTAGCGCGGCGAGCCCGTATTCGACGGCACTGCGTCCGGGACATCCGTAGCCCTTCAGATGCATGCCGAGCAGGCCCAGCTGGGCCATCTCCGGAACGATCTCGACGGGGAAGACGGCGTCCTCGTACCAACGTGCGATGTTGGGGCGGATCCTCCGGTCCACGAACTCGCGAACGGTGTCACGGAAGGCCAATTCCTCCGTTGAGTAGAGGGAGTCGAGGTCGACCAGGTCGTAGATGCTCACAGTTTCTCCGATGGGTGTGACGGCGGTCATAGGGATCACGGTACTGAGCCGGGAACCGGCCTTCATTGGATGTTTTGTCTCAGATACAGTGATTCCTGGTCATACTGACCATTCAGAGATCCGGACGCCGGAGGAGACGCCATGATCAGCCTGGCCCAGGTGCAGCACCACGTGGGGGACGGTCTTCGGACGGTCCATGGCAAGCCGCCGAGGGCGCTCAGCATCACCGGTGTGCACATCTCCGAACTTGACGACCCCACCCCCTACCTGGAAGGCGGTGAGCTTCTGCTCACCACCGGGATTCCGGTCCGTGGATCCGTCGAGCGCACCCGAGGCTATCTCCGCCGGCTGGCCGGGCGAGGCGTCGCCGCACTGGGACTCGGGCTGGGCGCAGGCCTTGACCGTGTGCCGGACGATTTGCAGCAGACGTGCGAGGAGTACGGCGTCGAATTGCTTCTCGTGCCGGACGGAGTTCCGTTCATGGACATCTCACGGGCCTATTGGGATCTGGTCGCGAAGCTCGGGCAGTCTGATCTGGTGGCCAGCCTGGGGACCCAGACTGCGCTGGCGCGTGCTGCGACCCGGACAGACGCCCTCAACTCGGTGGTCAAGGCGCTGGCGCAAGCACTGGGCGGCTGGGCAGCCTATCTTCCGGCCGACGGCGGTCTCGCGACGCATTGGCCTCCCAGCGCCTCGCCGTTGCTGCCGCAACTGCGGCAGGAGACCGCTCGGCTGAACATGAGCGGTCTGCACTCCGCGGCCACTTTCCAGGTCCACGGAGCCGACGTCGTCGAGCATCCCGTCCTGGTCGGCCAGCGGATGGTCGGTGTACTGGCCATCGGGGCGGGCCGAACTCTGACCCGGGCGGACCGTCAGATCATTCAGACCGTCTGCATGCTCCTTTCGCTGAAGGCCCAGCAAGCCCAGGAGGCTGAGGAACGCTCCGAGTTGCTGCAGGCAGCGGTGGCCAGGCTCGTGCTGAGCGGGCACCTGGAGGCGGCCCAATTGCTGGCGCAGGATCTCGGATTGTCCCTGCCTGCCGCCCGAGTCCGTCTCGTCCTGCTGGCAGGACTCCCGGAGGGTCTGGGGCATCGGGAGGTCGAGGCCCGGCTCGCCACCCTGCGAGGCGCCGAGAGGCTTACGGGGACCGTGGTCTCGCGCTGCAGAGACGGCGTCGTCGACGTGCTCTTTCTCGATCCCGAACGGTCGGCTGAGGTGCCGCGGACGACGCCGGAGCGTGGCTCCGATGCGGTTGCCGCAGCGACGCAGGACATCGGAGGGGCGGGCGGTCTCGCCGTCGGTGCGCGTGGCGTCCTCGGCCCCGCGGTGCCCCTCGGGCAGCTGCCCGAACAGCTTGCACAGCTAAGAGTGTTCCTCGATGCGGTGCCGGACGGCGAGATCCGGATGCCTCCGGTGAACCCGCTGGATCCGCAGGCCTCGGTGTGGGTCCAGGCTTTGCGGGAACATGACCGTGCGGACCTTCTCGGCACGGTCCGTGCCTACCTTCGCCACCGGGGCCATTGGGAGTCCGCGGCTCGCGAGCTCGGGATTCACCGGAACTCTTTGCGCCACCGGATGTCCGTGGCGACCCGTCTCATGGAGGTGGACCCGGACGACCCGGACGTGGCGGCGAATCTCTGGCTGGCCCTGCGAAGGCCGTGAGATTCAGTCCTGGGTGCGATCGGAGAGCCAAGCGCGGAGGACGTTCGTGTGCTCGCCGAGGGTGGGAGGAGCGTCGGCCCGGACAGGGAACGCGGGCGTCCAGCTGACCGGATGACGCATCTGACGGCCCGTCACGGTTCCGGCAGTGTCGCGGACTTCGATGGTCGGCCCAAGGCCGAGCTCCTCGGCGTAGGCGACACCTTGGTCGATGGTTGAGACCTGGCCGGCGGGAACACCGGCCTCAACCAGGGCGTCCTGCCATCGCCTGGCGGTGTCGCGGGACAATGCCTCCTCGAGGAGAGCCGTCAGCTCCAGCCGGTGGTGGACGCGATCCGGATTCGTCAGGAACCGGGAATCCGTGGCGAGCCCGGGCACGCCGAGTGCCCGCACCAGCCGGGCGAACTGCCCGTCGTTGCCGCATGCGATGGCCAGGGGTCCGTCTGAGCATTGCAGCAGTTGATAGGGGGCGATGGAGGGGTGATCGTTGCCCAGCCGGCCGGGGACCACTCCGGCCCCCAGGTAGGCCTGCCCCTGGTTCACGAGGGCGCCCTGAAGGCTCGAGAGCAGATTGACCTCCAGATGACTGCCGCGCCCGTGCTGCTGCCGGGCCTGGAGGGCAGCCAGGATGCCGATGGTGGCGTCTTTCGCGGTGAGCACGTCCACGAGGGCCACCCCGGCCTTCATGGCTGGCCCGTCGGCATCGCCGGTGATGCTCATCAGGCCCCCCAGCGCCTGGACCACGAAGTCGTAACCCATCAGACCGGCCCCGCCCGCGCTGCCGAAGCCCGTGATCGAGGCGTAGACCAGGCCGGGGTTGCCGGAGGCCAGGGTCTCGTAGCCGAGGCCGAGGCGGGCCATACCGCCGGGTTTGAAGTTCTCCACCAGCACATCGGCCCGTCGCGCTAGCTCGTGTGCCAGTTCCAGGTCTCCGGCGTCGTTGAGGTCCAGGCACAGCGACTGCTTGTTCCGGTTCACGCCCTCGAAGTAGGTCGATCCGGTGGGGGAGAAGGGCGGTCCCCAGCTCCGGGTGTCGTCACCGCTGCCCGGACGTTCGACCTTGATGACGGTGGCGCCGAGATCGGCCAGGGTCATGGTGGCCAGGGGGCCCGCCAGGATGCGGGAGAAGTCCGCGACCAGAACGCCCTCGAGGGGGCGTTGAGCGGGGGAGCCGGTCATGGTGTTCCTTCCGGTCGGGCGGTCCGCACGAAGGACGCCAGGTGTGATGAATCACACCCTAGGCCGAGGCGTCCGGACCGCCCGTGGTCGAAATGGCCAAAGCTGGGTCAGGGTGCCCAAAGAACCCCGGGAATCCGGGCCTGAAGGAAATTTTTGAACGTCATTCATAAAAAATCCTTCCATCGCAGATGATTGAGCGCTATCGTCTCAATGTGGCGTAGAGCACACTTGCTGGAAATCTGGCATTCCACTCTTCATCACACGATTGAACGAACTCGGGGACGGGGCGGAGAAACCCCGCCAGTGCCACCGGAAGAGTTCAGATCTTCTCGTGGCGCCCCTCGGGGCGCCCGCCTCCCCACCAGAAAGACCCCCGCATGTCCCAGAGCACTCCCCGCCTCAAGCGTTCGCTAGGCCTGTGGTCCATCGTCGGTCTCGGCGTCGGCTACATGACGCTGACCACCGTCTTCGACACCTTCGGCATCGTCTCGGAAGAAACGGGCGGCGTCGTCCCCACGGCCTATGTCGTGGCCTTGATCGCCTTGTTGTTCACTGCCATCAGCTATGGACGTATGACCCGCGTCTTCCCTTCCTCGGGTTCTGCCTTCACATACACCTCGGAGACGATCCATCCCAACCTCGGCTTCCTGGTCGGCTGGACGTCCCTCATGGACTACCTGCTTCTGCCGCTGGTCAACGCTCTGATCGTCCGCACCTACCTGACATCGCTCTTCCCGGACGTGCCGGAATGGATCTGGGTAGTGGCCTATGTCGCCCTCATCACTTTGCTGAATCTCTGGAGCATGACGAGCACCTCACGGATCAACGGGATTCTGGTGGTTTTCTCCACGGCGCTGATCCTCGTCTTCCTCGTGCTCACCTGG
Source organism: Arthrobacter sp. NPDC090010 (assembly GCF_044748305.1). NCBI lineage: Bacteria > Bacillati > Actinomycetota > Actinomycetes > Micrococcales > Micrococcaceae > Arthrobacter > Arthrobacter sp. NPDC090010. Next base: position 8,018 of record NZ_JBIVFT010000008.1, read on the forward strand.
AACTCCCTGCAGAACGGTCTCGGCACCGGGACGATCTTCACCACCCAGCCCTTCTTCCACGACGGCGTGGACAGTGCCGCGGTGATCTCCGGTGCGACAGTGGTGTGTTTCTCCTTCATCGGCTTCGACGCCATCACCATGTACTCGGAGGAGGCGAAGGACGCCAACACCGTGCCGCGGGCCATCGTCCTCGCGCTGATGATCGGCGGACTGGTGTTCTTCCTCGCGGCCTGGTTCAGCCAGTCGGCATTCCCCACCGTGGAGGGCTTCCAGAACACGGATGAGTCGTTGCTGCCGCAGATGGCACTCAAGGTCGGTGGACAGTTCTTCCAGATCCTCTTCACCGCGGCGTCGTTCGCTGCGGCTGTGGCATCCAGCCTGTCCTCCCATGCCTCGGTGTCCCGCATGATCTACGTGATGGGCCGGAACGGTAAGGGCATCTTCTCCCGCTTCTTCTCCTACATCCATCCGAAGACCCACACGCCGTTCAATGCGATCCTCTTCGTCGGCGCGGTATCCCTGCTCGCGATCCCGCTGTCCTTGGACTTCGTCGCTTCGATGATCAACTTCGGCGCGCTGATCGCCTTCACCTGCGTGAACATCACCGTGGTGGTGTACTTCGTGCTGCGGAAGAAGGAAGTCCAGGGCGTGGCGAAGATCGTGAAGAACATCGTCCTTCCGGTCATCGGAATGATCCTCACCGGCGTCCTGTGGTACTTCCTCGCCGACGACGCCCGTATCTACGGGGCTATCTGGCTCGGCGTCGGCGTTGTGGTTCTGCTCGTCATCACCCGGTTCTTCCGCCAGCCGTTGACTGTCCGGATGGAAGACGAGGAGATCGCGGAAGTGGCTGCGCAGGAGAGCGCGCACCAGAGCTCCTGATCCACAGAAGGCAATCCCGAAGGGCCGGTGGCTGATGCCACCGGCCCTTCGGCATTCACCGCATGGGTGACGCCGCCCACAGGGCCAGGGTCGCCTAGAATGGAGGGGATTGTGCCGGGGCTGCACCCCGGGGAAAACCAATAGAGGCGAAGAGCTTGGAGAGCGCACCCCGCTGCTCGGCTCGCACGAGGAGGAATCCACCATGGCAGAGCACGACGGCGGACGGCGAAGCGGCCGGAACTTCGGCCCGCAGGGCAACCGCAAGCCGTTCGGGGAGCGGAGCTCCCGCGACGGCGAACGTCGGGGTGGATTCGAGCGCAAGCCGTTCGGTGATCGTCCCCAGCGCGATGGCGAGCGTCGTCCCTATGGTGATCGCCCGCAGCGCGATGGCGAGGGTCGTGGCTCCTATGGTGAGCGGAAGCCGTTCAACCGTGATGGTGAGCGCCGTCCCTACGGTGATCGCCCGCAGCGCGATGGCGAGCGCCGTTCCTATGGCGATCGGAAGCCTTTCGGCGACCGTCCCCAGCGTGAGGGTTTCGGGCGGGACGACAGGCATCGGGACGACCGTGGTTCTTTCGGTGAGCGTCGTCCCTATGGCGATCGTCCCCAGCGCGATGGTGAGGGTCGTGGCTCCTATGGTGAGCGGAAGCCGTTCAACCGTGATGGTGAGCGCCGTCCCTACGGTGATCGCCCGCGGCGTGACGGTGAGGGTCGTGGCTCCTATGGTGAGCGGAAGCCGTTCAACCGTGATGGTGAGCGCCGTCCCTACGGTGATCGCCCGCGGCGTGATGGCGAGGGTCGTGGCTCCTATGGTGAGCGGAAGCCGTTCAACCGTGATGGTGAGCGCCGTCCCTACGGCGACCGTCCGCAGCGTGACGGTGAGCGTCGCTCCTATGGCGACCGTCCCCAGCGTGGTGGGTTCAGCGGTGAGCGCGATGACCGCCGTCGTGATGACCGTGGTTCCTTCGGCGAGCGCCGTCCTTACGGCGACCGCAAGCCGTTCAACCGTGACGGTGAGCGCCGTCCCTATGGGGACCGCCCGCAGCGTGATGGTTTCGGCCGTGATGACCGCCGTCGTGACGGCGAGCGTCGTTGGGAGGACCGCGGACCCCGGCGCCAGGACGGCGACCGCCGGAACGGCCCGCGTGAGACCTCTCGTGATTCCGAGGGGCGCTACATCAACCCGGGAGACCTGCGTGCCTCCAACCGCCCGGATCGGGAGAAGTCCCCGGACATCGATGAGGACGTCACGGGTCGTGAGCTGGACCGGGGAACCCAGCAGGAGCTGAGGACTCTGGAGAGCCGCAACGGCATGTTCGTCGCCCAGCACCTCGTGATGGCCGGCCGTTACCTCGAGGAAGACGCCGAACTCGCGTACCAGCATGCGCTCGCGGCCAGCCGCCGCGCCGGTCGCCTGGCCGCCGTCCGCGAGGCGGTGGCGTTGACCGCTTACACGGCAGGACACTACGCGGAGGCTCTCAGCGAGTTCCGTACCTTCCGCCGGATCTCCGGCTCCAATATCCACTTGCCGCTCATGGCGGACGCGGAACGCGGTCTGGGCCGCCCGGACAAGGCGCTTGAACTCGCCCGGAGCGAGGAAGCCCAGGACCTGGACGCCCCCAGCAAGGTGGAACTCGCCATCGTCGCTGCAGGAGCCCAGGCCGACAAGGGTGACCTCGAGGCCGCCGTGGCCGAACTGGAGATCCCGCAGCTGGACATCAACCGGGCCTTCTCCTACAGCCCGCGCCTGTTCCTCGCGTACGCGGATGCCCTGAACGCCGTCGGTCGTGAAGAAGAGGCCTCCCGCTGGTCCCGTCAGGCCCTGGTGGCCGAGGAAGCCCTCGGAGTCGGACAGTTCGCCGAGCCGGAGATCTTCGACCTGGTGGGCGACGACGAAGAGGAGGATCGTCGCGCTGAGGAGTCCTCGGAGCGAGACGCCCACGCTGAGCAGGGAGAAGGCGCTCAGGGAGAGGGTGAGCAGGAAGACCTGGACGACGACGCCGACGAGGCTGAGTCCGAGGGCACCGGGATCGATGACGAAGACGATCTTCACGAGACCGAGGTGAAGCCCGAGGAGGGCGACGCCGAGGCTCGTGCCGCGGGCGAAGGCCAGGACGACTGACCATGGCATTGCTGGTGGACGGCTACGACGCGATCCTCTCCGATCTCGACGGTGTGGTGTACGCCGGGCCGTCCGCCATCCCGGGGGCCGTCGAGGCCCTCGGCGCCCTGGGCGGTCATGGCGTCGGTCTCGCCTACGTGACCAACAACGCCTCGCGTTCGCCTGAGCAGGTCGCCGAACATCTGCGGGAGCTCGGTGCACCCGCCACCGCTGAGCAGGTGGTGACGTCGCCGCAGGCGGCGTCACGGCTGCTGGCCGAGCGGCTGCCGCAGGGCGCCCGTGTGCTCATCACGGGCAGCGATGCCCTGGCCTCTGAAGTCGAGGCGGCGGGCCTGGAACCCGTCCGTTCGGCAACGGACGCCCCGGTGGCCGTCGTCCAGGGCTTCGACCCGGGTCTCGGCTGGAAGGATCTGGCCGAAGCCTCCTACGCGGTCGCCACCGGGATCCTCTGGGTGGCGACCAATACGGATCTCTCCATTCCCCAGGCCCGGGGCATCGCCCCGGGCAACGGCACGCTGGTCGCCGCGGTGCGGGCCGCGACAGGAGCTGAGCCGGTGGTGGCCGGCAAGCCGGAGCCACCGCTGTTCCACGCGGCAGCCGCCCGTTTGGGGGCATCAAGGCCTGCGGTGCTGGGGGACCGCCTGGACACCGACATCCTCGGCGGCAACAGGTCCGGCTATTCCACGATTCTGGTTCTGACAGGTGTCAACAGTGCGGAGGACGCCCTGCGGGCTGTGACCCTCGAACGGCCCAGCCGCATCATCGCCACCCTGGACGGCCTGTACCAGCCGTATCAGGAGCCCCGGCTCCGTGAGGGCGTCTGGGAGTGCGGCTCGGCCCGTGCATGGGTCGACGGCGACACGCTGACCATCACGGGCGAGGAGGACTCGCTCGACGGCTGGCGCGCCGCCTGTGCTGCCTGGTGGTCCGCCGTGCCCGAGGCCCAGGAAGCAACGAATCCCACCATTCGCTGGTCCTGAGTTCGTCCGCCCGTCCTGAGTTCAAGAGTGGCGCCCGCCATGCCGTTCCAGGTGCCCACTACGATGGGAACATGGACGTCGACGCAGCCTCATCGGGAACAGACCCGGCCGTGAACTCGGTACTGGAGACCCTCGCCGCGCTCCAGGACGCCCCGCTCGAAGAACACCCGGCAGGCCTGGAGAACGTCCACGACGCCCTCAGCAAGCTGCTGGACGGTCCGGTGGTCCCAGGGATCCAGCCACGATGAGTCGTCTGGATCAGGAACTGGCACGCCGTGGGCTCGCGCGTTCCCGCACCGAGGCCGCCAAGCTCATCGCAGCGGGCCTCGTGAGCAGCGCCGGGACGGTGCTTTCGAAGCCCTCCACCGTCATCGAGGAGACCGCGGAACTCTCCGTCGCAGAGTCCTCCCTCACCGAATACGTCTCGCGGGCCGGTCACAAGCTGCGCGGCGCGCTGGATGCGTTCCCCGCGGTGCAGGTGAGCGGACGCAGATGCCTTGACGCGGGAGCCTCCACGGGTGGTTTCACCGAGGTCCTGCTGCGCGCCGGCGCCCGGGAGGTCGCCGCCGTCGACGTCGGGCACGGGCAATTGGTGCAGAAGCTCCGGGACGATCCCCGGGTGCAGGTGTTCGAAGGCACGAACGTCCGGTACCTCAAGGCATCCGACATTGGGGGAGAGGCCTCCCTGACGGTGGCGGATCTCTCCTTCATCTCCCTGACGCTCGTCATGGCGTCGCTGGCCGACTGCACCGAAAAGGGCGGGGAACTGGTGCTGATGGTCAAGCCGCAGTTCGAGGTGGGCCGCGAGCGGCTCTCCCGGACCGGAGTGGTGGTCAGCGACGAACAGCGCAGGGAAGCCGTCAGCCGGGTGGCACGCAGTGCGCTCGATGCCGGACTCGCTCTCCGGGGGCTGGCCGAGAGCCCGCTGCGCGGACAGGACGGAAATCACGAGTACTTCCTCTGGCTGGCGCGTCCGCGCGAGCCGGAGAACGCCGTCGTCGCCGATGGCCGAACTGCCGTCGACGGACTGCTGAAGAACGTCTGGCCGAGATCGGAGGAGCACGCATGAGCCGCAGGATCCTTGTCTTCGCCCACACGGGCCGGGAAGAGTCGCTGAAAGCCGCCCGGGAAGCGTGCATGGAGCTGCGCGACAGCGGCCTGGTCCCGGTCATGGACCCCGCCGAACGGGCCGATATGGCTCTGTATTTCGGCGAACGGGATGAGCCCACCGAAGTGCTGGGCGAAGACTGTGAACTGGGAGACATCGAACTCGGCGTGGTGCTCGGCGGCGACGGCACGATCCTGCGTGCCGCGGAGATGGTCCGGGAGACGGCGATCCCGCTTCTGGGCGTGAACCTGGGCCACGTGGGCTTCCTGGCGGAGAGCGAGCGTGCCGACCTGAAGGATACGGTCCGGTGGATCGCCCGCAAGGACTACGTGGTCGAGGAACGCATGACCATCGACATCCAGGTCTGGGTCAAGGGCCAGCGGATCTGGCACACCTGGGCCCTCAACGAGGTCTCCCTGGAGAAGGGCAACCGGGAGCGCATGCTCGAGGTGGTCATGGAGGTCGACGAGCGTCCGCTGACCGCCTTCGGCTGTGACGGTGTGGTGATGGCCACGCCCACCGGGTCCACGGCATACGCCTTCTCGGCCGGAGGCCCGGTGGTGTGGCCGGAGGTGGAAGCTTTGCTCATGGTCCCCATCAGCGCCCACGCCCTGTTCGCCAAGCCGCTCGTCGTCTCGCCGCATTCCCGGCTCGCCGTGGAGGTGCTGACCCGGACGGATGCCCACGGGGTCCTCTGGTGCGACGGACGCCGCTCCATCGAACTGCCGCCCGGGGCCCGTATCGAAGTGACCCGCTCGTCCCGGCCGGTGCTGCTGGCCAGGACCCATGAGACGCCGTTCTCCGCCCGCCTGGTGAGCAAATTCGAGTTGCCCACCACAGGCTGGCGCGGTCCGGAGCACCAGGCCCGGACGGCTCCGACCGGTCCGGTCCCTGTCATCACGCAGCCCAAGTTCAGCACCACCCCGTTGCCCAGCCCGAAACACCTGTGAGCAAGGCGCCCGCCGTGTTCCAGGGAAAGCGAGACGAAAGCACAGCATGATCGAAGAAATCCGCATCAGGGACCTCGGCGTCATCTCCGAGGCCCGTTTGCCGCTCGGCCCCGGGTTCAGCGTGGTGACCGGCGAGACCGGCGCCGGCAAGACCATGGTGGTCACCGCTGTCGGGCTGCTGCTGGGCTCGCGGGCCGACGCCGGTGCCGTGCGAGTGGGGGCCAAAGCCGCCAGCGTGGAGGCGACGGCTCTTCTGCCGGAAGGGCATGCGGCGCTGGAACGGGCCGAGGAGGCGGGCGCCGAGACCGACGACGGCGACGCCGGACGGGAGCTTCTGCTGGCCCGCAGCGTCAGCATGGAGGGCCGCTCGCGAGCCTACCTGGGAGGGCGTTCCGCCCCGGTCGGAGCTTTGGCGGAGGTGGGGGAGCGGCTGCTCGTGATCCACGGCCAGACCGATCAGATCAGGCTCAAGAGCTCGGCAGCGCAGCGGGAGGCTCTGGACAAGTTCGGGGGTGAGACCGTGGCCGCGGCCTTGGAGGAGTACCGGGAGTGCTATTCCCAGTACCGTGCCGCCGAACGTGAGCTGGCCGAACTGACGGCCGCTGAACGGGAGCGGCTGCGGGAGGCGGAGTCCCTGCGGAGCGCGCTGGAGGAGATCGACGCCGTCGAGCCCGAAGAGGGCGAGGACGAACGCCTCAAGGCCGAGTCCGTGAAGCTCGCGCATGTGGAGCAGCTCCGGATCGCCGCCGGGACGGCGCAGGCGGCCCTGAGTGGCGACGACTATGCGGAGACGGGCGACGCCCTGCAGCTGCTCTCCGGCGCTCATCGTTCCCTTGAGCAGGTGTCTCAGCACGACGACGCGCTGGCGGCGCTCGCCTCCCGGGTGGCGGAGGCGACCGTGATCCTGGAGGACATCTCCACGGAACTGGCACACTACGCGGCCGGGCTGGAGACCGAGGGGCCGGAACATCTGGCAGCCCTGGAAGAACGGCGTGCCGAACTGGCGAAACTCGTGAGAAAGTACGCCCCGAGCATCGACGAGGTGCTGAGCTGGGCTGAGGAGTCCCGTCGTCGTCTGGATGAGCTGCAGGGCGACTCGGAACGGATCGAAGGACTGCAGACCACGGTGGCTGCCCGCCAGGACGAACTCACGACGCTGGCGGGGCGGTTGCACGATGCACGCAGCACAGCCGCCGTGGAGCTCGCAGAGCGGGTCAGCGCAGAACTCGCCGCCCTGGCGATGCCGGACGCGCGGCTGCAGGTGAACGTCGAACAAGCTCCGGAACCGGGCCCGCACGGCGCCGATCAGATCTCCATCCTCCTGCAGCCCCATGCCGGCGCGCCGGCCCGGCCGGTGGGCAAGGGGGCCTCCGGGGGTGAGCTGTCCCGGGTGATGCTCGCCATCGAGGTGGTGCTCGCGGAGGTGGACCCCGTGCCGACGTTCGTCTTCGATGAAGTGGATGCCGGCGTCGGTGGCCGGGCCGCCGTCGAGATCGGCCGCCGTCTGGCCATGCTGGCCCGGCACGTCCAAGTGTTGGTCGTCACGCATCTTCCGCAGGTGGCGGCGTTTGCGGACCGGCACGTCCGGGTCATCAAGAACAGTGTGCGGGGCGCCGACGGCGGCCTCGACAGTGGTTTCACCTCGAGCGATGTGGAAGTGCTCGACGGCGACGCCCGAGTGGTGGAACTGGCGCGCATGCTCGCGGGCCAGGAGGAATCAGAGTCGGCGCGTGCCCACGCGCAGGAACTATTGGACGACGCGCGACGATTCGCCGCCTCGCCCATGGCTTGAGAAAGGCAAAGAGTGATAGGCTTGAATTCCGTGGTGCAGCGATCGAATTCCCGTGTAAATTCCCGTTTCCAGGACTCCGGCAAGGTCACGAAGCAGATTTTCGTGACCGGCGGCGTGGCCTCCTCCCTCGGTAAGGGTCTGACGGCTTCAAGCCTCGGCCATCTGCTGCGAGCTCGCGGACTCTCCGTGACGATGCAGAAGCTCGACCCGTATCTCAATGTGGATCCGGGAACGATGAATCCCTTCCAGCATGGTGAGGTGTTCGTCACGGACGACGGCGCCGAGACCGATCTGGACATCGGTCACTACGAGCGCTTCCTCGATGAGAACCTCGACGGTTCCGCCAATGTGACCACCGGCCAGGTGTACTCGACCGTGATCGCCAAGGAGCGCCGTGGCGAATACCTCGGTGACACGGTCCAGGTGATCCCGCACATCACGGATGAGATCAAGCGCCGCATGCGTCTGCCCTCCGTGCCCAAGGACGCCCCTGACGTCATCATCACCGAGATCGGCGGCACCGTCGGTGACATCGAGTCCCAGCCGTTCCTCGAGGCTGCCCGCCAGGTGCGCCAGGACGTGGGACGCGGCAACGTGTTCTTCCTCCACGTCTCCCTGGTCCCGTACATCGGCCCCTCCCAGGAACTGAAGACCAAGCCGACGCAGCACTCCGTGGCCGCCCTGCGGTCCATCGGCATCCAGCCGGAGGCGATCGTGATCCGTTCGGACCGCGAGGTTCCCGATGCGATGCGCGAGAAGATCGGCCGCATGTGCGACGTCGACAGCGACGCCGTCGTCAACGCCGCCGATGCCCCCAGCATCTACGACATCCCGAAGACCCTGCACGCCCAGGGCCTGGACTCCTACATCGTCCGCGCCCTCGACCTGCCCTTCAAGGACGTGGACTGGAGCAAGTGGGACAGCCTGCTGGAGGTCGTCCACAACCCCAAGCATGAGGTTGAGGTCGCTCTGGTCGGCAAGTACATCGATCTGCCGGACGCGTACCTTTCCGTCACTGAGGCTCTGCGTGCCGGTGGTTTCGCGAACGACGCCAAGGTCAAGATCCGCTGGGTCCCTTCGGATACCTGCGAGACCGAGGCCGGTGCGAAGAAGGCCCTGGCCGGCGTTGACGCCATCTGCGTTCCGGGTGGTTTCGGCATCCGCGGTCTGGAAGGCAAGCTCGGTGCGCTGAAGTTCGCCCGTGAGTCCGGTCTGCCGGCTCTGGGCCTGTGCCTCGGCCTCCAGTGCATGGTGATCGAGTACGCCCGCAACGTCGTGGGCCTGGAGGGTGCTTCGTCTTCCGAGTTCGAGCCGAACTCCAAATACCCGGTGATCGCCACCATGGAAGAGCAGATCGACATCGTCGACGGCAAGGGCGATCTGGGCGGCACCATGCGCCTGGGCCTCTACCCGGCGGTCCTCGCCGAAGGTTCCGTCGTGGCGGAGACCTACGGGGCCACCGAGGTCGGCGAGCGCCACCGTCACCGTTACGAGGTCAACAACAAGTTCCGCCCGCAGATCGCCGACGCCGGCCTCGTCTTCTCCGGGACCTCCCCGGACGGCAAGCTGGTCGAATTCGTCGAGCTTCCCCGCGAGGTGCACCCGTACTACGTGGCCACTCAGGCCCACCCCGAGCTGAGCTCGCGTCCGACGCGCCCCCACCCGCTGTTCGCGGGCCTGGTGCAGGCCGCGCTCACGCACGCCGGGCACATCGATGCCTTGGAGCCGGCAGCCAAGTAGCCTCGACGCGAAAGGCGGCACCGTCACCGACGGTGCCGCCTTTCGCGGTTTAATGCTGACGAGAGCTTGTTAATCTAACGACTGGAGTAATAGGCTTTGGAGCATGGCAACTGCATCGACCACCTCACCCCGGCCTGCGATTCCGGCCGGCCGTGATCTGACTCTGGACCTTGCGCGCGTCGCGTGCGTGCTGGTCGTCGTCTTCGTCCACCTGGTCCTGGTGGGCGTGGGCCGTTCGCCGGACGGTTCCATCCTGATCGCCAGTCCCGTGACCGAGACCCGATGGGTGGCTCCGGCCTCCTGGATCGCCGAGATCATGCCGCTCTTCTTCGTGGTCGGCGGGTTCGCCGCCAGGACCGGCTGGGCCTCGGCGCAGCGCCGGGGCGAGGACGCGGGCCGGTTCATCCGCTCGCGACTGGCCAGGCTCGCCCGCCCGGCCCTGCCGCTCTTCGCCTTCCTCGCCGTGGCGCTGCTCGTGGTGAAACTGATCGGCGTCGACCCTGCCCTCGTGACCGCCGTCGAGGTGCCGGTGGGCTCCGTGCTCTGGTTCCTCGGTGCCTACATGCTCGTCCAGGCACTGGCTCCGTGGATGATCCGCTGGCATGAGAGGTCGCCGTGGCTCGCATTGGGCGTCCTCCTGGCCGCGGCGTTCGCGGTGGACATCGTCAGGCTCGTGGTGGGCATCTGGACCCTGGGGCTCGGAAGGATCGCCCCAGAGGGATACGGCGTGGGCGACGAACTCTTCGGGTTGCCGAACATCGCGTTCGTCTGGCTCTTCGCTCAGCAGCTCGGCTTCTGCCTCAAGGACGGCTGGTTCGATCGCTTGAGCCGCTGGTGGCTTCTCGGGGTGATCGCTATCGGGTTCGCCGTCATCGGAGCCCTCGTCACCTTCGGTTCGTACTCGACCAGCATGCTCACGAATCAGTGGCCACCCACCGCACCGCTGGCGGTGCTGGCCCCGATCCAGGCCGCAGCCTTCACCCTCCTGCGTCCCCTGCTCGCAGTCCTCATGCGCCGTCCCGCGCTGCAGGCAGTGGTGTTCCTCGCGGGATCCCGTCTCATGACGATCTATCTCTGGCACGTCACCGCCATCGTCGCGTTGACCGGAGTCCAATTGCTGCTCCCGCTGCCCATGCCGGTTCCCGGATCGGCTTCGTGGTGGCTCACCCGCCCGCTCCTGATGATCGCCGTCTTCGCCGTCGTCTGGGTCATCTCCCTCGGGACGGTGCGCCTCGAACGCCCGCGTCCTGAGCCAGAGGGGAGTCGGGTGGGCCCTGCGGCGACCGTTGCCGCCGTCGCGCTCTTCATCCTGCCCTCCGTCGCGATCTCCGCCTACGGCCTGGATCTGCCACTGGCGCTCATCGCGACCGCGTGCACCATCCTCGCCCTGCTGCTCACCACTCCTCGGGGCACCGGACAGCTCGCGCGCCCTGCCAGGATCTCCGGCGCGGCGGGCTGACTCTTTCGCGAGATGACCAGGCCGGGTCAATGGCGGCGTCCTTTCCCGGACGCCGCTATTGTCGTTAAAGGCCGTGCACACCCGGCGAACGAAGGAGAGTCATGAGCCAGTCACCCGGCGCTGAGCAGCGGGAACCAACGGACGAGCTGCTTGAGGATGCTTTCCACCCGCGTCCCCTGAAGAACCGCCGTACCGCTTTCGAAGGCCGGGTCTGGAATGTCGTCTCGGACACTGTCAGCCTCGACGACGAGGGGCACAGCATGGTGCGCGACTACGTGGATCACACGGGGGCGGTCGCCGTCATCCCGGTCGACGACGACGGCAGGATCATGGTCCTCAAGCAGTACCGCCACCCGGTGGGAATGGACCTCTGGGAGATCCCCGCGGGCCTCCTCGATGTGGACGGCGAGGGACCGCAGCCCGCCGCCGCACGGGAACTCGCCGAGGAAGCCGACCTGGAAGCAGCCGACTGGCACGTCCTGGTCGACTTCTTCAACTCGCCCGGGGGTTCATCCGAGGCCCTCAGGGTTTTCGTCGCCACCGGTCTGAGCCCGGTGCCGGAGGCCGAGCGCCACGTGCGGACCGATGAGGAGGCCGAGTTCGAGTACGCCTGGGTCACGCTTCAGGAGCTCGTCACCGCGATCCTGGAAGGCCGGATCCACAATGTCTCCACCGTGGTCGGCATCCTGGCACTCAACGCCGCGGTGCAGCGCGCCGGTGGGGAACTGAACGGGGCGGCGCTCGACGCCGCCGGCTTGCGCCCGGCGGATGCCCCGTGGCCGGCGCACCCGCGGTTCCGATGAGTTCTGCGCACGGCCGGACGGGGGACTCCGGCACCGCGCCGCCCACCGCCGTCGAACGCGGTATCCGGCAGTATCTTCAGCACCTCGCCGTGGAACGCGGATTGGCGCGCAACACCCTGCAGTCCTACGAGCGTGATCTTGGACGTTACGCGCGCTTTCTTGCCGCTGCCGGGATCGGAGAGCCCCAGGAGGTGGGGCGGGCGCAGGTCAGCGCCTTCGCACAGGCGTTGCACGACGGCGCGGACGGAGGTTCGGTGCTGGGGGTCCGCTCGGCGGCGCGGACGATCGTCGCAGTCCGGGGACTGCACAAATTCTGGGCGCTGGAAGGCGTCACGCCGAGCGATCCGGCGCACGAGGTGCGGCCTCCGATGCCCGGCAAACGACTGCCCAAGGCCATCCCTTTCTCCGAGGTGGAACGCATTCTGCAGGCCGTCCCCACTGATACGCCCGCCGGCCTGCGGGACGCGGCACTGCTCGAGTTCCTGTATTCCACGGGTGCCCGCATCAGTGAAGCGGTGGGTCTGGACGTCGACGATCTGGCCCTCGTGCAGGAGGACGGCGACGGGCCCGCGCTGGTGCGGCTGTTCGGCAAGGGATCGAAGGAGCGGATCGTGCCTCTGGGCAGCTACGCGGCCCGCGCCCTGGAGGCCTATCTGGTGCGAGGCCGGCCGGGGCTGTCCGCGAAAGGCAAGGGCACGCCGGCCCTTTTCCTCAATGTCCGAGGAGGCCGGATCAGCAGGCAGAGCGCCTGGGCGATCCTGAAGGCGGCGGCGGAGCGTGCCGGGATCCAACGGGACATCTCGCCCCACACTCTGAGGCATTCCTTCGCCACGCATCTGCTGGAAGGCGGCGCCGACGTCCGTGTGGTCCAGGAGCTCCTGGGCCACGCTTCCGTCACCACCACCCAGATCTACACCCTGGTCACCGCCGACACTTTGCGTGAGGTCTATGCGGCGGCCCATCCCCGGGCGCTGGGCTGAGCTGAGCGGCACTCCTTCGCGAAACGCCAGTTGAGCACAGTCCGTGGCAACGGAACTGTGCTCAACTGGCGTCTCGCGGTCAGGAAAAGTGCTTACTCCGTGTCTCCCGGACCGTACTCCGTGGCCGGTGCTCGTCTGAAAGGAACAGGGAAGCCGTTGTAGATCACCCCGTTCTCATAGTGGTGTCCCACTTCCTCGGCGTAGACCTCGGCCTCATCGGCTGTAGCAAAGACACCAAGGATGTTGTGTGCTGGGTCAGGGTCATCATTTCGGACGATCCACACCTCGGAATCGACAGAATTCCTGTCACTCGTTGACAATACGTTCGTTTGGTCTTTACTCTCTCGTTTTATGAAGCGAAAATTACTCATAACTGCTACTGTAATCGCTTTGTTGGCGGGGCTGGGAGTGAGCCCTTCTAACGCCGTTCCGCAGGCGCCGGATGCGCCTGTGGACGCTCCGGTCTACAGCGCTTCCGTTTTGGCTCCCGGTCCCGACGACCTCACATGGTCCCAGTTCAAGGAGTCGGAGAAGAATGCAACAGGAGAGTTCAGCGCCCCCGCTCTGGGGACGATGAGCGCGTCTGTTCCGATCAAGGGGCCGATGGGCTTCAAGTGCAGTATCTTCACCGGGGATGTTTACAAGCGGACCTCCGGTTGGAAATATCCCCATGGCACTGTCGGCGCTCACCCTAGGACAACGTGTGGAACTCCGATGATCAGCATCAGCCAGTCCACTGAGATGTATAAGGAAGTGTGGTGGGGGCTTCAGAAGGTCGGTGGGCCGTGGAACAGCTTTAACCAGGGTGTCGCCTCGTTGACTCAGACAAGCCCGGAGGTGATCTGTGCCGATCTGCGATACACCACCTTCAAGATGTTTGTCCGTAGTACGGGCAAGTTCCCTAACGGGGCCATGGGCTCTGCCAGTGTGTGGGAAAAATCCAAGCCTGAGAAGTGTGGTACGAACCCGTGATCGAACGGGCATTTGTCGCACCGTCCGCGACTCCTAACGGTAGGGTCGGAAAGAGGGGGTCGAGAAGGCTCCGTTGGCACATGTGACAAATATTCTCAGGCTGATCGTCAATAATTGTCAGGCGCTCTGGTAGTGTCCTAGCCATGACAAATAGTGAACCGCGAGAAGCGCCGACAGAGTGGGTTGGTCTCCGGGAGCTGGCGCTCGAGCTAGGAGTCTCCAACCCGTCCGTAGTCGGAAGTGAACTCCAGAATCTCGGGCTCCGCGAAGGCAAGAGCCCGACGGGCCGCGCCTATGAGCTCGAGGCTGCAATTGACGTGCATGGCACAGGACGAGACTCCGGTATCCCCTACGTGTCACACAAGTGGAATCGTAGAGTAGTGGTTCCGATGCTGGCACAATCCTTCCGCCGCGTCGACACGTCCCCCTCGTCGCTGGAAGCGAGGGTGGCGGCACTAGAAGCCGCGTTTCGACACTTGCGGAGCACAGGGGAAGTCCCTGAACTGTGACCGTTACGAGGCTGTGCGGTGTATCGAAAACACCGTGCGAAGTGACTGCGGTCAACTACAAGTGAGTGGAGAATGTGCAGATGCAGCTCGTACGCAGACTCCTGATGACGTACGCGATCAGCGTGGCCATCGTCATCGTGACGTGTCTGACACTTGTGTGGTTCGCGCCGGAGGCTCTCGCTAGTGATGCGAAATTCCTCTTGGTCCTTGGGCTCGTGTACGTCGGAACCGGATTCGGATTTTGTATTCGACGGGTGTGGCGGCCATTGGTCTCGAATGCTTCGGGCGCGGTAGCGGTGGGTTTCGCCTGGTTCACGGCGGTGATGGCAGATTTTGGTTCCGAACGCTCCGCGGATACGTCCATCACGTTGATCTTTGGGTCCTTGGGTTTCGCTCTTGCCTACGTGCTCCTCTTCCGTCCCATGGCCGAAGAGGTCCGACGGGAGGAGACGGAGTCGTTGCTGCGCCGTGTGGTTCGAGAAGAGTTGATGTCGGTGACGTCGGCACACCGCGTGGTCAGGGTCGCCCAGGTCGAACCTGCTCCACCCGGAACTGTCATCGAATACGAGAGGTAGGTCCTCGAGGCGTCCTGTTCGATAACATGGCAGCGTGACCGCTGCGCCCGTTGCCCTCTGCTTCCTGCTCCGCCCACGCGCCGGGGCGTCGCCGTCGGAGGGATCGCCCGCCCGGGAGGTCCTGCTGGGCCTGAAGAAGACCGGTTTCGGAGCGGGAAAGATCGTGGGTGTCGGCGGCCACGTCGAGCCGGGGGAGAGCGATGCCCAGGCCGCCTGCCGCGAAGTCTTCGAAGAGACCGGTGTCAGCGTCCGTGAGGCGGATCTGACGGATGCCGGGATGGTCCGTTTCGTCTTTCCCGCCCGGCCCGAGTGGAACATGGACACCCGGCTCTTCCTCGCCTCCCGATGGGACGGGGAACCCCGCGAGAGCCCCGAGATCGCCCCCGAGTGGTTCGCCGTGGACGCGCTGCCCGTCGAACGCATGTGGCAGGACGCCGACCACTGGCTTCCGCTGGCCCTCAGCGGCGCCGTGCTGGACGTGGACGTGACGCTCAATACGGACAACGCGACCGTCCGCGACGTGGTGCACCGCTGAAACGACGGCGGGCCGGTCACCCAGGGTGACCGGCCCGCCGTCGTGCGTGGACGTCAGCTCAGGTGCCGTTCCTCCGGCCCGTTGTACGCGCTCAGCGGGCGGATGAGGGAATTGGCGCCCAGTTGTTCCATGACGTGCGCGGTCCAGCCGACGATCCGGCTGGCCACGAAGATGGGCGTGAAGGTCGGGGTGTCGAAACCCATCAGGTGATAGACCGGACCGGCCGGGTAGTCCAGATTGGGCTTGATGCCCTTCGCCTCGTCCATCGCCTGCTCCAGGCCGTTGTACAGACCCAGCAGCTCGGGCCGCTCATAGTGTTCGATCATGGCGTCCAGCGCGGCCTTCATGGTCGGCACCCGGGAATCACCGTGCTTGTACACGCGGTGGCCGAAACCCATGACCTTCTTCTTGGCCGCAAGCGCATCCTCCATCCAGGCCTTCGCCCGGGAGGCGGCGTCCTCGGCGGACTCCGAGGGGTCGATCCCGAGTTCCTCGAAGGTGTGCATGACGGCCTCGTTGGCACCGCCGTGCAGGGGGCCCTTGAGGGCGCCGATGGCACCGGTGACCGCCGAATGCAGATCGGCCAGGGTCGAGGTGATGACACGGGCCGTGAACGTGGAGGCGTTGAAGGAGTGCTCCGCGTACAGGATCATCGAGACGTTGAAGGCGTCGACGACGGCGGGTGCCGCCTCCTCCTCGAAACTCATCCAGAGGAAGTTGGCCGCGTAGCCCAGGTCCTCGCGCGGCGGCACTGCTTCCTGACCGTGCCGGCGGCGCTGGTCATAGGCGACGACGGCGGGCATGGCCGCCCACAGGTCGATCGCCTTGGCGAGGTTGGCCTCCGGGCTGGAGTCCTCGGCCTGTGGATGGCGGGCGCCGAGGACCGAGGCCGCGGTGCGGCACACGTCCATGGGGTGCGCCGTGGTCGGAAGAGAATCGATCACGGACTTCAGGACCGGGTCCAGAGCGCGGCCCGCGCGCTCGCGGGCGGTGAAGGACGCCAGTTCCGCTTCTCCGGGCAGCTCGCCGTGCCAGAGCAGGTAAGCGACCTCCTCGAAGCTCTTGGCGGCGGCCAGTTCCTGCACGGGATAACCGCGGTACAGCAGGGAGTTGCTCTCCGGGTTGACCTTCGAGATGGCGGTGTAATCCACCACCACGCCGGCCAGGCCCTTCTTGATCTCGAGGGTGCTCTCGGTGGGTGTGGTGCTCATGGTGACTCCTTCGTCGGATGAAGCCTTCAGGGCCGATTCTGGGACTGCTTCCTGTGAATCAGCTTCGAACGGGATGACAGAGCGGTGGCCGTCAGCGGGACGTGCCGGGCACCTGGAAATTGAAGACGCCGGTATCGAACTGGTTGTAGCCCTGGTAGTCCACCAGCTCGTAGAGACGTGCCCGGGTCAGCATGTCCGGCACGGCCGCCTGCTGCGTACCGTCCGCGCGGATCGTGTCCAGGACCCGTTCCGCCGCGCCCAGTGCGCTGCGCAGCAACGTGACAGGGTAGATGACCATGTTCACGCCCACCGAGGAGAGCTGGTCCAGGGTGAAAAGCTCACTCTGCCCGAACTCCGTCATGTTGGCAAGGATCGGGACATCCACGGCCTCCCGGATGGCGGCGAACTCGTCCAGAGTCTTCATGGCTTCCGGGAAGAGGGCGTCGGCGCCGGCGGCGACCAGGGCGCGGGCCCGGTCCTGGGCGGCAGCGAGTCCTTCGGACGCCCGGATGTCCGTGCGGGCCATGATGAGGAAGTCCGGATCCCGGCGCGCCTGGGCGGCGGCCTGGATGCGGCGCACGGCCGTGTCGGCATCGACGACCGACTTGCCGTCCAGGTGCCCACAGCGCTTGGGGTTCACCTGGTCCTCGATGTGGCAGCCGGCCAAGCCCGCATTCTCCAGTTCTTGGATGGTGCGGGCCACGTTCATCGGTTCGCCGAAACCCGTGTCCGCGTCCACCAGGGCCGGCAGCTCGGTCATCCGGGCGATCTGCCCGGCGCGGGTGGCTACCTCCGTCAGCGTGGTGAGCCCGATGTCCGGCAGCCCCAGATCATTGGCCAGGACGGCGCCGGAGATGTAGACGCCGTCGAACCCCTTCTCCTCGATGAGGCGCGCTGACAGCGGATTGAAGGCGCCCGGGAACTGCACGGTCCGCCCGGAGGCGAGCAGTTCCCGCAGCAGGCGGCGCTTCTGCTCCGGGGTCCGCTGGGAGTACAGCATCAGAAGAGTCCCTTCGGTGCGGCGGCGAGATCGACGACGCCGGGGGCGGCCTGGATGTTGAGCTGGTCCAGCTCGCCTGCGGCCAGTTCGGGAAGCCGCTGGACGGTGTCCAGGAAGCGCTCGATCTCGGCGGGTTCGACGAGCCCCTCGGCCAGGGAGCGGAACTTGCCGATGTACTGTTCGCGGGCGAAGGGCCGGGCCCCGAGCGGATGGGCGTCCGCGACGGCGATCTCGTCCTCGACCACGCCGCCGTCGTTGAGGGTGATGACCACGCGGCCGCCGAACGCCTTCTCCGAGATGTCCAGAGAGTGGTACCGGCGGGTCCACTCGGCGTCCTCCTCGGTGGTCACCTTGTGCCAGAGATCCACCGTGTCCGGGCGCGCGGCGCGCTCGGGGGCGTAGGAGTCCACATGGTGCCAGCGGCCGTCCTGCAGCGCCACGGTGAAGATGTACGGGATCGAGTGATCCAGCGTCTCGCGGCTGGCCGTGGGGGAGTACTTCTGCGGATCGCCCGCTCCGGAGCCGATCACGTAGTGGGTGTGGTGGCTGGTGTGGATCACGATGCTCGCGACGTTCGCGGGGTCCGTGACCTCGGGGTGCTCGGTGTGGAGCTTGCGGGCCAGGTCGATCCAGGCTTGCGCCTGGTACTCCGCGGAGTGCTCCTTGGTGTAGGTGTCCAGGATGGCACGCTTGGCCTCACCCGGCTCAGGCAGCGGCACCTCGTAGGAGGCGTCGGGACCGTCCAGCATCCAGGCGATCACGCCGTCCTCGCCCTCATAGATCGGAACGGGTGAGGTCTGGCCACGCATCGCACGGTCCGCCGCCTCGACGGCCATCTTGCCCGCGAACGCCGGGGCGTGGGCCTTCCACGTGGAGATCTCGCCCTTGCGGGACTGACGGGTGGCGGTGGTGGTGTGCAGCGCCTGCCCGACGGACTGGAAGACGGTCTCGGTGTCGAGTCCAAGGAGGGTGCCGATGCCGGCCGCTGCGGACGGGCCGAGGTGGGCGACGTGGTCGATCTTGTGGGCATGCAGGCAGATGGCCTTGACCAGGTCCACCTGTACCTCGTAGCCAGTGGCGATTCCGCGCAGGAGGTCCGCTCCGGAGGCCCCGACGTGCTGTGCGACGGCGAGCAGGGGAGGGATGTTGTCGCCGGGGTGGGAGTAGTCGGCGGCCAGGAAGGTGTCGTGATAGTCCAGCTCGCGGACCGCCACTCCGTTGGCCCAGGCGGCCCATTCGGGGGAGACCTTCTCCTGGATTCCGAACACCGTGGCGCCGTGGCCGCCCGCGGACGGGGCGTGGCTGAGTGCCTGGGCACGGGCGGCGACGATCGGGCCGCGGTTCAGCGAGGCGACGGCCACCGAGGCGTTGTCGATGATGCGGTTGATGACCATGTCCGTGACCTCGGGATCCACGGGCACGGCGTCGGTGGCCACCTGGGCGATCTTGTAGGCGAGCTGGTCTTCCCGGCTCAGATTCTCTTCGCTGCGGTGGACGCGGACGTTGTGGAGTTTCACCGTGACTCGCTTTCCTGTGTTGGGGTGAAGGGTGCAAGAGCCGGTGCCAGGGTGCCCTGGCCGCTCTGGCTGTGGTGGAGATGATCGAGGCTGGCGTGCAGGTGCACCGTCGTGGCCGCCGCGGCCAGCCCGGGGTTCCCGGCAGCGATGGCGGCGGCGATGGAGCGGTGTTCCCGTGCGGACCCGGCGAGCCGCTCGGGGTTGTCATGGGCGAGCCGCCGGAGCCGTTGCAGATGGGGACGGAGCTGACGCAGCGCCAGTGCCAGGTAGCCGTTGCCGCACTCCTCGTCCAGAGCGGTGTCGAGTTCTCCGACCAGGGCGTAGTAGGACTCGACGTCGGCGGGGCCCGTCAGGGAGCCTTCGCTGATGTCGAAACGTCGCTGGAGGACGGCGAAGCGCTCGCGGTCGCCGCGCTCCGCGGCCTGGGCGGCGGCACGGCTTTCCAGGGTTTCGCGGAGTTCGAAGAGCTGTTCGAGGTCGGCCACCGAGAGTTCGGCGACGACGACGCCGCGGCGTCCTTCGGTGGTCGCCAGGCCTTCGGCGATCAGCCGGGAGAGTGCCTCCCGGACGGGGGTGCGGCTCACGCCCAGGCGTGCGGCCTGGTCGAGTTCGGCCAGGACGGTACCCGGTTCCAGACGCCAGGAGATGATGTCCTGACGTAGTTGCTGGTAAGCGCGATCACTGGCTCTCACGAGTTGAGTGTATACACAAACTGGTATTTGTGGGCGATATCCCGTGAATTCTCGTGAATTTTAGAGGAAATGTATACAAAGAAGAGTGTCAGGCGATGCCGAGCAGGGTCTCCATCTTGCTCGCAAGAAGCTGATGCCCGGCCACTGAGGGGTGCTCGCCGTCGTCGGCCAGCAACTGCGCGGCCTGAGGGGCGATCCAGTCCTCCGTGATCGGGTCCACGAAGCGTGCCCCCTCCTGCTTGCTCGCGCTCTGCAACGCGTCCCGGATCGCCGTCAGAGCGGAGTCCGGGGTCTCCGAGTACGAGGGCGGCCCGACCACGATGAGCGTGGCCTTCGGAGCCTGCGCGTGAGCCTGGGCCAGGGCCGAGGCTGCGGCCCGGGCGATGTCGTCAGGATTGTCACCCAGATCGTTGTCCGAGCCGAAGAAGAGCACCTCTTTGCTCCCGTTCGTCACGGCCCGGCGGACTTCGTCGCCGAAAGTGTCACCGGCGGATCCCTGGGCGATGTATCCGGCACCGTTCTCCGCCGCGTTGTACAGCGAGCGCGGCGCGCTCTTCGCCGGCGTCGAACTGCTGAGCTTGTTCTGGATGAGGGTGGGCCAGGCATCAGCGGGCGAAGTCATCAGCCCCGTGCTGAGCGAATCCCCGATCACCACGACATCCGCGGCGGGTGCGGTGGCCTCCATGGGGACGGGCGCCATCGTCAGCCCGTCGCCCTGGGCGGCGGTGCAGGCCGTGAGGGCCGTGGCGAGGGCTGCGGTTGCAAGGAGTCCGGCCAGAAGCCTCCTGGGGCGTCCCAGGAGGAGGCGGGGGGCCTCCGAAAGTCGTTCCAGGATACGCATGTCTCCCATGGTTGCGGACGATTCTGTGGCAGGGCTGTGCCGTTTCCTACTTACCACGGTACTCGTTCTCCGGCCGGCCGGGGGTGCCGTACCGGGGACTGCTCGTGAGGACTCCGGCGCTGACGAGATGTTCCAGGTACCGCCGGGCGGTCACCCGCGAGAGATTGGCGAGTTCGGCCAGCTCGGTCGCGGACAGCGGCGATGCGGAGCCCGTGACCAGCTCACGCACGGCGGCGAGTGTGGCGCTGGAGATCCCCTTGGGCAGGGGCAGTTCGACCCGGGCACGCAGAGTGGCGAAGGCCTGATCCACGGCATCCTGATCCACCGGTGGCGCGTGTTCGGCTCCCGTCTCACCTGCTGTTCCGAGGCGCTCGCGGAAGGCCCGGTAGTTCTGCAGCTTCTCGGCGAACGTCGCATAGGTGAACGGCTTGATGAGGTACTGGACGACGCCGCTGGCGATGGCGCCCTGGACCACCGCCAATTCCCGTACGGCGGTGATGGCGATGATGTCGGTCAGGAGTCCCGCTCCGCGCATCCGTCGGGCGACGTCCAGGCCGTGGAGGTCGGGCAGATTCATGTCGAGCAGCATCAGATCCACAGTCTCACCCCGCTCCTGAGCCTGCACGAGCGCCTTGAGAGCCTCTTGCCCGCCGGCCACGCTGCCGGCGAGTTCGAAGCCGTCCAGCCGTTCCAGGTAGGCGGCATGGGCCTCCCGGGCGATCGGCTCGTCCTCCACGACGAGCACGCGGATGGGGGTCATGATTCTCCTTGCTGGGCTGTGTCCGCGGCGCTGTTCTGGGGCAGGGTCACGGTGAAGCGGGCGCCGTGCAGCATCGCCTCGGAGTCCGCGGTGGCCGGCGACGGCGCCCGGCCGGGGTCCGCATCCAGTGTGCCACCCAGCCGTCGCACGGTCTGCCGGACCAGTGCGAGTCCGACGCCGCGCCCGTGCCGGCTGGGCTTCGTCGAGTAGCCGAATTCGAAGGCCCTCTCGAGGGTGCCGGGTGCGAATCCGCTGCCGCTGTCCTGAACGGTGAGGACGACGTCGTCGCCGTCTGCGCGGACCCCGAGCCTGACGTTCCGTGGCGCGGGTGCCGCCGCTGCGGCGTCGATCGCGTTGTCCAGCAGATTGCCCAGCACCGTCACGAGATCCTGCACCGGAAGGTCCAAGGCGGTGGGCAGTGAGGACGTCTCGAGGTCGAGCTGCACCCCACGTTCGTGGGCCTCCGCCGATTTGCCCATCACGAGAGCCGTCAGCACCGGTTCGTCCACCGCGCCGAGGAGGTCGTCGGCCAGGCGCTGGCCCAGTTCCAGGTCACGGGTGGCCAGTTCCAAGGCCTCCGGGGTCCGGCCGAGCTCCATGAGGGAGACCATGAGGTGCAGGCGGTTGGCGTGTTCGTGGGTCTGGGCCCGGAGTGCGTCGGACAGGGTCCTGGTGGTGGCCAGCTCGGAGCCGAGGGATTCGATCTCCGTGCGGTCCCTCAGCGTGGCGACCGTGCCCAGCCGGCGTGCCTTGCCCCGGGACCCGGCATCCTGCTCCACCGCGTCTTGCTGGTTGACCACCAGCACGCGCGGTCCGGCCAGATGGATCTCATCCCGGGCCTGCCGGCCCGAGGCGAACAGCTCCCGGAGACTGGATTCCAACGGCAGCGAGTCGATGGCGGGGAAGGAGCGGGGCCACGGCCCGGACGGTGCGCCGTCGTCGCCCGGATCGTGGGTGGCGGTGTCCAGTCCGAGCAGCTCGGCCGCCTGGTCGTTGTAGATCACGGCCCGGCCCCGGGTGTCCACCAGGACCACGCCCTCGCGGACCGAATGCAGCACGGATTCGTAATAGGCGAAAAGCTGAGCCAGCTGTTCCGGGCCCCAGCCATGGGTGACCCGGCGGAGGTAGCGGCCCAGAAGCCATGAGACCAAAGCCCCACCCGCGACCAGGCTTGCGGCGAGCAGCACGATGGCGAGGAGCCTCACCCCGATGCCGGCGTCCACGTTCTGCACGGTCACCCCGGCGGACACGAGCGCCCGGACCGTCCCATGCCCGTCTTTGACGGGAACGATGGTCCGGACCGAAGGGCCGAGCGTTCCCGTGTACGTCTCGGTGAAATCCTGTCCTTCCAGAGCGGGCTGCACGGTGCCCAGATACGGCTTGCCGATCTCCGAGGGGTTCGCGTGAGTCCAGCGGGTGCGGTCCGGGGCCATGATCGTCAGGAAGTCCACGTGGCCCCGGTTCATGACCTGCACCGCGTACGGCTGCAGGGTTGCTGAAGGACTCGCGCTGAGCGCAGCCTGCAGCACCAGGGGGCTGGCCGCGACGGCGGACGCGACGCTCTGGGTGCGCTGCCCGGCGTCGTCATAGCTGCGCGTGCGGATGTCGATGGCGGCGAAGGCACTGGCCGCAACGGAGGCCGTGAGCACGAGCAGCAGGTTCGTCACGAATAGGCGGCGTGCGATGCTCCAACGGGACATCAGTCGTTTCAGCGTTCCACTCTCCTTCGTGCGATTCAGACCCGCGACCAATATGACCGCAAGGGTGACCTGCGTCACGCCCCAGGCCACCATGGTCGCATGAGGCGCCGCCATCCCGGTTGCGCCAGGACTCCCAAGGAGCATCGGCATGACCCAGCGGAACCCGGCGCCAACGGCGGCGCGCGGCAAACGCCTTGAATCATCCCACTACCTCTACATCGCCGTCATCGCCGCGGTGGTGCTCGGAGCGGTGGTGGGCATTCTCTTCCCGGAGGTGGGCAAGTCCCTCAAGCCTCTGGGTGACGGCTTCATCAAGCTCATCAAGATGATGATCGCCCCTGTCATCTTCTGCACCATCGTGCTGGGCATCGGATCCATCGCGAAGGCAGCCACAGTGGGCAAGGTCGGCGGTCTCGCCCTGGGCTACTTCCTCATCATGTCCACCTTCGCCCTGGCCATCGGCCTCGTGGTGGGCAACCTCATCCATCCGGGCGAGGGTCTCAAGCTCACGCCGTACGACCCGAACAAGAAGGCGGCGACGGACAGCACCGTCGACTTCCTGCTGGGCATCATCCCGGGGGACATCCCGGTCCTGCCGACTCTCCTGGTGGCCATTCTGGTCGGCTTCGCCGTGCAGCGCATGGGGAGCCAGGGTGCTCCCATCCTCAAGGCCATCGGGCATGCCCAGAAGCTCGTCTTCCGGATCCTGGTCATGATCATGTGGATCGCCCCGCTGGGTGCCTTCGGCGCGATCGCCTCCGTGGTGGGCGCCACCGGTCCCAAGGCCATCCTGAGCATGCTGACGCTGATGATCGCCTTCTACCTGACGTGCATCCTGTTCATCGTCCTGGTGCTCGGAACGCTGCTGCGTGTCGTCGCCGGTGTGAATGTTTTCAGCCTCATGCGCTATCTGGCCCGTGAGTACCTGCTCATCTTCTCGACCTCCTCCTCGGAAGCGGCGCTGCCGCGGCTCATCGCCAAGATGGAGCACCTGGGCGTCTCCAAGCCCGTGGTCGGCGTGACCGTTCCCACCGGGTACTCCTTCAACCTGGACGGCACGGCCATCTACCTGACCATGGCTTCGCTCTTCGTGGCCAATGCGATGGGGACTCCGCTGGGCCTGGGGGAGCAGATCTCCCTGCTGATCTTCATGATCATCGCCTCCAAGGGTGCAGCCGGTGTCACCGGTGCGGGACTCGCGACCCTCGCCGCGGGTCTTCAGGCCCACCGCCCGGAGCTGCTCGGCGGCGTCGGCGTGATCGTCGGGATCGACCGGTTCATGTCTGAGGCGCGTGCTCTGACCAACTTCACCGGCAACGCCGTGGCGACAGTGCTCATCGGCACCTGGGTGAAGGAGATCGACAACGAGAAGGTGCGGAGCGTCCTTGCAGGTGAACTGCCCTTTGATGAGCGCACCATGCTCGCCGACGGGCACGGCGCGGAGCCCGCTCAGGACGAGGCCGGCGTGTCCGGAGGGGAGCCCGCCCGGGTCTAACCTTGACCCTCTACTTGAAGGTCAAGGCTCACCGGGGCGACTTTGTCAAGATCCCCGACCCAGCGTGTCGTAACCGTTATGGTGGTGCTCAGGCAAGTGATTTCAAGCGACGCAGGAAGAAGTGGATCGTCACGTGAACCGCGAACAGGGAACGACCACGCTGGGTACCACCGAAGAGGACGTCAAACTCGGTCCCACGGGCAGGCCATTGCGTGAGTTCCCCACCCCGGAACCGCTCCAGTCGCACGGTCCCGCCCGGATCATCGCCATGGTGAACCAGAAGGGCGGGGTGGGCAAGACCACCTCGACCATCAACCTGGCCGCGGCGCTCGCCGAATTCGGGCGCCGCGTCCTGTTGGTGGACTTCGACCCGCAGGGCGCGCTCTCCGCCGGTTTCGGCACCAACCCGCACGAGCTGGACGTCACCGTCTACAACGTGCTCATGGACCGCAAGGTCGACGTCCGGGACGCCATCCAGCCCACCGGCGTCGAAGGCGTGGACCTGCTGCCGGCCAACATCGACCTCTCGGCGGCCGAAGTCCAGCTCGTCAATGAGGTGGCCCGTGAGCAGGTGCTCGCCAGCGCTCTGCGGAAGGTCGAGGACGATTACGACGTCGTCCTCATCGACTGCCAGCCGTCCCTGGGTCTGCTGACCGTCAATGCGCTCACCGCGGCGCATGGCGTCATCATCCCGCTCATCTGTGAGTTCTTCGCCCTGCGCGCCGTGGCGCTCCTGGTGGAGACCATTGAAAAGGTCCAGGACCGGCTCAACCCGCGCCTGACCGTGGACGGCGTGCTGGCCACCATGTACGACGCGCGGACACTGCACAGCCGGGAGGTCATCAACCGGCTGGTGGAGGCGTTCGGCGACAAGGTCTTCGAGACCGTCATCAAGCGCACCATCAAATTCGCCGACGCCACCGTGGCCGCCGAGCCGATCACCCAGTACGCCAGCAATCACCCCGGGGCCGAGGCCTACCGGCAGCTGGCCAAGGAACTCATCGAGCGCGGCGGTGCCCCGTAAGCACGGCCATGACGGCTGAACAGACACACGACGACGGCGGAGACGTCGCCGTCGTCGTGCGTTCCGGGGTGGAAGCGGCTGAAGGTGCCGCCGCCGAGGAGGTCAAGGGCTTCCAGGTCCGGCTGGACAACTTCAGCGGCCCTTTCGATCTTCTGCTGAGCCTGATCTCCAAGCGCGAGATGGATGTCACCGAGGTCGCGCTGGCGACCGTGACGGATGAGTTCATCGCCTACATCCGCGCCTTGCAGGAACAAGGCGAGGAGTGGGCGCTGGATGAGGCCAGCGAGTTCCTGGTCATCGCCGCCACACTCCTGGACATCAAAGCGGCACGGCTCCTGCCCGCCGGTGAACTTGATCCCGAGGAGGATCTGGCCGTCCTGGAGGCGCGCGACCTGCTCTTCGCCCGTCTGCTCCAGTACAAGGCGTTCAAGGAAGTGGCCGCCCAGCTCGGGGACGAGTTGACTCAGGAGGCGCGGCGCTTCCCGCGGCTGGTCTCCCTGGAACCGCATTTCGCCGCGCTGCTGCCGGAACTGGTCTGGAAGCACGGACCGGACGATTTCGCGCAGCTTGCGGCGAAGGTGCTGGCACCTCGCGACGAGACCCCGCCCGAGGTGCAGGTGGATCATCTGCACAGTGCGCCGGTGAGCGTTCGGGAGCAGGCGGAACTGATCGCGTTGAGACTCCAGGCCGAACATCAGCTGAGTTTCCGTTCCCTCGTGGCGGACGCCCTGAACGCCCAGGTGGTGATCGCGCGGTTCCTGGCACTTCTGGAACTGTTCCGGGACCGGGCCGTCACCTTCGACCAGCTTGAGGCGCTCGGGGAGCTGACAGTTCGGTGGACGGGGCACGGTGGCGTGGATTCCGTGGCATCGGATTTCGATGGGCCGGAGCGTGAGGACGGCGACGAGCCGGGCGTCGATGGCGGCCCGGCACTGACCGGCGAGACGCCGGATGAGGAAGGGGACGGCAGTGGACGTTGAGGAAGGCCTGCTTTCCGCGCTGGAGGCGGTGCTCATGGTGGTGGATGAGCCGGTGTCCGCGGTCCAGCTGGCGTCTGCTCTGGAGGTGCCGGAGCCCGAGGTCGAAGCCGGTCTGGCCGCCCTGCGGGAGGAATACGACGGCGGCAGCGCCGGACGGGCGCGGGGATTCGAGCTGAGGAATCTCGCCGGCGGCTGGCGGATCTATTCGCGGCCGGTGCATGCCGAAGTGGTGCAGCGCTTCGTGATGGACGGGCAGACCGCCCGGCTGACACAGGCGGCGCTGGAGACCCTGGCTGTGGTGGCATACCGGCAGCCGGTGTCGAGGGCCCGGGTATCGGCGATCCGCGGCGTGAACGTGGATTCGGTGATGAAAACGCTGGTGCAGCGCGGCCTGGTGGAGGAATCCGGGACCGATCCCGAGTCCGGGTCCATCCAGTACCGGACCACGGCGTACTTCCTGGAGCGTCTCGGTGTGAAGGACCTCTCCGAACTGCCGGCCATCTCCCCATACCTCCCGGGCCTGGACGAATCCACGGCCATCTACCCGGGACGCTAGGACGAGGCTTCGTCGCGGTGCTCCTGGGCTCGCGCCGGGCTCCTGCCTTCTCCTGCCTTCTGCGTCCTCCTGCCCTCTCCGCTGAGTTCGTGGGTTCCTTCCGGCCTTTCCTGCCGAGTTCGTGGGTTCCTTCGGGCCTTTCCTGCCGAGTTCGTGGGTTCCGGCTGAATTCGTGGATTAAGTCCACGAATTCAGCCGGAACCCACGAACTCAGCAGGACCAGTCTCCACAGGGGCGGCCGGCGAGTTGTACCCATGGGGGAACAGGACCCTGCCGTGACCGCGGCTTCAGCGTTTTCATCGGTCTATGAACCGTGCGAAACAGCCAGTACTCACCTCCTCGACTGCTCATGCGCTCCTGAAACGACTTGCTCCGGGGACGACGGTCTGGACGTCCTCTGAGCTGTCATCTCTGGGGATCGGGGCGCAGGCGCGCAGACAATTGATTGATTCGGGTGGCCTGCTCAGAATCCAGAGAGGTGCCTTCGCCCTGAGGGACCACGCTGCGGCGCTGCGTGGTGTCGAACGGGCGCGGCTCCGTCTCGAAGCGCACCAGAAGGTCTATGCACGACGGCGGAACCGGGCGTTCGTCTACAGCCACGTGTCTGCGGCCCGCCTCCACGGCTGTCAGATGTGGCACGCCGACGAGTTTGTCCACGTCACCTTCGCATCGCGCCCGAACCGATACCGATCGGATTCGCGCACCGTGGCCCATTACATCCCTCTGAAGGATGCGGAACTGACGAACCACGGCCAGTTTTCGATGACCTCTCTCGAACGAACCGTCGTCGACTGTTGCCGCGTTCTGGATCTGGAAGGGAGCCTCGTGGTGATGGATCAGGCGCTCCGCAGGGGAGCCGATCATCGGCTCCTTGCCGGCTATGCGGAGAAAATGAGAGGCCATCGCGGTGTGGTCAATCTGAGGCAGGCATTGGAACTCGGCGACGCGAAGAGTGAATCGATGGGCGAGACCCGCACGCGCTTTCTTCTCTGGGAGATGAACATTTCCATGCCGGTCTCGCAGTTCGCTGTCACCACAGACAGGGGAATCCGCCGTCTGGACTTCGCGTGGCCGGAGCTCAAGGTCGCACTGGAGTTCGACGGGCGGATCAAGTACTTCGGGGATGTCCCCACCGATGAGGCGATCGCCGACGAACGCATCCGGGAACGTCGCCTCATGGAGATGGGCTGGATCTTCGTCAGGATCGACTGGAAGGACCTGGACGACCCGCTCGGCGTGAAACACCGGATCCACGCCGCGTGGGCGAAGGCCCGTCTGAGGCCTGAGGCCTGAGGCCTGAGGGGCGCCGGGCCGAGGTGTGAGGTCCCTGCCCGTGAGCGGCCGCGCCCCGTAGGCCGGGCAGACCGCAGTCAGCGGACCCCGCCGAGTTCGTGGGGTTTGGGGGGGGGGGGGGGGGGGAAAAACACAAAGAGAACCCAAACACCCCCCACGCCGGGGGGGGGGGTTTGCGGGTGTTGGGGGGCCACACCCCCCCCCCCCCCCCCAAACCCCCCCACCTCGGCAGGGTGGGGCACGGCAGGGTGGGGCACGGGAGGGAGGGGCACGGGAGGGAGGGGCCAGACCTGGCACGGTACGGGCGGTACCCGGCCCGGGCAGGGCGCGAAACAGCGCTCGTGGAGGCCGGACTGTAAGCAAGGTCTCCCTCGGCGGGGCGAGGCCATCCGGTAGACTGGTACCGGGCTTCGGCCCTTCTTTTGGCATGCCGTCAGGCGGCCGGCGCTCGCTCGGCGGGACAGGAACCCCTCAGGGGCGGCCTCCCGGTCCGGGGGTTCGGGGCGCGAAACCGGAAACACCACAATTTAAGGCACAGGTCATGACACAGTCGGGACGACAGGGTTCACACCGGGGCGATAATGCCCGTAATCAGGGCGGCAGCCGCCGCCAGGCCTCTTCGGGCTTCAGTAAGTACGGCCGCGACGCCCAGCAGGGCGGGCGCAGCGACAACGACGGCGGACGCCGCGACGGCGGGTTCGGCCAGGGCGGGTCCTCCCGCGGCGGCTCGAGCCAGAGCCGCACACAGGGTGCAGGCCGCACACAAGGCGCCGGCCGTTCACAGGGCCAGGGCCGCAGCCAGGGCGCAGGACGCAGCGAGCGCGGCGGATACGAGCGGAACGACCGCGGATACGAGCGCAGCGACCGCTTCGGCCGCCCCGACCGCAGCCAGGGCGCAGGCCGTTCCTCGGACCGCGATGGCCGGGGCCGCAATGGCTCGGATCGCTTCGGCTCCGACCGCGACGCCTTCACCAAGGACGGCGCCCGCAAGCCCAACCGCCCCAACTCCAGCAAGCCGGGCTTCACCAAGGCCGGCAAGCCAAAGGCCGGAACCGGCCGCGGCGGAGCAGGCACCGTCGGGGGCACCCGCAAGCCCGGCAGCAACCGCCAAGGCACGGCCCGGCCCACCGCCGGCCCCAGTGCACCGTTCGGCAATGAGCGTTTCGGCGAGTACAAGGGCCCGGTCAATCGCGCTCAGACTCCGCGTCGCGCACCGCGCCGCAACACCCCGGACCACGACCTTCACAGCACTGAAGGCGTGCGCCTGCAGAAGCTCATGGCTCAGGCCGGGGTTGCCAGTCGCCGCATCTGTGAAGAGATGATCGAAGAGGGGCGCGTCGAGGTCGACGGCCAGATCGTCACCGAGCTCGGCCTGCGCGTCGACCCGGAGACCGTCGCCATCCACGTCGACGGGATCCGTCTGCAGCTCAACGACTCGCTCGTCTACTACGCGTTCAACAAGCCCAAGGGCGTCGTCTCCACGATGACGGATCCGGAAGGCCGCCGCTGCATCAGCGACTACATCAAGCCGAGCCTGCTGCGCGGCGAGCGTCTGTTCCACGTCGGACGTCTGGACGCCGAGACCGAGGGTCTTCTGCTCCTGACCAACGACGGTGAACTCGCCAACCGCCTCACCCACCCGTCCTACGAGGTGCCCAAGACCTACCTGGTCCAGGTGCGCGGCCCGTTCCCGCACGGCATCAGCAAGCAGATGCTGGCCGGCATCGAGCTGGAGGACGGTGTCACCGCCGTCGATTCCTTCCGCCTGGTCGACTCGACCCCCGGCAAGGTCCTGATCGAGGTCGTGCTGCACTCGGGCAAGAACCGCATCGTGCGCCGTCTCTTCGACGCCGTCGGCTTCCCGGTGCTGCGCCTGGTGCGCCTGAAGGTCGGCCCCATCGGCCTGGGCGACCAGAAGCAGGGCAGCATCCGCCGCCTCGGCAAGCAGGAACTCGGCCACCTGATGGCCGCGGTGGGGCTGTAAGCATGTCCGCCTTCGGCATGCACGGGCCTGGTCAGCTGACCGGTCCCGTCGTGATCATCGGCACCGGTCTGCTCGGTGCCAGCATCGGCCTGGGGCTGCGCGGCCGGAACGTGGAGGTCTTCCTCTCCGACCCGTCGCCCACCAACCAGGCCGTGGCCGTGGACATCGGCGCCGGCCTGCCGCTCGCTGAGCTGACGGCCAAAGGGTACGACGACGGCGCGGTGCGCCTCGTCGTCGTCGCCTCGCCTCCCGATGTGACCGCCGTCGTCGTGGCTGAGGCGCTGCGCCGCTACCCGCATGCCGTGGTGACCGACATTGCGAGTGTGAAGTCGGGGATCCTGGCGTCCGTGACCGAGCAGGCCTCGGCTGAGGAGCTGTCCCGCTACATCGGCACGCACCCCATGGCGGGCCGGGAGAAGTCCGGGCCTGTGGCGGCACGCGGTGAGCTATTCACCTCCATGCCGTGGGTGCTGTGCGCCGGTCCGGAGACCTCTCCGGAGGCCCGGGAGATGGCACGGACCCTGGCCTTGGATCTGGCGGCCACGGTGTACGAGTTCACGCCGGAGGAGCACGACGAGGCCGTGGCGCTGGTGTCGCACCTGCCGCAGGTCATGTCGTCGCTGCTGGCCAGCCGCTTGCAGGAGGTGGGGGAGCATTCCCTGTCCCTGGCGGGCAACGGTCTGCGGGACACCACGCGCATCGCGGCGAGTGACCCGAAGCTCTGGGTGCAGATCCTGGGTGCCAACGCGGGTCCCATGGTGGAGATCCTGCACGGGGTCCGCGAGGATCTGAACCGGCTGATCAACACCCTGGAAGCGCCGGAGGCACCGGGTGCCCGTCTGGACCTGGCTCAGCTGATGAGCGAGGGCAACGCCGGGCAGGCCCGTATCCCGGGCAAGCACGGCGGCCAGGCCCGCAGCTATTCGTGGCTGACGGTGCTCGTGGATGACCGGCCGGGACAGATCGCGCAGCTGCTCACCGAGATCGGTGAGATCGGCGTGAACCTGGAGGACATGCGTCTGGACCACTCGTCCGGGCAGAACGTGGGCATGGTGGAGATCTCGGTGCTGCCGAGCAAGCACGACGCCCTGGTGGAAGAACTGAGCAAGCGCGGCTGGAAGGTGTTGCAATGAGTGACGGGACCACGACGACGGAAGCCGCCCAGGCGACGACGCTCCGCCCCGGGCGGTCCCTGGTGGTGGCCGTGGACGGCCCCAGCGGTTCCGGCAAGTCCAGTGTCAGCAAGGCCGCGGCGCGTGCCCTGCGTCTGGCGTACCTGGACACCGGCGCGATGTACCGGGCGCTGACCTGGTACTGCCTGGACCGAGGCATCGACCTGACGGACGCTTCGGCGGTGGAGAACGCTGCGGAGGCGCTGCCTTTGGAGCAGAGCACCAGCCCCGATGAGGAGTTCGTGCGGGTGGACGGCGTCGACGTCACGGCCGCCATCCGTGATCCGCGCATCTCGGAGAACGTTTCGGCGGTGGCGACCACGCTCGGCGCCCGTACCGAGCTGATCCGCCGCCAGCGCGAGCAGATCGAGTCGCACCGCGGCCGCATGGTCGTGGAGGGCCGGGACATCACCACCGTGGTGGCGCCCCGGGCCGAGGTCCGGCTCCTGCTCACCGCCAGTGAGGAGGCGCGTCTGCGCCGCCGCGGCGTGCAGCTGGGCGGGACGCAGAGCAAGGAGCAGCTGGCTCAGCAGGTCCTGGAGCGAGATGCCAAGGACTCCACCGTGGTGAACTTCACCCGGGCGGCCGACGGCGTCGTGACCCTGGATTCGAGCGATCTGGACTTCCGTCAGACGGTGGACGCCGTGCTGGACATCGTGCACCGGGTGCTGGAGCACGAGGCTCTGGACGGCGGCGCACAGGATGGTGGCGTGGTGCAGGATCGTGGTGTCTGAACAGCTGCGCCTCCCGCATCCGGCCACGATGTGGTGGGCGCGGCCGGTGGGCTGGTTCCTGGATCACGTCGCGTACCGGACCCGGGTGTCCGGCACGGCGAACGTCCCGCGGGATGTGCCGGTGCTGTTCGCCGGGAATCATCTGAGCTATCTGGACGGGCCGGTGATGTTCGGGGCGAGTCCCGTCCCGATGCACATCCTGGTGAAGCAGGAGATGTTCTCCGGCTTCCTCGGCGGGGTGCTGCGAGCCTCGGGGCAGATCCCGGTGGACCGCACGCACGGCAGGACGGCGCTGGACACGGCGAAGGCCCTGCTGGATGCGGGCCGTAACGTCGGGATCCTGCCGGAAGGCACCCGCGGGAGTGGGACGGCGTCGAGTCTGAACAACGGGGTGGCCTGGCTGGCACTGCACACGGACGCCGTCGTCGTTCCCGTGGGCATCACCGGAACCAGACGTGCCGGTGAGCATGTGAACCATGTGCCGAAGCCTCGCCGCGAGTTCGCGGTGAGCTTCGGGAAACCGCTGCGGGCAGTGCGCCGGGCGGGTGAAAGCGGCCGTGCTTCAATGGACAGGACGGCCGAGGAGATCAGGCAGGCGCTGGTGGCGGAAGTCGCCGGGGTCGTGCGTAGAAGTGGACTTGAGCTGCCGGACGGCAGCGTGGATGCGGCCGTAACCGGGCCGGTGAACTGAGGGAGAACATGAGCGAGAAGATGAACGGACAGGACGAGGAGTACATCCCCTCCGGTCCGGACACCGTGGACGAGACGTTCGCCGCCATGGACGAGTCTGAGCAGGAGGCGCGCGCCGCGAGCCTGCGCGCCGGACTGGACGAATATGAGCTGGATGAGGACGACGCCGCGCTGCTGGGCGAGTACCACGGTGAGGAGTTCGAGCAGGTGGAGCGGAAGCCCGCTCCCGTGCTTGCGATCATCGGCCGCCCGAACGTGGGCAAGTCCACGCTGGTCAACCGCATCCTGGGTCGCCGCGAGGCCGTGGTGGAGGACGTTCCGGGTGTGACCCGTGACCGTGTCATGTACCCGGCGGAGTGGAACGGCAAGCGTTTCACCTTGGTGGACACCGGTGGCTGGGAGCACGATGCCAAGGGCATCCACGCCTCCGTGGCCGCGCAGGCCGAGGTGGCCGTGGAATTCTCCGATGCCGTGCTGTTCGTGGTGGACACCACCGTGGGCGCGACCGCGACGGATGAGCTGGTCATGAAGATGCTCCGCAAGGCCAAGAAGCCGGTGATCCTGGTGGCCAACAAGGTGGACGACTTCGTGCAGGAGGCCGAGGCGGCTTCCCTGTGGGGTCTGGGCTTCGGTGAGCCGTACCCGGTGTCGGCAGTGCACGGCCGCGGCGTCGCGGATCTGCTGGACAAGGCCATGACCGTGCTGCCCGAGTTTTCCGCGGTGGACGGGGTGGAACGCTCCGGCGGTCCGCGCCGCATCGCGCTGATCGGGCGTCCGAACGTGGGCAAGTCGTCCCTGCTGAACAAGCTGGCCGGCGCCGAGCGCGTGGTGGTCAACGAGCTGGCCGGGACCACTCGTGACCCGGTGGATGAGTTCATCGAGCTGGGCGGGGAGACCTGGAAGTTCATCGATACTGCGGGTATCCGGCGTCGCCAGCACATGGCGCACGGTTCCGAGTACTACGCCTCGCTGCGCACGCAGGCGGCGCTGGAGCGGTCCGAGGTGGCCGTGATTCTGCTCGCTGTGGACGAGACGCTGTCGGAGCAGGATGTGCGGATCATCCAGCTGGCCATCGAGTCCGGCCGCGCCATGGTGCTGGCGTTCAACAAGTGGGACCTGCTGGATGAGGACCGCCGCCGTTACCTGGAGCGTGAGATCGAGCAGGATCTGGCGCATGTGGAGTGGGCGCCGCGCGTCAACATCTCCGCCCGGACCGGCTGGCACAAGGACAAGCTGGTGCCGGCGCTGGATCTGGCGCTGGAGAACTGGGACCGCCGTATCCCGACCGGCAAGCTGAATGCGTTCCTGGGCGAGCTCGTGGCCGCGCACCCGCACCCCGTGCGTGGTGGCAAGCAGCCGCGCATCCTGTTCGCGACCCAGGCGAGCAGCCGCCCGCCGCGGTTCGTGCTGTTCACCACCGGGTTCCTGGATCCCGGGTACCGCCGCTTCATCACGCGTCGCCTGCGTGAGACGTTCGACTTCCGCGGGACGCCGATCGACGTGTCGATGCGCGTGCGTGAGCGTCGCGGGCGGGGGAAGTAGCCCTTTTCTCTGACGTACGACGGCGCGGGTCCCTTTCGGGGCCCGCGCCGTTTTGTCGTGGTGGGGGAGTTGGGGGCGGCTGGGCTTGGGGTCGGGGTCGTTTCGGTGCCCTGATTTCGTTTCGGTGCGGATATTGCCGCGCCGGAAGGAATTCTGGGCATCGAAATGCGCGGTCCGGGTTCAGCAGCCGGCGCCAGAGGGGTTCTCGAGACAGTTGTCGGCGTACCAGTCGACCTTGGTGCGCCAGACGGAGATCCTGATGCCGGGGCTGGTGACGGTGGCTTCGCCCGGGATCGGCATGGTGGGGCCGCCGTTGATGCTGTAGCTGCCGTGGAAGCGGGTGGTGACGACGGCGGTGTAGTCGCCGGTGCGTTGGTAAGCGTGTGAGGTGCGGGTCTCCGTGCCCCATTGGGCTTTCGGGAGCGAGGAGCCTTCGAGGCTGGTGGGACCGAGTGTGGTTCCGTCGCCGTAGTCGTAGGTGGAGGAGACCGGGTAGACGGTGAGGGCGATCCGCTGGCCGAGCAGGGTGAGCGTGAAGTTCTGTGTGGCCGGGTGGGCGTAGAAGTTGGTGTTGAAGCCGATCAGGGTGTGCGGCTGCGGTTCGACGCCGAACCGGGCTGGGGTGAGTTTGCGTGACTGGAATTCCCTGGCGACGAGGCCCGGGATGTTCAGGAGCGCGCGGGCTTCTTGCGGGTTGTAGACGCAGGTGGGGGAGCCGTCATTGGCCCATTGGGACCATTCAGGGTCCGACAGTCCGATCGGTGCGTAACGGTACTGGGCGAGGTACCCGGCTTCGTCGTGGTCGGCGTCCGCGGGGCATTGCTGCGCGTTGCGGTTGGAGCTGAGGCACTTCGAGTCCTGTGTGCCCGCCTTGTCGATCTGGCAGGGGAGGGCGAGAAGCCACTGGTACTTAGGGGCTTCGGGGGAGGTGTGGACGGAGTTCAAGTCAATGGTTGTCTCATCGAATCCGTCGGCGCTACCCACTTCCGCTGCATTTCCGCGAAGGCTCGCGCTTGTGTCGCTGTCTTGCCCTTCGGCAACCGCTGACGTCGGTATTGCGAATGCCAGGAAGAGCGCCGCGATCGGCATGAGTGAGGTCCGAATGCGCTTCACCTCGCGGTCCAAAGCTTAGCGTCTCTAATTCTCCAGCTACCCCCGGCAAACTCAAGGCTTATGCCGAGCGCCAACGTATCGATACCCTGACTCTCCGAAATCGATCCGTTCGCTCTGTGAGTCTTGAAGCTGGCCTGATTGAACTGGGCGACTAGTCCGACTCGCTCGTTCGCGAGTCGAGCTCGAATTTCAGAGGGGCCTGCGGTAATTTTCCCGCCTTCAATCCATCCCCCGTCGTCCCATTTTTCTTCCAAAGCATGCAGCAGCGATTGACATAGCTGGCAGCCACTTGTCCCAAGAGGGGCGGCATATCTCGTGTCGCCAGTCTCATAGGCATAGGAAAGGGCAGTGGTCCAGTACCCCACGAACGCCTTCGCACCCTCGGGCGTCTTCTTCTTCGCGGCTTCAGGCAGCACCGGAATGGGGACGTTCTGGGCCTTGCTCGTCGCGGTGGCGGGCTTGTAGCCGGCGGATGGTGTCGGACGGGGGCTTGGCGTGGCGGACGTGGAGGCAGTAGCCGTCACCGCAGGGGATGGGCTCGGAGTCGTGGTTCCCGCATCGCAAGCCGCCATGCCAAGCCCTAGCACCACGGCGAACACACACGAGGACACGGCACGCTTCACGAAGAACCCCGATCAAGTGGAGAGATGGACAAGCACAACTCTACGTCAAATGACCAACAAATGACAGAAGTTATCCACAGGCTACGAGAGGTAGACGGAGGCAATGGCTTTAACGCAAGGAGGGGCGAGGCGCATCAACGCCTCGCCCCTCCTTCCCGGATCTACGCCTCCGCGACGGCTCCCTGATTCCGGAAGTGACCTGTGGCGATCAGTATCACGCCCAGAACTGCCCACCCGGCGAGCACGAGCCAGTGGAACACCATGCTCGCGTCGGGGAAGTAGGACAGGTCGCGCAACAGCGTCCCGGATGCGCCCGGAACGAACCACTGGCCGACGTCGCCCCACGGTGCGGGCAGGAATTCCTTGGGCTGCGTCAGGGAGGACAGCGGATTGCCGATGAACATCGTGATGACTGCACCCACGGCGATGCCCGCCCGGCCGATCAGCGAGGACAGTCCGGCGATGATCGCCGCCGTCGCGGTCAATCCCAGCCCCACAGCTGCGGCGTTGACCCAGTACTCGCCCTGCAGGACGTGGAACCAGCCCTGCAGAATGCCGACCAGTCCCAGTCCGCCGATCACGCCGTACCCCAGCACTGCGGCGAGACGCCGCCACGCACCGGAGACGAGCAGCGAGATGAGCACGCCGCCCACCATGCCGCCCATGGCGAGCGGCAGGCCTGCGACCGCGAGTCCGGTGCCCCGCGCGTCGTCGGCGGAGAGCGGTACGACATCCGTCACCTTCACCGTGGGAACAGCAGTGGGTTTCTGCGGGGTGCTAGTTGCCTGGCTGCCCGCCGTTGTCGGGGGAGTGATTTTGCCCTGCGCCGCAGCGGCGAGGCTTGACTGCATCTTCTCGACGGCGGAGGTGAGTCCGGCGATGGCCTGCTGGTCGATCTGCTGCTGGATGCCGGTGCCGAGCTGCGTCAGCGCGGCGCTCGCGACGGGGCTGGCCGCGCTCGCGACCAGGATCTCCGGCGCGGCAGGTGTACCGCCGGACGGCAGGACGACGGCACCGTAGACGTCGCGGTTCTTGATCTGACTGACGG
This sequence comes from Arthrobacter sp. NPDC090010, assembly GCF_044748305.1. Taxonomy (NCBI): domain Bacteria; kingdom Bacillati; phylum Actinomycetota; class Actinomycetes; order Micrococcales; family Micrococcaceae; genus Arthrobacter; species Arthrobacter sp. NPDC090010. The sequence continues at coordinate 45,400 of NZ_JBIVFT010000008.1, forward strand.
CGTCGTCGCGACTGGCGACCGTGCGGATGTCGAGCATGCCCTCCGGCGCCTTGGCGGTGAGCTGCTGGACCTGTTCGGCGCTGCCGACGACGGCGATCGGCAGGTGCTGCGGCTTGGCCGTGACGCTGGGCCAGGCGAAGGCGAGGAGGATCAGGCAGACGGCGACGGCGGCGAGGACCGCGGTGCGCAGAGCGTGCGCCCAGGGGGTGTGGGGCGCGCTCGTGGCCGACGAGGTTTCCCGGTGATTCGGGGGTGTGGTGGTCATGGGACTTCCTTCAACAAAAAAGAATATTCGTTCTCTATTGTCCACCTGAGCGCTAGACTGTCAAGAACGATCATTCGTTTTCGGTGAACCGATGGAGGAGTGGGCATGCCGAAGGTCAGCGACGAGCATCGCGAGAAGCAGCGGCAGCGGATCCTGGACGCCGCGCTGACGTGTGTGGCTCGCAAGGGGTTCGCCTCGACGTCGATGGCGGACATCATCGCGGAGGCGGGGCTGTCCGCCGGGGCCGTGTATGTGTATTACCGCGGCAAGGAGCAGCTGACGGTGGACATGGGGCGGCGGGTGCTGAGCGAGAAGGTCGCTGTGCTGGACCGTTTCCTGGCGCAGGATGATGTGCCGTCGCCGGCGACCGTGGTGCCCGCGTTCCTTGACCATATGCCGGACGATGCCTTCTTCCCCGGTGTCGCCGTGCAGGTGTGGGGGGAGGCGATTCACTCGCAGGCGCTCGCCGAGACGGCGGAGAAGCTGATCGGCGAGGTCACCTCGCATTTCTCGGAGTATTTCGCGGCCTGGTTCCGGCAGTCCAGGGGGCTGGGGGAGCAGGAAGCGCTGGCCGAGGGGCGGCGCGTGGCGCCCGCCGTGCTGGGGATGGTGCAGGGGTACATGGTGCAGAGCGTGTTCCTCGACGACGCTGGTCGGAAGCGGTATCGGGAGGCTGTGGCGGCGCTGGTTGAGGGGCTGTGAGGGGTGCTGGTAATGCGCGGCGCGAGGGGTCGCAGGGGCGGAGAGGATTTCGCATCTGACCCGGTTTTCGTATAGGGTAGAACCCGTTGCTTGAACGGCCGCGAACAGCGATAACGGTCAGGCAAGGCGGGCTGTAGCGCAGCTTGGTAGCGCACCTGACTGGGGGTCAGGGGGTCGCAGGTTCAAATCCTGTCAGCCCGACCGCTTTGAATGCCAGGCGATCATTTTCATACGATCGCCTGGCATTCTGGTTTCATACGTGCGAGGTCAAGACTGTACCTGATTCAAAAAAGGGTGCCTAAACCGGCGGCAGATCGCTTCTAACAAGAAGCTCAATGACGGTCCAAATTCTGTTCTTTAGCCCTACGTAGAATCACTATAGATCGGACAATCGAATGGTGGAACCTAGACGCAACGAAGACAACCAGTTTGTCTGCCTTCTCGATGGAACAATTCTGAACGCGACACCAGAAGAGGAAGTTCGCCAGGAGTTCATCGCGGTTCTCATGAATGACTATGGATATTCGCGGAACGTAATTCGAAGAGAGGTTCCGATCCAGCGGGGCCACGCCGAGCTGGAAGATGCATTCGGTCGTCCAATCCGAGCCGATATTGTGGTCTACAATTCCTCTGTTGCAGCAAGTAAGAGAGATCAAGGGAACATCAAGTTCGTCGTTGAATGCAAACGCCCAGACGAAAAGTCCGGTTACGCTCAACTGACGTCCTATATTTTCAATACTTCTGCCGCCGGCGGAATATGGAGCAACGGGGATGATACCGTCATTTATCGACGTAGTCATACTTCAAATTCTCTCGAGCAGGTGCCCGAACTCCCCCGCGCTCAGGAAGAGTGGAATTCGGTTGGGCGGCGCCGCAAGCGGGAGCTTGAACGTCCGTACGATGTGAGACGTCTGTTTCGAACTTGCAACAATAAGCTGTATGGGCGCGGAATGGAGAATTCCGACTACGATCTGACGATGGACATGGTGAGAATCTTGCTCGCCAAAATCCAAGATGAGAGTGAGCCTGGCGAACTTCCTCAATTCTACGTCACTGCAGAAGAATATGAGACCCCGGCCGGCAGAACTGTCGCGGGAGAAAGAATTCGTCAGCTATTTCGCAGGTTTGCAGACCAATTCCCGACGGTCTTCGACAGGGACGAGAAGATCGAGGTATCAAACGACTCCATCATTGAAGTTGTCGCGGTGTTACAACCTTGGTCGCTTGATGCCAATGTAGACGATGCAGACGACTGGGATATCATGGGAGCTGCCTATGAACAGTATACCCACGCAAATTTGAAACGGCAACGCGGCCAGTTCTTCACGAATCGACTCATTGTCAATATGATCGTTGAACTTGTCGATCCAAAGGTCGGCGAGATTGTCCTGGACCCAGCCGGAGGTTCTGGCGGTTTTGTCACTAGCGCTTTTCGGCATGTCCGTCGGCAAGTTCTGGCCGAGACTAAACCGGATACGCCCCCTCGTGGGCGAATGTTGGGCATTGCGAAATCGTCTATGTATCTATCGGAGATTTCCCCTCGTCTCGTTAAGCTTGCTAAAACCGCCATGCTCCTAAACGGCGATGGCCATTCAGGTATGACGCGAGGGAATTCTCTCGGGCGTTATGATGAGCTTGACGATTGGCTCAAGGCGCGCTGTGCGCGCCATATGCCTGACGTAATACTGACCAATCCACCGTTTGCTGGGCGAAGTGATGGCCAGGTTACCGACCCGGCCATACTCTCTCAATTCCGAACAGCGCGTAAGCTGACCGGCTCGGTAGAGTCAGTTGGTATCGGCGGTGCTCTACTTGAGCGTCAGGCTCCCGAGGTTCTTTTTCTTGAACGTTCCCTCGATTGGCTTAAGCCTGGCGGTCGTCTTGGAATTGTTTTACCAAAGAGCGTCCTCGACACAAATGCTTACCTCTCCGCGAGGATGATCATCCTTTCCGAGGCTGTGGTCGAAGCGGTCGTGACATTACACAAGGATTCTTTTCAACCGGATACTGGCGTAAGAACCTGCGTGCTCTTTATTCGCAAGCTGGAACTGGGCGAAGTGCCGCCCGACGATTATGAGATTTTCATGGCCATTTCGCAGAAGGCTGGTCAGGACAGTGAAGGGATGCCGATTTTTCGCACTAATGACGACGGTGCGTTGACAGCGGATATTGATCATGATCTGTCGGAGATCGCTCATGACTTGCGCGCGTTCCGTGCCGGGCGGCTCATCCCCTCGACGTATCGGTTTTCTGCACGTCGATCGGATCTAGGTGACGCTGTCAACTTGAACCCCCAGTTTCACCTGCCTCACCTTAATGATGCATTGTCTGACGTTCTCGCATATTCTGACATTGAGGGCTGGTCTGCATCGACGCTCGGGCAGGTTGAGAAAGATATAAGGATTTTCAAAGGCCCCAGGCTTAAGACTGAGAATGTCCAGGCTGGCAGTGAGTCCGACTCTTCCGACATCATCCCATATTTTACGCCGTCGGCCTTGCTTCAGGAGAAGCGCGATTCTGTTAAGTGGATAGATCTTTCTAAGACAAGTGCTAAACAGAAGCGTGACTTTGGAATTTGCACGGTTCATGAGGGTGACATTCTGTTGACCCGTTCGGGAGTGATTGGCAGACTCGCGTACGTCACGAGTTCTCTTGATGGTGCGATTGTCTCGGATGACATGGTTAGAGTGCGCATTTCTTCGCCGACGTTACGCGCCTATGTTATCGGTTTTTTGATGTCGGAGAATGCCAAGCATCAAATTCTGCGTAACGAGTACGGTGCCGTGCAACAGCATCTAGAGCCTGAACATGTTCGAGACCTGCTCCTACCGATCCCGGACGATTGGTCGACAGTTGTGCGGCTCGTAGATTTTGGAGTCCGGTACATTAAGTCCAAGGAGAGCATAGATTTTGCGGTCTCAAATATGAGGACTCTAGGGTTCATCCCTGTCTCCGAGCTTGGGACCGATAATTGATCCCGGTGACGATCTAGCCTGGGCCGAACGCTTTGTGTTTGACCTCCGGTGGAGATTGCAAGGTGATGGGTGGTAGTTTAGTGCCGCCCATCACCGCACCTCAACGTCCTCAAACACCAAAAACGTCTGCGTATCCAGCACCTCGGGCATGTTCTGCAACTGGTCGAATACCACTCGCCTCAGGTCCGCGTTGTCAACGGCACGCACCAGCAGGATCACGTCGAAGTCCCCACCCACCAGCGCCACGTGGTGGACCTCGGGGATGTCGCTGACCTTGGCGCGCAGCTCCCGCCAGGAGTGCTGCCGCACCTTCAGCGTCACGTAGGCACTCGCCCGGAGCCCTGCCTTCAGCGGATCCACCTTCGTGGTGAACCCCGTGATGATGCCCTGTTCCTGCAACTTGGCGATCCGGTTGTAGGCGTGCGCGCGGGACACGTGCACCTTCTCCGCGATCGTCGTCACCGACTGGCGTGCGTCCTCGGTCAGCAGCGCCAGGATGGCGCGGTCCACATCGTCCACGGGGCCTCCTGTGATCCAGCTCATATTGACCGTTTCGTCTACAAGATACTCGGTTCTGAATCCACAATTCCAGGATTTCCCCGATCCGTGGATACGAAACGTCCTCCGCGACCATACTGATCCCAACAGATCAGCCCGTCAGGACCATGCTGCAAGGAGGCATCATGACCATTCCCGCGGAGGCGCAAGACGCCGTCACCACCTTCGGGATCAGCCTCGAGGACTACATGCTTCCGGTCCACGGCCAGATCCAGATCCTCGCCGAGGACGGCACTATGCTCCCCGAGGACCGTCGCGGCTCCAGCCCCGGCCACCAGTACCCCGTCCCTTCCGACGAAGAGCTCCTCGACGCCTACCGCCGCCTCGTCATCGGACGCCGCGTCAACGACCAGAACTCCGCCCTCGTCCGCCAGGGCCGCCTCGCCGTCTACCCGTCCAGCCACGGCCAGGAGGCCTGCCAGGTCGCGGCGGCATTGTGCCTCGACTCCCAAGACTGGATGTTCCCCACCTACCGCGACGCCGTCGCCGTCATGACCCGCGGCGTCGACCCCGTGGAGACCATGACCATCTTCCGCGGCGACTGGCACGGCGGCTACGACCCGCACGCCCACCACGTCGGCATTCAGAGCACTCCGCTCACCACACAGCTCCTGCACGGCGTCGGCGTCGCACACGCCGCCAAGCTGCGCGGCGAGGATACTGTCGTCCTCGCCATGTGCGGTGACGGGGCCACCAGCGAGGGAGACTTCCACGAGGCCCTCAACTTCGCCGCCGTCTTCCACCTGCCGGTCGTGTTCTTCGTACAGAACAACCAGTACGCCATCTCCGTCCCGCTCGCGCACCAGACCGCGGCGCCGTCGCTCGCGCACAAGGCCGTGGGCTACGGGATGGCGGGGGAGCGGGTGGACGGCAACGACCTCGTCGCCCTCCTCGCCGTCCTGGACCGCGCCGTCGCCCTGGCCCGCTCCGGCTCAGGCCCTCTCCTGGTTGAGGCCAACACCTACCGCATGCAGGCCCATACCAACGCAGACGACGCCACCCGCTACCGCAACCAGGAAGAAGTGGAAGCCTGGGCGGCCAAGGACCCGCTGAACCGCATGCGCCACTATCTGCGTGCCGCCGGACAGCTGAACGACGACGTCGAGGCCGCCTTCGCGAGCGACGCCGAGCAGGTGGCGCAACAGCTCCGCGCCGGCCTGAGCGAGGAGCCGGACATCGACCCGCAGGATCTCTTCCGTTACGTCTTCACCGAACCCACCCCGCAACTGCGCGAGCAGGCCACCGTCCTAGCGGACGAACTCGCGCGCGACGCCGCCGGTGCATCCACTGTCACTGCCGAAACCCGTGAGGAGCACTGAGATGACCACCGTCGCAGAAGCGGCCGCGGCCCGCGCCGCCGCGAACGCCGGCCCCGAAGCCGTGACCTTCGCCAAGGCCCTCACCACCGCTATGGCCGACGCGATGCGTGCCGACCCCGGCGTCGTCGTCTTCGGCGAGGACGTGGCGACGCTGGGAGGCGTCTTCCGCATCACCGACGGCCTCCAGAAAGAGTTCGGCGAGCAGCGCTGCTTCGACACCCCGCTCGCGGAATCCGGGATCGTCGGCATGGCGCTCGGCATGGCCATGAACGGCCTGCGGCCCGTGGTCGAGATGCAGTTCGACGCCTTCGCCTACCCGGCCTTCGAGCAGATCGCCAGCCACGTCGCCAAGATGCACAACCGCACCCGCGGCCGCGTCACGCTGCCGATGGTCATCCGCGTGCCGTACGCGGGTGGGATCGGCGGCGTCGAGCATCACTGTGATTCCTCGGAGGCCTACTACGCGCACACCCCGGGGCTGAAGGTCTTCACACCGGCCACCGTCGCGGACGCCTACCGCCTGCTGCGCGAAGCCATTGCGAGCGACGACCCCGTGGTCTTCATGGAGCCCAAGAAGCTTTACTGGTCCAAGGAACCCGTCGACCTGGAAACGCTGCGGCTCGACTTCGAAAGCAAGGGCGCGAATGCCGAGGGCCGGGCGGCCGTGGTCCGTCCCGGAACCGACGCGACGATCGTGGCCTACGGTCCCGCCGTGCCGCCCGCCCTCGCCGCTGCCGAGGCTGCCGCCGCCGAGGGGCGGAGCGTTGAGGTGGTCGATATCCGCACCATCGTGCCCTTCGACGACGAGACCGTGTGCGCCTCCGTGCGCAAGACCGGCCGCGTGGTGGTGGTCGCGGAAGCGCAGGGCTTCGCCTCCGTCGCCTCGGAGATCACCGCCCGCATCCAGGAACGCTGCTTCCATTCGCTCGCCGCGCCCGTCCGCCGTGTGGCCGGCTTCGACATCCCATTCCCGGCGCCGAAGTTCGAGCACTGGTACCTGCCCGGGGTGGACCGCATCCTCGACACCCTCGACGAGCTGCAGTGGGAGGATTGATGAGCCGCGAATTCCTGCTCCCCGATCTGGGGGAGGGCCTGACCGAAGCTGAATTGGTCCGCTGGCTGGTCGCCGTGGGCGACGCCGTCGCCATCGACCAGCCCGTCGCCGAAGTGGAGACCGCCAAAGCCGTCGTGGAGGTGCCGTCGCCATACGCCGGGACCGTCGCCGTGCTGCACGGTGCCGAGGGTGAGACGCTCGACGTCGGCAAGCCGCTCATCAGCATCGACGAAGGCGGGGCCGCTTCCGCGCCCGCCGTGGAGACCGCTTCCGACTACCGCACCGAGGAGCGCGCCGGTTCCGGGAACGTTCTGATCGGCTACGGCACCTCCGGGAACGACGACGGCGGACGCACGCGCCGTCGTCGGAGTGCACCGCGTGCCGAGGGGGAGCAGGCTGCACCCCCGGCGCAGCGCACGGAGGCCGTCCGCGTCGTCTCGCCCCTGGTGCGCAAGCTCGCCAAGGATCTCGGGGTCGAGTTGCACACGCTGAGCGGTTCGGGGCCGGAGGGATTGATCCTCCGGCGCGACGTCGAAGGCGCCGGCAGCGGAACGACGACGGCGGCCGCCGCGGTTCCTGCTGCTGCGGTTCCCGCCGCTGCGGCCGGGGAGCGCGACGCGCTCAACGGTCTTCCGGTCGCGTCCCGCACGCCGATGCGCGGGGTCCGTCGTGCGGTCGCGCAGGCGATGAGCCGCAGCCGGAGCGAGATTCCGGAGGCTACCGTCTGGGTGGACGTGGATGCCACGGAGCTCGTGACTCTCCGCGCCGACCTCAAGCGGCGCGATCCGGAGAACGCACCGAGCCTGCTGGCGTTCATCGCCCGTTTCGTCCTGGCCGGGCTGGCCAAGTTCCCCGAGCTCAACACCCGCGTGGACACCGCGGCCGACGGTGGGCAGGAGATCGTCTCCTTCGACGGCGTGAACCTCGGTTTCGCCGCGCAGACCGACCGCGGCCTGGTGGTGCCGAACATCCGCGGTGCCCAGGCTCTCAGTGCGCGCGGCCTGGATGCCGAATTGAAGAGACTGAGCGCGGTCGCCCGCGATGGCAAGGCGAGTCCGGCGGAGCTTTCCGGGAGCACCTTCACGCTCAACAACTATGGGGTGTTCGGTGTGGACGGCAGTGCCGCGATTATCAATCACCCTGAAGTGGCGATGCTCGGGGTCGGGCGGATCGTGGACCGGCCGTGGGCGGTCGACGGGGAACTCGCGGTGCGCAAGGTGGTGGAGCTGACGCTGGTCTTCGATCACCGGGTCTGCGACGGCGGCACCGCGGGAGGCTTCCTGCGCTACGTCGCCGACGCGGTCGAGCACCCGGGGAGCGTGCTGGCAGACCTCTGATCCCTGCGTCGTCGCGTCATCCGTCCTTCCGGGCAGTTCCGACGAAGCCGTAACGCTGGGACTTCGGCGCGCTGACGTCGAGGTAGCCGGCGTCGCCCGTCACAAGGGTCAAACCGGCGTCCGCGATCAGGCGATCAATCTGTCGGCCGAGGTGGCATCCTCCTGCAAAGCGGGTATTGAGCGGCCCGATGACCTTCTGCCAACCCGCGACGGCACGGTCGGGGGAACGGCCGTGTTCCAGGAATGCGAAGGTCCCACCGCGACGGAGCACGCGGCGCACTTCCCGGAGGGCAGCCACGGGGTCCGGAATGGTGCAGAGCGTGAAGGTCGAGAGGATGGCGTCAACGCTCCCGTCGCCGCACGGAAGCGATTGAGCGTCCCGGCCCTGACGCTCAATGGGAACCGGTGAGGAGTCCCTTCGTCCTGCTGACAGTTCCCAGGCCGTGTCCGACGGTTCGATGGCCGCCACTCGTTCGACAGCGGGTGGGTAGTGCCCGATGTTGAGTCCGCTGCCGAAACCCAGTTCGACCACCTGGCCATACAGTCCTGAGCAGACGGTCGAACGATATGAGCTGAGCGCGGGATTGCTCAAGGACTTGTCGATCAACCGAGGGACTATTCGCTCACTCCACCACGCCATAAGCTGCAAACTACCCGCCGGACGGGGCCGAGTCGAGGCTTCCGCAGGCCGCTGTGGAAACGCTGTCCACAGCAGGGCGATATGGTCTGGCCGACTGCACTCTGAGGTCCATAGGGTCGTGGCCATGACAGCCGAAAATCACGAGAATCCGATGGCCGCAGGCGCTACGGACGAGAGCGCCGAGCGCGACGATGAACCGACGCCTGCGGAGCTGGAACTTGCGGAACTGGAAGCGCGGATCGAACGTGAGCGCCGCATACTCCTCAAAGGGTGGGGTCTCACCGGCCTCATCGTGGGAATCCTCGGCGGTGTGGCGTCGCTGGCAGGCCAGTGCTTCCTGATTCTCGTCTTTCTCGCCGGCGGCGGAGGAGACACCGAAGCATTCGGCAAGTCCTTTGCGGGGTCGCAGCTTCTCTGTGCGCTGGGGCTGATCTTCAGCCCGGTCCTGCTGGTTCTCGGTGCGATGATGCTCGGATTCTCGAAGGAGAATCGGGGGCGACCGGCGTGACTCGGCAACTGCCCCCCAGCGTCAGCCACGGAACACGCTTACGAACTCCTCGACGAGCGCATTGCCGGCGGTAGGGGCGACCACCCCGATGATCCTCTTGGCTGCGGGATGGTCGATGGGCACCTCGGCGACGTCGAGGCCTCCACCGCCACGGTTCGCGGGCAACACGGTGATCCCCAGCCCTGCCGCGGCAAGCCCGCGGGCATCCCGTGTGTCGTCCACCTCGAACACCGCATGAGGAATCTCGCCCCGGGTGCCGAGGATCCTCTGCATCGAATCGTGCAGGCCGTAACCACGCCTCAGCACGATCAGATCCTGGGTCCTGAGATCGTCAACGGTCACGGCACGGCCCGCGTGGGCGAGCGGATGCTGCGGGCTCATGGTCGCCACGAGCGGCTCGGTGAACAACTCGGTGGTCCTGAGGTCCTCGACATGGGGCGGGTCAGCGATCACCGCCAGATCGACATCACCGGCCCGGACCATCCGGATGCACGCTGCCCGTGAACCGTGCATGAGATTGAACTTCACCTTGGGACGGCGAGTCCGGAAACGAGCGATCGCCCGGGGCACGTGGATCTCGCCGAGAACATTCTGATAGGCCACCGTGATGACGGCGTCGTCGGCCTGCCCCTGGACCCGTGCTGCTGCCACTGCGTCTTCCAGGCCTGCCAGGGCCTTGGCTGCCGCCGCGGCCAAAGACGCACCGGCTTCGCTCAGCTGAACACCACGGCCCACGCGGTGCATCAGGGGGACTCCGACGAGCGCGGCCAGCCTTGCCAGGGAACGACTGGCGGACGGCTGAGGAATGCCGAGTTCATCGGCCGCGGCGGTTACGGAACCGGTCCGTGCGAGCTCCGCCAGAAGAGGAAGATGCGGAAGCACCTCCCGGATCATCCGAGGATTCATATCCATAGTGAATGATTCTAGAGATAAATAGCATTAGTCATAACCTCATCGCGTGAGTACCGTCGAAAAGGTGAGTACTCATACCGCCGAACTTCCCACCGTAGAGCAGCGCCCTCGCAAGCTGCCCTACGGTTCGGGTTCACCCGAGGCAGCGGACGACGTCGCGGAGCAGCGCCGGTACCGACGCATGATGGCCGCTCTGCTGGCTGCCGGCGTCGCCAGCTTCGCGCAGCTCTATGCGATTCAAGGCGTCCTGCCCGGGCTGGCCCGGGAGCTTTCGCTCAGTGCATCGACGGCGGCCCTCAGTGTTTCCGCGGCCACCACCGGACTCGCCGTCGGCGTCCTCCTGTGGGCCGCCGTCGCGGACCGGATCGGACGGCTGCGCTGCATGCAGATCGCCGTGACCGGAACCGTGGTGCTCGGGCTGGCGACGGCCGCGGCTCCGGGCATGGAGATGCTGCTCGGCATTCGCTTCCTGACCGGACTGGTGGTCGGCGGAGTGCCGGTGCTCGCGGTCGCTTACGTCTACGAACAGCTTTCAGGAGCCAGAGCCGCAGTCGCGGCCACCGTGTACATCTCCGGCACCACGGTGGGCGGAGCCTTGGGGCGACTCGTGGCGGGGCCGCTCGGCGCCTGGCTCGGCTGGCGCAGCGCCCTGCTCGGAGTCGGGCTGGTGAGCCTCGCTGCGGCCGTGGTGTTCCTCGTCCTGGCGCCGCAGGAGCGGGGCGCCCGGCCGAGAACGGATCGTGCCGAGCGGCCGTCCGGGCGCATCCGCCAGGCGTTGACCTCGCGCTCCCTGCTGGTGCTCTACATGCAGGCCTTTCTCGTCACGGGCAGCTTCGTGGCGGTCTTCAACTTCCTGACCTTCCGGCTTGAGGCGGCGCCGTTCGCGATCCCAGCGGCGCTCGCCTCCCTGGTGTTCCTCGCGTACTTCGCCGGCACGGTCTCCTCCCGTCTGGCCGGCAAGTGGCTCATGCGCTGGGGCTTCGCCAGAACCAGCCTGTTCGGCGTGATCGCGATGTTCGCAGGCCTCGGCGTCCTGGCGATCAACGGCCTGATGCCGATCATCCTGGGCCTGCTGCTCTTCACTGGCGGGAATTTCATGGCGCACGCCGCGGCCGTCGCCACGGTCGGCGCCCGTGCGGGCGCCGGATTCCGCGGCCAGGCCAGCGCCCTGTACAACATCGCCTACTATCTGGGCTCGTCCCTGCTGGGCTGGCTGCTGGGGGTGGCGTTCGACGGCGCAGGCTGGCTCGGAATGACCCTCGGCATCGCTGGCGCGCTCATGATCGTCGTGGTGCTGAACACGCTGAGCCTGCGAGACCAGACGGAAACGCATCATTCACCGGGCTGGTGAATCTAGCTTGTCGGTGTCCCAAGAAGCAGTGGAAGAGAGTCCTCTGAGATATGGCCAAATAGCGGAGGACGCTCGACCCCTGGGCGTTGCTGATTCAGTTTGAACCTGGCGCGGCCCAACCGAAACCTCATTGGCTTCTCAGCCATAAAAGCAGTGACAGTCTAATAACAGCAATAACACTGTCCGGACTCAAGCGTCCGTTCGCGTAGGGGCCTTGCTCGACGTCGTGGGTCCCAAAAGGCGATCCTGGACATATGTCAGTTGATCAAGAGACGATCCGGCTTGCCGAGGCAGTAACAGGACGTCCAACGAGGGAACGGATGCTCCAGACGATGCTGGAGAGATCGGGCAGGAACGGCGTCCCCATACGCAGTGAATTTGTTCAGAGCGCGCTACGCAGGCGAGACATATCACGTGGCGGCCCGCTGAGCCGTCTGGTGTCCAACCGCGATGTAGCTGCTCTCGATGCCTATCTTCTGATTCACGCAGTGGCGAGCGCTTCTCCGTGGGAATGTCGATATCCGAACTCGACTTGGGCCCTTGCGCTCGGGTTCAATCAATACGCGTCTCCCGACTCAGCACGAGCCCGGTTCTCCAGAGCTGCCCAGCGGCTTGCAAGGCTTCGTCTCTTGGACGTGTTGGGTGATGTAGGAACTCCGAGACTTGTTCTCTTGCGGGAAGACAGTTCGGGCGATGCTTACTTCAGGCCAAGGAACGTGGGTGACGGAGTGTGGTTCTCTATGCCGTACACCTACTGGACCAGTGGATATGCCGATCGACTGGGCCTTCCAGGCAAGGCGATGCTACTCATCGGCATGTCATTGGAGGACGGCTTCAAGCTTCCGTGCGGCCGGGTACCAAACTGGTACGGGATTTCTGAGAAGACCGCGGAGCGAGGCCTCAGACAGCTGCGGGAGCTTGGAGTCCTTAGCTATGAGAGCGAGCATCGAATAGAGCCAAGTTCTCCGACAGGCCTGGCTGAAGAGCGAAGGTACACCCTACGGGGAGACTTCTCCTTGAGTGCACGTCGAGAAGCGATGAGGAGAGCGAAGTAGCGCACTATGACCTAGTGCGCTCGGGTCTCCGCTGCCTTTGACCTGGGCCGCGCGACCTCAGGGGCGCTGTTCCTTGCCGTCGTCGGTGCTGGGATAGCCTGGCAGCGTGGGGTTCGATGCGTTTGAGACTTATGCGGCCGAGGTGGGAATGCCTGTTCTGGTGACCCCGGAGACGCAGAACGGGGACTACGAATCCGGCATCGCCCGGATCGGCGGCGAGCCGTGGCACATCCGGACCGCACGGACCACTCCGACGAAGCCGGGCGCTTTCGTCGCCTTCTGGCAGCGGGATCCGGCCGGAACCACCATGCCTTTCGGCGAGGATGACCCTGCCGCGGGTTTGTGCGTCTTCGTGGAACAGGAGGGCCGACGGGGCGTGTTCCGGTTCACCGGTGCGCATCTTGCCCGGCTCGGCATCACCTCGGGGAAACGCCCCGGCAAGCGAGGCTTCCGCGTGTACCCGGGCTGGTGCTCGGAGCTGAACGTTCAGGCCGCGGCGACTCAGCGGGCCCAGGCGCCCGCATTCGAGGAGTACTGAGCCCGGTCGGGCGCCCCGCACCGCGAGACGTCATTGCCGCAGGAACCACGTCCTGGACCGTTCGTCCTCGGGCAGGTGTACTGGCATCATGACCGCCGCAGGAACCACCCGCTTCGCCATCGACGCCGTCACCGCCCTCCGCATCATCCGCGAGGATCCGACACTGGGGGACAGGGTGCGGCTCGTCGCCCCGGCCGTCCTCCGCAGTCAGGTGTTGGCGGCGCTCTACCGGGAATCCCGTCACGGCCTCCTCGATGACAGGGCCGCCCGCGCCCAGCTCGCCGGGCTCGCGACGCTCAAGGTCAGGCTTCTCGGCGACCGGGTCTCGCGCGCCACCGCCTGGAGGATCGCCGGGACGCTCGGCTGGGACGACGTCGGGCCCGCCGAGTACCTTGCCGTGGCGAGCCTGCAGGCCGACGTCCTGGTGGCCGGGGACAAGCAGCTTGCCGAAGCCGCAGCGGGGATCGTTCCCCTGGCTCGCTACGAGGAGCTGTTCCGCTGACCTCGCGCGGAACGGCTATCCGGGCACGACGACGGCGAGCACCTCGCCGTCGAGCGTCACCTTGCGGGTGGGGATCCCCGCTGCGTGCCACACCGCGATGATGTCGTCCCGGTCATCGAGCGCCAGGACGGGGCGGTAGCGGGCCAGGATCCGCTGGGCGATCTCGCTCTTCACCACGGAATCGGGCCGGAAATCCCCGGACGGGCGCATCATCAGCTCGTCGAAGGAGATGCCGTGCTCCTGCATCCAGAGTGTCGTGACGAACGACCACTTCTCGGACCGTCCCGTCACCACGAGCACCACGCGTCCCTCCGCCTGGGCCTCCTGCAACACCTCGACGACGCGCGGGTGCGGCGGGCAATCGATCGAGGCACCGTGAAAGGCATCGAAGTTGGCCTTGAAGCGCACCCCTCCGCCCGGCATCGTACCCGCAGTCGCCACGCCCGCGCTCGTCGCTCCCGCCACGCCCGCGACCAGGTGCCGGATGCTCCGGACATCGCACAGCGTCCCGTCGACGTCGAAGATCACCGCCTCCCGACGCGTGCGGGAACTCAGCGGCGGAGAATCGGCCGGGCTATGTTCCATGAGGTGAATCTAGCCGCCGGCTGCGTTGTCCGGGCCGGCGCCTCGCCGTCGGGCCGCCTGCGTTGCATAGTCTGAACAAGCCTCACAGCGGGTGAGCAGATCGTGGGTGCACCGGATGACGTGTTCGAGGAAGCGCTCCGCGACGGCGAGCTGGGAACGCTGTGCCCGGATCCGGCGCAGCCTGTCTTCGATGACTTCGGTACGGCCCGCCTCGTCGCGTGTCAGCACCAGGCGTATTTCGGACAGGCTCATGCCCACACCCTGACACGCCTGCACGACCTGAGCGCGCCGGAGATGTTCCTCGGTGTATTCCCGGTGCCCCGATGCGGCACGGTGGGGGATGACCACGCCCGCGTCGTTCCAGTGCCGGAGCACATGGATCTCCACTCCCAGAGACCGCGCGGCCTCACCGATCTTCATCGCGTCTCCTCTCCACTTGACCTCAGGTCGACCTGAGATTTTAGCGTGTCCTCATGATGACACAACGGAATTCGCCGCCGGAGCCGTCCCTCGTCACGGTCGACGGGGCGGAGATCGCCACCTGGGTGCTGGAACCGGATGGCCCCGCGGCAGGCGAGGTCGTGCTGTGCCACGGAACGCCGTGGTCCTCGCAGATCTGGTGGACGGCGGCACACGATCTGAGCCAGGACTTCCGGGTGTTCCTCTGGGACATGCCCGGCTATGGCGCCTCGGAGAAATCCGCGCGTGTCAGTGTGGATCTGGCTTCGCAAGGAAGACGGCTGGCTCAGCTCGTCCACGGCTGGGGACTGGTGCGGCCCCACCTCGTCGCCCACGACGTCGGAGGAGCGGTCGCCCTCCGGGCGCATCTGATGCACGGGATCGATTATGCGGATCTGTTCCTCTGGGATGTCGTCACTCTCGACCCTTGGGGTTCCCCCTTCTTCCGCCTGGTCTCCGACAACACGGAGGTGTTCGCTCAGCTTCCTCCTGCACTCCATGCGGCGCTGCTCAAGGAGTACATCGCGGGTTCGAGCCGAGGGCTTCTGTCGGCCCGCGACATCGACGTGCTCGCCCGGCCCTGGTTGGATGGCGCCGGACAGGCCGCCTTCTATCGGCAGATCGCTGCGCTCGAGACTGCCGATACCCGCCCGATCGTCGCGCGGTTGGGAGAGGTCCGTTGCCGGACGCGTATCGGCTGGGGCTCGGCGGACCCGTGGATCCCATGTGCGCAAGCCTACGAACTCCAGGCCCGCCTTCCTGGGCCGGCAGAAGTCGTGGAGCTGGCTGGCATCGGTCATCTGGCGCCCGTCGAATGCCCCTCCGGGGTGATCACTGCGATCCGCACGTGGCTTGCTGCTCCGGGATAGGACGTCTCGTGGACGGGGCGCTGCGAGGGAGCGCGACGAAGACGGATACTCGGGCCGGAACTTGACCTTGCCCCCAGGGGCAAGGTTTAAGGTCGAGGCGGAGGTGAGCGATGAGGATCGCAGAACTGGCCCGGCGCACCGCGGTGACGCCCAAGGCCATCCGCTACTACGAGACGCTGGGACTGCTTCGCCCGGAACGCGGCGCGAACGGCTACCGCGAGTACCAGGAGCACCATGTCCGGATCGTCACGGAGATCCGCGAACTGGCGGCCAGCGGCATCGGGCCCGGCAAGGCCCGGCCGTTCGTCGACTGTTTGCACGCCGGACATGAACACGGCGACGACTGCGTGACCTCCTTGGCGGTCTACCGGGACGGCATAGCCGAACTCGACCGCATGATCGCCACCCTGACTGCCCGCCGTACCGAACTGATCCGGCGCCTCGATGAGGGCGCCGGCCGGACCTTTTCCCAGGAGAGCACCATGAGCGACTTCACCACTCTGCCCGCAGGTCTTCCCATCCCGGACGACGACGGCGCGGCAGCCCACCTGCCCGGCCTCGCCGTCCCGGAACTGACGCTCAGCGCCAGCGACGGCGAGCGGGTCGCCTTCGGCGGGTTCGGGCCCGGCCGCACCATCGTCTACCTCTACCCGCTCACCGGCCGGCCCGGCGTCGACCTGCCGGACGGCTGGGACGCCATCCCGGGCGCTCGCGGATGTTCCACCGAGGCCTGCGATTTCCGGGACCACTTCGCCGAGCTGAGGGCCGCCGGGGCGGACCGGGTCTTCGGTCTCTCCAGCCAGGACACGGGGTACCAGGCGGAGGTCGTGGCCCGCTTGCGCCTGCCGTTCACGATGCTCTCGGATCCGGACTTCGTGCTCGGGGATGCGCTACGGCTGCCGAGCTTCGCGGCGGAAGGTCAGGAGCGTCTCTACTCGCGGCTCACCCTCGTCCTTCGGGGCGGGCGGATCGAGCACGTCTTCTACCCGATCTTCCCGCCCAACACGCACGCCCAGCAGGTCCTGGACTGGCTCCGGGCCAACCCGCTCGGTTGATCAGCTCTCGCCTGGTTGATCAGCCACGGCGTGCCAGCCAGGCGCTGTAGCGCCGCCGGTTCGCCCGGTTGAGCAACTGGTCCTTGAGCAGGATGCTCAGCGGCGAGGCGGCCGGCCGCGGATTCCGGCCTTTGGCGAGGCGGCGCAGCTGATACCTGACCTGGGCCTGCCGGGCCGCCGAGGCGATGGCCTTGTCCTTGAAGGTCCCGAGCCGCAGCGACGGGGTCGCCTCGGGAGAGGCGTCCTGCCAGCGGGCGGGCAGATCGGGGACCAAGGACAGGGCGGTGCCGATCCCGACCACGTCGACTCCGGCGGCCAGCACCTTCTCCGCCGTCTCCTTGCGGGTCACGCCACCGGTGAGCATGAGCGGCATGGGAGCCACCGCGGCGATCTGCTCGGCGAATCCGAGGAAGTACGCCTCCCGTTGAAGCGTCCGCCCGTCGCGAGCCCGGCCCTGCATGGCCGGGCTCTCGTAGCTGCCTCCGGAGAGTTCCACCAGGTCGACGCCGAGGTGGCCGAGCATGCGGACCACCTGAGCGGCGTCGTCCACATCGAAACCGCCGCGCTGGAAGTCTGCCGAGTTCAGCTTCACCGCCACGGCCACATCGTCCGGCAGTGCCGCACGGGTGCGGCGGACCACCTCGCGCAGCGCCCGGCTGCGACCCTCCAGATCGCCGCCCCACTCGTCGTCGCGCTGATTGGACAGCGGCGAAAGGAACTGAGACAAAAGGTAACCGTGTGCGGCGTGGATCTGCACGCCGTCGAACCCCGCCTCCACCGCGCGCCGCGCCGTCGTGACGAAAGCCTCGATGGCCTCCTCGATCTGTCCGGACGTCATCGCCTCCGGAGTGGCGAAGCGCTTGGACTGCGCGCCGAGATCCAGCCCGACCGCGGACGGTGCCAGCTTCACCCCGGGAAGCTCGGCGGGCACCTGGCGCCCCGGGTGGTTGATCTGCATCCAGAGGCGAGCACCACCGGAATGGGCGGCGTCGGCCCACCGACGGAACGGCTCCAGCGGAGTCTCCGCATCGAGGACGATGCCTCCCGCGCTGGTGAGCGCCCGCGCGTCGACCATCACGTTTCCCGTGAGAATGAGCCCGACGCCGCCGCGGGACCAGCTTTCATACAACTGGAACATCCGCGGGCCGGGAAGCTGCCCGTCGCAGGCCAGCTGTTCCTCCATGGCAGCCTTCGCGAGGCGGTTCGGCAGGGGTGCGCCGTGGGCGAGGGGGAGCGGTTCGAACAAGGGGGAGGTCATGAGAGGTCCTTGAGGTCGTTGAGAAGGCGGCGGGCGAGCGGCCCGGCAGATGCGGGGTTCTGCCCACTGAACAGATTCCGGTCCCGCTCGACGTGGGGCAGGAGGGGGAGCAGGCCTTTGGAGTAGTCGATCCCGGCGTCCTTCAGCCGGTCTTCCAGGAACCAGGGGGCCTTGCGTGCGAAGCGGTTCAGCTTCTCCTCCCGGTTGGACAGCCCGGTCATCCGGTAGCCCGCGAAGGCGTTGCCGCCGTCGTCGGTGGTCGCAGCGAGCACGGCGGCGGGAGCGTGGCAGAGCAGCGCGAGCGGTCTGCCGGAGGCGAGACGGCGGGTCAGCAGGGCACCGGACACCGGGTCGACGGCGAGATCCTCCATGGGGCCGTGCCCGCCGGGGTAGAAGACGACGTCGAACAGTGACTCATCCACCTCGGCGAGGACGCGCGGACGGTCCAGTTCGTCCCGGATGGACTCGAGATAGGCGGCCACGGCCTTCCGTTTGGAGGGGGTGCCTCCGGCGGCGCCGAGGCTGAGCTGGTCCAGGGTCGGAGGCGCGCCGCCCGGTGTGGCGACGGTGATCTCCCACCCCGCATCGCGGAAGAGCCGGTGCGGCTCGGCGAGTTCTTCGGCCCAATAGCCGGTGGGGTGGAAGGTGCCGTCGGCGAGGGTCCAATGATCCGCTGCGGAGACGACGAAGAGAATGCTGGGCATGATTGCTCCCTGCGGTTGAAGGGTTCAGTGCGCGGCAGAGCGCCCGGTGAAGGCGAGGAGGGTGTGGGCCAGGAGCGCCTCAGGGCGCGGAGTGTCCGGTACCTGGCAGCTTTCGGCCAGGTAGCGGGTGATGATCCACACCACGCCTGCCGCCAGGAAGTCCCAGGCATCCTCGTCGCGGGGAATCCAGCCGCGGAGTTGTGGTTCCTGGCGCAGCCAGTCGGATCCCGTCCGCACGACGGCGGCGTGGAATGCCGCGCCGCCCGCGCTTTCCTGCACGCGGGCGTAGAAGTGGGCGTGTTCACTCATCCGGCCGACGAGTTCGGCGAACAGTGCCGTGAGTTCAGCCTCCGGGTCAGTGCCTTGCTCCTGCCGGGATTCCAGTCCCGCGAAGACGCCTTCCAGGCGGGTCAGGCCGGCGGTCGCGAACAAGGTCCCCAGGTCGGTGAAGTGCTGATAGAAGGTCGGGCGACTCATCCCGGCGGCCTCGACCACGTCTTTGATGGAGATCTCCGAGGCAGGGCGCAGGCTGAGCAATTCGGTGACGGCGTCCAGCAGTGCGGCGCGCGATCGGGCCGCCGCGGGATTGATGCGCTGATCTTTACTCATGTAAAAACTCTAACAGATGTAAAACATATTGCAAGTGTAAGAATTCCAGAAGGTCAGCTGATCCGTTCCCAGCTCTCGACCGGACCGTCCACGACCGTGAACAGCGAGTGCGGAGCCGGCGTCGAGGCCCGCCACCGCGCGGCGTCGTCGGGACTGCGTTTCTCCAGCTTGGCGCCGAGATGGCGCCATTCGTAGTCCAGCTGGCCCTGCGTCACCGCGATCCTTTCCGGAAGCGAGCCGGGGATGAGGATGCGGGAGGCGTCGAAGCGATAGCCGCGACGCACGGCGTCGTCATGCAGACCGCTCAGATACGCGCCGACGGCGGCCAGCGGCTCGGGCTCGGCCCGGAACCGCACGAGCTGCGGATGGTTCTGATACCCCTTGGTCCGCCCGGCGAGAACCGCCTGCGCCAGGAGCGTCTCCCGCCAGCACGCCACCAGAGCGGCGCGATCCAGCTGGCTCGGGTGCAACGACCAGATCCTCATGACGGGCTTCCCTGGGAGGGGCGAATCGGCGGTTTGGGCATGGTCCAAGCCTCCCATGCTCCGTGCCCGAGTGGTGGGCCAGGCTTGCTGATCCGCGAGTCCGCTACGGACGGCGCGAGTCAGCTGTCCCGGGTAGCTGACTCGCGCCCGCACTAGCGGACTCGGCCCGGGGGTGCCCGGTCAGCCCAGCCGAGCGAGCTTCGCTTCGAGATGCCGTCTCATGGGTCCCGGCTGCGCCAGGGCTATCGCCAGCCGCAGCTCCTTCGCAACGCCATCGACGTCGCCCGCAGCGCCGAGCGCATCCGCCCGGGCCGCATGGAACGGCTGGAAGCGCTCGCAGTCCCGCGGCCGGAGGACGGCGAGCCCGTCGAGCATCCGCAGCGCCGCGTGCGGTCCATCCGTCCGGCGGATCACGGCCGCTTCGGCCACCCGGGATCCCAGGGTCGGGGCGGTCCGGTTCAGTGCCGCGTACAGGGTGGCCAGGGCCATCCACGCGGTCTTCCCGCTTCGCGCCCGCTCGGCGTGCACCGCCTGGATCGCAGCCTCCAACTGGAAACGGCCAGGCCCATGACCCTCCGCCAGGGCCGAGGCCCGGCGCAGGTACTCGTCCCCGCGTGCCAAGAGCAGTGGATTCCACGTTGAGGGACCCTGTTCCTCCAACGGAACATACTCCTCGCCGTCCGGTCGGGAGAGCAGGAACGCGGCCACCGATGCCAAGGCCCACGCCTCTGCGGAATCCGGCACGGAAGCGGTGAGAAGCTCGGCCAGGAACAACCCTTCAGACCTCGACGGCGGGGACGCTGCGGAAGCGGACGCAGAACCGGTGCCGGTGGCCGCGGGCAGAGCCAGGCAGCCGTACACGGCCTCGAGCACCGGAAGGAGCCGTCCGGGCAAGGCTTCCGGCCCCGGCAGTTCGAAGGGGATCCGGGCATCCCGGATGCGCCTCTTGGCCCGGACCAGTCGCTGGGCCATGGTGGCCTCCGGTACGGCGAACGCCGTGCCGATCTGGGCGGCGTCGAAGCCGAGCACCGTCTGAAGCATCAGCGGAGTCCGGATGTCCTCGGCGATCGCAGGATGGGCGCAGGTCAGCAACAGGGACAGGCGACGGTCCGGAAAACCGTTCTCGGAGGGTTCCGGCATGGCAGGCTCCTGAAATCCGTCAAGGGAAGAGGACAGCCGATGCCGCGCGGACTTCCACTCGTCCCGCTGCCGGTTCCTGGCCACGGCGAGCAACCAGCCCTCGGGCCGTTCGGGCACGCCGTCCACGGGCCAGCGCCGCAGCGCCTGCTCGAAGGCGTCTCCCAGGGCGTCCTCGGCGAGCAGGACATCGCCCGTGCTGCTCGCCAGCAATGCCAGCAAGCGGCCGTACGACGCACGGGCGGCCAGTTCCGCGGCCGCCCACGCGCCGTCGTCGTCCTCTGCCTCCGGGGCGGGGTTCAGGCGTTCGGCGTCCATACGCCGTCCACCGTGTGGACCGCCCCGGGACGGATCTCCACGCTTCCCCAGTCGGCGCCGGGAGCCTGCCCGGCCCAGTGGATCGCTTCATCGAGGTCCGCGACGTCGAGCACGAAGTACCCGCCCAATTGTTCCCTCGTGTCCGCGAAGGCGCCGTCCTGGATGCGGAGCTTCCCCTCGCGCCTGCTCACGGTGGTGCTGGCATGCGAGGGCTGCAGGACCTCGGCCCCGAGCAGCACCCCGGCTTGCTGAAGTGTCGCGGCATAGCTCGCCATGGCGGCCTGGCCCTGTTCCAGCACCTCAGCGCCGAGCTCGTCCGGGGTCATCTCCTGGTAGTGCAGCAGCAGTGTGTAACGCATGGCTCTTTCCTCCTTCATTCGATGGTGACCCGTTCCGGGTTCACTCTCAAGACGAATGAGCCGCTTGCCGATCGACAGCTGCGAGAGGAATTCCTGAAAATGCCGCTCCGGGGCGGCGTACCCTGATCCCATGACGGCCATGGAACCCACTGACTCCGAGCTCACAGCCACCGATCTCGCGCATTTGCGCCGTTGCGTCGAGCTGGCGCGCGAAGGTCTCGATGCCGGGGACGAACCGTTCGGCTCGCTCCTGGTGGATGCCTCCGGCGTGGTCCGCTTCGAAGACCGGAACCGGGTGGCCGGCGGAGATGCCACACGGCATCCGGAATTCGAGATCGCCCGCTGGGCGGCGGAAGAGCTGAGCCCTGAGGAGCGTGCCGCAAGCGTCGTCTACACCTCCGGGGAACATTGCCCGATGTGCAGCGCGGCCCATGCCTGGGTGGGCCTCGGCAGGATCGTCTACGCAGCGAGTTCCGAGCAGCTCAGTTCCTGGCGCGCGGAATGGGGTCTAGGCCCCGGGCCGGTCGCCGCGTTGCCCATCCAGGCCGTCGCCCCGCGGCTCGTGGTCGCCGGGCCGGCCGTGGAGCTGACGGAGGAGATCCGTCAGCTCCATCACCAGCTGGCGCAGCGCGACGGGGAGTAGCCGGGGAGTAGGGGCCTCAGACCGCTACGTCCCACCGTTCGACACTCAGATCCTCCAACACGTCCAGGTCCACGTTCACCCCGAGGCCCGGCCGCTCCGAGACGAGGACCTCCGGGATGCGGAACTCCAGATCGCCGGGTTCCCGGGAGAACTTCACCGGTCCCGAGAGCTCGGTGGACACGATGGCAGGATGCGCCAGAGCCAGATGGTAGCCGGCCGCAGACGCGATGCTGGTCTCCAGCATCGACCCCACCTGCACCGAGAAACCGGCCAGTTCGGCCTGGGTCGCCAGACGATGGCACGCCCGGATACCGCCGCTCTTCTGCAACTTCAGATTGACCATGTCCACGCTGCGGGCCTTGACGAACCGGGCGAGGTCATCCTGGGACACCACGGCCTCATCAGCCATGAGACGGGTTCCCACCTGGGCCCGGATCAGCTCGAATCCGTCCACGTCCTCCGCCCGGATGGGCTGCTCCACCCAGTCGATGCCGAACGGCTCCAGGGCGCGGATCATCGAGATGGCCGTCGCCGGGTCTCGCCAGCCTTGATTGGCGTCCACCCGGATCGCCAGATCATGGCCGATGGCTGCACGCACGGCCCTGACACGTTCCACGTCCAGGCCATCCCGGCCGCCCAGCTTCATCTTCAGATGCCGGAACCCCTCACTTCTGGCCTGCACCGCCTGTCCGGCCAGCACCTCGGGGGAGAGGATGCTCATGACGCGGGCGATGGTGGGGTTCTCCGGCTTCCGCCCTCCCAGCAGCGCATAGACCGGCCGCCCCGCGGCCTTGCCCGCCAGGTCCCAGCAGGCGATGTCGACGGCGGCCTTGGCTGAGCCGTTCGCCTTCAGGGCGGCGTCCATGCGTTGATGAACCGCGGTGATGTCGCGAGGGTCCAGCCCGAGCACTGCGGGCAGCAGCTCATGGCGCAGCGCCGCGACAGCGCCGCCCGGGGTCTCGCCGGTCACGTGTGCGTCTGGCACGCTTTCGCCATAGCCCACGAGCCCGTCGTCGGTCTCCAGCTGCAGCACGATGCTGGGCATGGTGTGGTAGGTGTCGTAGGACACCACGAACGGTTCCTTCAGGGGAACCTCGATCAATGTGATGCTCGCCTTGGTGATCTTCATGGAAGTCCTTTCACGAGAGGTGCTTTGCGGCTCTTCAGGCGTGTGATGCGAGGTCCGCGGTGATGTCACGCTCGCCGTCCGTGAGGACGGGGGAGAGCCGGTACCAGCCGGTGCGGGTCACGCCGTCGGCCACCCGGCCCGAGGAGAAGGCGGGCTCGAATACCTCGCGCAGGCTCCGCCGCCAGGCCGTCGCCAGCGCGGGATCCTCCGCACGCAGCCCGACGATGTCTTCAGGAGCCCGCACCCAGAGGGTCTCTCCGCTGCCGATCAGATGGGGCTGTCCGTCCGGCCCGGTGCCGAGCACGGAGGAGCCGGCCGCGTCCGGGAGCTCGACGACGCGCGGGCGGCCTTCGCTGCACGCGATGCTGGTCGCCGTTGCCAGCGGCCACACGGCGCTCAGGCGGTCGCTCTCGTCCTGAGCGTTGATCTCGTCATCCATGATCCCGTAGAAGTTGCGGGTGTATTCGGTGACGTGTGCGCCCAGTTTGGCCAGGTTGAAACGGGCGTTGCGGCTCACCAGAGGATCGAAGGTCCAGGTCATGGACTCGATGCCCCGTTCCAGGGACCAGGCCCGCTGGTGCTGCTTCAGGGCGAACCCCACACCGCGGTCCCCGGTGCCGGGCGCGACGCCGGCGATCAGTGAGTAGGTGGAGGCGTTGCCCGGGGTGACGATGGCCACCGCCGCCCCGCAAAGGCTGCCGTCGGACCGGTAGGCCGCCGTGATGTTGCAGCCGGCGTGCCAGATGCTCCTGAGCACGTCGAAGGGGATCGGTGCGCCTTGCGGCGACATGCCCCAGATGGAGATGAGCAGGGCTTCGATGTCGCGCTGCTGTTCCAGCCGATGCTCGTCCAGCACCGTCACGCCCGCCGTGCGGGCTGCTGCGAGGGCGGCTTCGCGTGCTTGGGGTGCGGCCGAATGCGGTGAGTGCGTGTTGGGCATTTCCCCACTATGTCCCGTCACTGGTCCGGCTGGCTTCAGTGTTCGACACTAAAGTGAGGTCTGAAATTGGTGGAATCGGACAAGAGCCCGGAGAGGAGACTGCCATGAGCGTCCACAAGCGGAACGCACCGGCCCGGAGCCTTCACAACCTCGTCGCCGTTCTGGACACCACCGGCCTGAGTCTGCACAGTGCCGGCGGGGATCCCGAGCTGGCGCTGGCGAGCCCTGTCATCCACGACCCCCTGGACACCGTGCCGCCGTCGCCGGGAGCGCTGCTGCTCGGCGTGGGTCTGCGATCCGGGGATCCGGAGACCCGGGAGATCCTTCGCCGGGCGGCGGATGGCGGGTATGCCGCCGTCGTCCTCAAGCTCTCCGACGCCGAGCTTGCCACGGCGGAGCCTGATCTGGCGGCTGCCGCCGAGGAATGCGGCATAGCCCTGCTGGGGGTGGAGGGAGAGCTGTCCTGGCGGCACCTGGACACCTTGCTGGAGTCGGCGCTCGGCACCGTGGCCAAGGCGAGCAATGCCCCCACCGCTCTCGGGGCGGGGGACCTCTTCGCTCTGGCCAATGCGATCGCCGCGATGGTCGGCGGAGCCACCACCATCGAGAACCTCCAGGAGGAGGTGCTGGCCTACTCGACACTCGCGGAGCAGCCGATCGACGAGGACCGGCAGCGCGGCATCCTGGGGCGCCAGGTGCCATACCTCCCCGAGAACGCCGAGCAGTACGCGGCCGTCTTCCGGGCCCGGGGCGCCGTGCGCATCAAGGGCGTGGGGGAGGGCGCCCTGGACCGGATCGCCATCGCCGTCCACGCCGGCCAGCAGCCCATCGGTTCGATCTGGGTGGTCGATGCCCGGGGTGATCTGCCGGATGAGGCCGTGTCCGCGCTGGAGCGTTCGGCGGACATGGCCGCGCTGCACATGCTTCAGGCGCGCAGCAGCTACGACCTGGCGCAGCAACGCCGGGCCGATGCCCTGCGCCGTCTCCTGGACGGCGACGGCGACGCCCGGCTCGTCGCTCGTACGCTGGATGTCGCGCTGCATGGGCCCTTCGCGGTGCTTGCCTTCGACGCGGAGGTGGTGCCCGGCTCGGAAGCCGTGATGCTGAGCCGCCTCACGGACCTCGTCGGTACCCAATGCGAATCGCAACGCCGGGGCACGCTTTGCGTCATGCTCGGAAACACCGTCTATGCGCTGCTCAGTGGCCTGGAAGCCGGTCAGGAGGCGTCCATCCGGCCGCTGGCCCGGAGAGTCATGGATCGTGTCGCGGCATCTTTGCATTTGAAGCTGCGCGCCGCGCTGGGGTCCGTGGTGGAATCAGTGACGGAACTGAGCCTCTCGCGACACGCCGCGGACCAGGTGCTTCTCGTGCGCGGTGGCGGTATCGACGACTACGCCACGGCTGGAGAGGTTCATGGGCGGCTGACCCTCATGGAGGTGTCGGCGCTTTTCGCCGGGAAGGACGGGCTCCTCTCGCCGGTGGCCCGGGCCATCGCAGCTCACGACGTACGGCACCACACGGACTATGTGCGCACGATCCGCAGTTATCTGGACTCCGGGTCCGATTCTGCGCGGGCCGCAGAGGCACTCTCGCTGCATCAGAACTCCCTGCGGTACCGCCTGCGTCGCCTGGAGGAGCTCTTCGGGGTGGACCTGTCCCATCCGGACGAGACGCTGGTGCTCTGGCTGAGCCTGCGTGTCATGGAGCTGAACAGGGGAGAAAACGTCGATGCCACCTCTTTTTCAGATTGATTCCGCCGCCCACCTGGGATTGAACGCTCAGGACCTGTAGACTTGAACTGTTGTTGTTTTGCATTGGGTAGTTCAGGTAGTTCCCACGGGTGACCGTGGCGTCTTTCTGAGGTAAGCGGTGGAGAGCATCCCACACCGGAGTCCCGAAAGTCGGGAGGAAGCTCCGGCTTCAGTTAGGACAGAATTATGGCTACAGGTACCGTGAAGTGGTTCAACGCGGAAAAGGGCTTCGGCTTCATCTCCCCGGATGATGGCAGCCAGGACGTTTTCGCCCACTTCTCCGCCATCAACTCCAACGGCTACCGCTCCCTCGAGGAAGGCCAGCGCGTCTCCTTCGAGGTGCAGCAGGGCCCCAAGGGTCTGCAGGCCGCGAACATCCAGGCTGTCTGAGTCTGAGTTCGCAGTTTCATACAGTGGCAGGGCCGGTGAAAACCGGCCCTGCCGCCGTTTAAGGGCTGTTTGCCGGTTCAGTCGCCGTCCGCGGAGACGGCCCTCTTCACCAAGGCGATCACCCGTTCCTCCACTTCGGGAGTCCAGGCCGTGAGCGCGTACGACGTCGGCCACATCGGCCCGTCGTCCAGCGCGGCCGTCGCCTGGAACCCGAGTGTCGCGTAGCGGGCCTTGAACTTCTTGGCATCCTGGAAGAAGACGACGGACACTCCCGCGGCATTGGCGTAGCTCTGCATTCCGTACCAGAGCTTAGGGCTGAGCTCCGGGGCATGTTCCTGGACGATCGCGTGGATATGCTCCGCCAGCACACGGTCCGGTCCGTCCATCGAGGCGATCTTCTCCAGCAGCTCGACCGCGAACTCCTCCGGGGTGGGCTTCTTCTTGCCCCGGGTGGCTTTGACCTCCCGGGCGCGTTCCTTCATCGCGGCACGCTCGTCCTCGGAGAATGCGGGGCCGCTCGTCTCTGTCGCCATCAGCCGTCCTTTCCGTCCAGAGTGCTCAGCGCCAGGCCGAGCGCACCCATTCCTCATCGAGCATCGCGTAGATCAACCCGGTGCTCCACTGCTCCTTGAACCACTCGCTCCGCACCAGACGGGCCTCCTGCCGCATGCCGAGGCGCTCCGCGACCCGTGCCGAGGCGGTGTTGCGCTCGTCCAGCCTTGCCACGATGCGGTGCAGACCGAGATCCTCGAAACCGAGCCGGAGCAGGGCAGCAGCGGCTTCCGTGGCATAACCCTGACCGGAGACGGCAGGGGAGAAGATGTAACCGATTTCGCCGGAACGGTGCTCGGCGCTGTGCCAGAACAGCACCACGTCCCCGATCAGCCGTCCTGTCGCCCGTTCCTCAACGGCCAGGCATATGGCTTGGCCGGGTTCGTTGAGTTCGGTGCGGGACCAGATTCCGGCCACCCGCTCGGTGATCTCTTCGCGGCTCAGCGGCTTGTACGGCACGAAGCGGACCACGTCTTCGCGTGACTTGTACTCCAGCATCGGATCGATGTCCTGCTCCGTGATGGGCCTGAGCAGCAGGCGCTCGGTGAGTACTGGGTACGAAGGGCTCAGCATGGCACCATGCTAGGCCACAAAGGTCATCAGGAGCGGGCCAAGGCGATGGCCTGTGCCCGGTCCCGCACTCCGAGCTTCGCGAACAGCGAGTTGATATGCGTCTTGACGGTGGAGACTCCGAGGAAGAGGCGCTGGGCGATCTCACCGTTGCTCAGTCCTTCGGCCACGAGGCCGAGGACCTCAGCCTCCCTGCGGGTCAGCTGAGGGAAACGGGCCGCGAGCGTGTCAACCGCGTCTTCAGGCCCTGTGGCGCCGGGTGCATTCGGGTCCGGCTGAGCCGACTCGCCTTGCGCCAGACCGCCTTGTGTCAACGCCCCCAGCAGGACGGCGCTGACCTCCGGGGCGAACGTCGACTGCCCGCGGGCGACGGCACGCACCGCCGCCGTGAGTTCGGCACGGCCGGCATCTTTGGTGAGATACCCGCGGGCCCCGGCGGTGAGCGCGCGGAGAATCGAATCGTCGTCGGCATAGGTGGTCAGCACCAGGACGGCGGTGTCCGGAGACTCCGAGACGATGCGCGCTGTGGCCGCGACGCCGTCGACGACGGGCATGCGAAGGTCCATCAGCACGACATCCGGGTGCAGGGCGAGCGCAAGGTCTGCGGCCTCCGCGCCGTCGGACGCCTGGCCGACGACGTCGAAACCGGGCGTCAGTTCCAGGACGGTGACCAGCCCGTCGCGGACGATCGCCTGGTCGTCCGCCACGAGGACGCGGATCGGTGCCTCGCCGTTCACGATGATGCCCCGCTCACAGCATGGCCTCGGCGGCCACGACGAAGCGGTCTCCGCGTACCCCGGCGTCGACCGTGCCGCCACCGCTCAAGGCGGCGAAGCGTTCCCGCATCCCCAACAGGCCGTAACCGCCGGCGGCACGTGAAGGAGCGGACGAATCGTCCACGAGCGGATTGGAGATGGTCAGCTGCACCCTGTCATTCTGCCAGTCGAGCAGCACTCTGACCGGCTCGCCGGGAGCGTGTTTGCGGGCGTTGCTCAGGCCTTCCTGAAGTGCCCGCTGAACGGCGTCCTGCTGCTCCGCGGAGAGGGACGCCGGCAGGCCGTGCACGGCGAGGTCGACAACGCCGCCGAGGGAACGATGGGCCTCGATGAGCTGGTCCATCGATTCGCTCAGTCCGGGGGCCTTTTGCCCCTCGTCGCCCTCGGAAGCTGGGCTATGGCCCGCGCTGCGGAGCGCCGCGACGGCCCGTCGTGCTTCATTGAGGCCCTCGGCCGCAAGACCGCGTGCCGCAGAGACCCGCTGCAATGCAGCGTCACGTTCACCGGCTTCCAGAAGGGCTTCGACGGCGTCGAGCTGGATGACCAGGCCGCCGAGGCTGTGCGCCAGCACATCGTGCAGATCCCGGGCGAGCGCGACGCGTTCCGTCTCCTGCCGCACGAGCAGCTCCCGTTCCCGCAGCAGCGCGGCCTGGTCCTCGGCGAGGCGGAACTGGCGGCGACTGAATCCCGCGACGGCGGACAGGAGCACTCCGCCCATCATGGTCAGCGTGTCCGGGACCTCGGTGGGGTGGATGACCGCACCCAGGGCGATCGCCCCGCAGCTGAGTACCGCGAGGGCGAGACCGTAGCCGAGAGGAACGGCGAGGGCCCCGACGACGGCGAGGGTTCCGATGGCCGCCGGGACCACGGTGAGGCCGTGCGTCGCGCCGGCGGCGAATCCTCCGCTGAGCGCGGCCACCGCGCTCAGTATGATCGCCGGGCGGTCACCGCGGGGCAGCATGGTGATGATGCCTCGCAGGGCCCAGCTGACGACAGCGACAAAAGCCAGCACCGTGGCCCAGAGGGGACGTGGATGTCCTTCTCCGGGCCACAGTGCGTAGCCGACGGCGATCGCTCCCAGGAGGTTCAGCACCGCGAACGTCCAGCCGGGCCGGCCCGTGGTCATCATGAGACCATCATGCGACAGGTCGGCGCGGTGCGGGGACCGCCGTGGCCGGAAGAGCGGCGATCCGCTGGGCGAAGATGAAGGTGCGTGCCGCGCGGTTGGCGGCCAGCATCAGCAGGATCACCCCGGTGGAGGTCGCCACATGCGAACCGGCGAGGGAAGCCAGCGCATCGATCCCGATTCGCACGGCCAGCACGAGGAACCAGAGGGCCAGGCCCCAGGCACCGGTGCGGGACTCGAAGGTGGCGAAGGTGTTCCCGTCACGGCCGACGGGACGCGGCGTCGCGAGCGGGCGGAAGTGGGCCAGCCGGCCCATCCAGGCGCCGATGCCCAGGGAGATGATGAGTTCGACGACCAGGACGCCGAGATCCAGCGGGGAGAGCATGGCCGGGGAAGCGGTTCGCACCATCAAGACCACGCCGATCACGCCCATCACCAGCGGAGTGCGCCACATGGTGGCGATCGCGATGGGCCGCCAGGTCGTCTGCCGGTATCCGATCCAGCCGATCAGTGCGAGGGCGAGGAGAGCGTTGCCGAGCATCTGCAGGGACATGGCCGTGCCTTTCAGGTTCTGTACCGGCAGCTCTTGCCGGTGATTCAAGCCTCCCGCGAGGGCTCCTCCGGCGGGACCATCCCAGGGTGGAACGGAGGGTGGAGATCGTGGGTGGAGAGCCGAACTGGAAGGATGGAGGAATGGCAGAGAACTTCGAGGACCTGATCGCGGCCGGTGAGTCCGCGGACATCAGCGGATGGGACTTCTCCTGGCTCGACGGCCGGGCGACGGAGGAACGGCCGCCGTGGGGTTATGCGGCTCTGCTCGCGGAGCGGCTGTCCGGGGCGCAGGCGGCACTGGATCTGCAGACCGGAGGCGGGGAGGTTCTCGCCCAGGCCAGGGCTTTCCCGCCCGTCGCCGCAGCCACCGAGTCCTGGCCGCCCAACATCGCCAAGGCGACCCGCCTGCTGCACCCGCGCGGCGTCGTCGTGGTCGCAGACGACGGTGAGCCGCCGCTGCGGTTCGGCGCAGAGGCCTTCGACCTGGTGACCAGCAGGCACCCGGCCACGGTCCACTGGGGCGAGATCGCCCGGGTCCTCAGTCCCGGTGGAAGCTATTTCGCCCAGCACGTGGGCCCCGCGAGTGTCTTCGAGCTGATCGAGTTCTTCCTCGGCCCGCAGCCTGAGGCACGGCGTGGCCGTGACCCCGAGCAGGAGGCGGCGGGTGCCCGGGCCGCAGGACTGGAGATCGTCGATCTGCGCACCGCCCGGCTGCGCATCGAGATTCTGGACGTCGCCGCTGTCGTGTATCTGCTGCGCAAGGTGATCTGGTGGGTTCCCGGCTTCAGCGTGGAGAAGTACCGTGACCGTCTGCGCGAGTTCCACGAGCTCATCCAGTCGGACGGGCCGTTCATCGCCTACTCGACACGGCATCTGATCGAGGCCCGGAAGGCTTGAGCGCGGTCCGCCGGACGGGATGCGGGATGACCCGGGGCGGGGCAGAATGCTGTTCATGAAGTCCTTCCGTCTCCCCGGTCTGCCCGATGATCTCCGCTCCCTGCGTTCCGCAGACAGCGAGGTGGACCTCGACGGCGGAACGGTCACCATTCGCGCGGCTGCGGGGGACGACCTCTTCAACAGACCCGGCACGGAGCTGACCCTCCACAGCGCCAATGTGTTCGCCTTCCCGGTGGACGGCGACTTCACCCTCGAAGCGGAGGTGGAGGTCGATTTCCGCGAAGGTTTCGACTCCGCGGTCCTGGTGGGGTACCTCGATGGGCTGCACTGGTTCAAACTGTGCGCCGAACAGGACGAACTGGGCCGTCCCCGGATCATGTCCGTGGTGACCCGGGACCGCTCCGACGATGCGACGGGGATCCACCTGCCCGAGGGGCCCGTGCGGTTGCGGATGTCCCGGGTGGGAACCATGATCAGCCTGCACTACCGTGCCGACGGCCGCTGGGAGCTGGCCCGGTACTTCGGCTTTCCCGTCAGCGGTGCCGAGGGCGGCCTGAAGGCGGGCCTCGCAGTGCAGTCGCCACGCGGGAACGGAACGACGGCGACGTTCCGGGACGTCGTGTTCGCCACGTCGGGGATCATGGAGGTCCGGTCCGGCGACTGAGCCGGGTACCGGGAGGAGAGGCGATGGCGCAGAGCGGAACACAGGACGCAGGGGCCCCGGAGCCGGGCTCCCTGACCACGGACGTCCTGATCATCGGTGCCGGGCCGACGGGCCTCATGCTCGCCGCCTGCCTTCAGCGGCTGGGCGTCCGGTATCTCCTCGCGGACCGCAAACACGGACCCACGCGCGAGTCGCGGGCGCTGGCACTGCAGGCCCGCAGCCTGGAGATCTACGACCAGCTCGGACTCGTGCAGCGTGTGCTGGGCCAGGCCGCCATCGCGCCGGCGATCGTTCCCGGCTTCCGGGACAAGCCGTTCGCCACCTTCAGCTTCGGCACGCTGGGCAAAGGAGTCACGCCGTATCCGGGCATCTACGTCCTGGAGCAGAGCCGTAACGAACGGCTGCTGGTGGAGGCGCTGGAGGAGCGGGGCGGCTCCGTTCTCTGGGGCCACGGTCTGAGTGCTGTGGAACAGCACGAACGGGGAGTCACCGCGCACCTCGAAATGGACGACGGCGGGGTGCAGCGTGTAGAGACCCGCTTCCTCGTGGGCGCCGACGGCGCGTCATCGGCGGTGCGGGAGCTCAGCGGGATCCCGTTCGACGGAGTGACCAACCCCGCCACCTTCTACGTCGCCGATGCCCGGGGCGTGACCGGGCTGGTGGACGACGCGGTGAACCTCCGATTCAGCGCCGGCGACTTCCTCCTAGCGTTCCCGCAGGGCGCGGTGGGACACCACCGGCTGATCGGCGTCGTCCGCACGCCCGCCGGTGAGGCAGTCACCGAGGAGGAGACCCGGAGAACCCTGGCCCGGGAGTTCGGAGTGGACTACCGGGACTCGAGCTGGTTCTCCACCTCCCGGGTTCATCACCGCGTGGCGGGCCGCTTCCGCTCGGGATCCGTGTTTCTGGCGGGGGACGCCGCCCATGTGCACTCGCCGGTGGGCGCGCAGGGCATGAACACCGGCCTGCAGGACGCACACAACCTGGCGTGTGCGCTCGCGGACGTGGTCCACGGTGGAGCAGGTGATCAGCGACTCGACGGTTATGAGGCCGAACGCCGTCCGGTAGCGCTTCGCCTGGTCGGCACCACGGACCGGGTCTTCGCCGCCGTGACCGCGGATTCGGCTCTCGCCCGGACGTTCCGGGCCACGTTCCTGCCTCGCCTGGCACCTGTTCTGGGCGGGGTGCTGCCCCGCCTGGCGCGCGGGGCGAAGCTGTTCGAGTACGTCTCACAGACCAGGGTCCACTACTGGATGGGCCCGGACGCCCGCCGTCGCGCCAAGGGCCGCCGCGGCCGCCTGGTGGGGCGCCGCCTGGCCTGGAATGAGGACAATTTCGCCGTGCTGCGCGGCATGGACTGGCAGCTGCACGTCTACGGCGCGGCCGACGAGCAGGCCCTGGAACGTATGCACCGGGAGAGCGGTCTGCCGGTGCACCACTTCGCCCTGGTCAGGAATCCTCGACTGGCCGGGGGACTCGCCGTGCTCGTACGCCCTGACGCGTTCGTCGTCGACGCGAGGCCACTGCCGGCGAGCGTCGCCGACTGGGCCTCACACGCCCGGAAAGGGCAGACCCGGGACGTCGGCTGAGCCACCCCGGGTCTGTCCTTTCCGGACCGCCGGATCAGGACGCGGTCTCGGGATTGAGCTGTGAGCCGGTCACCGCGATGTCCGCGACGTTCCAGCTGTCCAGGATCTTGCGGTAGTCACCGTCTGCGATGAGCTTGGCAATGGTCTTCTGGACCAGGGACGCCAGCGCGGAATCGTTCTTGGCGATGGCGATACCCACCGGGGCCGAACCGTAGGTTTCTCCGATCTTCTCGATCTGCCCGTGGCTCTGCTGGATCGCGTAACCCACCACATCCGAGCCGGAGACCATGGCATCCACCGAGCCGTTGATGAGGCGTGTGGTGATGTCCGTCTGCTTGTCCAGGGTGATGATGTCGACCGCCTTCTTGCCGGCCTTCGAGCAGGCCGTGTTCAGCGCGGCCGCGTCGTCGGCCTGGACCGAGCCGGTCTGGACGCCCAACGTCTTCCCGCACACATCGTCGGGGGAGAAGTGCTTCGGATTTCCTGCCTGGACGGCCCAGGCGGATCCGCCGACCGCGTAGGTCACCATGTTGACGGCCTGGAGCCGTTCCTTCTTCACGAAGAAGTTGGAGACGCCCAGATCGTACTTCGGCCCGAGCGCGGGAAGGATGCTGGTGAAGCTCGCCGATTGCACGTCCACCTTCAACCCCAGGGTCGCGCCGATGGCCTTGGCCAGGTCCACGTCATACCCCATGGCGGTCTGGCCATCGCTCCCGCCCAGGAACTCGGCCGGGGCGAAGGTGGTGTCCGAGCCGATCACCAGGGTGCCCTTGGATCTGATGGCCGCGGGCACCAGGCCCGCCAGAGCATCGTCTTTCTGAACCGTGGACGGATCGAACGACGCGGTCCCGGCGGACGGGCCGGAGGCCGTGTCGTCGGAGGCATTGGTGCAGGCGGTGAGCGCGAGGACCGTTACGGCGACGACGGCGGCCGCCGTGAGACTGCGAGTGGGCTGGAGGGACATATCAGGCCTAACGTGTGTGCGGATCGAGTGAGCACCGAGCCTTCCGGGTCTGCCATCGGCCGTCGGCTGTGAGTGCGCCGGCGCTGGGGAATGCCTGCCGGAAGGTCGGTGCTCTGCCGTCCTGGAAGAACCTTCGTTGGTCTTTCCGGGACACTTCAGACGATAGAAGTGTGACGTTCATCTCAGGAGAATTTTCATAGTTTCTTCCAGTTCCAGCCCCACTGATGGATCATTCATCCATGATCTCTGAAACTGACCTGGCGATCATCCACGCACTCCAATTGCGTCCGCGGGCGTCCTGGAGGGAGCTGTCCGGGGCCGTCGGCGTCTCGGCCGAGACGGTCGCCCAGCGCTGGGAGCTACTCCGGGAAGCAGCGCTCGCCTGGATCGTTCCGGCTCCCGGGCGGCGTTATCTGGAGGGTGGTTCCTCCGCCTTCATGTTGCTGTCCACGGCCTCCTCCCGCCAGGACGCCGTGCTCCTAGAACTCAAGGGCCGTGCCGCCTGCGGCACCATCTCCCGGGTGGCAGGCGCTCACGATGTCCTGGTGGATTGCTTTGCGCCGAGCGAGGAGGAGCTTGCGGAGCAGTTGGTGGGAGTGCTTGGCGGAACGCCGGGGGTGAACGAACGGTGCATCCTCATGGTGGTCAGGCTCTACCGGCAGGCCGTCGACTGGCGTGAAGACGCGCTTTCTCCCGGTCAGAGCGGAACCCTCGCGGCCCGTGATGAGGCACCAGCGGCGGCCTCGACCCCGGATGTTCTGGATGCACGGCTCGTCCGGGCGCTGGCCGTCGATGGACGAGCCGGCTGGGCGGAACTGGCGGACGCCTGCGGGACGTCTCCTCAGACGGCGCAGCGGAGGGTGGAACGCCTGGTCCGGGGCGGCCGGCTGACATTCCGCTGTGACACGGCAGATCCCGAGGTTCACCGCGGCCAGAAGGAGGTGACGCTCGTCCTGGAGGTGCCGCCGGAACACCTCGACCAGTTGGGCCGGCACTGCGCTGGACTGGCCGAGTGCCGGGTGAGCGCCCAGGTGCTGGGCGTCGGGAACCTCCTGGTGACGTTCCGGGTGCGCGACTATCTGTGGGTTTCTGCTGCGGAACAGCAGATGGTTCGTCTCGCCCCCGGCACGCGCGTGATGTCCAGGCATACCGTGCTGCGGACCGAGAAGCGGCTCGGCCGTCTTCTGGACAGCCGCGGCCGTTCTGAAGGGGTGGTCCCTCTTCCCTTCTGGTCATCCTCAGAGGGCTGAGCGCCCCCTTGCTCAGAGTGGTTTGAGGCTCGCCTTGAGCAGGCAGAACTGGTTGCCTTCCGGGTCCTGGAGCACATGCCACTGTTCCTGGCCGGTCTGTCCGATGTCGGCCGGGCAGGCGCCCAGGGCCAGCAGCCGTTCCAGTTCCGCGTCCTGTTCCCCTCCCACGGGGTTGACGTCGATGTGGAGCCGGGACTTGCCCTTCTCCGGCTCGTCGCGGCGGCTCAGGATGATCGTCGGTTGAGCTCCTCCGAACCCTTCCCGCGGCCCGATCTCCAGGGTGCCGTCCTCTTCGCGGTCGAGGATGACGAAATCCAGGACCTCGCACCAGAATTCCGCGAGAAGTGCGGGGTCGTGGCATCCGAGGACGAGTTCACTGATGCGACAGGCCATGAAGGGGACCTACTCTCTGTCAGGAGCGCGGTGCTGAACAGCGGCGATGTCATGATCGTAGCTGAGAGAGCAGCCCTTGGAGGGACTTTCCGGTCTGGTCTGAAGCTGCTCAGCCGGTGCCGAGATACCGGGCGAGATTCGTCAGGGAGGCATCCATGCCGTCTGCGTGATCGGTCGGGGAGATGCCGTCGGGGACGCCCTCCGCACGGATCCTGACGAGAGTGCCGCCCGCTTGTTCCTCCAGAATCCAGCGCATGGTCATGAGGCCTGCATAGGCGGGATCGTCGGAGACGAACCGGATTTCATGGGCGACCTCCCTGTCCGGGATGATGCGCGAGATGCGGCCCTGGACGATGTCCGAATCGGCGGTCGCCTTACCTGGTGCGCCGGACGGGTCGAGATATCTGAGCACCATCCGGTATTCACCGCCGAGCACCGGCTCGAACCGTTCCATGACACCGCTCATGCCGGACGGCGGAAGCCAGTGTTCCAGGGCTTCGCCGTCCATGAGTGCCGCGAAGATCCGGGCTTGGCCGACGGCGATGAAGCGGCTGGCCTCGTCGATATGGCTCATGGAGATGCTCCTCAGCGGGCAGAGTCAGTGCGGACGGTTCCGGATGAGTTCCCGCACGGTCTCGGCGGCCTGTTCCGGGGTGGCGCCCCGTGCGACGGCGATACCCACCAGGTAGGTCGTGAGCGGCCCGGCGGGCCGGGTCACCCCATGGGCCGCGTCGCGCGTCAGTTCGAGCAGCAGGCTCGTCGGAACCTCCACGCCGTCCAGATCCAGCGCCGTGCTCACCTCGGTGACCCAGTCATCCAGTCCTTCGGGGGCTGTGCTCATCTCGGGGCTCCGTTCCATGGTTTCTCTCGTCTCTCCGCGATACTGCTCCACCGCGGCCCAGGTGTCCAGGTCCAGGGAGAGTCGCTGCGGATCCGGCACCGTGCGGATTCGCAGGCGCTGCGCAAGCTGCCGGAAGGCGGCGCCGTCCACGGTGGGCAGACCGGCCAGGGCCGCCTGCAACGCCGTCACGCGATAACGCCCGGCAAGCCACTGGACCCGTCCGTCGTCGTCGACCGGCAGCACGGCATCGCAATCCGCCGCCAGCGTCTCGTGCTCCAACAGGCCGACGAGTCCGACGGCACGCGGCAGATCACAGGAGAGCAGCCAGATCTCCTCAGGAACGGCCTCGGCCCTGGCCAGCCGGGCGAGGCCGGCCGCCACGGCGGCCACCGGGCCGCCGAACGGCGGATCTTCCCGGACCACGGTGACTCCGGGGCGTCGCAGGCCGGACGGCCCGACGACAAGCAATGGCGCGCAGCGCTCCACGGCGGTCAGGACATGATCCACAAGAGCCTTGCCATGCACCTCCACCGACGCCTTGTCTGTGCCTCCCAGCCGGGTGGCCCGCCCGCCGGCCAGAATGATCGCCGCCCGGCGGGTCGCGGCACCGCTCGTTCCGGCATCGGTCGTCACGGGATCACCAGCACGGAGACGGAGGCGCCGGGCAGCACGTCATGCGTTTCGGCCGGGATCAGGATGAAGGCGTTCATCGAGGCGCCCTCGTCGGCCGGCCCTCCATGTCTTCGGCGCAATGGCGTGATCTCCGTCCCGTTCAGGACGCCGGGGACCAATTGGGTCTTGTGCGCGGGACTGTGCCACCCGGAGGTGACGGTGGCCCTGACACGGTTCCCGTCCAGCACGGTCTCCCCGGCCAGGCTCAGGAGTGCGGGACGGACGAAGAGCTCGAAACCTGCGGCGGCGCTCAGAGGGTTCCCGGGCAGGCAGAACACCAGGCGTCCGTTCAAGGTGCCGAAGCCATGAGGCTTGCCGGGTTTCAGGGCCAGAGCGTCGAAGCGGATGCTTCCGGCACCGTCCAGCACCGCCTTCACGACATCGAACGAGCCGACACTCGCGCCACCCGAGAGAACCAGGACGTCCGCCTGGAAAGAGTCGATGGTCTTACGGAGGGCGTCCTCATCATCGGGGACGACCGCGACGCCGGCCAGGATCGCCCCCGTCTGGCGGACGGCGCCGGAGAGCAGCACCGAGTTGGACTCGGGGATCTGGCCGCGGGCCGGTGTCTCATCGGGGTGGATGAGCTCCGAACCGGTCGAGATCACGGCCACGCGAGGTCGCGGGGTGACGCGGACGGTCGCGTATCCCGCCGAAGCCACTGCGGAGAGCTGCCATGGTCCCAGGCGGGTGCCTTTCCCGACGGCGAGGCCTCCGGCGGGGGCGTGCTCGCCCGTGCGGCGGATGTGCGCTCCGGGTGCGGGCTGACGCAGCACGGTCACGGTGGCCGGCGGCAGCGGGGAGACGATGAGGCCTTCCTCTGTGTGTTCAAGTGGGACGACGGCGTCGGCGTCGTCGGGCACCGGCGCGCCGGTCATGATGCGGACCGCCTCACCCGGGCCCATTCGAGGGTTCTGCGCGGTTCCCGCTGGAAGATCCGCGACGACGCGCAGGCGTGAGCCGTCCACCGCATCCTGCCGCCGGACCGCGTAGCCGTCCATGGCCGAATTGTCGAAGGACGGGACTGGCCGTCGGTGATGCACGTCCTCCGCGAGAAGGAGGCCCAGCGCATCCGCGAGCGGCACTCGCTGGGGCGGCAAGGGGAGCGCGGCGGCCAGAACCCGGCTCAGATGCTCATCGACGGGGATCACGCGAGTAATCCCGTCGGACCAAACCCCTCCCGCTTGCGAAGGGATTGGACCGGGCGTGGGGCAGCAAGGAGCGGGAACCGGAACATGCCGTCATAATAGTGGGTTGGCCATGCGATTCTGAGGTGGGGACTGGCCTCGACAGGGTGTGTCATCGCTGTAGCAGCGGAGCGCTGCGGTAACTCCAGAGTCCCATCACGCTGAGAGCGTCACGGTACATGCTGAGTGTGGGTTCCTGAGCCGCTGGAGTCCGTACGGTGCCGTCCGAGTTGTCCGGCGCGGCGACTGGTACGACGTTGAATGAAGCGGGGAGATCTTTTTCGGCCGCGAGACCGAGCAGAAGGGTTCCTCTCTGAACATGGCTGCCGGAGCTGATCAAGATTGCTCGCTGGGCCCGGATCGAGGCGAGAAAGTGTGAGCTGTACAGCGCATTTTCAACCGTCGAGCGGGCGTAGTCCTCGGCCAGGATCCGTGAGGGGTCGATTCCGTGATCAACCAGCCAGTTCTTCATCGAGATCGCCTCCGTTTTGCCGGCCTTCTCCACACCACCGGTGACGACGATTTTTGCCGCAGGGAAGGCACGCGCCAGCTCCAGGGTCTTTTCCAATCGCCGTAGTAGAGGCTCTGCCATACTTCCGTCCTCGTTGAGGGCGTATCCCAGGGTGACAACAGCATCACCGGGCTGAGGTTCGGGTGCGGTGGTGCTGACTTTGAGTCGCGACGCGTAGTCGATGGCTTTGAAGACTTTCTGAAGTTCCGTTGCTCGGTTCGGGTGGTCGATGCGAAGACGGTTCATGGCAGCAGTGGTCTCGGCCGAATCACCTTGCTGGCGTGACCAGCTCGCCAGATAGCTCAGGGCGTCCTCATCGGATGGAGCAGTGTCGAGCACCCTCTGGTACAGGGTTATCGCCCCGCGGACGTTGCCCCTGGCGATGCGGGCCGAAGCAGCACTGAACAGGAGGTCGGCCCGAAGCGGCGCGAGCGATGACGCTTTGAGGAGTCGGTCCTCGACAACCGCCATGTTGTCGAGGGTCTTGTCGGTGTTTCCGGCGGTGGAGATCCGCTGTGGCGAGTCGAAGGCCGTCCTCGCCTCCTGAAGGAGGACGGAAACGCCGGGGGTCATGCTTGGGGTAGGAGCAGACGCCGTCGGCGGAGAGATTGAGGTGCATCCCGTTACCAGCGCAGCGCCGAGCAGCACGGCACTCAAGGTGCGGAACGGAGTGATCGACCTCATGAACGGATCCTTACAGGCAATATGTCGGACATTTGCCAAGAAGCTATCACGCTGCGGTTGTATCGGATGGCAGTAGCCTGTGGACATGGGTCAGATCACGCGCCGCCGTCCCGTCCTGAAACTCGTGCTGGGTGAGGAACCACGCCGGCGGATCGATACGCTCGCCGTCGAAGAGCCGCTGGAGATCCGGGTGTCGTCCACGCCGCTTGCGGTGACCATGCGGACTCCCGGCCACGATGTGGAACTCGCCACCGGCTTCCTCATCTCCGAGGGGATCATCGCCGGGGGAGAGGACGTCCGCACCGCGATCCACTGCGGCGGACCGGGCACGGGAGGGAACGAGAACACCTTCAACATTCTCGACGTGGCCCTCGCCCCGCATGTTCCACCGCCCGCGCCGGATGCGGCACGGAACTTCTACACCACCAGCTCCTGCGGACTGTGCGGGAAGGCGAGCATCGAGGCCGTGCACACCGTGAGCCGGCACGAGGTCGCTTCCGATCCGGCACGGCTCGACGCCGGGCTGCTGGTCACGTTCCCGGACCGGCTCCGCGAGCATCAGGCGGCCTTCGAGAAGACCGGCGGCTTGCATGCCGCAGCGCTGTTCGATGCCGCCACGGGCGAACTGCTCGTGGTCCGGGAGGACGTGGGGCGGCACAACGCCGTGGACAAGGTGGTCGGCTGGGCCGCCCGGCACCGGGGCCTGCCGTTGCGGGGAACCGTCCTCCAGGTCTCCGGACGTGCGAGCTTCGAACTCGTGCAGAAGGCCGTGATGGCCGGTATCCCCATCCTGGCGGCCGTCTCCGCGCCTTCATCCCTGGCCGTCGAGTTGGCCGAGTCCACTGGACTGACGCTCATCGGCTTCTTGCGCGGGAGCTCCATGAACATCTATTCGGCAGCCCACCGTGTGGACGTGCCGCAGTCAGAGGTGCTCCCGGAAGCCGTCCCGGCGAGCCAGGGGCATTGACAACGATTTACTTTTTGAATGTTATGTATGTCACGAGGGATTGAAGCCGAATCGGTGGCGTGAGCCGCCGCAATCCTGCTCGAGGGGGCTTTCCATGGGGTGAAGACTCCAACGAACAGGAGTTCAATATGAGCGTGCTCAGCCGTGAAGCGACCATTGCGCCGCCCACCTTCAACCGCTGGCTCATGCCTGCCGGTGCGCTGGCGATCCATCTGTGCATCGGCCAGGTGTATGCCCTGAGCGTCTTCAAGGCGCCGTTCATGCAGCGTTTCGGGGCGGGGGAGCTGGCCGTCGGCTGGGTCTTCTCCCTGGCGATCGTGGTGCTCGGCCTGTCCGCGGCGGTCGGCGGAACCTGGGTGGAGAAGGCCGGGCCCCGTAAGGCCATGGTGGTCGCCGGCGCCTTCTGGGTTTCCGGTTTCTGCGTTGCGACCCTCGGTATCGCAACCGGTCAGCTCTGGCTCCTGTATCTCGGATACGGGGTGATCGGCGGCATCGGGCTGGGCCTGGGATACATCTCGCCGGTGTCGACCCTGATGAAGTGGTTCCCGGACCGGCCGGGGCTCGCGACGGGTCTGGCCATCATGGGCTTCGGCGGTGGTGCGCTGATCGCGAGCCCGGTGTCCGCTTCATTGCTGAGCACTTTCGGCGGCGGCTCCGATCCCGCGAGCCTCGTCCGCGGGCTGGCACCGACGTTCCTGACGCTCGCGGTGATCTACGCCGTCGTGATCGCCATGGGCGCCTTCGTGATCCGGCTGCCGCATCCCAGCTGGACCCCGTCACACGGCGCCACCGGAGGCCCGCGCCGCACGATTCCAGCGGCCCCGGCGGGGGTCTCCGCAGCCAATGCGCTCAAGACTCCGCAGTTCTGGCTGCTCTGGGCCGTACTGTTCTGCAATGTCACCGCGGGGATCGGGATCCTCGAGAATGCCTCCCCCATGATCCGTGACTATTTCCCGCAGATCGACGTGGCCTCGGCGGCAGGCTTCGTGGGCTTGCTCTCGCTCGCCAACATGGCCGGA
The DNA here is from genome assembly GCF_044748305.1 of Arthrobacter sp. NPDC090010. Lineage (NCBI taxonomy): Bacteria > Bacillati > Actinomycetota > Actinomycetes > Micrococcales > Micrococcaceae > Arthrobacter > Arthrobacter sp. NPDC090010. Next base: position 87,021 of record NZ_JBIVFT010000008.1, read on the forward strand.
CGCTTCGTCTGGTCGAGCGTTTCGGACTACATCGGACGCAAGAACATGTACATGGTCTATCTGGGGATCGGGCTCCTGATGTACGGAGCCATCGCGGCCTTCGGGGGCGGCAGCTTGCCGCTCTTCCTGCTGGCCACCATGGTCATCCTGTCGTTCTACGGCGGCGGCTTCGCCACGGCGCCGGCGTATCTGAGGGACTTGTTCGGGGTCTATCAGGTGGGAGCCATCCACGGTCGTCTGCTCACCGCCTGGTCCGCCGCAGGGATCGCGGGGCCGCTCATCGTGAACTCGGTCGTCGAACATCGCACCGCGGAGGGGGCGAGTGGGCCGGAGGTCTACACGGCGTCCCTGCTGATCATGGTCGGCGTCCTCGCCGTCGGCTTCGTGGCCAATCTGCTGATCAAAGCGGTGGACCAGCGCTTCGCCGTGCCCGCCGGAGAACTGCCGCTGCCGGTCAGGGACGGCTCCGGGACGACGACGGCGGGGGCGGGCCTCGACACCGCCACGGCACGGCTGCACACGGTGGTCGCCTGGGTGCTGAGCGGCGTGGTGATCCTCGCGCTCGGGTACGGACTGACCCAGGTCACGATCAAGGCCTTGGCGCTCTTCTCCTGACGATGCCCACACCCGAGGTCGTGGAAGCGGCCCTGTTCGAGGAGTAGCCTCATGACCATGCCGGACAGACTTCAGGACTTGCGGTCCCTTGCGAGCGCCCTTCTCCCAGGTTCTTCGGAACGCCACCGCCCGGAGGACATCGACGAAGCAGCGCTCGTCGTGGAACCCAGGGAGCAGACGGCCGTCGGCGTCCCCGCCGTCACCCATGCAATGGAGCATGGACTGGTCCAGATGGGGCCGGTGCGCACGGCCCAGACCTTGCTGGGGATCAACCAGCCGGACGGCTTCGACTGCATGAGTTGCGCCTGGGCGGATCCGGCTCCGGGGGAGCGGAGCCACTTCGAGTTCTGTGAGAACGGTGCGAAGGCCGTGGCGGCTGAGGCGACACGTCGGCGTGTCCGTCCGGAGCTGTTCCAGCAGCACACGGTGGCCGATCTGGCCCTCCACGACGACCACTGGCTGAGCGGACAGGGGCGTCTGACGGAGCCCCTGTTCAAAGACGCGGGCTCGGAACATTACGTTCCGGTCAGCTGGGATGAAGCGTTCTCGATCATCGCGGATCAGCTCGCCGGCCTGGAGAGCCCGGATCAGGCGACGTTCTACACCTCCGGCCGCACCAGCAATGAAGCGGCCTTCCTGTATCAGTTGTTCGTCCGCGGTTTCGGTACCAACAATCTCCCGGATTGTTCCAATATGTGCCACGAGTCCTCGGGCACGGCGCTGACGGACACCATCGGCATCGGTAAGGGCTCGGTCTCCCTTGAAGACCTGGAGCAGGCGTCGCTCGTGTTCGTCGTCGGGCAGAACCCGGGCACCAACCACCCTCGGATGCTCTCCGCGCTCGAGAAGGTCAAGCGATCAGGCGGCACCATCGTGGCCGTGAACCCTCTCCCGGAGGCGGGCCTCATCCGCTACCGCAATCCTCAGAAGGTGCGGGGCATCCTGGGTTCCGGAACGGCCATGGCGGATCATCACCTCCAGATCCGCCTGGGAGGAGACCAGGCGCTCTTCCGCGGTTTCGGAAAGGTCCTCCTGGAGGCCGAGCGGAACGGCGAGAGCTCGCCAGGCCTGGAGACCGTTTTCGACCATGGGTTCATCGGGGAGCACACCACGGGCTTCGAGGACTGGCTCGCCGTGGTGGAGAACGAGCCGTGGTCTGCCATCGAAGAGGCGACGGGCATTCCGGAGCAGCGGATCCGTGAGGTCGGCAGACTGCTGCTTTCCTCCGACCGCACGGTGGTGTCCTGGGCCATGGGGCTGACTCAGCATCGGCACTCCGTGGTGACGATCAAGGAAGTAGTGAACGTCATCCTGGCTCAGGGGAACATCGGCCGGACAGGTGCGGGGCTGCTCCCGGTCCGTGGCCATTCGAATGTCCAGGGCGACCGGACCATGGGAATCTTCGAACGGATGCCGGCCCGGTTCCACGACGCCCTTGACGCGCGTTTCGCCTTCCAGAGCCCTCGGGAGCACGGCCACGACGTCGTCGACTCGATCCGTGGGATGCGCGACGGGCGGATCCGCTTCTTCATGGGAATGGGCGGGAACTTCGTCAAGGCCGCACCGGACAGCGCGGTCACCGAGGCGGCGCTCGAGTCCTGCGAACTCACGGTGCAGATCTCCACCAAACTCAACCACTCCCACTTCCTGACGGGCCGGAAGGCTCTCATCCTGCCCACTCTCGGGCGCACCGACCGGGATCTGCAGGCGGGTGGCCCTCAGAGGGTGACGGTCGAGGACTCCATGAGCATGGTCCATTCGTCTCAGGGCCGCCTGGAGCCGCCGTCGGAGGAGCTGCTGTCCGAGGTGGCCATCGTGTCCCGTCTCGCACAGAAGGTGCTCTGCGATGCCGAGGGGCGTCCTAAGCCGGGCACCCCGCAGATCGACTGGGTCGCTGCCATGAACGACTACCGGACCATTCGTGAGCACATCGAGAGCGTCGTGCCGGGTTTCGAGAACTTCGAAGAGCGCATCGAGGTACCGGGCGGATTCAAGTTGCCCCACGGACCTCAGGATTCACGGGAGTTCACCACCGAGGACACGAAAGCACACTTCACCGCGTCGGAGCTGGACTGGATCCGGGTCCCGGACGGTTGCCTGATTCTTCAGACCCTCCGGTCCCACGATCAGTACAACACCACGGTGTACAGCGAGGACGACCGGTACCGCGGTATCCACGGCGGCCGTCGTGTGGTGTTCGTCAGCAGGGCGGACTGCCTGGAACTCGGCCTGCAGGACGGCCAGTTCGTCGATCTGGTCTCGGTCTGGAAGGACGGGGCCGACCGGCGGGCACCACGGTTCCGGGTCGTGGAGTATGACACCGTCAAGGGCTCGGCCGCCGCGTACTACCCGGAGACCAATGTCCTGGTGCCGCTCGACTCGCAGGCCATCGGTTCGGGTACCCCGGCGTCGAAGTCCGTGGTGGTCCGGCTGGAGCTGAGCGAGACGCAGGAGCCGCTGGCCCCTTACGCCGCGACGCCTGTTTCGCGCTAGGAACGCATCGCTTCGTGGCTCTGACGGCTCAGGAAGAACAATTGCGCCGTCTTGTCCTGAAGTTCGATGACGGGCCCGGCATCGAACCCGCTTCCGGTCAGGCGTGCGAGGGCCTTGGCGTTGCGGACGTCCGGCTCCACGAGGATCCGGCGCGCGTCAGTGGTTCCGAACAGATGATCGATGAAGGCGAGGACCAGCCGCGGCGTGAGCCCCGGAACGGGCCGGTCGCCAGGTGCTGTGAACACAGGTGCCATGAACAGGTGGATCCCGAGGTCACCGGGCTGAGGCTCGTAGGCCTCGCCGACCGGATCGTTGAAGGGGTCATAGCTCTGGAAGAGCGCGACCGCACGGTCATCGAGGGTCAGCAGGAAGGCGTGATGGGTTTCCAGGGAGTCCAGGAAACGGTAGACCTCAAGGACCTGTTCCCTGCTGTAGTCGGTCATGCCCCAGAACCGGGCCCGGTCCTCCGTGACCCAGCCGTGGATGAGATCCACGTCTTCGTCGGGGACCAGCGGGATGATCCGGATGGTGCTCTCGGGCGGAAATCCGGTACGGTGCAGCGTCCTCCGTCGCGCGTGCACGGGGATGAGACGTTCGGCGTGGTGGGGCATCAGTTCTCCTGAGTGAGTAGCGCCCAGTCGGTGACGACCGGGATGAGTTCGCCGGCGGACCACAAGGGCTGTTGATCCGCGAAATGGGGGTCTTCCGGGTTTCCTGCCGAGCCGAACGGGACCACCCAGCGGCTGTTGTCGCGTGCGCCGAGATCCCAGACGTACCGGGCTGCGGGCCCGCGGACGCAGGCGTGGGTGACTCCCGGGGTGGCATCCGTGGCGAGGACGCAGGAGCCATCGCCCGCCAGCCGGGTCGCACTGGACGATGAGGCTTCCGGGGAGGGCCTCCGGTGGAGGGCGTGCAGGCGGTGCAGATCGCCCCAGCCCCGTTCGTCGTCGTCGTGGCTCGCCTGTTCCAGTGCGGCGCGCAGCGCGGCCGCGATGTCCAGCCCTGGGATCTCGGCCGTCAGCAGGGTCTCCAGTGCGAGTCCGATCCGGGCCGCCGCCGAAAGCCACGGCCCGAACAACGGGGAATGACCTGTGGCTCGGCCTAGCGGGGCGAAGACCGGCCCATCGGCCAGCAGGCGGGCCAGAGCGTCACGGAACACGGCGAACGCGGCCGCGTCCAGGCTGTCGGCAGTCATCTCGCCGTCCCAGTCCAGGAGACGACGGCGGAGGGTGCGTGCCGTGTCCGTCAGTCCTGTGGGGCCGAGCTGTTCGAGGGCGGTTCGGTAGCCGGGCAGCGAACCGAGGCGGACATCGTGCTGGATGCGTTCCATCTCGGGGACGCCCAGGGGAGCGTCGGCCCAGGTGGTTTCCAGGAGTTCCCGGATCCGGCGTGCCCGGTGTGGCGCCGCGAACTCGAAGGCGATGTCGGCCCCGGCCGCCGCCGCGCGGTCGTTGGCGCTCACCGCGAGATCGTGGACCGTGCGGCATGGGAGGGGAACGCTGCCCCCGGTCCATTCGTGTCCGGCCGACCAGGCGGGCGCCGGGACGCGACGGTTCGCCGGGTTCCGCTCCGGTACCCGGCCGGCCAGGAAGTGAAGCACCGTCCCACCGGTGTCGGCGGCCAGCACACTGTTCACCGGCTCCACCCAGGGCCCGAGGGCGTCCCTGACGTCCTGTGCGGTACGGCTGCGCAGGAGCGGCAGCAGGCTCTCGAAGCCGAGACGTTCTTCGACGCGGGCCGGGACGCGCAGGCTGAGAGCCGTCTCCGGTGCGTCCGGGGTGGATCCGGTGGTGCGGGAGATGACCGGGCCGCGGAGTGTTTCGAGGATCTCCACGTCCTGGGCGGCCTCCCCTCGGATCAGGATCCGCTCCGTATGGTGCCGGACCTCGTCCAGGCCGTGTGGCCCACGCGCGAGCCACCGGCCGTCCGTGGCCCGGCACAGTTCCTCCCGGTAGAGATCCTGGTAGTCCGCCATGGCGTTCGTGATGCCCCATGCCACCGAACCGGCGTGGCCGAAGTGGGGGAGGCCCGGTACCCCGGGGAATGCCAGCCCCACCACGTCGAATTCGGGGCAGGAGAGCCGGATCTGCTGGTAGACGCCGGGGGCCTCCAGCAGACGGTGTGGATCGCCTGCGATCAACGGTGCGCCGTCCGCGGTGCGCGAGCCGTGAACCGCCCAGGCGTTGCTGCCGGAGAGCACCGGGGCCTCCATGCTCAGGAGCCCCGTGAGTTCCACCCCCAGAGTCGCCTCGGCATGGGCCCGGAACAGTTTGTGAGGGAAGGTGGAGAAGAGGACGTGATTGACCAGGAAGACGGCGAGCGGCGTCCATTCGTGCCACGGTGACGGGCTGCTCCGGGTCGCTTCGAAGCCGGGCCCGGAGCGCCGCCCCTGGTGCAGGGCTGTGTTGACCCCGTCGACGTACCGTGCGCACCAGGAGCGGGTCTCGTCGTCGAGGGCGTCGAAACAGCGTCGTGCGGTGTCGTCGAGCCGGGACTGGCGGGCGAAGCGATCCCAGGGGAGATGATCGGCCCCGAGGTTTTCGGACATCCGGCCTTCGGCATGCCACCGGTCGGTCTCGATCTGCCAGGAACGGTCCAGTGCGGCGTTCCAGCCCTGCAGGAACGCCAGATCATGGGCCGAGCCGGCTCTCAGGTGAGGGATCCCCCAGCTGTCGCGGAACACCGCTGCGTCGTCCGGGAACGGTGAGCGTCTCACGACGGGCACTCCTGTATTAGGTAAGGCTTACTTTAGTAAGAGAAAGTTAGCCTGTCGGTGCCCGTCTTGCCAAAACGTGAGACGGCCGCCACCCGGGATGCCGAAGCCGCCGCCTCGGATCATGGGCTCAGACACCCGCCGTGGCGCCTTCCGGAACGTCCTGCTCCTCGAAATCGAGAGCGAGGGAACCGGGCGACTTCTTACGACGCAGGAAGTAGATCACGACGCCGACTGCGAGCCAGCTGCCGCCCAGCAGGTAGGTGAACCAGGCCAGCGATGTCCAGAGCCAGGCGATGAAGGCGAAGCCGATGAGCGGCAGGATCAGATGCCGCAGCACTCCGAGTGGGCCACGGCGACGCTGCTCGAAGAAGAGCACCTTGATGGTGGCCAGGTTGACCATGGCGAAGGCGATGAGGGCGCCGAAGTTGATCATGTACACGGCCTGATCCAGGGTGATGAAAAGTGCCACCAGCGACACTGCCGAGACCACGGCGGCCGCGATCCACGGTGTCCGGAAGCGAGGATGCAGCCGTGCGAAGGCGGACGGCAGAATGCCGTCGCGGCCCATGGCGAAGACCACGCGGCTGACGCTCATCTGTGCCACGGTGCCGCACAGGACCAGCCCCGTCAGGTTGACCAGGACGAACACGACCATGAGGACGTCGCCGCCGGCGCGCTGCATCAGCTCGGTCCCCGCTGCATCCAGGTTCTGCAGGCTCTTCCAGTCCGGCACGATCAGGCTGCCGGCCACGGAGAAGAGGGTGTATCCGAGGCCTGCGATGAGGGTGGAGAGGACGATTCCGCGAGGCACGTCACGCTGGGGGTTGCGGGCCTCCTCGGACAGGGTGGAGACGCCGTCGAAGCCGAGGAAGGCGAATGCGACGATCGCGGCGGCTGCCATGACCGGTGCGATGCCTCCACTGCCGAGCGTGAGCGGCTGGATGATCCCCGAGAGTGTCACGCTCGGGGCGTTGAGCACGGCCAGGACGAGGAAGGCCGCGATGACCAGCACCGACGCGATGACCACGACGAAATTCATCCGCTTGACCCAGCCGACGCCGATCACGCTGAAGATCCCGACCACCAGGAGGCAGGCGAGCACTGCCAGCTGCGGTGGAACCGCTGGGAAGAGGCTGTTGAAGTACAGGCCGAAGATCAGGAAGTTCACCATCGGCAGGAAGAGGTAGTCCAGGAGCATGGCCCAGCCCACCAGGAAGCCCGTCGGGGCGCCGAAAGCCCGAGTGGTGTAGGCGTATGCCCCGCCGGTCACGGGGACGAAGCGTGCCATCCGGCCGTAGCTGTGGGCGGTGAACAGCATGGCGATGACGGCGGTGAGGTAGGCGGCGGGGAGGTGCCCGTCGCTGATCTCTGTGCCGGATCCGTAGACCGAGACCACGGAGAGGATCCCCATGGAGGTCAGGCCGAAGGCAATGAGTGAGGGCAGCCCGAGCACCCGCTTGAGTGTGGTCGGCGGCTGGGCGCTGCCGGACGGATCGGTTCTGGTGCCGGGGATGGTCATGAATGCTCCTGCGAGGCGGGTGAGATCTGTCTCACATAAATGAATGCCGTTCATAAGAGTAAGGCGAATCACATCGCTTGTCCAGATTTGGTATTCCATACCGGAGAGATTTGGCGGAGTGTTCGATCATGAGGGTGGCGTGAGGACGGTCCTTCGAGCGCGTTTGCCTACCTTCGGAAGGGCGTGCAAGGCAAGTGCTTCACGAAGAGCCTGAATTGGTATACCGTTCAGGAGGATCCGGTTTCGCGCTGTGGTGAGCCGGCGGTTCCCTCGATCCCTTAGGAAGGAGCTCGATGAGCAACGAAGCGGCACGGTCCGTCGCGGTTCCCCGGGAGGGAGGTGTCCTCCACACTCCCGGCTTCGTGGACGGCCACATTCATCCCGACAAGACCACCTGGGGTTCCGGCTGGCTCTCGCGCCGCCCGGCTCCTGAGCTCCGGGATCTCATCTCAAATGATCTCCAGGCTCAGCTCGCCTATACCGACAGTGTCGAAGAGCGGGCCTATGCCTTGATGCGCAACGCCGTGAAGAGCGGCACGATGGCGATGCGGGCCCATGTGGATGTGGGAACGCAGATCGGGCTGAAGAACGTCCACGGCGTGCGTGCCGCCGCTGAACGGCTTGCCCCGTATCTCCAGGTTCAGATCGTGGCCTTCCCTCAGTTCGGCCTGCTGAGCAATCCTGGCACGCTCGAACTCATGGAAGCTTCGCTGGGCGAAGGGGCGGACCTGGTGGGCGGCATCGACCCGCAGTCCCTGGACGGCGATCTGCACGCGCATCTGGACGCGGTTTTCGGGCTGGCCCGTAGGCACGGCCGTGATCTGGACATCCATCTCCACGACATGGGCGCCGGTGCGCTGGCGCAGCTGCGCGAGATCGCCCGGCGGACCGTGTCCGAGGGGATGCAGGGGCGGGTGACCATCGGCCATGCTTTCGCCCTCTGCGACACCGCCGAGCCGGATCTGCCCCGGACACTGGACGTCATGGCGGAAGCGGGCATGTGGATGGCCACCTGCGCCCTCGGAGCCGATCCGGTGCCCGTGCTGGATCTGCTGGAACGCCACGGGGTGCGGGTGGCCCTCGGTTCGGATGGCGTGCGGGACTCCTGGTCGCCGTTCGGCACCGGCAGCATGGTGGACCGTATGCACTTGCTCGGCTACCGCACGGGGGCCCTCACCGATGCCGAGCTGGAGCGCTGCCTGCGGCTTGCCACCACCGGCGGTGCCGAACTGGTGGGGGCCCGGGACGTCCTCGGCTTCACTGGCGGAAATCAGCACCGGGTCGAGTTCGCCGCCGCATCCGGTCCGGAGTTGGTGGTCAACCGCCCCGAACCGCTGCGTGTGGTGCGGGACGGGCGCACCGTCCAGCTCTAGTCCGCCCGGCCCACGGACGACGACGGCGCCGCTCACTCAGGGTGAGCGGCGCCGTCGTCGTCGGAGCGGGCTGAGCCGGATCAGCCGACGAGTGCTCCCTGCCGGGTCATCACGCGCCCTGCGGCGAGCACCAGTTCGCGCCGTGGCACGCGTGTCAACGCGTCCTGGACGTTCTCAGCATCCAGAAGCACCACATCGGCGCGGGCACCGGGGGCGAGGCCATGGACTTCCCGGCCGACGAACGCAGCCGCTCGAGTGGTGGCGAGCTCGACGGCATCGTGGAGCTCCTCATCGGTGCGGAGGCCGTGCAGCTTCGCGAAGTCCAGAGCCACCCGCAGAATATCCCCGTCTCCAAAGGGATTCCACAGGTCTCGGATGCCATCCGTGCCCAGGCCCAGGCCGATCCCGCGGCGCAGCATCTCCTGCCAGGGGAGTGGGCTGGTGCGAGGAGGGGCCACGGTGGTCCACGAGATGCCGGCTTCCTGGAGACCGTCCAGCAGATCCGTCTGACGGCTGCCCTGGGCGTCGCCGAGCGCGAAACCGTGCGAGATGTTGACCTTGCCCTGGAGCCCGGCGTCCAGAGTGCGTTGAATGATGAGGTCGTACTGGAAGGCGCCGAGGTTCTGGCCGTCGTGGAGGTGGATATCGATGCCGACGCTGCGGTCCACCGCGATGCTGAAGAGCCCGTCCAGCTGGGCCACGGGGTCCATGTCGATTCCGGCGGGATCGAGGCCTCCGATGAGGTCCGCGCCCTCGGCGGCGGCGCGGTCCAGCAGCTTGAGGACCCCGGGCCGTCTGATCACACCGTCCTGGGGGAAGGCGACAAGGGTCAGCTCGACGGAGTCGCCGAGAGCCGCCGATGCTTCGCGGACCATCGAGATGCCATCCAGGCCGACGCCCAGGTCCACATCCACGTGGCTTCGGGCGGCAGTGGTTCCATGCCGCAGGAACTCCTCCAGGACCGTCCGTGCACCCTGGACGCTCGGGATACCGTACTTGTGTCTTTCTGCGCGCTCGTGCTCGATTCGGCCCTGTGTGGTCCGCTCCCCGCCGTAGGGCACCCACTCCCGGTGCCACCAGCTCTTGTCGACGTGGGCGTGGGCGTTGATGAATCCGGGCAGCGCCAGAAGCCCTTGCCCGTCGACCACCTCATGGCCTTCGGGTGCGACTCTTGTGTCGTCGTACGGCTTCAGGGCGGCGATGAGCTCGCCGTCGATCTCCAGATCGACGGCCGCTCCGCCCCAAGGGCGGACATTGCGGAGAATGGTGGTGGTCATGATTGAAATGGTATTCCAAAATGACGACTCTGGCCAGGGTGATTCTCAGCGATGCGGGGTCGGGGTCGCCGGCTCCGGCGGGCTGGTGCGGCTGCGGTCCTGGCGGGACTGATGGTCATCCAGGACCCCGCGAGCGGCGTCCATGGCGCGCGCAGGGTCCTGGGCGCGGATGGCTTCGAAGAGCTCCAGGTGCACCCGGGAATGCGGGTCCTCCAGGATCTCCCGGGCGTTGGATCGGCTGATGGAGACGCGCAGCGAGCCCTCGAAGCTCTGGTAGATCCCCAGAAGCAGACGATTGTGCGCCGCGCGCGTGATTCCCAGGTGAAACTCCAGATCGGCCTGGACGAAATCTTCGAGCTCGTTCCGGTTCAGGGCCTCGGTGCGCCGGAGAAGCGTTCGTTCCAGGCCGAGGATGTCGTCCTCGCTCCGTCGCAGTGCGGCCTCCCGCGCCGCCAGGATGTCCAAGGCTCTGCGGACGGTGACCACCTCTGACTCTTCCGCTGCATCGACGCCGCGTTGCAGGGTGGCGGTCATCTCGTCGTCGGCGATCACGTAGGTGCCGTCGCCCTGACGGGCCTCCAGGAGGCCCAGCTGCACCAAGGAGCGAACCGCCTCGCGCACGGAGGAGCGGCTCACTCCCAGCAGCTCCACGAGCTGCGGTTCCGTAGGGATCCGCGTACCCACCGGCCACTCGCCGGAGGAGATGGATTGCTTGAGTTGCTCGACGACGGCGTCCACCAGGGAAACCCGTTGAACCTGCTTCATGTTATTTACCTCACATTCGAACTGTGATAATCCTATGATCTGATGAATGTGAACGCCATTCAGAAATTCACGGGTGACTCCGCCCATTCTCTCCCTCCGGCCCCGCCGATACCATCGCCGGACCGCCGGTCCCGACCGGGAACCCACCCCGTCCACCAGACGGTCCCTCGGTCGCCCCATCCCTGACGAAGGACCCCCCATGAAGCGGCGCTTTCGCGTCGTCGGTGCCCTGGCACTGACGGCTCTCACCCTGGCCGGGTGCTCTTTGCCCGGCGCCGACAGATACGGCCTGGCCGTGAAACAGAGCGAGCTGGTCTCCACCACCGAGCCCGGCAGCCTGCCGCTGGATCGGCTGAACTGGAACCTGCCCTACGAACCACTCTCGATCGACCCGATGAAGTCGTTCAACTACGCGGAGAACACGGCGATCGCCAATATGTGCGAATCCCTCCTGCGTCTTGAACCGGACATGAGCGTCAAACCCGGCCTGGCCACCAAGGTCACTCAGCCGGACCCGCTCACCCAGGTCTACACCCTGCGGGGCGACGTGACGTTCTGGGACGGCAGTCCCATGACGGCCCAGGACGTCTCTTACAGCCTGAACCGGCAGCTGAAGCCGGAGAACGGCTCCTACTTCGCCGAGTACTACACGCACGTCAAGAGCATCGAGGTGAGCGGCCCCCATGAAGTGACGGTTCGCTTCACGGCCCCGGACGCACTCTTCAGGAACGCCATGGCCACCGCGGCCGGCGCCATCTTGCAGGAGAAGTTCACCCAGGCTGCGGGAGAGAAGCTCGGCACGCCTCAGGGCGGCCTCATGTGCACCGGGCCTTACCGGTTCTCCTCGTGGCAGCCGGGCCGCGAACTCCTGCTCTCCCGGAACGACTCCTACTGGGACAAGAGCGTCCCGCTGCATGTGAAGAACCTCGCCTTCAGCTTCATCGCGGACGAGTCCACGGCCGTCAACGCCCTGCGCAGTGGGGAGGTGGACGGGCAGTTCTTCTTCCTGCCGCCTTCCGGACTCATCCAACTCCAGAAGGATGATGCGCTCACGGTGAACTACGGGAAGTCCCTGGTGTTCTTCTCCCTGGTCTCGGCAAACGGCAAAGGCCCCTTCGGAGATGCGCGGATCCGACAGGCACTCAGCGCCCTGGTGGAACGCAGCGCCATCGCCAGCGTGGTCCTGCAGGGCGCGGCCTTGCCCACCGCCATCCAAGCCACCCCGGACTACTGGGGTTATGAGAAGCAGGCCTTCGCGGATGCCGCCGCGAAGTTCTCGCCGGACAGCGACGTGGCACTGGCCAGGAAGCTGCTGACCGAAGCCGGGCATACCGGCCCCATCACCATCGGCATCCAGGGCAGCTCCGCCGTTCATGAACAGACCGCCAACATCATCCAAGCGGCGGGCCGCAAGCTCGGCCTGGACATCCGTACCAAGGTCATCCCGGTGGAGCAGTACGGGAACCTGTACAGCGATCCCAAGGCACGCGAGGGGCTGGACGGCTTCTTCACCACCTGGTACGGCAATGCACCGGAACCGCTGGAGGCCTACATGATGTTCGTCAACGGCGGCCGGAGCAACTTCTCCGGCTACGGCGCGGTCTCCGATGCGGTCCAGGACGCCACTGCCACCTTGGATCCCGCAGCCCGTGCCCGGAAGGTCATCGCCATCCAGGACCGTGTGACCCGGGATGCGGCCTGGATTCCGATGGTCTCGCTGCCCACAATCCTGGTCCAGGGACAACGCATCACCGGTGCCACGGCATCCATGAGTTACCTCTATTACCCCTGGGCCGTGAACATCGGCGGGAAGGGGAAGAAATGAGCACACTGCGTTACGCCCTGAAGAAACTCGCCGGGCTGCTCCTGGTCCTGCTGGTGACTTCCTTCCTGGTGTTCGGGCTTCTCTACCTTGCCCCGGGCACACCGCTCTCCTTCATCCTCGGCCCGCGCGGCGGCACCCCGGAACAGATCGCTGCGGTGACGGCGAAATATCACCTGGATGATCCGTTCCCGGTCCGCTATCTCGCCTGGCTGGGAGATGTCCTGCACGGTGACTTCGGCCAGTCGATCGTGTACCGGCAGGACGTCTCCGGCATGATCAGCGGTCGGGTGGGGACCACCGTGGCGCTGGTTCTGCTGTCCGCGCTCATCATCACCGTGGCCGGGATCGGGTGGGGCACCTTCGCCGCACTGAAGCCCGGCAGGATCGGTGGGACCATCTCGGCCCTCGCCTCAGCGGCCCTCTCCACCCCCGTGTTCGTCATCGGCGTGGCGCTCATCAGCCTCTTCGCCGTCGCGCTGAACTGGTTCCCGGTCTTCGGCAGTGGCGACGGCGGCTGGGACACCTTGCGGCACCTGGCGCTTCCCGCACTGGCCCTGAGCTTCGGGAGTACGGCCTACCTGGTCCGCATCACGCGGGCCGCGGTGGAGGAGGAAGGGGCCCGGGAACACGTGCAGACGGCCGTCGCCCGCGCACTGCCACGGCGGACGATCATCGGCCGCCACATCCTGCGCAACGCCATGGTCCCGGTGACCACCGTCCTCGGCCTCACCGTCGCATCCCTGGTGGCCGGTTCGGTGGTGGTGGAGAACGTCTTCGCCATCGACGGGCTGGGTTCCCTGCTGGTCAAGGCCATCCTGCAGAGGGACTTCGCCGTCGTTCAGGCGGTGGTCCTGGTCCTGGTCCTCGGCTTCGTCGTCATCAACGCCGTGGTGGACATCCTCTACACCTTCATCGACCCCCGGATCTCCATGGGGAGGAAACCATGAGCCAGGCAACGCTTCGCACGGCACATCCCACCATCCTTTCAGCCCGTGTCCGCGGCGTCTCCCTCACGGAGCGGCTCGGTCCACTGGGTCTGGCGGCCGCGGCGGCTCTCACCGTACTGGTCCTGTTGGCCGTCCTGGCGCCGCTCATCGCGCCGTTCGACCCGGACGAGCCGGACCTGCTGAACGTCCTGGCCGACCCGGGCGGAGCGCATCTGCTCGGAACGGATGCGCTGGGACGGGACATCCTCTCGCGGCTCCTCTGGGGAGCCCGGCTCACCCTCGCAGGCCCGGGTCTCGTGATTCTGGTATCCACCGTGGTGGGCGCCGCGATCGCGCTGGTCGCGGCGTGGTTCGGGGGGACGGTCGACATGGTCCTCTCCTGGATCCTGGACATCCTGTTCGCGGTTCCCGGGATCGTCTTCGCCTTGATCGCGGTGGCCATCTTCGGGCCCAGCTTCAGCACGGTGATCGGGGGCCTCGTGATCGCCTACATTCCGTATGTGGCCCGCGTCGTCCGCGGGGCGGCGCTGCGTGAACGGAGCCTGCCGTACGTCTCCGCCGCCTGGCTCCAGGGTCAGCGCGGTTCTTCGATCATGCTGCGGCAACTGCTGCCGAATCTGCGCTCGCTCATCATCGCCCAGTCGGTGTCCAGCCTCGGCTTCGCCGTGATCGACCTGGCAGCGGTCTCCTTCCTGGGGCTGGGTGTCCAGCCGCCTACGGCTGACCTCGGCCTCATGGTCAAGAGTGGCTTCGACAGCGTGCTGAGAGGCTTCTTCACCGAGGCCGCCACGGCGGGCACCCTGATCGTCCTGATCGTCCTCTGCGTCACCGTCATCGGTGACCGTCTCAACGCCTCGGCAAGGAGCACACGATGACCGAACCACTCCTGAGCATCCGGGACCTCACCGTGGACGCCCCGACCCGGGCCGGGAGCAAGAGGCTCCTGGCCGGGGTGGATCTGGACATCGGCCGGGGCGAGGCCGTCGCCCTGGTGGGGGAGTCCGGCTCCGGCAAGTCCCTCACCACCCGAGCGGTCATGCGGCTGCTCCCGGCACACTTCCGGGTGCAGGGCGCCATCGCCTTCGAGGGCCATGACGTCCTCAGCATGGACCGGGCGGCCCTCCGGGACTTCCGCGGGCACCGCGTGGGCATGATCTTCCAGGACCCCCGGGCCCACATCAACCCTGTCCACACGGTGGGGGATTTTCTCACCGAAGCGCTCCGCACCACCCGGGCGGTGGGCCGTGCCGAAGCGGAGGAACGTGCCGAGGCCCTGCTGGCCGACGTCGGGGTCCGCAATGCGGGGACCCGGCTGCGGCAATTCCCGCATCAGCTTTCCGGCGGCCTGCTGCAACGCGTCATGATCGCCTCGGTCCTGCTGGCGGAGCCCGAACTCCTCTTGGCGGACGAGCCGACCACCGCACTGGATATCACCGCGCAATCCGATGTGATGGCGATCATCGAGGAACAGCGGGTGCAGCGCGGCCTCTCGCTCCTGTTCATCACGCACGACCTGGAGTTGGCCGCCGCCTGCTGCGAGCGGCTGGCCGTCATGTACGCCGGAGAGATCGTGGAGCAGGGAGGGCACGTCTACACCGCCCCGCGCCACCCCTACACTCGCGAACTCCTGGGTGCCCGGCCCAGTGTGGAACACCGGAGCAAACGGCTTCCCGTGCTGAGCTACACCCGTGAGCGGCACGAGGAATTGAAAGCGAGGCATGAGGCATGAGCGTCGTGGAGAACAAGGTGGTCCTCGAGGTCGCAGACCTACGCAAGGTCTACCCCTCGCCCGTGCGCGGAGGAGAACCGGTGGTGGCAGTGGACTCCGTCAGTCTGGAGGTCCTCGAAGGGGAGTGTCTGGCGGTCGTGGGGGAGTCCGGCTCGGGGAAGTCCACGGTGGCCAAGTGCGTCGTGGGGCTGGAATCGCCCACTGTGGGCGCTCTCAGGGTGGCCGGTTCGGCCCGTCTCAGGGCACCCCGCGGAAGACGGGAACGTGTCCGCTGGGCTTCCGAAGCACAGTACGTGTTCCAGGATCCGTATTCCTCCCTGAATCCGCGCCAGAATGTGGAGGACGTCATCGGCACTTCGGTGGCCATCCACCACCCGGGGCTGTCGCCGGAGGAGCGGAGGCGGCACGTGGACGGGCTGCTGAGCGACGTGGGTCTGGGCGACGGTTTCGCACAGCGGCTGCCGCACGAGCTTTCGGGTGGGCAGCGGCAGAGGGTGGCCATCGCCCGGGCCCTTGCTTCGGACCCCGCCCTGCTGATCCTCGATGAGGCGGTGGCGGCCCTGGACGTCTCCATTCAGGCGCAGATCCTGAACCTGCTGGCCGACATCCGCGAGCAGCGGACCATCAGCTATCTCTTCATCACGCACGATCTGGCCGTGGTCAATCAGATCGCGGACCGGGTGATCGTGATGGAACAGGGCCGGGTGGTGGAACGCGGACGCACCGAGGACGTCTTGCGCTCCCCGCAGGAGGAATACACGCGGACATTGCTGGCCGCTGTGCCGAGGGAGGGGTGGACGCCCCGCCGGAGGGAGCGCCTGGCGGCTTCCCTCTGAAAGACCGCCCCACGGGGTCTTGAGGACGACGGCGGCCGGCACCTCGGAGGTGCCGGCCGCCGTCGTCCCGTCGTGTGGGTGCCTCAGGCGTCTTCGGCCACGGCGAGTTCGATCCGTTCCGGGTGCCGGGGGCGGATGGCCAGGAGATAGATCGCCGTGAGCACGGCCGTCAGACCCAGGCCGACGGCGACTGCCACCTGCCCTGTCGACGAGGAGAGCAGGACCACCACGACGAAGGCCATGAAGACCAGCGCGATCCAGCTCAGCCAGGGCCAGGCAGGCATCCGGTAGGCGGAGCCACGTGCCGGGGCATCCCGCAGCTCGCGGCGCATCCGGTAGTGCGACACCAGGATCATGACCCAGGTGAACACCGTGGCGAAGGACGCGATGGATGCGACCAGGAGGAAGAGCGTGTCCGGGATCAGGAGGAACGCGAGCAGGCCCAGTACGAGGCCCGAGAGGACCACCGAGACCGGGAGGTAGGGGACGCCCGTCCGGCTCAGCCGCAAGAAGCTCCGGGGCGCCTGCCCCTGCTGGGCGAGGCCGTACAGCGTGCGGACCAGTGTGTAGGAGATGGCGTTCATGGCCGAGAGCGCCGCGGTCAGCACCACGCCGTTGATGATGTGCTCGGCTGCGGGGATGTGCAGGCCGGTGAAGACCTGTACGAACGGGCTGCCCTGGGAACCGATCTGGTTCCAGGGGAAGAGGCAGAACATGACACCCAGGGACAGGATGTAGAAGATCAGGATCCGGAACGGCACCGAGTTGACGGCCTTGGGAATGGCTTTGCCCGGATCTCCGGTCTCTCCCGCCGTCATGCCGAGGGTCTCCACGCCACCGAAACTGAAGACCACGATGCCCAGGCTCATCACGATTCCCCAGACGCCGAACGGGGCGAAGCCTCCGTGGTCCACCAGGTGGTTCAGACCGGGCTGGACCCCGCCTGTGGAGACGCCGAACACGATCAGACCGATGCCTCCCACGATCATCGCGATGATCGTCACCACCTTGATCAGTGAGAACCAGAACTCCAGTTCGCCGAACACGCTCACCTTCAGCAGATTCAGGGCGCAGATGATGAGCATCCCGGCCAGCATCCACACCCAGCCCGGGGTGTTGGGGAACCAGAGGCCCATGTATTTGCCGGCAGCCACCATGTCGGCGATGGCCACCATGAGCATCTCGAAGGCGAAGACCCAGCCGGTCAGGAAGCCTGCCAAGGGGGAGATGTAGCGATCCGCGTACTGTGCGAAGGAACCCGCGACCGGATGCCGGACGGCCATCTCGCCCAGGGCGCGCATCACGATGAAGACCATGGCGCCGGCCACGATGTACGCGACGAGTACGGCCGGACCGG
The DNA here is from genome assembly GCF_044748305.1 of Arthrobacter sp. NPDC090010. Taxonomy (NCBI): domain Bacteria; kingdom Bacillati; phylum Actinomycetota; class Actinomycetes; order Micrococcales; family Micrococcaceae; genus Arthrobacter; species Arthrobacter sp. NPDC090010. The sequence goes on from NZ_JBIVFT010000008.1 coordinate 104,473, forward strand.
CCGCCCGGATGGTCTCCGAGGAGCCGTAGAAGAGTCCCGTGCCGATGGCCGAGCCGAGGGCGATGAAGCGGATGTGCCGTGTGGAAAGGCGGCGCTGAAGCTCGCTGCCGGCCGGTGCTCCGGCGGTGGCCGGCGACGACGGGCGTGCGGAGTCATGGCGTGACTGTTGATATGACTGATTCATGGCTCGCATTCCGGGGAGGAAGGGGGATTATGGCAGAACTTTGTCACATGGAAGGGCGATGCCCCAAACGGTGCGGCACCCGGTGGCCGAGTGCCGGCTCAGTGCCGGTGCCCTGCGAAGCCCTCGCGGTACCGGCTGGGGGTGGTGCCCAGGAGGCGTGCGAAATGCTCCCGCATCCTGGCCGAGCTTCCGAAGCCGGTCTTCCGGGCGATCGTCTCGATCTCCAGCCCCGTGCTCTCCAGCAGATGCCTCGCGGACGACACCCGTTGGGCGACGAGCCAGCGATGCAGACTGCTTCCGGTCCTGTCCCGGAACGCCCGGGTGAAGCTGCTCCGGCTCAGATGCGCACGCTCGGCCAGGGCATCGATGCTCAAGCGTTCGTCCAGATGGTCCAGGGCCCAGGTCATGGCTCCGGTGAGGGGATCCGGGCCGGGCGACGGCATGGGAGCCTCGATGAACTGCGCCTGGCCCCCGCTGCGGTGCGGAGCCGCCACGATGCGCCTGGCCACTTGATTCGCCAAGGCCTGTCCTTTCAGGCGTGCGAGCAAGTGCAGACAGGTGTCGATGCCGGCGGTGGCTCCAGCCCCTGTCACGAGCCGTCCCTCGTCCACGTAGAGCTTTTCCGGACGCAGATGCACCGAGGGGAAGCGCCGACGGAAGGTCTCCGCCCATTTCCAATGAGTGGTGGCCTCGTGACCGTTCAGGAGGCCGCTGTCCGCGACGACGAAGGCGCCAAGGCACAGTCCCACGACGATGGCGCCGTTGTCATGGGCTTCCCGCAGCGCCTGGGCGACGCCGTCCGGAGCGGGGGCGCAGGGGTCCGACCACCAGGGGACCACGACCAGATCAGAGCCGGGCAGGCTGTCCAGGCCGCGATCCACGGCCAGGGAGTAGCCGGCGCTGGTGCGCACCGGGCCGGGGCGCTCGGCCACCACCGTGAGATCCCAGGGCTCCATGTCGCCACGGGGGACTTCGGAACCCCAGACCAGGGAGGGGACGGAGAGGTGGAACGGGTTGATCCCCTCGAAAGCCAGGACGGTCACCCGTGGAACGTTCATGGTCTCCGTGCTCCTTAGTCCCGGCCACTTCCGGCGTTGCGTGACCCGATATCGGCTGTTCATCATGGATCGGATCAGAAACCATGGTACTTATCAACCAGCCCCATCGGACAAGGAGAACTCCGGATGACCAGTAAAACGCTGCGCGAACTCGGCCAGGAGACGCAGAACCCCGCTTCGCTCGCCACGGCCAGCCTCGTGCTGGTCGACTATCAGAACACCTATACGAGCGGCCCCATGGAACTCGACGGCTGGGAGCCGGCGCTTGAGGAAGCGAGCCGTCTGCTGGAGGCCGCTCGCGCGGCAGGTGCCCCGGTCTTCCACGTGGTGCACGACGGCGGGGCCGGGAGTCTCTATGACCTGGAACAGGACAATGGCGCCATTCATCCTTCCCTCGCGCCGGAACCGGGCGAGGAGGTGGTCGTGAAGACCGCGCCGAACTCTTTCGTCGGGACCCGTCTTGGCGAGCTCCTCGACGGAACGGGACGGCGTGAGGTGGTGATCGCCGGGTTCATGACTCACATGTGCGTCACCTTCACCGCCGAAGGGGCCCTGCTGCACGGCAGTGCCCCCACCGTCGTTGCTCAGGCCTGCGCCACGCGTTCGCTGCCCTCCGCGGCCGGGGACGTCACGGCGGAGCAATTGCACCGCGCGGCACTCGCGACCATCGGAGACGTCTACGGCGTGGTGGTCTCCTCCGTGGACGCGCTGGCCGGCTGACCCGGGCCGCCGGGTACGCGCCGCCGTCGCTCGAGCCGGGTGCGCAGAGCGGAGAGCAGCATGTCGAGGCCGAGCTCGAACGCCTGTTCGCTGCGTTTGGCGCCGCTCGGCTCCAGGGCGAGAAGCCGGCCCAGGTGTTCGGTGGGGGACTTCGGCTCCCAGACTTCCTCGGGGGCGGCGTAGTCCAGGCCCGAGCCCAGGGCGAAGGCGTCGAGCAGCTGGATGATCACGAGCACGTCCTCGTCCGGGAAGCCCGCCCGGATGAGGAGCGCGGCCGTCCTGTCGTAGGAGGTGATGGCGGCCAGATCGGTGACGGTCTCGGTGGCGATGAGCGGGACGATGTGCGGATGTTCGGTGTACATCCGCCGTTCGGCCCGGATCACGTCCTCCAGTGCGCGGTCCCAGGTGCGGCCTTCGTGCGCCGTGTCGGGCAGGTATGTCTCGACGAGCCGCCCGCGGACCAGCTCGATGATGGCCCGGCGACCGTCCACATGGTTGTAGAGCGAAGAGGCCTGGACGCCGAGGGCCCGGGCAAGGGCGTTCACCCCGAACGGCTTCTCCGAGTCGATGAGCTCCATGGCGGCGTCGGCGATCCTGGCCGTCGAGAGGACGGGAGTGCGTGGTCGGGCCATGGCGTGTTTCCCTCGGAACAGGAGCGGAGTCGGCGGTCTGCCGTCTGCGCACCAGCGTAGCCGGTGGCATGTCCGGGTCCTGGTCGCGCGAACGACGGAGCCGTCCTGGGAAGATCCGGCTTTACCGCCGGCGTGATCTCCGTCATACTCATAAACGAACACCATTCGTTTTGAGGTCGCCGTCGTCCCCTCCGGATGCCGGCTCCGAGGTCCAGGAGGCCTGAGCCATGGCTCGCACGCTCTATCACAACGCCCGTATTTTCACCGCCGACGCCGCGCCGGGTCAGGACTGGGCTCAGGCGCTCGTCGTCGACGGCGGAACCATCCACTATGCGGGAGATGAAGAAGCCGCCGGACAGGCTGCCGGAGCGGACGCGGTGAGGGTGGATCTTCAGGGCCGTCTCGTGCTCCCAGGCTTCGTCGATGCCCACACCCACCTCCTCATGACGGGCGAGGCGCTGGGCAAGGTGGAACTCACCGACGCGCGCAGTCTGGAGGAGATCCAGTCCCGCCTGAACTCGGCACGCCGGGCCGCGCCGGAAGCCCCGCGCGTACTCGGCCGCGGCTGGCTCTTCGACTCGGTGCCGGGTGGTGAACCGACGGCGGCCATGATCGACGCCGTCGTCGGCGATGTTCCCGTCTACCTGGACGCCAACGACTACCACTCCTGCTGGGTGAACGGCGCGGCGCTCGCCGAACTCGGCATCACGCGGGAGACCCCCGATCCCATCGGCGGCCGCATCGAGCGCGACGCGGACGGTGAGGCGACCGGCATGCTGTACGAGACGGCCGCCCAGCATTTCGTGTGGACCCACCTCGCCGAGGTCACCAGCGACGCGGAACGGGACGACGCCATCGAGCGGACCTTCGAGGCCTATCTGTCCACCGGCGTCACCGCCGCGGTCGACATGGCGCTGGACGAGGTGTCGCTGGCCACTCTGGAACGTGCCTTCGAACGTCACGGCGGTGCCTTGCCGATCCGCGTCGCGGCCCACTGGTTCATCGACAACACGGGTGACGACGACGCCAACCTCGCCCAGATCGCCCGGGCGCAGGAACTGGCCGCGCGGCTGACGCACCCCACCTTGCGCGTCGTCGGCGTCAAATTCATCATCGACGGTGTCATCGACGCCTGCACCGCAGCCATGCGCAAGCCTTATTCCGATGCGAGCAATGCGGATGCCATCTGGCCGCTGGAACGGCTGAAGCCGGCCCTTGCGGCGGCGGATGCCGCAGGGCTGCAGGCCGCCCTGCATGCGATCGGTGACGCCGCGAGTGACATCGCGCTCGATGCCATCGAGCACGCCATGCGGGTCAACGGGGAGATCCCGCGCCGGCATCGAGTGGAGCACTTGGAGTATGCGGCGCCGGGGACGGCTCGACGCCTGGCCGGGCTCGGGGTCACGGCGTCGATGCAGCCCGTGCACACCGATGCGGCAGTGCGCGCCAATTGGGACGCGATGCTCGGCGACGAGCGGGTGGAGCGGGGCTTCGCCTGGCCGGAGTACGAGGAGGCGGGAGCGCTCCTGGCGTTCTCCACGGACGCACCCACCGCGCCCTATGCCGCCCTGCCGAACATGTATGTCGCGACCACCCGAAAATCCGCTCTCGACCCGTCCTACGGCGCGGTTCAGCCCGAACTTTCGCTGCCGCTGGCCAACGCGATCATCCACGCCACCCGCGACGCGGCCGCATCCGTCGGCGACGGCGAGACGCACGGCCGGCTTGCGTCCGGCTACGCGGCGGACTTCGCCGTCGTCGACGTCGACCCGTTCACCTCGGGTGAGCAGTCCTTGCTGGAGGCCCGTGTCATCCGCACGGTCGTGGCCGGGCGAACCGCATTCGATGCGGCATGACCACGGCACGGCCGGAGGGGCTGAACCTCGCGAACTGGCAGGAACCGAGGAATCTCCACTGGGCGTTCCAGCACATGGACGACCTTTTCCCGGTGACTCCTTTCAGGGCTGGAGGACGAACAGCTGAGCTGGACGCGGCGCCGGCGGTGCTCACGGATCTTCCGGTCGCGCTGGCAGGAGGAGGCGCATCGACCGTGTCGGCCATTCTCGATGACACCTCCACCGACGCGTGGCTCGTCCTGCAGGGCAGCCGTATCGTCGCCGAGGAGTATCGCGGTGGGATGACGGCGGACACCCGGCACCTGCTCATGTCGGTGAGCAAATCACTCGTCTCCTCCGTGGTCGGCGCCCTGGTCATGCAAGGGCGGCTGGACGTCTCCCGACGTATCGAGGACTACATCCCGGAACTCGCGGGTGCCGGTTACGGGGAGGCGACCGTGCGGCAGGTGCTGGACATGCGCAGCGGGATCCACTTCTCGGAGGAGTACCTGGACCCTGCCTCGGAAGTCCGTGGCCTCGACGCCGCGGTCGGCTGGGCTCCGGCGTCGCCTGGGCGTCCGGCATCCCTCAAGGCGTTCCTCGCATCTCTGCGGAGCGACCGCGAGCACGGCGGATACTTCCAGTACCGCAGCTGTGAGACGGACGTGCTCGGATGGCTCTGCGAAACAGTGAGTGGGCGTCCGTTCGCCGAGCTGGCCTCCGAGGTCCTCTGGTCCCCACTCGGCGCGAGTGAGGATGCCTTCATCACGGTGGATTCCGAAGGGATGGGGATGTTCGACGGCGGAATCTGTGCCACCACGCGGGACCTGGCGCGTTTCGGGGCCATGATCCGCGACGGCGGGCTCTCGCTGACGGGGGAGCGGGTGCTCTCCGAAGCGTGGGTGGAGGACATCTTCTCCGGAGGTGCCGACTCGGACGCGGCCTTCGCAGCGGGTCCGGAGGCGCGGCACACTCCCGGAGGGAAGTACCGCAGCCAGTTCTGGTTCCTGTCCGGACGCCGCGACGTGGCGTACTGCCTGGGCATCCACGGACAGATGATCTATATCGACCGCAGCAGCGGGGTGGTCGGGGTGAAGTTCTCCAGCATCGCACTTCCCGTGGATCCTCAGCGGGGCCCCGCGGCGGCGGCCATGTTCGAGACGATCGGCGCGCACCTCGGAGATTGAGCGCACGGGTGCCGAGTACCTGGGGTGTTGAGTACCTGGTGCCGAATACTTGAGGCGCTGGGCGGGCGGGGGATCCGGCCAGCGACGCGCCCATTTGGTATTCCAAATTTCACGCGATGTGATGTGATAATAGGAAAATGTCCAATTCGGAGATTTTCGAACCGGAGTCGCTCCGGGTCACCCGCCAGATTCGTGATGAAATCCTCGACGGTGTGCGCCTTCCGGGCAGCAAGCTCGTGGAGCGGGACCTCGCCAGTGAGCTGGGGGTCAGTCGCCTGCCCGTGAGAGAGGCCCTGCGTACCCTCGTGTCCGAGGGGCTGGTCACGCCGCGCCCCCGCACCTGGGCCGTTGTCCGGGAGTTCTCCGCCTCGGACGTGGTGGACCTGAATGAGGTCCAGGCCGCTTTTGAGAGCCTCACCTTCACGCTCGCCGCACAGCGGCACAATCGCGAGGGCCTCAAGCGCCTGAAGGACGCTCTCGACGGCGAGTTCCGGGCGGCCGAGGAGGGCGACGCCGTCCAGGCCCGCCGGTGCGGCGCGGACTTCCATGAAATCGTCACGTCTCTGGCCGGCAATGAGCTGCTGAACGAACTGCAGGGCATTCTCAGCAGCAGGATCCGCTGGCTGATGGGTCAGCATGACGATCTCATCCGTGTGGCGGAGGAGCATGCGGCCCTCTACGAGGCGATCGCCGACCGCGATGTGTCCCGTGTCGAGATCCTGATCCGGCAGCACATGGTCACGAGCCGCACTCAGGCGATCGCGAAGCAGGCGTCCGCGGACGTCCATTCCTGACCCGGCATCGTTCCTTCGCGGCGGACCCGCCACACTTGTCGAGTGTGGCGGGTCCGCCGTTTTCGGCATGCCCGGCTCGGCCTGCGGCGGCCGAGCCGGGCATGCCGTGGGTTCAAGGGGCGTTCCATCTGTGCGGAGAGTCTGCAGTTTTGGTATCCAGAAAATAGCGCAATCGGCAACCTCATGGCAAGGCCTGGTGAGAAAGTGCCTGATTCTCCGCCCATGAGTCGCGGAAGTGTTGTGTGGATCACAACTATTTTGGTATACAGTTACCGAAAGCTTCCCCGCTCGAAGGAATGACATGAGCATTGCCGTAACGGCTGACGCGCCCGCGGAGGGCGCGCCGGCCATCGTCACCGGACGTTCGCTGCTCGCGACCGCCTGGCTCCGCATCCGTCGCAGCAAGATCGCGATGATCAGCCTCGCCGTCGTCGTCCTGATGGTGCTTTTCGCCCTTCTGGCGCCCGTTCTGACGGCCATCGAAGGGCAGAATCCGGACGCTACCAATACGGGCCCGGACGTCCTGGACAGCTTCGAGAATCCCGGGCTGCCACTGCCCGGCTACATGTTCCCCTCGGCGGAGCACTGGCTCGGCCTGGAACCCGGGCTCGGACGGGATCTGTTCGCCCGGCTGGCGTATGGGGCGCAGGTCTCCCTGATCATCGCGCTTCTTTCGACGGTGGTCTCCGTGATTCTCGGAACCGTCCTGGGGGCCGCGGCCGGATACTTCGGCGGGAAGGTCGACTCAGTCATCAGTCGTCTGATCGATTTGTTCCTGGCGTTCCCGCACCTGCTGCTGGTCCTGTCCATCGCCCCGATCCTTCAGTCGCGACTGCGTGACTCGCCCCTGGCACAGGGCAGCTTCGTTCCCATCGCCTCCTTGGTGGTGGTACTCGGCTTCTTCGGCTGGGCCTACCTCGCCCGCATCGTCCGTGGCCAGGTGCTCAGCATCCGGGAGCAGGAGTTCGTCGAAGCCGCCAAGTCATTCGGCACCAGCCACTTTTCGATGATCGTCAAGCAGATCATCCCCAACGTCGCCGGCGTCGTCCTGGTGTACGCGACCATGATGATCCCCACGAACATCACCGCGGAGGCGGCGCTGTCCTTCCTCGGCGTCGGTGTCAAGGACCCCACGCCGTCGTGGGGGCAGATGCTCAACGCCGCGCAGCAGGGCAATTGGTACCTGAACGATCCCTGGTTCCTCGCCGTGCCCAGCATTGCCCTGATCGTCACGGTGCTGGCATTCAACCTCCTCGGCGACGCGGTCCGTGACGCCCTGGACCCCAAATCCTCTCGCAATTGACACACACCCTTAGGAGAGAAATGAAGATGCGTGCTTCGGCCGCCATCGGATCCGTTGCGATCCTGGCCCTCGCGCTTGCCGGCTGTTCCGGCGGATCCACCACGAACGCCGGTTCCTCCGGCGGCAAAGCGGATCCCTACGCGCCATTGGTCGTGAAGGACGGGTTCAAGGACAAGGGCGGCAACGTCAACGTCCTGATGTCCACCGACTTCCAGACCCTCGATCCCGGCAACAGCAACTACGTGCAGACGGCCAACGTCGGTCAGCTGTACTACCGCACGCTGACCATGGCCAAGGAGAAGGCGGGTTCCCCGCCCACGATCGTGCCCGATCTGGCCACCGACACGGGCAAAGCCTCGGCAGACGGCAAGACCTGGACCTACACGCTGAAGAAGGGGCTGAAGTTCGAGGACGGAACCCCCATCACGTCCAAGGACGTCAAGTACGGCGTGGAGCGCACCTACGCTCGCGACGTCTACACGCAGGCCCCTCAGGAACTGGACTCGGCACTGGCCGACGACGGATACAAGGGTCCCTACAAGGGTGGCGAGCTGAAGTCGGTGGAGACTCCCGATGACTCCACCATCGTCTTCCATCTCAAGCAGCCGAACCCGGACTTCGCAGCCCTCGCATCCCGGTCCAACACCGCGCCGGTGCCGCAGGCCAAGGACAGCAAGCTGGACTACACCAACCACCCGGTGTCCTCGGGACCGTACAAGGTGAAGAGCTACGACCGAGGCCGTCAGCTCGTCCTGGAACGCAACCCCAATTGGGATGCCGCCACGGACCCCAACCGCAGTGCCCTGCCGGACACCTTCACCTTCTCGCTGTCCACGTCCCAGTCGACGATCAGCCAGCAGCTGATCTCCAACTCCGACCCGACCGCGATCACGCTGGACTCCAATGGGGCCCTGCAGGCCTCGGACACCTCCAAGCTGAACGACGCCGACGTCAAGTCCCGCCTCGCCGGCGGCTTCCTCGGCTGCATCGACATCATCGCCTTCAACACCCAGAGCATCAAGGACCCGGATGTCCGCAAGGCCCTTGCACTGGCGATGGACCGCAACGCGATGCAGGTCCAGTACGGCGGCGCCCGGTTCGGCCAGATCGCTCAGTCCCAGCTGACCGACAAGATGGCCGGTTACGTGCCTCCCGTCACCGATCTCGACCCGAGCGGCAAGCCCAAGCTGGACGAGGCCAAGAAGCTGCTGCAGGGCAAGACGGTCCCCAAGACCCTGAGTTACGGCTACGCCAATTCCGCCCCGCGGTACAAGAACATCGGCACCGTGCTGCAGCAGAACTTCAAGGAACTCGGTATCGATCTCCAACTGCAGCCGATCCCGGCGGCGAACTACTACACGACTCTGGCCGGTGACAACATGCCGGACATCGCCCGCTCCGGCTGGTGCGGTGGCGCGGACAGCTCGTCCGCCCGCTTCACCGTCGATCCGGGTGTCGGTCCCTCCATCGACGGCACCACCTGGGGTTTCTCCAACATCCCGCGCTTCTACGATGCGACCCTCTCCAAGGAGATGTACGACCTCCGTGGCCAGAACGGCACCAAGGAGGAACTCGGCAAGAAGTGGTTCGAGGTCTACAACAAGGTCATGGCCCAGACCCCGCAGGTTCCCTTCGTGCATAGCTACACCATGAGCGTGGTGGGCTCCAAGGTCCACAATGCGCAGGTCGGTTACTTCTTCGGGTCCATCGACCTCTCTGAAGTGGGCGTGGAGAAGTAACCATGATCGTCTTCCTCTTGCGCAGGCTCGGCGCGATGGTGCTGCTGCTCCTCGTGGTCAGCTTCATCACGTTCACCCTGTTCAGCGTCGGTCCCGCCGATCCGGCTGCGGCGTCCTGCGGCCAGGAGTGCACGCCGGAACGGGTGGAACAGGCCCGCGTCGCCCTTGGCCTCGACAAGCCGTTCCTCGTGCAGTACCTGACGTACATGACCGGGTTCATCATGCCCCGCATGATCGGTGCCCCGGGTGCGGAGACCGTCTGCGCCTGGCCTTGCCTCGGAAAGTCATTCCAGACCAACGAGAACGTCATGGACATGATCGCCAATGCGCTGCCGTTCACGCTGTCCATCGCCATCGGCGCCGTCGTGCTGTGGACGATAGCCGGCGTGGGCCTCGGCCTGCTGGCGGCCCTGCGCAAGGGGAAGACGAGCGATCGCCTCATCGTGGGAGGCGCCTCGATCGGCGTCTCCCTGCCCATCCCGGTCACGGGACTGGTGCTGCTGCTCGTGTTCGTGGGCATCCTGCATGTCCTGCCCTTCACGAGCAACACCATCAGCAGCCCGTTCGGGGCAGCAGGCCCCGGGGCCTGGATCCTGAACTACATCCTGCCGTGGGTGGCGATCGCCATCCTGTTCAGTGCGCAGTACATCCGCGTGACCCGCAGCAACATGATCGAGACGTTCAACGAGGACTTCATGCGCACGGCCCGTGCGAAGGGGCTGGGCCGTCGGTCCATCGTCTTCAAGCACGGCGTGCGGGCCGGGATCACCCCGGTGGTGACCATGCTCGGCATGGACATCGGCGGCTTGCTGGGCGGTGCGGTCCTGACGGAACAGATCTTCTCCGTCCCCGGCCTGGGGTTCACCGCGGTCCGTGCCGCCACCTCCGGCGACCTTCCGGTGACCATGGCGATCACCATGCTGGCCGCATTCTTCATCATCATCGCAAGCGTCGTGGTCGACATGGTCTACGCGGCCATCGACCCCCGAGTGAGGATCAACTAGTGGCACGCTTCCTGAACGTCAAGGATCTGCACGTCCAGTTCCCCACGGACGATGGGCTGGTCTCCGCCGTCAACGGCATGGATCTGTCCTTGGAACGCGGGGAGACCGTGGGCCTGGTGGGGGAGTCCGGGTCCGGCAAGTCCGTGACCACGCAGGCCATCATAGGCCTGTTCAAGGAGAGCAAGGCCCGGGTCAGCGGAACCATCGAGTTCGAGGGCGTCGACCTGGGTGCACTGAGCGAGTCCCGGATGCGGGACTACCGAGGCAAGAAGATCGGCATGATCTTCCAGGACCCGCTCTCCGCCATGCACCCCTTCTACACGGTCGGTGAGCAGATCGCGGAGGCCTACCGGGTGCACAACGCCGTGAGCCGGAAGGCTGCCCGCGAGGTCGCCGTCGACATGCTGGGCAGAGTGGGCATCCCGGCGGCACGCAGCCGTGCCGACTCCTATCCGCACGAGTTCTCCGGCGGCATGCGCCAGCGGGCCATGATCGCGATGGCCCTGGTGTGTGAGCCGGAGCTGCTCATCGCGGACGAACCGACCACCGCACTTGACGTGACGGTGCAGGCTCAGATCCTGGACCTGATCGCCGGTCTTCAGCAGGAGACGAACTCGGCGGTCATCTTCGTCACGCACGACCTGGGAGTCGTTGCGCAGCTCTGCCAACGGGTCGTGGTGATGTACGGAGGTCAGTGCGTGGAACAAGCGCCTGTGGGGACGATCTTCCGGGAACCGGGACATCCCTACACCCGGGGCCTCATGGCGTCCATGCCCGCCCTGAGTGATGCGGAGGGACGGTTGAAGCCCATCCCGGGATCCCCTCCCGCCCTGCTGGATCTGCCGGCCGGCTGCCTCTTCGCAGATCGTTGCGAGATGGCACGACTCCTGCCGGACGGTCTCTGCCGGCAGGAGCGTCCGCTGCTGCGCATCGTCGGCGAACACGAAGTGCGCTGCCACGCTCATGAACGAGGTCTGCTCGCCGCCGACGGCGGCACAGGCACCGCGGATCTGAGCACCGACGTCACGAGTCTGAACGGGGAGTCCACCCATGCCTGAACCACTGTTGCAGGTCAGCGCGCTGCGCAAACACTTCACGGTCCGCAAGGGTTTCGCCCGCCAGAGCACGGTGGTCAAGGCCGTGGACGGCCTGGACTTCACTCTGGAGCGGGGCAGGACCCTGGGGCTGGTGGGGGAGTCCGGCTGCGGCAAGTCCACCACCGGGAAGCTCCTCATGCGGCTCCTGGAGCCGACGGGTGGCTCGATCGCGCTCGACGGGCAGGACGTGGCGGGTCTCCGCAAGGCGGAGCTCCAATCGTTCAGACGCCGCGTCCAGATGGTCTTCCAGAACCCGGCGTCCTCGCTCAATCCGCGCATGACCGTGGGCTCGGCGATCGCGGCGCCCCTGGTCGCTCAGCGGATCACGCCGCCCGAGGGGGTCAAGAAGAGGGTCCAATCGCTCATGGACCGGGTGGGTCTGCGTCCCGAGCACTCCAATCGCTTCCCACATGAGTTCTCCGGCGGGCAGCGCCAGCGCATCGGGATCGCCCGTGCCCTTGCTCTGGAACCGGATGTCGTCATCTGCGACGAGCCGGTCTCTGCGCTGGACGTCTCGGTTCAGGCGCAGGTGGTCAACCTGCTCAAGGACATTCAGGACGACACCGGCATCTCCTACATCTTCATCGCCCACGACCTCGCCGTCGTACGGCACATGGCCGACGACGTCGCGGTCATGTACCTCGGGAAGATCATGGAACAGGGGACCCGGGATGACATCTTCTCCAATCCTCGCCACCCGTACACCCGGGCTCTGCTCTCCGCAGTGCCGAGCGTGGAACCCGGCAGTGACGGTTCCGGCCGCATCCGCTTGCAGGGGGACCTTCCGTCGCCGGCCAACCCGCCGAGTGGCTGCGTGTTCCGCACGAGATGTCCCGCATATGCCTTGCTCCCTGACGAGAAGCGCGCGCTCTGCCGGGACGAGGCGCCGCACGGCGCGGTAGCCTGCCACTATCCCGAGGCGCCGCTCCTGGAGTCGGCCGTGCCCTCCGTTTCCCTTGTCTAGAACCAGGCTCACGCCGTCTTACGAACAGAAAGGCATGCCATGCTGATCCGCAATGTCCGTCCCTGGGGCGCTGCGCCGTCCGATGTACTCCTCGAGGGAGAAGCGATCGCAGCGGTCACCCCGCACGTTCCGGGGGATGCTGCTGCGGGTTCGCCCGAGGTGCTCGACGGTCGCGGGCGGCTGTTGCTGCCCTCCTTCAGCGATGTCCACGTCCACCTCGATTCCACCCGCATCGGGCTGCCGTTCCGCGAGCACACGGGCCGTCCGGGCGTGTGGGGCATGATGAGCAATGACCGGGAGAACTGGCGCACGGCGGAGATCCCTCTGAACGAGCGTGTGGCGGGCACTCTGGAGCGCATGATCGGCCGCGGCACCACGCGCGTCCGCTCCTTCGCCCAGGTGGACGTGGACACAGGGCTCGCGAAGTACGAGGCCGTGGTGGCCGCCAAGGAGAAGTTCAGGGACCAGGCGGAGGTCCAGGTCATGGTCTTCCCACAGGCCGGCATCCTCCTGGAGGACGGCACTCCGGAGCTGCTTGAGGAGGCGCTGAAACAGGGTGCGGACGTCATGGGCGGGATCGACCCTTGCCAGCTCGACCGTGACCCGGTCCGCCATCTGGACATCGTGTTCGGTCTGGCGGAGAAATACCAGGTGGAGGTGGATGTCCACCTCCACGAGCCCACGGACCTGGCGATCTTCAGCACCGAGCTGATCATGGAGCGCACGCGCGCTCTCGGCATGCAGGGCAAGGTCAACCTGTCTCACGCCTACACCCTCGGGGGCTCGTCCGAGACCGTCACCCGTTCGCTCATCGAACGGATGGCCGAGCTGGACATCTCTCTGACCAGCGTCGCTCCGGCAGCCCAGGGCCAGCTCCCTCTGCAGGATCTGACCGCGGCGGGTGTGCGTGTGGGCCTGGGCCAGGACGGCCAGCGCGACTACTGGAGCCCTTACGGCAATTGCGACATGCTCGACAGGAGCTGGCAGCTGGCCTTCACCCGCGGCTTCCGGGCTGACGAACTGGTGGAGCACTGTGTCGCCATCGCGGGGATCGGCGGCGCCAGCATCATGGATCACGCCGTGCCGAGGCTTGCCGGCACCGGGGATCGTCCGGGGCTCGCAGTGGGGGACCGGGCCGATCTGCTCCTGGTGGACGGTGAGACCGTCACGAGCGCCGTCATGGACCGTGGACGCGATCGCACCGTGCTCCACCGGGGCCGTGTGGTCGCCGAGCAGTACCAGGTGGCCGGCGGCAGCGGCTACTGAGCCGGTGAACGCGCAGGGCCCCGGCACCAACGGTGCCGGGGCCCTGCGCTCCATCCGGGAGGGAGACTAGGTGTTCTCGGGATTCTGCTGCCGTGCGGCCCGCTCGGCGGCACGTGCAGCCTCCTTCTCCTCCAGTACCCGCTGCTTCTCCACCGTCCGGTAGAGCCTGGCCTGCTGTCCGCGACGCCTCCACAGCTTCCAGAGCACCAGGGCGACGACGAAGATCACGGCCCCCGAGATGGCCCCGATGCCGCTCCAGAGCGGGAACCAGGTGGGTCCGGTGCCGATGATCCGCTGCGCCTGGTGGACCGAGTTGGAACTGCCCCAGGAGACCGCGGCGGTGAGCAGATTGGGGATGGAGACCGCGACGGCGGCCAGGAGGATGACGGCCTTCCAGGGCCAGCTGATCCTGCGGTGCGTGGACTGCCAGGCGATCCAGAGGGAGAGGAAGGTCAGGAAGAAACCGTAGCCGAGCCCGAGGAAGACTCCGCTGGATCCAGGCCCGGCCTGTCCGGCGATGTTCTTGGCCCATTCGACGGGCACCACCGCCGCGGCGATGAAGTAGGCGATCACGAGGACCACCAGCAGTGCTGCCCCGAGGATGACCCACATGAGGGTCCGGGACTTCCGCGCACCGGGCGTCGAGGGGATCTGACCCTGTCCTGACGTGGGCTGAGGCGTGGTCGAGCCGCTGTGTTCACTCATGGGATCATCATGGCACGTGCCCAGCCACGGAGGGCCGGAATGTGCCTATACTTTCAGCGACAGTTGCCACAGACCGGCAGGTGTCCAGACCAGATGAAAGGCCAGGCGATGAGCAACATCCCCGCAGAGCTGTCCTACACCGCCGAGCACGAATGGGTTAAGAGCACGGAGCAGGACGGTGTGGTGCGGGTCGGCATCACCGACTTCGCCCAGGACGCTCTCGGCGATGTCGTGTACGCGCAGGTTCCCGAGCTCGGCGCCTCCGTCACCGCCAACGACGTCGTCGGCGAGGTGGAGTCGACCAAGAGCGTCAGTGACATCTACGCGCCCGTCTCCGGTGAGGTCGTCTCCCGGAACGAGGCCCTGGACGGGGACCCCGCCCTGATCAACACCGATCCGTACGGTGAAGGCTGGCTCTTCGAGGTCCGTTTGGGTGACACCGCGGAGCTTGAGGGTCTGCTCAGTGCGGACGCCTACCAGCAGCAGGTAGGCTAGAAGACCAATGCGGCCGCTGCCTGGGACGATGGTCTCAGGCGGCACAGCCGTTCCCCGTGTTCCGGACGCCGGGCACGGGCCATCGACCCCGAGGCGAGAAGAGTGAGGAGCCACCCGATGTCGGAGCAATCATCGGTCCCCGTCGATCCCACGGACGGCGCTGCCCAGGAGGGCACGTCGACCGATACCACCTCGGTCTACCTTCCGGTGCTGTCCGGTGTGAACGTCGCCGATCCGCAGCTCAACGACGACGATGTGGCATCCATCGCGGCCCTGCCCCAGGGCTCGGCGTTGCTGATCGCGCACGGCGGCCCGAACGCCGGCTCCCGCTTCCTGCTGGACACCGAGCGTGTGACCGTGGGCCGTCACCCCGATGCGGACATCTTCCTGGACGATGTCACCGTGTCCCGTAAGCATGCGGAGTTCGTCCGCACGCCCACGGGTTACGAACTGGCGGACACGGGGAGCCTGAACGGCACCTACGTCAACCATGACCGGGTGGACCGGGTCCTGCTCAAGCGCGGGGTGGAAGTCCAGATCGGCAAGTTCCGGCTCAGCTACTACCCGAGCCCGGCCCCCGCCGCCGGCCGGCTCTGAGGCGCCTTGCCTGTGGCTCTTGCACACACCGGTGGCCGCCGTCAGGGCAGCGCCGCCGTCGTTCTGAACATCGGGGAAGTCCTCGCCCAGCTGAGCGAGGACTTTCCTGGTATCTCCGCGTCGAAGATCCGTTTCCTGGAGGAGAAAGGGCTCATCACCCCGCAGCGGACTCCCGCCGGCTATCGCCAGTACAGTGAGGCCGACGTCGAACGCCTGCGTTTCGTGCTGGCCTTGCAGCGCGATCAGTACCTCCCGTTGAAGGTGATCCGCGATTATCTGGATGCCATCGACCGTGGAGAGCGTCCGGAGAGCCTGCCGGGAGGGATGAAGCTTTCCCCCAAGGCCGTCTCCGATGATCCTGCGGAAGCGTTGCGCGGACGGTCCCGTCACTTGAGCGAAGCACAGCTGCGCACCGAGTCCGGTGCGAGTGTGCGTCTGGTGAAGGAACTGCTCGACTACGGGATCATCACGCACCATGAGGGCCTCTTCGACGAGTATGCGCTCCATCTGACGCTGGCTTGCGCCAAGCTGGAGGCCCAAGGGCTTGAACCCCGGCACCTGCGTCCGGTGCTCGCGGCGGCCGAGCGCGAGTTCGCTCTCATCGAGCGCGCCGTCGCGCCGCTCGCATCCCGCCGGGACGCGGCCTCGCAGGCGCGCGCAGCGGAGGCTGCTCGAGAACTCAGCGGCCTGTTGCAGGATCTTCACCAGGCCGTCATCCAGGGTCAGATCGCTCAATTGGAGAAGTGATGATCGAGGTCGAAGTCGTCGGTGTCAGGATCGAACTGCCCGGTAACCAGCCGCTGGTCCTGCTGAAGGAGAGCAACGGCGAACGGCATGTCCCGATCTGGATCGGCCCGCCCGAGGCCAGCGCGATCGCCATCGCCCAGCAGGGCATCGTCCCGCCGCGGCCTCTCACCCACGATCTGATGGTGGACGTGATCCACTCGCTCGGCCGGGAACTGGTGTCCGTCACCATCGTCAGCGTCGAGGACTCCGTGTTTTATGCACAGCTCCAGTTCGACGACGGCACGTCGGTCAGTTCCCGCGCTTCGGACGCTCTTGCACTGGCCTTGCGCATCCACTGCCGGATCTGGTGCTCGGAACAGGTCATGGACGATGCCGGCGTACTCATCGAGGTCCAGGATGAGGATGCTGAGGTCGCTCGTCCGGTGGGCGGTGACGGCGAAGAGGAGGAGAGCGAGGCCGGGGCTCCTTCGGCCACCGCCGAACAGGAGCGTGAGCTGCGACGATTCAGGGAATTCCTGGATGACATCGAACCCGAGGATTTCGAGCCCTGAGGGAAGGCTCGGGGCGCCGATCGGGATCCTTAAGCTTCAAGTTCAGCGTTAAAGTTTCGACACGCCCCGAAAAAGCCTCGAACGTCTTTGACCTGGGGGCTCCGCGGCCCTAACGTCGAAGTATCAGGTTCCCATTGCTTCCGTGCGCCGGGCCGTTCACACTGGAGAGAGACCGCATATCGTGCGGTCGGTCGCTTCGTGTCGGCTTCGCGGTCGGGACGTCTTCGCACCCCGGGAACCGCTGAGGAGGAGGAACACGTGAGTCCGAAAGGCGAGGCAGGCCAGCGCCAGCACGCAGGCGCATCCATGACCCCCGCTGCGGGCACCCAGGGACTGCTGTTCAGTGAGGACCTGCCGATGCTCGATGAGGGCGCCGGCTACCGGGGCCCGACGGCCTGCAAGGCGGCGGGCATCACTTACCGTCAGCTGGACTACTGGGCGCGGACCGGTCTGGTGGAGCCGACGGTCCGCGGTGCTGCAGGTTCTGGTTCCCAGCGCCTCTACAGCTTCCGGGACATCCTGGTACTCAAGGTCGTCAAGCGTCTCCTGGACACAGGTGTCTCTCTGCAGCAGATCCGCTCCGCCGTGGGTCACTTGCGGGAACGCGGCGTCGAGGACTTGGCGCAGATCACCCTCATGAGCGATGGCGCGAGCGTTTACGAATGCACCTCGGCCGACGAGGTCATCGACCTCGTGCAGGGCGGCCAGGGCGTGTTCGGGATCGCTGTGGGCCGTGTCTGGCGTGAGGTCGAAGGCACGCTGGCCGAGCTGCCGAGTGAGCAGGCGCTGACCCAGGATTTCCCCGAGGACGAGCTGAGCCGCCGAAGGGCCCAAAAGAAAATCAGCTGAGCGAAAATCAGCTGAGCGAAGATCAGCTAAGGGAAGATCAGCTAAGGGAAGATCAGCTGATCTTCCCCAGACACACAAGGACCGCCCCACCATCCGGTGGGGCGGTCCTTTGCTGTTCTGGGCTTTGTAGGTGCGGCCTCAGGCCTTGCGGATCGCGGCGAGGAGCTGGTCGTAGACGCCGGCGACGCCCTTGGCGGAGTCGCCGGGCCATTGATGCACGGCATGCGCCGCGCCCTGGATCTGCTGCCAGTTGGCGAGCTCCGGTACCACGGGTTCGAGCAGGAGGGGGCCGAACATGGAACGCATCTCGTCGAGGCGGTACATGTGTTCGCTGGAACCGAGCCGCACGCGGTTGGCGACGATTCCAGCCGGGTTGAGGCGGGGGGAGAACTCGCGGCGGAACATGTCGATGGCGCGCAGCGTACGTTCGGTGCCCGCCACGGAGAACAGACCCGGCTCGGCCACCAGGACGACGTCGTCGCTGGCCTGCCAGGCCATGCGTGTCAGTCCGTTGAGGGAGGGCGGGCAGTCGATGAGGACCAGTTCGTAGCCGCTCAGCGGTGCGAGGAGGGTCTGGAGGCGGCGCAGATCGCGGCGTCCGAGATCCGGGCGGTCGTAGATGCCGGAATAGGCCGAACCGATGGCGACGTCGAGTGTGCTCCCGTTGCTCGCCCAGGCGCTCTTCGTGAGGTTCTCGGACAGGCGCGCCCGGCGGGCCGTCTTGAGCAGCCGACCGATGTCGGTGACATCACCAGCGGTGGCCCCGAGAGCTGTGGAGGCGTCCGCGTGAGGGTCGAGGTCCACGACCAGAGTGGGGACGCCGGCAGCGAGGGCCGCGGATGCCAGTCCCGTGGTGACGGAGGTCTTACCGACGCCACCTTTGAGACTGCTGACGCTCACGACTCGCACTTCTGAATCCACACCCCTCTTATCGCAACCTCGCCCGTTTCCTCGCGCCCGTCGATGCCGTCCGGTCAACACCCGGCAGGCACCGGCATTCCGGCGCTACCCACCATCATAGGGGCGAGTGCTCCTCCCGCGCTCCGATTGAGCGGGCGTGCCCCTGTCCGTGTGTCGGATCCCATGCCGGGGAGGGGTGGCGTTGAGACTTTGGCCCCCGGGTTCCGTCACTTGTCGAAGCCTGGGTGGAGCACGCCGGGCCAGGGGCCGGTCCGGTGGCCCCCATGCGCGAGTCATCATGAGTCACACAAGCCGCGGCACCGCAGGGGCGGGTCCGCGAGGGAACTAGTGTGATACCCGTCACCGCGTCCTTGTGCGACGGGTGTCACACGGACAGACTGGGACACGAACCCAGCCGGCTCGAGCTACGGAGAAGTATGTTTTCCAAGATTCTGGTGGCCAACCGCGGCGAGATCGCGATCAGGGCCTTCCGCGCGGGCTATGAGCTCGGCGCCAAGACCGTCGCCGTCTTCCCACAGGAGGACCGTAATTCCATTCACCGGCAGAAGGCCGACGAGGCGTACCTGATCGGGCAGGAAGGCCATCCCGTGAGGGCCTATCTGGACATCGAGGAGATCGTCCGGGTGGCCAAGGAATCCGGGGCGGACGCCATCTATCCCGGCTACGGCTTCCTTTCGGAGAACCCGGGACTGGCCCGGGCCGCGGCCGAGGCCGGGATCACCTTCGTCGGTCCTCCCGCGGAGGTCCTTGAACTGGCGGGCAACAAGGTCAGTGCACTGGCGGCCGCCCGCGAGGCCGGTGTGCCGGTTCTGAAGTCCTCTGCCCCGTCACAGGACATCGAAGAGCTGCTCGCCGCCGCCGACGGTATCGGGTTCCCCATCTTCGCCAAGGCCGTCGCCGGCGGAGGCGGCCGCGGCATGCGGCGCGTCGAGCAGCCGGAGGACCTCCGCGCCGCGCTGGAATCGGCCATGCGGGAGGCGGATGCCGCCTTCGGCGATCCGACCATGTTCCTCGAGCAGGCCGTACTCCGGCCGCGCCACATCGAGGTGCAGATCCTGGCCGACGCCGAAGGCAACGTCATGCACCTCTTCGAGAGGGACTGTTCGCTGCAGCGCCGCCATCAGAAGGTCATCGAGATCGCCCCGGCGCCGGAACTGGATGAGAACATCCGGCAGGCCCTGTACCGGGACGCCGTGGCCTTCGCCAAGGCTCTGGGTTATGTCAATGCCGGCACGGTGGAGTTCCTCGTCGACACGGCGGGTGAGCGCGCCGGCCAGCACGTCTTCATCGAGATGAACCCGCGGATCCAGGTGGAGCACACCGTCACCGAAGAAGTGACGGACGTGGACCTCGTCCAGGCGCAGATGCGCATCGCGGCAGGGGAGACCCTGGCGGATCTGGGACTTTCCCAGGAGACCGTCAGCCTCAAGGGGGCTGCGCTTCAGTGCCGTATCACCACCGAGGACCCCGCCAACGGCTTCCGTCCCGACGTCGGCAAGATCACCGGGTACCGTTCCGCGGGCGGTGCGGGTGTCCGGCTGGACGGCGGGACCGTGTACTCAGGCGCGGAGATCAGCCCGCACTTCGACTCGATGCTCGTCAAGCTGAGCTGCCGTGGCCGGGACTTCCCGGCCGCCGTCGCCCGTGCGCGCCGTGCTCTGGCCGAGTTCCGGATCCGCGGTGTCTCGACCAACATCCCGTTCCTCCAGGCGGTGCTGGACGATCCCGACTTCGTCGCCGGCCGCGCAGCCACGTCCTTCATCGAGGAACGGCCTGAACTGCTCAATGCCCGTGGTTCCGCGGACCGTGGCACCAAGCTGCTGACCTGGCTCGCCGAGACCACTGTCAACAAGCCGCACGGCGAGCCGAAGGTGACCACGGGGCCCGCTGCGAAGCTGCCCGCGGTCCCTGAGATGGAAGCGCCTGCCGGGTCGCGTCAGCGCCTGCAGGAACTCGGTCCGGAGGGCTTCGCCCGCGCTCTGCGGGAGCAGAACGCCGTGGCCGTCACCGACACCACGTTCCGGGATGCTCACCAATCGCTGCTGGCCACCCGGGTCCGGACCCGCGATCTGGTGGCGGCCGGCCCCGCCGTGTCGAAACTGCTGCCCGAGCTGCTCTCGGTCGAAGCCTGGGGCGGTGCCACCTACGACGTCGCGCTGCGGTTCCTCGGCGAGGACCCCTGGCAGCGCCTCGCCGCCCTGCGCGAAGCGATTCCCAACGTCTGTCTGCAGATGCTTCTGCGCGGCCGCAACACGGTCGGTTACACGCCGTACCCGGTGGAGGTCACCAGGGCGTTCGTGCAGGAAGCCGCCGCCACCGGCATCGACATCTTCCGTATCTTCGACGCGCTGAACGATGTCGATCAGATGGAGCCCGCCATCCGCGCGGTCCGGGAGACGGGAACGGCGGTGGCCGAGGTGGCCCTCTGCTACACCGGTGACCTCCTCAACCCCGACGAGGATCTCTACACCCTGGACTACTACCTGGGGCTCGCCCAGCGCATCGTCGATGCCGGGGCCCATATCCTGGCCATCAAGGACATGGCCGGCCTGTTGCGCCCGGCGGCGGCAGCGAAGCTCGTCAGCGCCCTCCGGGAGCGTTTCGATCTTCCGGTGCATCTGCACACCCACGACACCGCAGGCGGCCAGCTCGCCACGCTGCTGGCCGCCGTGGATGCGGGGGTGGACGCCGTCGACGTGGCCTCCGCAGCCCTGGCGGGCACGACCAGCCAGCCTGCCATGTCCGCGCTCGTCGCGGCGCTCGCTCACACGCCGCGGGAGACTGGCCTCAGCTTGTCCTCCGTCGATGCGCTCGAACCTTATTGGGAGGCCGTGCGGAGGGTCTACGCTCCCTTCGAATCAGGTCTGGCCTCACCCACCGGCCGGGTCTACCAGCATGAGATCCCGGGCGGTCAGCTCTCCAACCTCCGGCAACAGGCGATGGCCCTCGGCCTCGGTGAGCGTTTCGAAGCCATCGAGGACATGTACATGGCGGCAGACCGGATCCTCGGCAGGCTCGTCAAGGTCACCCCGTCCTCCAAGGTCGTGGGCGATCTCGCCCTCCACTTGGTGGGTCTCGGAGCCGATCCGGAGGAATTCCGCGAGAATCCTCAGAACTTCGACATCCCCGATTCGGTCATCGGTTTCCTCAACGGCGAGCTTGGAAACCCTCCGGGCGGCTGGCCTGAGCCGTTCCGGAGCAAGGCGCTTCAGGGCCGTGCGGTCAAGCCTCGCGACGTCGAGCTGAGCGCCGACGACGCCCAGCGACTGGGCGGCGACTCCGCCACCCGCCGCGAGACCCTGAACCGGCTGCTCTTCCCGGGGCCGAGCAAGGACTACGCGCGCTCCCAGGAGAGCTACGGGAATGTCTCCGTGCTGGACACCAGGGACTACCTCTACGGCCTGCAACGGGGTGAAGAACACGTGATCGAGCTGGAGAAGGGTGTCCGGCTGATCGCCAGCCTGGAGGCCGTCTCCGAGGCGGATGAGAAGGGCATGCGCACCGTACTGTGCAAGCTCAACGGCCAGTCGAGGCCTGTGCTGGTCCGTGACCATTCGGTCCAGAGCAACGTCAAGGCGGCGGAGAAGGCCGACCCGGCGGTGCCCGGCCAGGTGGCGGCGCCGTTCGCCGGTGCGGTCTCGCTCAAGGTCGCTGTGGGGGACACCGTCGCCGCCGGCGACGCGGTGGCGAGCATCGAGGCGATGAAGATGGAGGCCTCCATCACCAGCCCGGTGGGCGGCACCGTGCAGCGCCTGGCGATCTCCGCCGTCGAGCAGGTGCAGGGCGGCGACCTGCTCCTCGTGATCGCCTGATCCTCAGACGGCGAAGGCCCGGCACCCCAGGGGTGCCGGGCCTTCCTGTGTGCCGCGGTCTCAGGCGGGCTTGGGTGCGGAGTACATCTCCTCGATGATCTCCGAGTAGTCCTTGACCACCTGGGCGCGCTTGACCTTCATCGACGGGGTGAGGTGCCCGGAGGCCTCCGTGAAGTCGGCCGGCACGATCCGGAACGACTTGATGGCCTCGGCGTGCGAGACGGACTCATTCGCCTTCGTGATGAGCGCCTGGACGGCGTCCTTCACGGCGGGCAACTGGGCGGCCTCGGAGAGCGAGGTCGAGTTCGGCAGCCCGTGCCGGTCCAGCCAGCCGGGCAGGGCCTCCTCGTCCAAGGTGACGAGAGCGCCGATGAACGGACGGTTGTCACCGACCACGAGGACCTGGGAGACGAGGCCGTCCGCCCGGATCTGGTCTTCCAGGAGGGCGGGCACCACGTTCTTGCCTCCCGCCGTGACGATGATCTCCTTCTTCCGGCCGGTGATCTTCAGCAGTCCGCGTTCGTCCAGCTCGCCGATGTCGCCGGTGTGGAACCAGCCGTCGGTGAAGGCCTCATCCTGCAGATCGGGCCGGTTGTAGTAGCCGCGCATGACGCAGACGCCCTTGGCGAGGATCTCGCCGTCGTCCGCGATCCGCACGGCATTGCCGGGCAGCGGCGGTCCGACCGTCCCGATGCGGTTGAGATGGAGGGTGTTGACCGTCACGGGGGCCGTGGTCTCCGTCAGGCCGTACCCTTCCAGGATCCGGAGCCCGATGCCGTTGAAGAAGTGGCCGAGCCGTTCCCCCAGCGGACCGCCGCCGGAAACAGCGTGGCTGACGCGGCCGCCCATGGCGTCGCGGAGCTTGCCGTAGACGAGCACGTCGAACAGTTTGTGGCGCAGCCGCAGTCCGAGGCCGAGCGAACCATCTTGCTGGGCGCGGGAGTAGGCGATGGCGGTGTCCGCCGCCTTGTGGAAGATGGAGCCCTTGCCGCCGTCCTCAGCCTTCGACAGTGCGGAGTTGTAGACCTTTTCGAAGACGCGTGGCACGGCCAGGATGAAGGTGGGGCGGAAACTCTGCAGATCCGGGAGCAGGTTCTTCACATCGGGAGTGTGCCCGACCCGGGCGCCGGCGGCCACCGCCAGCACCGAGATGAAGCGGGCGAAGACGTGAGCCAGCGGGAGGAACATGATGGTCGAGGCATCGTCGTTGACGATGGAGCCGAGTTCTGCCAGCGCGTTGTCGGAGAGCTCCGCGAAGTTTCCGTGCGTGAGCTCGCAGCCCTTGGGCCGCCCGGTGGTCCCGGAGGTGTAGATGATCGTCGCCACGTCGTCCAGGCCCGGCGCCCTGCGGCGCTCGTCGAGTACCTCGTCGGTGATCTGGGTGCCGAGATCGCGGAGTTCGTCGAGACCTCCAGCTTCGATCTGCCAGACGTTGCGCATGGCGTCGAGGTTCTCGGCCTGTACTGCTGAACGGATGGCGTGCTCGTGGTGGGCCTGTTCGGCGAAGGCGCCCACGGCACCTGAGTCCCCGAGATTCCAGGCGATCTGGCTGGGGGAGGACGTCTCGTAGATCGGCACGGACACCGCGCCGGCGAACCAGATGGCGAAGTCCACCAGAGTCCATTCGTAGCGGGTCCGGGACATGATCCCCACCCGGTCTCCGGGGCCTACGCCTGCGGCGATGAGTCCCTTGGCCAGGGCCGAGACATCCTTCAGGAAGGCCTCCGCGCTCACGTCCTGCCATTGGCCAGAGCCGTCCCGGGCCGCGAACAGGATGGGGTCGCCGTGCCCGCCGGTGTGGCGCAGCAGGAGATCCGTGATGTTGCTGCGCCGGTCCAGGTCGACCTTGGCAGGCATGCTGAATTCTCGCACGATAGCTCCTTCGATATCCCTTCCCCCGTCAGGGCCTGACTCCACTCTAGACGTGCCGGGGAATGTGATCCACATTATACCTACTGGCCAGTAACTTAGTGCTTCGCTCCCTAGGATTGGGGTATGCGTCAATCGGCACCCGGCCTCAAGGGCAATCAGCTGCTCTCCATCGGGATCGACATCGGCGGCACGAAGGTGGCCGCCGGGCTCGTGGACCACCAGGGGCGCATCCTCCGCTCGCTGCGACGCGAGACGCCTGGCCAGGATGCGGCACGGGTCGAGGGGGTCATCGAGGAGCTCGTGGAGGAACTCAGCGTCGGCATGCGCGCCACCCCGGTAGGGATCGGCGCTGCGGGCTGGATGGACCTCGACGGCGGGACGGTCCTCTTCAGTCCTCATCTCGCCTGGCGCAATGAGCCGCTGCGGGCCCGTCTGGAGGCGAGGCTGCGACGCCGGGTCCATGTGGTCAACGACGCCGACGCGGCCGCCTGGGCGGAATGGCGCTTCGGTGCGGGCAAAGGGGAGTCGCGCCTGATCTGCATCACCCTGGGGACCGGAATCGGTGGCGGCATCGTGAACGACGGACGTCTGGAACGGGGCCGGTACGGTGTCGCGGGGGAGTTCGGGCACTCCATCATCGTCCCCGGAGGTCATCGTTGTGAATGCGGCAACCGTGGGTGCTGGGAGCAGTACGCCTCGGGCAATGCGCTCGGCCGGGAAGGACGTGAACTCGCCGGTGCGGCGTCACCCATGGCACGTGAGATCCTTCGCGCGGCGGGCGGGGAACCTCGACGGGTGACGGGGGCTCTGGTCACCTCGCTCGCCTTGGGCGGTGATCCTCAGAGCCGCGAACTCGTCACCGAGGTCGGAGAGTGGCTGGGCCTCGGCCTGGCGAATCTGTCGGCCGTTCTGGACCCGGGGACCTTCGTGATCGGCGGAGGGCTCTCCACGGCCGGGGATCTTCTCCTGGAGCCGGCCCTGCGGACCTATCGCCGCAATCTCACGGGGCGTGGATTCCGCCCGGAAGCACAGCTCAAGCTCGCGCAGCTCGGTCCCGAAGCCGGTCTGGTGGGAGCGGCCGATCTGGCCCGCAATGCGAGGTGGCGGCTACCTCTGCGCCAGACGCTCCGCCGTCGCGCGGGTCAGAGGCGCGCGCCGTCGTCGTAACGGTCCTCGTCCGAACCGTGGGGGAGGCGCCAGATCAGATAGCCCACCCCGGCTGCGAAGGCCAGAACCAGGAACCACCAGAGCACCGGCGGGGCCGAACGCCAGAAGATCAGGAACAGGACCACGAGCAACGGCGCGCCGGCGGCGCCGGCCCAGGCGAGAACCTGGCGGGGATCGGCGTTGCTGAAGACGGCCGGATCCTCCGGGACGAAGCGCTCAAGCTCCTCCTCCACCTCGGGGTCCGGTGCATAGTCCCGGGGGCCGCCCAGGGTGTCGGACGGCAGGGCGTCGCGGCCGCTCAGCCCCAGGGGATCGAAAGCGGAGAAGGCCGTCCTGTCCCCGGGAGCGGTATCGTCCGCGGCGCCACTGTCCGTGGCTTCCAGACGCGCCACCAATTCGGCCCAGACCGCGTCGTCATCGCGTGATCCACCGGACGCCGAGGAATCCGGGTCCTGGCCGTCGCGGGGGCGGCCGTTGTCAGCGTTCATGGCGGGCCGCCAGAGAATCGATGAACTCCACGGTCCCGTTGAAGATGACCGGCGCGTCGTGGTCCATGGTCGCCACGTGGAAACTGTTCTCCAGCCATTGCAGATCCAGCAGGCCGTCCTGGAGCCCGTTCTTCAAGGCCTGGACGCTGGAGTCGCCGACGATGTGATCGGTGCGCGAGCGGAAGAGCTTCACCGGCGTGCTGATCCGGGGGAGCAGTTCCCGGGTGTTAGCGAAGAGCTGATGCAATTGGTGTACCGAGGCGGTGGGGGTTCTGCTGTAGGCGCCTTCGTCGACGCCTTCCTTGACGATGTCGTTGGCGATCGACGGAGTCGACTTGACCACGAGCTTGAGCAGGCCGGCCAAGGGGGCCCGCCAGTCGTCGATGACCAGGCCCGGGTTCACCACCACGGTCCCGGCAACCGGCTTCAGCGCAGCGAGCCGGAGAGCGAGGCAGCCGCCCATCGAGAGACCGGCACTGACGATCGTGTCACAGAGGGGCACGAGCTCCTGGTACGCCCGTTCGTACTCCTGGTACCACTCCTGCCAGCCATGGGTCGCCATGTCCTCCCAGCTGGTGCCGTGCCCGGGAAGGAGGGGCATCCGGACCGCGAAACCCGCGTCGGCGAGGTGCTGGGCCCAGTCCCGGAGGCCGTGCGGGCTGCCGGTGAAACCATGGGACATGACCACGCCCACCCGGGCGCGGTCTCCATGCCCTTGGCTGCTGAAGGGTTCGTGAGAGATGCCGGACTGATCAGGGAGAGGGGCCACGCTGCTCATGACTCCATCATTCCCCAAAATCCGGCCGCGTGGGCGACGGATGCTCTGTTCGGGCGACGGATGCTCTGTGCAGTAGTCTGAGCCCAGGCGCCCGGACCCGGGGAGCTGTTCAGCGCGAACCCATCCAAGGAAGAGACGCAATGTTCTACTGGGTGATGAAGCACATCGTCATCGGGCCCCTGGTCAAACTCGTCTTCCGGCCTTGGGTCAAGGGGCTGGACAACATCCCTCGTGAAGGCGCGGCCATCCTGGCCTCGAACCATCTCTCCTTCTCCGACTCGATCTTCATGCCCTTGGAAGTCCCGAGGCCCGTGACCTTTCTGGCCAAGAGCGAATATTTCACAGGGAAGGGCCTGAAGGGGCGGCTCACCGCGGCGTTCTTCCGGATGACCAACCAATTGCCCATGGACCGATCCGGCGGGGCCGCGTCGAGCCTGTCGCTGGGCGCCGGAGCCGAGGTCCTGGGCCGGGGCGAACTCCTCGGCATTTATCCGGAAGGCACCCGCAGCCCCGACGGCCGCCTGTACCGCGGCAAGGTCGGTGTGGCACGACTTGCCCTCGAGTGCCGGGTTCCGATCATCCCCGTCGCCATGATCGGTACGGAACAAGTCCAGCCGATCGGTAAGAAGATGCCCAACATCCGGAGGATCGGTGTCATCTTCGGGGAACCACTGGACTTCACCCACCTGGCGGACCGGGCCGATGAGTATGAGGTGCAGCGCGAGGTGGTGGACACCGTGATGGAGCGACTCATGAGGCTCTCGGGACAGGACTACGTGGACAAGTACGCTGCCGCGGTCAAAGCGGAAGCCGCTGCCGCGAAGGACGGGGACGACGGACGTTCTGCGTGAGCGTGCGGCATCATGACGGCGTGTGTGAGTCCGCCCTGTGGACCGGGAACGGAAAAGGCCTGTCCGGAGTCTAGAATCTAAGGCGTGACCGACCTTTTCACCACAGCGGCCCCTGATTCCTCTGCTGCCTTCGCGGCGGCCTCCCAGAGTGGCGCCGCCGACTATCCCGGCCTGGACGACTGGCGCTCCCTCCCGATCAACCAGCAGCCCACCTGGTCCGACCCGGAGGTCTTCGAGGCTTCGGTGAAGGAGCTTTCCATCCTTCCTCCGCTGGTCTTCGCCGGCGAGGTGGACGTGCTGCGTGAGAGGCTGGCCGCGGCCGCCCAGGGCAAGGCCTTCCTGCTTCAGGGCGGCGATTGCGCCGAGACCTTCGAGGCGGCCACTGCTGACCGGATCTCCTCGCGGGTCAAGACCATCCTGCAGATGGCCGTTGTCCTGACTTACGGTGCCTCGCTGCCCGTGATCAAGATGGGGCGTATGGCCGGGCAGTTCGCCAAGCCGCGTTCCTCCAACGATGAGACCCGTGACGGAGTCACCTTGCCGGCCTACCGGGGCGACATCGTCAACGGCTATGAGTTCACCCCGGAGTCCCGGGCCCACGACGCCGGCCGTATGCTGCGCGCCTACCACACCTCGGCCTCCACGCTGAACCTCATCAGGGCCTTCACGACAGGCGGCTTCGCGGATCTTCGCCTGGTGCACCAGTGGAACAAGGGCTTCACCTCCAACCCGGCTCATGCGCGCTACGAGTCCCTGGCCAAGGACATCGACCGTGCGATCACGTTCATGCAGTCCTGCGGTGCCGACTTCGAGGCATTGCGCCGGGTCGAGTTCTTCGCAAGCCACGAGGCCTTGCTGCTGGATTACGAGCGGGCTCTGACCCGCATCGACTCCCGGACGGGCTTCCCCTACGACACCTCCTCGCACTTCCTCTGGATCGGCGAGCGGACGCGCGAGCTGGACCACGCCCACGTGGACTTCCTCTCCCGGGTCCGCAACCCGATCGGCGTGAAGCTCGGCCCGAACACCACGGGTGACGACGCGCTGCGGCTGATCGACAAGCTGGATCCGAACCGCGAGCCCGGCCGCCTGACCTTCATCACCCGGATGGGCGCCGGCAAGATCCGTGAGAACCTCCCGCCCATCGTGGAGAAGGTCACCGCCTCGGGCGCCCAGGTCCTCTGGGTCACCGATCCCATGCACGGCAACACCGTGACCAGTAAGAACGGTTACAAGACCCGTCGCTTCGACGATGTCATGGACGAGGTCCGCGGCTTCTTCGAGGTGCATGATTCTCTCGGGACCTTCCCTGGCGGTCTGCATGTGGAGATGACCGGTGACGACGTCGCCGAATGCCTCGGCGGGGCCGATCCCATCGATGAAGCTGCTTTCGAGGACCGCTACGAGTCGGTGTGCGATCCGCGCCTGAACCACATGCAGTCCCTTGAGCTGGCCTTCCTCGTGGCCGGTTCGCTCGCCAAGCGGTGAGACACTCACGTTGAGACATCCGGGCTGAGACGGCCTGGCCGTCCCGGTCGGTCTATGACGCAGCAAGAGCCCGGCCCGTGTTCGTCACGGGCCGGGCTCTTGCTGTATCGCCGAAGCCTCGGCCGGTCAGCCCGCTACGCGTTCCTCGTCCTGTTCCACCAGCTGCCGGGCGGAGAGCTCGGCGAAGGCACCGCCGGCGGCGCGCAGTTCAGGCGCGGTGCCGCGCTCCAGCACGCGGCCGCCGTCGAGCACCACGATCTGTTCCGCCTCCTCCACGGTGGAGAGCCGATGCGCGATGGTCAACGTGGTCCGGGTCGCGGCGAGGTGGTCCAGTGCTGCCTGCACCTGAGCCTCAGTCGTGTTGTCGAGCGCGCTCGTGGCCTCATCGAGGACCAGCACCCGCGGGTTGCGCAGCAGAGTGCGCGCGATCGCCAGACGTTGCTGTTCACCGCCGGAGAAGCGATGGCCGCGGGCACCCACCATGGTGTCCAGTCCGGCCGGCAGGCTCTTGATCAGCTCGGCGATCCGAGCCGCCTCCAGAGCGTCCCAGAGGACCTCGTCCGAGGCCTCCGGCGCGGCGATCCGGAGGTTGTCCCGCACCGAGGCGTGCACGAGATAGGTCTCCTGGGAGACGATGCCGACGATGGCGGCCAGGTCTTGGAATCGCATGTCCCGCACGTCGACGCCATCGATCGTCACCCGGCCGGAACCGGCCTCGTTCAGGCGGGGGAGCAGCGATGCGAGAGTGGACTTCCCCGAGCCGGTCTGGCCGACGACGGCGGTGGTCGTCCCGGCGGGGATGGTCAGGTCCACCCCGTGGAGGATGTTCCCGTCACGCGCGCCGTAAGCGAAGTCGACATGTTCGAAGCGCACTTCGCCGCGGACCGTCGCCAGATCGATGCTCACAGGGTGCTCGGGCTCCTTGATCTCCGGTTCGAGATCGAGCCATTCGAAGATGCGGGAGAAGAACGCCATGGCGGTCACCCACTGCACCCCGACGCTCATCAGTCCCATCACCGGCCGGAAGAGTCCTGACTGCAGAGCCGTGAAGGCCACGATGGTTCCGATC
The DNA here is from genome assembly GCF_044748305.1 of Arthrobacter sp. NPDC090010. Lineage (NCBI taxonomy): Bacteria > Bacillati > Actinomycetota > Actinomycetes > Micrococcales > Micrococcaceae > Arthrobacter > Arthrobacter sp. NPDC090010. The sequence continues at coordinate 134,646 of NZ_JBIVFT010000008.1, forward strand.
GAAAGGTCCATTCCTCCGACAGGAAGACCTGCCGCGAGGTAGATGACCGCAGGGATCGCGGCGAAGACGATCTGCATGGCGGCCATCCGCCACCGCCCGGCGAGCTGAGAGTGCATCTCGAGATCGGCGAGCTCCCGGCTGGCGTCGGAGAAGCGGTCGGCGTCCCGGGCCGTGGAGCCGATGGTCTTCGCGAGCCTGATTCCCGAGACCGAGAGCCCTTCGTCCACGTAGGTCTGCAGTTGGGCCATCTTGGCCTGCTGCTTGACCGTGATGTCGCGGCGCTGCAGGGCGACGCGGCGGGCGACCCAGATGGAGGGCGGCAGCACGATGAGCGAGACGATGCTGAGCCAGGGGGAGAGGGCCACCATGGCGATCACGGTGCCGATGGCCGTGGTGACGTTGGAGGCCACCGCTGTCGCGGTGTTGGTGACCAGATTCTGCATGCCGTTGATGTCGTTGGTCATGCGTGACTGGACTTCACCGCCGTGCGTGCGGGTGAAGAATCCGAGCGACTGGGCCTGGAGATGACCGAACAGTCTGGTGCGCAGATCGTGCATCACCCCCTGGCCGATCCGGGTGGAGATCCAGGTCTGCCAGACGCCGATCACGGCGGTGACGGCGGCCACCCCGATCATGGCGAGGACGAGAGACGTCAGCAGGCCGACGCGGCCGTGGGGCAGGGCGTCGTCGATCACCCCGCGGACCAGGAAAGGCTGGAAGAGGGAGACGATGGAGCTTCCGGTGATCAGCAGGACCACGAGAAGCAGGGGACCTTTGTACGAGGCGAAGAGTGCGGCGATGCGCCGCTTGCTCACCGGGTGCTGATTGAGCTGACTGAGGTCGGCTTTGCTCACGCGGCCGGGACCACCCGGACGTCCGCCGCCCACGACGGGTGTGTGGGGGACTGTTCCATGACTCATCAGAGGACCTCCTTCCTGTGCTGGACATGCCGGCGGGGATGACCGGCTTCGATAAGGAGGTTACCTCCGTATATCGATCTTGTAAAGAGGTTACCTCTCTATCTTTCCTTGGGGCGCTCCGTTGCCTACAGTGTGAACATGATTTCCGACCGCATGGAGCTCGCCGATCTGGTCCATTCCGTCTCGCGTGGACTGCGCAGGAGCTGGATGGCGGATCTGGCGCCGTTCGGCATCTCACCGCATCAGTGGAGGGCGTTGCACGCGATCGTCTCCCATGACGGCGAGCCCCCGCGTCAGCGGGACGTGGCTGCGATGCTGAGAATCGCCCCGCGGTCCGCCGCTGAGGTGATGACCCAGCTGGAGGCCGAAGGGCTCATCGTCAGGTCCCCGGACCCCATGGACGGGCGGGCCGTCCTGCTCGCGGCCACCAAAGAAGGCCATGAGCTGGAGCAGCGCATCCGTGCCGTCCGCTCGCAGCGGGGGGATGAGTACTTCCAGACACTCGGAGCCGAAGAGCGGGAGGTGCTGAAGAGGCTGCTGGGCTCGCTGCTGGAGGCGCACCCCGGTTTCGACGCAGGCTGGCTGCATGGCAAGGGGCCGAAGCCGGACGACGGCACGGCCCCCGGCGGCAGAGGAGACCGCTAAGCGACGGTGATGGTGACGGTGGAGCCCTCGGGCTGCTCGCCCGTCTTGTCCTGACCTGCGACGAGCCCGAAGATGGCCCGCCCGTAGGTGTAGTCCTTCTTGACCGTGAACCCGGCGTCCTGAAGCAACTGCACCGCGTCCTTCTCAGACTTGCCGAAGACGTTGGGCACCTGGACCATCCGAGGGCCCTTGGAGATCGTGAGCGTCACCGTCTGGCCCTTGATGAGCGTTCCGCTGCCGGGCTTCTGCGCGGCGACCTTGCCCGCCGGCACATCCTTGCTGAACACGGGGTCCGGGGCGACGGAAGCCTCGAGGCCGAGGGCCTGGATCTTCTGGCTCGCTTCATCCTGCCCGAGGCCGAGCACGCTCGGAACGGGGATGGGCTGCGGTCCCTTGGACACCACCAGATTGACCGCGGCACCGCGCCGGAGCTGGGCCCCGGTGCCAGGGTCCTGGCTGATGATCTGCCCGCTGGGCACCGAATCACTGAAGCCCTGAGCCACGGCGCCGGGGGCGAGGTTCGCCGCGCTCAACGCGTTGCGCGCCGCTTCGAGGCTCTGACCTGTCAGCGTGGGCACGGCGAACAGCTGAGGCCCTTTGGAGACGAGCAGTTGCACGCCCTCGAATTTGCGGATGACGCTTCCGGCCGGTGGCTGCGTCGCGACCACGAGGCCCCGTCCGATCTTGTCGTCGAAGACCGTCTGCTCGGTGGCGGAGACCCCGTAGCCGGCGAGGATGTCCGAGGCCTGTTCCGCAGGCTGGTTCTTCAGGTCCGGAAGAGTGACCTGCGCGCCAGGCCCCATGCCGAAGAACCATCCGCCTGCGGCGATCAGGAGGGCGAGCAGCACGAGCAGTACCGCCCAGATCGCGCCGCGCCGTCGTGGGTTGCCCGGGCGGAGCTGATGAGTGGGCGTGGCGAGAGCCTTCTGGCGTCTGCGCTCCGTCTCTTTGTCCTGTTTGCGCTGCTGCCGCTTGTTCAGCGGAACCTCTGCGGCGTCCTGAGCGGGCAGGACCGTCGTCGCGTTGCCAGGAGTGAAGGGGGACAGAATCGTCGTCCTCGGATCCGCGCCGAGCACTTCAGTGGCGCTGCCCGCGCCGAGGAGCCGGGTCGCCCCCTGAGCGTCGAGTGCCTCGGTGGGCGCGCCGTCGTCCTGGACGGCAGGCCGGGCGGGGGCGGGCAGGTCCAGTGCGAATGCCGGAAGGGAGGCTGCCACATGCCGCAGTTCGCCGAGGAAGGCCCCGGCATCGATCGGCCGCTCATCGGGATCTTTGGCCGTGGCCCAGCGCACCAGCTCGTCGAAGTCCTGGGCCAGGCCGGGCCGGCTGAGGGAAGGCAACGGGACTTCGTCGTTGACGTGCTGGTAGGCCACCTGGATGGGCATCTCGCCGCTGAAGGGCACTGAGCCGGTGAGCAGTTCGTAAAGGAGGATGCCGCAGGAGTACACGTCGCTGCGGGCGTCGGCGTCCTGGCGCTGGAAGAGCTCAGGGGAGAGGTAGGCGGCAGTGCCCAGGAGTTCCCCGGTGCTGGTCCGTGAGCTGGCCTGCCGGGCCAGCCCGAAGTCGCTGATCTTCACCGTGCCGTCCTGCGAGATCAGAATGTTCTCCGGCTTGACATCCCGATGAATCAGACCCGCCTCGTGCGCGGCTGCCAGGCCTTCGAGCGCGGGGGCGAGGTAGCTGACGGCGACCCGGGGGGTGAGTGCCCCCTCGCTGCGGATGACATCACGGAGCGTGCGTCCCTGGATGTACTCCATCACGAGGTAGGTGAGGCGCCCATGCCGTCCGTGGTCCAGGACCGAGACGACGTGCGGGTGCGAGAGCCGGGCCGAGGAGCGGGCTTCCTGGGTGAAACGCTCCACGAACGCCTCATCCGAGGCCAGCTGGGGGTGCAGGACCTTCAGGGCCACGGGCCGTTCCAGACTGATGTGCAGGGCCTTGTAGACGGTGGACATTCCACCGTCGGCGATGCGGTCGAGGACGCGGTAGCGGTTGTCCACGACCGTGCCGATCAACGGGTCTTCAGAGCGGTTTTGCACCCTTCGATCCTAGTTCGTCATGGACCAGGGGCCCGGTACGACTCGTACCGGGCCCCTGGTGAAGTGGTCTGAAACTCAGCGGAAGGTGGCGCGGTGGGCCTTGATCGCCGCCACATACGCCTTGGTGTCCTTGTACATCCCGTTCTTCTCCACGGAGTACTGGCCCTGGTAGTAACCGGCGATGGCGTAATCCGTGTTCTTGCTGGTCTGCAGGAGGGAACGGATGATGGCGACGCCTGCCGTCGCGTTGTCATACGGATCCAGGAGGTTGAGCTTGCGCCCCACGAGCTGGCCGGCCCACTCGCCGGAGCTCGGGATGACCTGCATGGTGCCGATCGCGTTCGCAGGGGAGACTGCGCGCTGGCTGAAACCGGATTCCTGGTAGGCGAAGGCCAGTGCCAGTGCCGGTTCCACGCCCATGCGCCGGGCGGTGTCCGCAACGATCTGCTGCATCTGTGCGCGGGTGGGCACCGGTGCGGCGTTCAGGAGGGCCTTGTTGCGGTTGGCCGAGTTGACCACCGCGGCCGGGTACTTGTACCCGAGGAAGGAGTCCGGCACGAGGTTCGAACCGGCAGAGCCGGTGGAGCCGGACGACGCGGGGGCGCCGGAGAGCCGGAGCTTCTGGCCCGGGTAGATGATCGAGCTCATCGAGAGGCGGTTCGCACTGAGCAGCGAGCTCAGGGAGACCTTGTGCCGCGCCGCGATGGCACCGAGCGTGTCGCCGGCCTTGACCGTGTAGCTGGAGCCGCTGGACGCGGGAGCACCCGTGCTGGGCGTGGACGGCGACCCGGAGGACTGCGGGACGACCGCCGATGAGGCGGAGACCTTGATCTTCTGGCCCGGGAAGATGATCGAGTTCATGCTCAAACGGTTCCAGGACAGGATCGAACTGAGCCGCACGCCGTGGCGCATGGCGATGGCCCCGAGCGTGTCGCCGGCCTTGACCGTGTAGCTGGAGCCGCTGGACGCGGCGGTGGCAGGGGCCTTGGGAGCGCTTGTGGCCGGGCCGGACTTCAGCCGGATGACCTGGCCCGGGTAGATGATCTGCGTTGCACGCATCTTGTTGAGGTTCAGCAAGGCGGTCAGGCTCAGGCCGTGACGGTGCGCGATCCCGCTCATGGTGTCTCCGGCGACGATCCGATAGGTGCTCGGGACGGCACGCAGCGCGACCTGAAGATTCTGCGGAAGGGAGGATGCGACCTGGCTGACCGGGAGCAGAGCCGCGGCGCTGCGTCCGGCGATTGCCGCCTCAAGCCCTCGGGGGAGCTGCTTGGCGGGGGTCTGGGTCTGCGGTTCCATGGCCTGTGCGGGCTGCGCGAGGGCCAGGGAGGAAACGACGACGGCGGGGAGCGCCGCAGTGGCAACGGCAGCGGTCGTCAGCGAACGGTTCTTCGGCGATGTGGGGCTCGTCATTCAGTTTCGTCCTTGGCGTCAGGGCCGCATGCCTGAAGAGGGGAGACGGGCATGTGACCTGTGGTGCGTATGTGAAAGTTGAGTAGTCGTGTTGAAAATGTGACCAATGTGAATCTCTCATGAAAATGGCGCTAGCACAAGAAACGGTGAATCGACTGGCTGTTTTCCGGGTGTGTCGTGTATAGGGTGTTCGTCGTCCGGCTAGGTGCGGCGCACCAGATCGTGGCACCCTTGAAGAGTGAGCAATATTGAAGCCCTGGTGGGCGAATGGCTGCCGTTGCCGGATGTGGCGGAAGTACTGGATGTGAAGATCTCCCGGGTCCACGGACTGATCGATGAGCGAGTGCTCGTGGCCTTGAGGGTCGGGGAACGGAAGATCCGCAGTGTTCCCGCCGAATTCGTGCGGGACGGAGAGATCCTGGACTCTCTGAAGGGGACCATCGCGGTGCTGACCGACGCCGGTTTCACCGATGAAGAGCTCCTCGTGTGGCTCTTCACGGAGGACGAGTCGCTGCCCGGACGGCCCGTGGACGCACTGCGGGCAGGACGGAAGACGGAGATCCGCCGCCGGGCGTCCGCGCTGGCCTGGTGACTCGGCGTCTTTGAACACGGCCCCGCAATCACGTCAGCGGGTGCCAGAACATACAGAGGAGGGGCCGGTCAGCCGGCCCCTCCTCTGTATCCGTATCCGTGGCGGAGCTCTCTACGCCTGGCGTTTGACGGCGGACTCTCCCAGCTGACGCAGTGCTTCCCGGGCGAGTTCTGGAATCGGCAGTTCCTCAAGAGCGGCATGACTGGCGGTGCCGAGCGCTGTGATCTCGGACTCGACAGCCGCAAGCGCCCCGGACTCCAGCAGCGCCTCCCGAATGGACGCGACGTCGTCGTCCGTGATGCTGTCCTGGCCGAGCCGGGACTCCAGGAGCGCCACCTGTTCCTGGGTGCCGAGCTCACGGAGGAACGCGACCAGAAGAGTGCGCTTCCCTTCGCGCAGGTCATCGCCGGCCGGTTTCCCCGTGGTGTCAGGGTCGCCGAAGACCCCCAGGACGTCGTCCCTCAGCTGGAATGCCTCCCCGAGGGGCAGGGAGAACCGGGCGAGTTCATCCAGCAGCAGCTCGGGGGCGCCGGCAATGGCCGCTCCGAGCGCCAGAGGGTGCTCGGTGGAGTACTTGGCGGATTTGAAGCGCAATACGGTGCGGGCGCGTGCCGCTGCGCCGGTGACGGTGCGCTGCGGTCCGGCGACCTCTTCCAGGATGTCCAGATACTGCCCTGCCATCACCTCGGCTCGCATCCGGTTGAAGATGGTGCGGGCGGTCGTCCCGAACGCGGTCGGCGTGCCGACCGCCGAGAACGCCTCCTCGCTGAAGGAGAGGCACATGTCCCCGGTCAGGATGCCTGCGGCGTCCCCGAATCTCACCGGATCCAGCTGCCAGCGCTCCACGGCGTGGCGGTCCGCGAAGGCCTGGTGGACGCTCGGGCGCCCGCGCCGGGTGGCGGAACGGTCGATGATGTCGTCGTGGATGAGGGCGGCGCCCTGGAACAGCTCAAGGGCCACGCCCGCCTGCACCGCGGCGGAGGATCCGGCCTCGCCGCCCGCGGCTCGGAAGCCCCAGTAGGCGAGCAGGGCGCGCATCCGCTTGCCGCCGCTGACCAAGGTGGCGATGGAGTCCAGCAGAGGGGCGACGTCTTCGGAGATGCCCGAGACCAGATCGCGCTGGCGATCCAGGAAGGAGTCCAGTTCAGTGTTGAGCGCGTTGACGAAATCAGCCTGTTCGGTGGCCAATGCACTCATGAGCTCAGCGGTCACTTGACGCTGCCCGCCTTCACGGTTGCACCGATCGTCACGGTGCTGCCGCCGGCGACGGGCGTGACGCTCAGGCTGATGGTCTCGTCACCGTTGCTGCGCACGAAGGTCTTGGTGAGAACTCCGGAGACGGTGACCGCCGGCGGAGCCTTGAAGCCCAGCGCGGTGAAACGCGCCGAGTAGAAGGAATCCACGGCTTCGGGCTTGGCGGGCACGGTGGCATTCAGCGCGATGTCGGTGAAGTCGTTCCGCGGGGTCACGGTGCCACTGGCGTCGTGGGCTCCCGGCATCAAAGGAAGGAGCGTGCGGGGGAATCCTGCGGGCAGCGCGGACGCCGCGCTGGTGGGTGACGCTGAGACGAATGACGACGGCGAGGTGTCGGGTTGGCTGGATCCGGTGGACGAAGGTTCGGGCGACGGTGTTGCGGCCGGCGAGCAGGCGCTCAGCGCGACGGTGAGAACGGCCGATGCCAGGAGGCCCAGAGCCTGGGACTTCGGATGCTTGCTCAATCGGTACTCCTCGCGTCGTGGATCGTGGCGGCCCGGGATCGGCCGGTGGCGCATTCCTATTTTAGATGGCCGCGGCGGACTGTCCGACCCCGTGGCTAGCATGGATGGCATGGACTCGGAGGAACGTGAGCGGTGGAGGCGGTGCAGCATCCTCCACGTGGACATGGACGCCTTCTTCGTCTCCGTCGAACAGCGGGAGCAGCCGGCCCTGATGGGCAAGCCGGTCATCGTGGGGGTGCCGGCCGAGCGTTCGGTGGTCCTCTCGGCCTCCTATGAGGCGCGGGCATTCGGTGTGCGTTCGGCGATGCCCATGTCCCAGGCGTATGCGCGCTGTCCGCAGGCCATCGTGGTCCGCCCCCGCCATGAGCTGTACTACCAGGTTTCAGGCGAACTGATGCAGATCTTCCGCTCCTATACGGACGCCGTGGAGCAGCTCAGCGTGGACGAGGCCTTCCTCGACGTCGCGGGCGCCCTGCGCAGGGTGGGGACCCCTGTTCACATCGCAGAAGACATCCGACGGAGGGTGCGCGCCGAACTGGGTGTTCCCGCTTCCGTCGGCATCGCGGGAACCAAATTCCTCGCCAAGATCGCTTCCACCCGTTCCAAGCCCGATGGACTGCTGGTGATCGAACCGGAGAAGCAGATCGAGTTCCTGCACTCACTGCCGGTCAACGCCCTCTGGGGTGTGGGCGGGAAGTTCGAGCAGCAGCTGGCCCGTCTCGGCATCACGACGGTCGCCGACGTCGCTGCGACACCGCTTCCCGTCATGCGGAAGGCCTTCGGAGCCATGGGGGAGCACGTCCATGAGCTCGCCTGGGGCCGGGACCCCCGGAAGGTCACGCCGGTGAGAACAGACAAGAGCATGAGCGCGGAGACGACGTTCGCCGAGGACGTGAGCGATCCTGAGGTTCTGCACCGCGCCCTTCTCTCGCTCTCGCATCGGGTGGGCCGCCGGCTCCGGGCCGGCGGAGTGAGCGCGGGTGGGATCGCGCTGAAGCTCAGATACGCCGATTTCAGCACCATCAGCAGAAGCAGACGGCTGGACTTTCCCACGGACTCCGCCTCCAAGCTCTACGAGGTGTCGAAGCATCTGCTGGAATCGGTGGGCAGGCTTCCTCAATCGGTCCGTCTGCTGGGTGTCCGCGCCGATCATCTGCAGGAGTCGACCGGCAGCGTGCAGCTGACGATCGACCGTCAGGACGAGAACTGGCGGAAGGTCGAGAAGAGCCTGGACGAGGTGTGGACCAAGTTCGGGGCGGCCGGACTGACGCCCGCCCGCCTCCTGCACCGCGCCGCTCCGCCGGAGGAAAGCCGTCGGGATCAGGAGGAGTGAGGAGGTTCATGTGTCCAGGACCCTCTCCCCACTTTCACCTGCGCCGGTACAGGCCTAAAATTAACAGTGAGGGAACTTCCCACGCGAGACTTACGTTGCTAGAACAGTGGCACCAGGACTCAGCCGTTGGCGCCTGTAGATGAGGAGGTCGTCATGCCGCTCTCGGAGCATGAACAGAGACTGCTGGAGCAGCTTGAGCGCCAGTTGCAGGAAGACGACCCCAAGTTCGCCAGTCAGATGGAACAGGGCGCCGCTCACCGTTGGTCCACCAAGCGCGTGGTCATCGGTGCCTTCGCGGTCGTTGCCGGAATACTCATCCTCCTGCTCGGAGTGAGCCTTAACAACATCGTGATCGGCGTGGTGGGATTCCTCGCCATGGGTGCCGGGGTGTACTTCGCCACGAGCAAGGCCAAGGGTGCCGGTCCGGCCGGGAAGACCGCCCCGTCCCGTCCTCAGCGCCAGAAGTCCGGTTTCATGGAGGATCTTGAACATCGCTGGGAGCAGCGTCGACGCGATGAGCCGTGAGCCGCGGCTGACGACGCCCCGTTTTTTCACGAGGTGACAGTCCTCCTCAGGAGATGACAGTCCGCTCCTGAGGAAGCCGCTCCGTTCAGGGAGCCTGCCGAACGGCAGGCTCCTTTTTTCGTGCCCGGAACAGACTCGATCCGGCTGCTTCACCATGCTCCCTGAACTCCTCCACTTCGCTCCCCGGGTTCCTCCACTTCGCCCCCCGACGCGTGAAAACGGCGGCTCGGCGTCCCCAAACGGGTCCTCCAGGGCAGTTCGGGGCCGGCTGACGTTCGCGGGTCCTAAAATCCCTCCACTTCTCACCACGCCCCCCATTCCCAGTGCTGGCGCGGAAACTGAAAAGGCAACACGCTGGAAAAACACCGCTGCGGCGTTGACTGTGGTTGGAAGTGGAGTAGAGTGGAGGCAGTAAGAGGGTAGTGGCGGCACTCGGGGTAGTACGGCAGCTTTCGACTGATCGGTGGTGAGGCAGTGTTCCTTGGCACTCATTCACCGCGTCTGGACGAAAAAGGCCGCATCATCCTGCCGGCGAAATTCCGTGACGAATTGGCCAATGGCCTGGTCCTCACCCGAGGCCAGGAGCGCTGCATCTACGTCTTCAGTCAGAAAGAGTTCGAGAGTATTCACGAGCAGATGCGGCAGGCTCCACTGTCCAGCCGCCAAGCCCGCGACTACATGCGTGTCTTTCTGTCCGGAGCCTCTGACGAGGTACCTGACAAGCAGGGGAGGGTGACCATCCCTCCCGCTCTGCGGGCCTACGCGGGCCTCGACCGGGAACTGGCCGTGATCGGCGCAGGAACCCGGGCCGAGATCTGGGATGCCCAGGCTTGGAACGACTACCTCACGGAGCAGGAGAACTCCTTCTCCGATACGGACGAAGACGCGATCCCCGGGATCTTCTGACGAAGACCCGGACCGCGTCCTGGACGAGATCTCCAGCCGCCCAAGGCCGGTCGTCCTGGCTCACCTTCCCCTGAGCCAGGCAGACGGGCTTGCGGCGCGGATGGGGATCCCGCTCAGGACTCGGTATGCAACAGGACGAGAACGCAGGCGGCACGAGACGGCGGCAGGAGATCACATGGCGGAGATGAGCGGGCCCAAGCCCACCTCCGAACGTCACATTCCTGTCCTCAAAGAACGTTGCCTCATGTTGCTGGCCCCCGGCTTCGACGCCGCACGGGAGCGTGGGGAGCGCCCCGTCGTCATCGACGCCACCCTCGGCATGGGCGGTCATTCCGAAGCTTTACTGGAACGCCACGAGGATCTTCACCTGATCGGCATCGACCGCGATGAGGAGGCACTGGCTTTGGCAGGGGAGCGCCTGAGCCGGTTCTCCGGGCGGACGAGTCTGGTCCATGCCGTCTACGACGAGATCGCGGACGTGCTTGAGGACCTGGGTATCGACAAGGTGCATGGCATCCTCATGGATCTCGGGGTGTCCTCGCTTCAGCTCGACGAACGGGAGCGGGGATTCGCCTACTCCTACGACGCGCCGCTGGACATGCGGATGGACACCAGCCGCGGTATCACGGCGGCCGACGTCGTCAATGACTATGAGGAATCGGAACTCGTGCGCATCATCCGAGCGTGGGGCGAGGAGAAGTTCGCGGGCCGGATCGCTCATAGCATCGTGGCGCGCCGCGCCGAGCAGCGCTTCGAAACCACCGGTGAACTGGTGGAGGCCATTCGAGCAGTGGTCCCCGCAGCAGCGGCCCGGCAAGGGGGACACCCCGCCAAGAGGACCTTCCAGGCCCTCCGGATCGAAGTCAATGAAGAACTGGATGTCCTGCAGCGGGCCGTTCCGGCCGCCGTCGACGCCACGGCGATCGGGGGGCGGGTCGTGGTCATGTCGTATCACTCGCTCGAAGACAAGATCGTCAAGCGCGTGTTCCAGTCCCGGTCGACCTCCTCGGCGCCTCCCGGATTCCCCGTGGAGCTCGAGGAGCACAAGCCGGAACTGAAAACCATCACCAAGGGCACCGAACAGCCCACCGAAGAAGAGATCGCAGAAAACCCCCGTGCAGCGTCGGCCCGCCTCCGTGCGACCGTTCGCATCAGGGACAGGAGAACGGCATGAGCTCGACGAACATCAGCCTGACTGCCCGGACCGTGGGCAACACGGCGCGAAAGCTTGCGGCACCCGCCCCGGCGCGTGAACGCAAGCGGACGCCGCTCGTCGTCGTCCGCTCGGCACCGCGCCGTCGCCCCATGCTGTTCGTGATCTCCTGCTTCGCTGTTCTCGCTGCTGCTCTCGTCGGAGTTCTGCTGCTGAACATCCAGCTGTCCCAGGGCCAGTACGACATCGTGCAGCTCAAGGCGCAGCAGTCCTCGCTGAGCAAGAGCAACCAGGAACTGACGCAGGAGGTTCAGAACTTCACCGCGCCGCAGAACCTGGCTGCCAAGGCCGGCGAACTGGGCATGGTCCAGTCCGCGGGGCAGGCTCAGATCGACCTCGACCGGTTGACCGTCAGCGGCAAGGGTGTCCCCGCCGCCAAGGATTCCAAGGACAAGCTCGTCCGCATCGCCGCGCCGGAGATCGCCGGACAGCTGAGCGTGGTTCCTTCCACCGTGGTCCCGGACAAGAGTTCGGCGGCGAAGACCGACGGCGAGAGCAAGACCACGGCCCAGGCTCCGGCAGTTCCTCAGGTTCCTGCGGTTCAATTGAACGGAGGCTCCGTCCCTGCCCCAGCGCAGCGGACGCCGGGCAACTGAGAGACGGCCGGAAGGCCTGATATCCCAGACAGGCAGCGAGAGGGCATGGCGTGGTGAGGACCGGTACGAAGAAGCAGAGCGGTTCGAGGCGAGTGCAGCTGAGACTCCGCATCGGTCTCGGCGTCATGCTCACGCTCCTGCTGGTGGTCGGCGGGCAGCTGGTTCTGATCCAGGGCTTCGGTGTGGGAGGCCTCGCGGCCAAGGCGGAGAGCCAGCGTTCTCAGACCGTCACCCTGCCGGCCCAGCGAGGCTCGATCGTCGACGTCAAAGGCAATGTGCTCGCGAACTCGATCATCCGCTACAACGTGGTGATCGACCCTCAGCTGAACACCAAGACCGAGAGTTTTGAGCGACGCGACCCCAACGACCCGAAGAAGGTCGTGGAGGTCAGCCGGGACCAGGGACTCAAGGAACTGGCCGCGCTGCTCAAGCAGAACGTGGACGACCTGAAGAAGGCCGCCACCGGTGACTCGCGGTACGCGCCACTGGCCAAAGGCGTGAAGCCTGAGGTCGCCGACCAGGTCATGGCACTGCGAATCCCGGGTGTCGTCACACAGGGCACCAGCCAGCGGGTCTACCCCGACGGAGCCGTCGCGGGCGGCATCGTCGGATTCCTCAAGGACGGCCAGACCGGCGTCGCGGGGATCGAGCAGACCCAGAACACCGAACTTCAGGGCACGGACGGATCACGCAGCTACGAGATGGGTGCGGATGGCCTGGTCATCCCGGTGGCTCCTGACAAGATCACGCCGGCCCAGAACGGCAAGACCGTCCGGCTCACGATTGACCGCGATCTTCAGTACTACGCCCAGCAGGTCGTCCAGACCCGAGTGAAGAGCACGGGAGCGGAGTGGGGCACCGCGGTGGTCATGGAGGCCAAGACCGGCAACATCGTGGCCATGGCCGACAGCAACACCCCCGATCCCAACAACCCCGGCGGGGTGGATGCCGCAGACCGCGGTATCCGGGCCGTCGAAGCGGCCGTGGAACCCGGCTCGGTCGAGAAGACCCTCGTCGCGGCGGCTCTGATCGAGAGTGGCAAGTCCACCCCGATGGAGCAGTTCACCATCCCGAACGAATACACCGTCAACGGACAGACCTTCGCGGACTCCTTCGACCACCCCACGTTCCACCGGACGCTGGCCGGCATCCTCGGTTACTCGCTCAACACCGGAACGGTCATGGCCGGACAGCGTCTGGACAAGCAGGAGCGCTACGACTGGCTCAAGCGCTTCGGCATCGGACAGACACCGGACATCCCTCTGCCGGGTGTGGCCCAGGGCATCCTGAGCAAGCCGGACACCTGGGACGGCCGACAGGAATACACCGTGCTGTTCGGCCAGGGCGTCTCACAGTCGGTGCTGCAGACGGTCTCCGCCTACCAGAGCATCGCCAACGACGGCGTCATGCTCAAGCCGCGTCTGATCGACGCCTACATCGATCAGGACGGAACGGTGGAGAAGACCCCGGTCCAGACGGAACGCCAGGTGATCTCCAAGAGCACCGCCCAGCAGACCAAGGACATGCTGGAAAGCGTTGTCACGGCCGGTGAATGGAAGGACGCCCAGATCCCCGGTTACCGCGTGGGCGCCAAGACCGGCACCTCCGAATCGCCCTGTGACAACGGTCGGCCCGGCTTCTGCGGCTACACGGCATCGATCGTGGGCATGGCGCCCATGGATGACCCCAAGTACATCGTGGAGGTCCTGATCCAGCGTCCGAAGACGAACATCATGGGCATCGACGGTGCGGACCTCTTCCGCGACATCATGGGCCAGGCCCTGCGGATGAACAACGTCGCCCCGTCCACCGGCAAGCCCGTCCACCTGGACCAGTACGGTCCGGGCGGGTCCGACGTCACCGGTAAGTGACGTCGCCGCGGAAGCGGCCATCCAGCGATACACCCCTCAAGAGCAGCATCCATTGGAGCAGAACGTGTCAGAGCAAGAAACAAGCGCACCTGCCGCGTCCGGGAACGGGCCCGTGTCCAGGGCGTTCCGGCCGCCGGTGTCCCCGGCGATCCCTTTGCCGGAACTGGCGCGCCATCTCGGCCTGCCTGATGATGCTCCGTCCGCCGTCACCGTCTCCGGCATCAGCAATGACTCCCGGGCGATCCTGCCGGGCGACCTCTACGCGGCCTTGCCCGGCGCCCATCGCCATGGTGCGGCGTACGGTGCCCAGGCCGTTTCCAGTGGTGCCGTCGCGATCCTCACCGACGATGAGGGTGCCCGGCTTCTCGGTGAGCAGGACGTTCCGGTGCTCATTCACCCGGAGCCTCGCAGCGTGCTCGGGGCACTCGCGGCCTTGATCTACGGGAACGGTCCCGAGGACGGCCTGCTGCGCTTCGGCGTGACGGGAACGAACGGCAAGACCACCACGAGCTACTTCGTCAACGCCTTGCTGCGGGGTCTGGGCGTCACCCCAGGCCTGATCGGGACCATCGAGATCCTCGCGGGCGGGGAAGCCATCCCGAGCGTGCTGACCACGCCGGAATCCAGCGACGTGCATGCCCTCATGGCCGGAATGCGTCAGCGTGGTCTCGGTGCGGTGACCATGGAGGTCTCCTCACATGCGCTTCAGTTCCACCGGGTGGACGGGGTGAGGTTCGACGTCGTCGGTTTCACGAATCTCACTCAGGACCATCTGGATCTGCACGGCAGCATGGAGGAGTACTTCGCCGCCAAGGCCCTGCTGTTCACCCCTGAGAGGGCCGATCGGGGAGTGGTGATCGTCGACGAGGAATGGGGCCGTCGTTTCGCCGCGGCCAGCCGGGTCCCGGTGCTCCGTCTGGCCGTCGACAATCCTTCCGCGGAGGCCGAGTGGCGTGTCAGCGATGTCGTCAGCCACGGTGCACTCGGCTCTGAGTTCACCCTGAGTGGACCTCAGGGGGCGAGCCTCCGGGCTCGCGTGCCCCTGCCTGGTGGTTTCAACATCGCCAACGCGGCCCTCGCGGTGCTGATGGTTCTCCAATCAGGTGTGAGCCTCGAGCGGCTGTCGGGTCTTCTGGCCGGGGAGTCGGCTCTGGACGTTCAGGTTCCCGGCAGGATGCAGCTGCTGGCCACCGAGCCCCGCGCCATTGTGGACTTCGCCCACAACCCCGACGCGCTGGAGCGTGCGCTCCGGGCGGTGCGCGCCCCCGACGGAGACGGACGGGTGATCCTGGTCTTCGGTGCCACCGGTGAACGTGACGCGGTCAAGCGCCCGATCATGGGCGCCACGGCAATCCGCAATGCGGACGTGGTGATCGTCACGGACGACGACCCGCATGATGAGGAACCCGAGGGCATCCGGGCGGCCGTATTGGCCGGTGCTGAGGAGGCCCGTTCGAGCGAGTTCCCCGGGGTCCTGCTTGAAGAGGTCTTCCCTCGTGATCTCGCCATCCAGCGGGCCGTTGAACTCGCAGGAGAACAGGACACGATCCTCGTGGCAGGCCGGGGCCACGAGGTCTGGCAGGAGGTCAAGGGAGTGAACATCGCCCTTGATGACCGGGTGGAACTGAGGGCCGCGCTGACGGCGCGTGGTTTCCGAGTTTTGGCAACGAACGACTAGGCTCCTAGACGAGATGATTGACTTCACCGCGGCAGAAATCGCCCAGATCACGGGCGGCGAGCTGGCCGCCAACCCCCATCTTTCACCGAGCTCCGTGGTCACGGACTCCCGCGAGGCGAGCCCGGGTGCTCTCTACGTGGCCAAGGCCGGAGAGCACGCCGACGGGCATGACTTCATCGCCGCGGCGTTCTCCGGCGGAGCCGTTCTGACCCTGGCCGAGCGTGAGGTGCTGGACCCCGACGGGCTGCCCTATCCCAGTGTGATCGTCCAGGACGCCGTGCTGGCGATGGGTGCTCTGGCCTCCGCTGTCGTCGAGCGCATCCGTCAGGAGCGCGCCGCCCGTGGCGAGGACTTCTCGGTGATCGGCATCACCGGTTCGGCCGGCAAGACCACGACCAAGGATCTGCTCGCGGGGATTCTGGGCGCCCAGGGTGCCACCATCGCCCCGCAAGGCTCCTACAACGGTGAGATCGGCGTGCCGCTGACCGTCTTCTCGGCCGATGCCGGCACCCGTTATCTCGTGATCGAGATGGGTGCGACCGGAGTGGGCCACATCCGGTACCTCTGTGACATGGTGCGGCCGGACACCGGCGTCGTGCTCTGTGTCGGGACGGCCCACGCCGGCGAATTCGGTGGTGTGGAGAACATCGCACTGGCCAAGGGCGAGATGGCCGAGGCCATCCCTGCGGACGGCCGGGTCATCCTCAACACCGACGACGCGCGTGTGGCCGCCATGAGCTCCCGCGCCACCGCTCCCGTCTGGGGTTTCAGCGCCGACGGGGATCCCCAGGCCGCGTTCCGGGCCGAAGATCTCACCCTTGACGACGACGGCCAGCCGGTCTTCACACTCGTGTTCCCGGACGGGTCGGCTCACCCGATCGCCTCCCGGCTGATCGGGCTGCATCACGTGAACAACCTTCTCGCCGCCGCTGCGGCGGCCTACGCCGTCGGCGTCGGTCCGGAGGCCATCGCCCACTCGCTGAGTGAGCAGAAGGCCGCCAGCCGGTGGCGGATGGAGCGCACGGAGCGTCCTGACGGCATCACGGTCATCAACGACGCCTACAACGCGAACCCCGAGTCGATGCGTGCGGCCTTGAAGACCCTGGCCCAGCTGGGGCGGCAGCGGCGGACCTGGGCAGTGCTGGGCGCGATGCTCGAACTCGGTGACGAGTCGATCCGTGAACACACCGCCATCGGCACCCAGGTGGTCCGGCTGAATATCGACCAGCTCCTGGTGGTGGGCAAGGAAGCGCGCGCGCTGTACATCTCCGCCATCAATGAAGGCTCGTGGGGGAGCGAGGCGCTCTTCGCTGCCGACCTCGACGAGGCGGAGGAGATCCTCGGAGAGCATCTCCAAGCCGGCGATCTGGTGCTGTTCAAGTCTTCCCGGAACGTCGGGCTGAGGCATCTGGGCGATCGGATAGCATTACGGGGACAGGCCGCTCCGGCTGAGTCGGCGTCCCCTTCAACGCAGGAAAAGACGTTCGGTGGGGAAGAGAAGGGACAGCTGTGATCGCACTCTTGACTGGCGCCGGTATGGCCTTGCTCTTCTCCCTGGTCGGCACGCCGGCCTTCATCAAGCTTCTGGTCCGTCGCGGATACGGACAGTTCATCCGTGATGACGGGCCCACCTCGCACCACACCAAGCGGGGCACGCCCACCATGGGTGGAGCCGTCTGGGTGGCGTCAGTGGTCGCGGCCTATTTCCTCACTCACCTGCTGATGTGGATCATCAATCCGCATGTGGCGGGCCCCTCGGCTTCCGGCTTGCTCCTGCTGGGCCTGACCGTCGGCATGGGCCTGGTGGGGTTCCTGGACGACTTCAAGAAGATCTCGAAGCAGCAGAGCCTCGGCCTGACCGCACGGGGAAAGCTGATCCTCCAGGGCGTGGTCGGCATCAGCTTCGCCTTGCTCGCGCTGGCCTTCCCCGATGAGAACGGCCTGACTCCGGCGTCGTTCAACATCTCGCTGGTCCGTGACATCCCGTGGCTCAACCTCGCCTTCGGCGGGACGGTGCTGGGCGCCGTGCTGTTCGTGATCTGGTCCAATTTCCTGGTCACGGCCGCCTCGAACGGTGTGAACCTCACGGACGGCCTGGACGGCCTGGCGTCCGGTGCCGCGATCATGGTGTTCGGCGCCTACACGCTCATCGGGATCTGGCAGCGCAAGTACGCCTGCTCGGTGGTCGGGCCCGGGAACGGCACCTGCTACGAGGTCCGTGATCCGCTGGATCTGACGATCCTGGCGGCCATCATGAGCGCCGCGTTGGTGGGCTTCCTCTGGTGGAACACCAAGCCGGCCAAGATCTTCATGGGCGACACCGGCTCGCTGGCCATCGGTGCGGCCGTCGCCGGATTCGCCATCCTGACCCGGACCGAGCTGCTCCTGGCGGTGATCGGCGGTCTCTTCGTGATCATCTCGCTGTCCGTGATCCTTCAGGTCGGTTACTTCAAGCTCAGCGGAGGCAAACGCATCTTCAAGATGGCACCGCTCCAGCATCACTTCGAGCTCAAGGGCTGGCAGGAGACCACCGTGGTGGTCCGGTTCTGGATCCTGGCGGGTCTTTTCGTGGGCCTCGGCCTGTGCATCTTCTACGCCGAATGGGTGGCGGCCCTGTGAGTGAGGACGTTGCTCTCGCTGCACGGCTGGACACACTGCGTTCCTGGGACGCCGACTGGGCTGGTCTGCGCGTGGTCGTCACCGGCATCGGCGTCTCCGGTTTCGCCGCGGCTGACACGCTCATCGAATTGGGCGCCAAGGTCGTCGTGGTGGACGGCTCCACCTCGGACACCGCGCAGGCTCAGGCCGACACCCTCAGGATCGTCGGCGCCGTCGACGTCCTGCTCGGAGCCGAGGCCGTGGAGCATCTGCCGCTCGTCGACGGTGAACCGGCCGAGCTCGTGGTGACCTCGCCCGGCTGGCGGCCGGACCAGGCGCTGCTGGCGGAGGCCGCGCGTCGTCATGTGCCGGTCTGGGGCGATATCGAACTCGCCTGGCGATTGAACGTGCGGGCCGGGCGCAAGACCCCGGAATGGCTCGCCATCACCGGGACCAACGGCAAGACGACGACGGTCGGCATGACCGCCTCGATCCTGCAGGCCGCCGGCCTGAAGGCCATCGCCGTCGGCAACGTCGGAACGCCCGTGCTGGACGCACTGCGTGACCCGGTGGAGTACGACGTCTTCGCCGTCGAGCTCTCCAGCTTCCAGCTGCATTGGAGCCATTCGCTCTCACCGCTGGCCAGCGTCTGCCTGAACGTCGCAGAGGACCACGTCGACTGGCACGGATCGTATGAGGCCTATCTTGCCGACAAGGCGAAGGTCTACGGCAATACCAAGGTCGCGGCGATCTACAACGCGGAGCAGCGCGAGACCGAGGCCATGGTCGAGGAGGCCGATGTGGTCGAAGGCTGCCGTGCCGTGGCCTTCACCACCGGTTCCCCGGGTCTGAGCATGCTCGGCGTGGTCGAGGATCTTCTCGTCGACCGGGCGTTCATCGAGTCGCGCCGCGACTCGGCACAGGAGCTGGCCACGCGGGCCGATCTCGGACCTGTCGCCCCGCGCCACACGGTCGCCAACGCGCTGGCCGCAGCCGGGCTGGCTCGGGCCTACGGCGTGGAGCCGGACGCCGTGCAGCAGGGCTTGAGGTCCTACCTGCCGGGAGATCACCGCATCCAGCCCGTGGCGAAGCAGGACGGCGTGCTGTGGATCAACGACTCCAAGGCCACCAACCCGCACGCCGCCGACGCGGCGCTGGCAGCGTTCAAGGATGTCGTCTGGATCGCCGGGGGACTGGCCAAGGGTGTTCAGTACGATGAACTGCTGGACCGGCACCGGGACCGGATCAAGACCGTGGTGCTGATCGGGGCGCGCAGCGACGAACTGCGTGAAGCCCTCGCCCGTACCCTTCCGGAGACTCCTGTGGTGGAGACTCTGGAGGACGGGTCTGCCCCCGACGACGGCGAAGCCGCCATGCGTCGCGCCGTCGCGATCGCGCGGGAGCGCGCCGTTTCCGGCGACACGGTGCTGATGGCGCCGGCGTCGGCATCAATGGATCAGTTCGTCTCCTATGCCCACCGCGGCTCGGCGTTCATCGACGCCGTGCGCGAGGTGGTGCTGGGACAGGCAGGCGAAACCGAGGAGTAGGCCGTGCAGAGCACCCCACAGCAATCACAGGGTCTCTGGACCAGGGCCCGGAAGGGCTTCGACACTGTCTTCCGCCGCCTGGAAGGGTTCACCGCCGCCCCCAACTCGGCCTACTACCTGATCCTGGGCTCGACCATCGCCCTGACTGCCATCGGCATCCTGATGGTGGTCTCGGCGTCGAGCGTGGAGTCGATCGCGGCAGGCGCCTCCCCGTATGCGGATGGCGGCAAGCAGGCGGTTGTCGCCGTGCTCGGCTTCATCTGCATGTTCCTGCTCTCCCGCAGCAATGTGAACTTCTGGCACCG
Organism: Arthrobacter sp. NPDC090010; assembly: GCF_044748305.1. Classification (NCBI taxonomy): domain Bacteria; kingdom Bacillati; phylum Actinomycetota; class Actinomycetes; order Micrococcales; family Micrococcaceae; genus Arthrobacter; species Arthrobacter sp. NPDC090010. The sequence goes on from NZ_JBIVFT010000008.1 coordinate 154,542, forward strand.
CATCGCCTGGCCGGCCTACTTCCTCGCGGTGGTGCTGCTGCTCGCGCTTTTCGTGATCGGCATCAGGGTGAACGGCAACCTCAACTGGATCAACGTGGGCGGGTTCTCCCTTCAGCCCTCCGAGGCCGCAAAGCTGGCCATGAGCGTCTGGCTCGCGCACATCCTGGCCCGCAAGGAGAAGCTGCTGGACCGCTGGCAGCACGTTTTCATCCCGGCCATCCTGTTCAGCGGGGTGATCGTCGGGATCGTCATGGTGCAGCACGACCTGGGCACCGCGCTGATCCTGATGTCACTGCTGTTCTCGGCGCTCTTCTTCGCCGGTGTCAACTACAAGATCCTGTCGGGCTTCGGGCTCTTCCTGGTGCTCGCCGCAGGCGTGTCCGCGCTCACCAGCGGCAACCGCATGTGCCGTATCACCACCTGGATCACCGGTGAAGCCTGCAGCGGAGACTCCGGTTCCGCGTACCAGAGCACCAACGGCCTCTACGGGCTCGCTTCCGGCGGGCTGTTCGGCACGGGCCTGGGGCAGAGCAGGCAGAAGTACTCCTGGATTCCTGAAGCCCACAACGACTTCATCTTCGCGATCGTGGGCGAGGAACTCGGTCTGGTCGGCGCCCTGGTCATCCTGATCCTGTTCGCGGTGCTGGGCATCAACATCTTCCGCGTCGTAGTCCGCCAGGAGCAGCTCTTCCACCGGGTCCTGGGTGGCTCCATCATGGTGTGGATCCTCGGCCAGGCCGCGCTGAACATGGCCATGGTGACCGGCCTCCTGCCTGTGATCGGCGTCCCGCTCCCACTGATCTCCTACGGAGGTTCGGCGCTGCTGATGACCCTCATGGCCATCGGTGTGGTGCTCTCCCTCGCCAGGGACAGTACCGGAGCCCCCGCGGGACGAGGGGCGAAGGGCAAGCAGGTGAAGGGCAAGGCCTCGAAGACCAAACCCCGGTCCGGACTCGTCCGCGGGCCAGGCAAGCAGAAACCGAGCAAGAGCGCCAGGCAGGCGCCGGAAAGAGTCACTTCATCGTGAGCACGACCTCCGTGAACGTCGTCATCGCCGGTGGGGGAACCACCGGCCATATCAGCCCGATGCTCGCCGTCGCCGATGCGCTGAAGCGCCGCGATCCGGAGACCGCCGTCGTCGCGGTGGGAACCAGTTCCGGAATGGAGACGCGACTGGTGCCTCTGGCGGGTTACGAACTTCGGACCGTGGACCGGGTGCCCATGCCCCGGCGTCCCTCCGGGGACCTCCTGAAGTTGCCGGGACGGCTCATCGGCGCCGTTCGGCAGGCCCGGGGGATCCTTGAGGAGGCCCAGGCCGATGTGGTCTTCGGGGTGGGCGGTTATGTCTGCACGCCGATCTATCTCGCGGCCCGCCGCATGGGCATCCCCGTGGTGGTGCATGAAGCCAATGTGCGGGCGGGTCTCGCCAATCGCGTCGGAGCGGCGTTCGCCGCGAAGGTGGGCACGGCCTTCGCCCAGACGAGACTGAAGGGCGCCCAGCATGTCGGCATGCCGATGCGGCGTCAGATCGCGAGCCTGAACCGGAAGGCAGAGCAGGGCCGGGCACGGGAGTCGCTGGGTCTGGAACCAGACAGGGCCACGTTGATCGTGACGGGTGGCTCCTCCGGGGCCAAGAGCATCAACACCGTGATCGAACAGGCGTTGCCCTCGCTGGCCGCCGCAGGTGTCCAGACCCTGCACATCACGGGGCGTGGAAAGGCCGTGCTCGGTCCGGACGGCGCCCTCCTGGAGCACGAGGGATACAGCCAGGTCGAGTACGTGGACGGCATGGAGGCGGCTTATGCGGCAGCTGACCTGCTTCTCTGCCGTAGTGGTGCGGGCACGGTCTGCGAACTGGCCGCCGTCGGGCTGCCTGCGGTCTTCGTGCCCTTGCCGATCGGCAATGGTGAGCAGGCGCTCAATGCCGCGGAGCTGGTGGAGGCGGGTGGTGCGCTGCTGGTGAAGGATTCCGAGCTGAACCTCGACTACCTGGAAAGCACGGTGATCCCGCTTCTGAATGACCGGCAGGCTTTGGAAAAGATGTCCGAGACCGCCCGGCAGCATGGTCTGCGGGATGCGGACGAACGGATGGCAGAGATGATTGTGGAGGCAGCACGAGCATGAGCACCCCGGAACTGAGCTACGCAGGAGTCCCGCTCAGGGAGCCCGTTCACTTCATCGGCATCGGCGGCGTGGGCATGTCGGGGGTGGCCCGCGTCATGGTGGCCCGTGGCGTCCGTGTCTCAGGTTCCGATGCGAAGGAACTGCCGGTGATGCGCGAACTTGAGACGCAGGGTGCACACATCGAGGTGGGCTACGCGGAGGAACATCTCGGTGAGGCCGGCACGGTGGTGGCAGGATCGGCCATCCGTGCGGACAACCCTGAACTGATGGCGGCACGCGAGGCCGAAGTCCCGGTACTGCACCGGTCACAGGCGTTGGCTGCACTCATGGGCGGGGACCGTGTGGTCACCGTCGCGGGTACCCACGGCAAGACGACGACCACCTCGATGATCACCGTGCTGCTCAAAGGCATCGGCCTGGACCCCAGCTTCGCCATCGGCGCGGCTGTGCCGGCACTCGGGGTGAACGCCGCCAGCGGCACGGATGACATCTTCGTGGCCGAGGCCGATGAGTCTGACGGCTCATTCCTGAACTACGCCCCGAAGATCGCTGTCGTCACCAACGTCGAGGCCGACCATCTGGACTATTACGGGACGGCTGACGCCGTCTTCCAGGCATTCGACGACTTCGCGGCCCTGCTCCCGGCCGATGGCCTTCTGGTGGTCTGTGCCGACGACGACGGCGCGGCCGCTCTGGCTGAGCGTGTGGCCGCCCGCGGACGCACCCGGGTGCTGCGGTACGGTGCCGCGGACAAGGCGGAACTGCGCTTGCTGGGGACCGTGGAGGAGCCGTCGGTCCGGATCGGGGAGCAGGAGTTCCCGCTGCGGCTGGCGGTTCCGGGACGTCACAACCAGCTCAACGCGCTGGCGGCTCTCGGCGTGGCCTTGGAACTGGGGGTGAACGCGGAGGACGCGCTGGGCGCTCTGGCGGCCTTCCAGGGTGCTGCGCGACGTTTCGAGCTCAAGGGGGAGGAACGGGGCGTGCGCGTGTACGACGACTACGCCCACCACCCCACGGAAGTCCGGGCGGCCCTGTCCGCTGCTCGGAGCGTGGCGGGGGAGCACCGTCTTCACGTTCTCTTCCAGCCGCATCTGTTCTCGCGTACCCGGGAATTCGCCCAGGAGTTCGCGGAAAGCCTGAAGCTGGCCGACACCGCGGTGGTGCTGGACATCTACCCTGCCCGGGAAGACCCCATCGAGGGCGTGACGAGTGAGCTCATCACGGCCCACCTGGGCTCCATGCCGAGCCAGCCAGGCCGTCCGGCGCTCGATGCGTTGCTGCGCACCGCGGAGGCGGGGGATGTCGTCCTGACGGTCGGCGCCGGTGATGTGACGGCCTACGGACAGCAGATCCTGGATGCGCTCAGGGCGGGTGCACATGGCTGAGACTCCTGCCGGCGGCGCCAGCGTCCTCCAGTTCCCCGAGCCACCGGCCCGCAGACGCCGCCGCACGGTTCTGATCGGGGCCGGCGTCGTCGTCGTGGTCATCGCCTTGATCATGAGCATCGTGCTGTTCAGCCCGGCTCTGGCCTTGAAGGACGTCTCTGTCCGGGGCACCAAGATCCTGACCCAGCAGGCGGTTCAGGAACAGCTCAAGCCTCTTCTGGGCAAGCCTCTTCCCAGGATCACCAAGGACGAGGTGGGGCAGCTGCTCCAGCCGGTGATCCAGATCAAGTCCTGGGAGGTCGAATTCCGGCCGCCGAACGCGATGGTCGTCTCCATCGTGGAGCGGACCCCTGTTGCCGTGCTGAAGAACCGTGCGGGACTGTCCCTGGTGGACGCCGACGGCACGGCTCTGGCGAAAGCCAGCGGGGCGGATTCGGCGAAGCTCCCTCTGGTGGATGCCACGAGCAAGAGCATGACGCCGGACGTCCTGCGCACGGTCACCAATATCCTGGGCACCCTTCCGCCGTCGGTGCTGGCACTCCTGTCCGACGTCTCGGCGCAATCGGTGGATTCCGTCACCCTCAACCTGAAGGATGGGAAGAAGGCCATCTGGGGGAATGCGGAGAACATGGAACTGAAGTCCAAGGTGCTCCAGGCTCTTCTGAAGGCTCCGGTGGACCCTGCGAATCCGGTGAACGTCTATGACGTGAGCACTCCTCGGCACCCGGTGACGAAGTGAGTTTCTGGGCCGGATTGAGCGACACGCGCCCAGGGGTCATTGAATGTGGGGAGTGCAGCACATACCGTCAAGGACAGAGTTACTTGACATAACTATAACCCTCAAGTAGAGGGTTAAGGTTGTGGACGAGGGCAGACCTTATCGTAGGAAACTAACAAGGGGCACGTAACGTGGCAGCACCGCAGAATTACTTGGCCGTCATCAAGGTCGTCGGCATCGGCGGCGGTGGCGTGAACGCCGTCAATCGCATGATCGAGGTCGGACTGCGCGGCGTCGAGTTCATCGCGATCAACACGGATGCCCAGGCGCTCTTGATGAGTGACGCCGACGTCAAGCTCGACGTCGGACGTGAGCTCACCCGCGGGCTCGGAGCCGGCGCCAACCCCGATGTCGGACGCCAGGCGGCCGAGGACCACTCGGATGAGATCGAGGAGGTCCTGCGCGGGGCCGACATGGTCTTCGTCACGGCCGGCGAGGGTGGTGGAACCGGCACCGGCGGCGCGCCCGTGGTGGCCCGGATCGCCCGTTCGCTCGGAGCCCTGACCATCGGCGTGGTCACCCGTCCGTTCACCTTCGAAGGCAAGCGCCGCGCCACGAGCGCCGAGAACGGCATCGACGCCCTGCGTGACGAGGTCGACACCCTCATCGTGATCCCGAACGACCGTCTGCTCTCGATCAGCGATCGCAACGTCTCCGTTCTGGACGCCTTCCGCTCCGCGGACCAGGTGCTGCTCTCCGGCGTCCAGGGCATCACCGACCTGATCACGACCCCCGGTCTCATCAACCTCGACTTCGCCGACGTCAAGTCCGTCATGCAGGGAGCCGGCTCCGCGCTCATGGGCATCGGCTCCGCCCGCGGTGACGACCGTGCGGTCAAGGCCGCCGAACTGGCCATCGCCTCCCCGCTCCTCGAGGCCTCCATCGACGGCGCGCACGGCGTGCTGCTCTCCATCCAGGGTGGCAGTGACCTCGGCCTGTTCGAGATCAACGAAGCGGCCCGCCTGGTCCAGGAGGTCGCCCACCCGGAGGCCAACATCATCTTCGGTGCGGTCATCGACGACGCCCTGGGTGATGAGGCGCGCGTGACCGTGATCGCCGCCGGCTTCGACGATGTGCAGGCGACCTCTCCCTCCCTGGAGAGCAAGCCGGCCGTTCCGGCACAGGAAGCCGCCGCGGCACAGCCTGCGCAGCGTCCTGCCGCCGCCGCACCGGCCGCCGGTCTCAGCGCCTGGGGCCAGCGTCCCAGCACCCCGGCGAAGGAGCCTGACTTCCAGACCGAGCTGCCGACCGTCGTCGAGCCTGATCTCAGCAGTGGCGGAGAGCTGGACGTCCCCGACTTCCTGAAGTAGCCCCGGACTTCTTGCAATAGCTTGGGCTTCTTGCAGTAGCTCGGACTTTTCAGAGCAAGTTCTTACAATAAGCAGAGCAGACAACGGACAGGGACCCGCGAGCCGACGGCTGGCGGGTCCCTGTCCGTCGAGGCCCGGTCCGGTCCGGGTGCGGAAAGGACACGTCGATGTTCACCTGGCAGGCTGAACTCCTCCCCGGGGTGCGTGGGGCTTTCACCTCGGCAGAGGCCGGGAACCTGGCATTCCATGTGGGGGATGACGCGTCCGGTGTCCGGAGGAACAGGGCGGCGGTCCATGCAGCGCTCGGTCTCGATGCGGTGCAGTACATGAACCAGGTGCATGGCAAGGCCGTCACCTTGGTCGAGGACATCACTTTCGAAACCGATGCTCCGACCGCGGACGGGCTGCTCTCCCGAGGCGTCCCGCTGGCCGTCATGGTGGCGGACTGCGTCCCCGTGCTTCTGGCGGGTGTCGCACAGGACGGGAGTCCCGTGCTCGCTGCGGTTCACGCCGGGCGGCCGGGGATGGCCCTGGGCATCGTTCCCGAGGCGGTGTCCAGGATGCGGGAGCTGGGAGCCACGGAGCTTGCGGCGTGGCTGGGCCCGAGCGTCTGTGGGCGGTGCTACGAAGTCCCCGGTGCGATGCGGGACGAGATCGCCGGGGCACTTCCGGCGGCCGGATCGGAGACCTCCTGGGGGACGCCCGCCCTCGACATTCCGGCCGGCGTGGTCTCGCAGCTGTCCGCCATCGGAGTGCCCGTGCTGTACCGCGGGGAATGCACCATGGAACATACGAGTCTGTTCTCGCACCGACGTGCCCCCGGCGAGGGCCGGTTCGCGGGAATCATCTGGCAGGAGGGGCGATGAGCCCGGTTACGGCATGGCAGGACGACGACGCGCGGAGCAGGGAGCTGTCCGCGCGTCTGCGCGGCGTGCAGGAACGGATTGCGGCGGCGTCCGCCGCGGCGGGCCGGACGGCGCCTGAGCTGATCGTCGTGACGAAGTTCCATCCGGCGGCCGACGTCGCGCGCCTCCATGCGCTGGGCGTCCGAGAGGTGGGGGAGAACCGCGACCAGGAGGCCTCCGCCAAGGCGGCCGAGCTGGAGTCGCTGTCTGATCTGCGCTGGCACTTCATCGGGCAGTTGCAGAGCAACAAGGCGAAGTCCGTGGTCCGCTACGCCTCCGCCGTGCACTCTGTGGATCGCATCTCTTTGGTGGACGCGCTCTCCAGAGCGGTCGGGCTGGAGCAGGAACGCCGTGGCCGGGAGTCGCTCGACGTTCTGCTGCAGGTCAATCTCGATCCGGCCGCGGTCTCTGCGGGCGACGGCGGACGCGGAGGCGCGCTGCCCGACGAACTGCCGGCCCTGGCTGAGCGAGCCGCCGGAGCGGCGGGTCTGCGTCTGCGGGGGCTGATGGCCGTGGCTCCTCTCGGGGCCGATCCGCGTGAGGCCTTCGGGCGCTTGGCGGAGCTGGCCGTCCGCCTGCGTCAGGATCATCCGTCGGCGGACCAGCTGTCGGCGGGCATGAGCCATGACCTGGAAGAGGCCATCGCCTGTGGCGCGACACACCTGCGGATCGGCACGGATGTGCTCGGTCCGCGCCCTGCCATGGGGTAGCGTCGAAGAGACGGGGAGTCCGGGCGCGCTGCCCAGCCGGACTCCAGCGCCGGCCACGCTCAAGACAAGGAAACGGAGCCGATCCCTATGGCCAGCTTCATGCAGAAGACCATGCTCTACCTCGGCTTGACCGACGCCGACGAGCATCTCGACGTCGAGCACGCGAAAGCACCGGCACGGCCTGTCGAGAGCATCCAGCACCACGACGTCGACGAGCGCGACGATTCGCCTTTCGAGGAACGCCAGGCGCAGAAGCCGCAGCTTGTCCGCGAGGCGCCCGAGGAAAGCGAGTACCGCGCTCCCGTCACTCCCATCAAGCGTATTGCCCCAGTTCGAGACGAGCCTGCTGACTTGCGACAGATCACCACCATCCACCCCCGTTCCTACAACGACGCCAAGGTCATCGGAGAGAGCTTCCGTGACGGCATTCCCGTGATCATGAACGTCACCGATATGGGCGAGGCTGATGCCAAGCGCCTGGTGGATTTCTCGGCCGGACTGGTGTTCGGCCTGCACGGCAGCATCGAGCGTGTCACGAGCAAGGTCTTCCTGCTCTCGCCGTCCTTCGTCGAGGTCCTCGGTGAGGACAAGAAGAGCGAGACGCAGGCCAGCTTCTTCAACCAGAGCTGACCCGGCGGAGCTGAAACCGACTCCGTGAGAAGACTTCGAGGAAGGGCTGCTTGATGGGCCTTGTGTTCGCCCTGATCTATACAGCGCTTCTGTTGTTCATGGTGACTTTGATCATCCGGCTGGTCATCGACTGGGTCCAGATGTTCGCCCGCCATTGGAGGCCTCGCGGTGCCGCCCTGGTGGTGGCGACGGCTGTGTACACGGTCACGGATCCGCCCATGCGTTTCCTGAGAAGGCTTCTGCCGCCTCTGCGTCTGGGCAATGTGTCGCTGGACATCGCGTTCTTCGTGCTGTTCTTCGCTGTGCTCATCGCTATGGCAATTGCCAGCAGTTTCGCGTAGTTTCAAAGCAGTTCACGCAACGCCGCAGGTGACACCTGTGGTGCTTTACCAGGCCTCCGTCGAACGTCCAGCAGATGGACGATTCGAGCCGGGGGCGTAGTTTAGGTAACGTAGTCGCTAGGGCCATTAGCTCTACGACGATAAGACCAATGAGGTGACCAGATGGCTTTGACGCCAGAAGACGTTGTCAATAAGCGCTTTCAGCCGACGAAGTTCCGTGAGGGCTACGATCAGGACGAAGTCGATGACTTCCTTGACGAGATCGTCGTGGAGCTGCGTCGTCTGACGCAGGAGAACGAAGATCTCCGCAAGCAGCTGAGTGCGAAGGGTGTCGAAGTTCCGGCAGCCGAGGAGCCCAAGGCAGAGACCCCCGTGGTCGAGGAGGCCCCCAAGGCCGAGCCGGTCAAGGAGGCCAAGGAGGAGACTCCTGCCGAGGTGAAGGCCGAGCCGGCGCCGGTGACGAGTTCCGTCGCCACGTCCGCCTCTGCGGAGTCCGCAGCCGGCCTGCTGGCCATGGCGCAGCAGATGCACGACAAGCACGTCTCCGACGGTGCCTCCCAGCGTGACAAGATCATCGCCGAGGCACAGATCGAGGCCAGCTCGCTGGTCAACGAGGCGCAGGACAAGTCCCGCCAGATCCTCGGTGTCCTGGAGCAGCAGCGTTCCGTCCTGGAACGCAAGGTGGATCAGCTCCGTGGCTTCGAGCGCGATTACCGCAGCCGCCTGAAGAGCTACATCGAGGGTCAGCTCCGCGACCTCGAGTCCCGTGGCTCCGTTGCCGCTGAGAACAGCGAGCAGGGCTCCGAGAACTGAGCAACCCTTCCGGGTCAGGGCCGGTGACCGGTTATCCGGTCACCGGCCCTTCCGCATGCCGGGACCGTCTGATGTCCCTGTGTCGCGAGGCCCGTGCGATGGAATCAGCAGAGCGATCGAGGACGAGAACAGCATGAGCAGCAGCCCGGCAGAACAGCCCGCCGAGCCGGACGGGCAGTCCGGATCCCAGGAGCCTTCCGGCATCGGGGAGTCCCTCGACAGCCAAGCCTCAGCCGAGGATTCGGTTCAGGCGAAGGACATGACGCCCTCGTCCGAGGAGGATCAGGTGCCCGTGGCTACGGCGGGACGGACGACGAAATTCCGGGGCGCGGTCCTGGCGCTCTTCGCGGTGGCCGCACTCTTCGCCTACGCCCTCGACCAGCTCACGAAGTTCTGGGTGAGCACCTCCATGGTGGAGGGGGAGCGCATTCCGGTGTTGCCGCCTCTGCTTCACTGGTACTACATCCGGAACTCCGGGGCGGCGTTCTCCATCGGTGAGAACTACACCTGGGTGTTCACGATCATCATGACGGTCGTCTCTCTCGCGGTTCTCTTCTACATCCGCAAAGTCGCTTCGCTCTGGTGGGGCCTGGCCCTGGGCCTCCTGCTGGGCGGGGCGCTGGGCAATCTCACAGACCGTCTGTTCCGTGCGCCGTCCTTCGGCATGGGGCACGTGGTGGACTTCATCCAGTTGCCCAATTTCGCGATCTTCAACATCGCCGACTCCTCGGTGGTCTCCGCGGTGTGCATCATCGTGGTCCTGACCCTGTGCGGCATCGGAGCGGACGGCCGCAAGACGTCCGCTTCACAACGGGCGGGAGAGGCCTCCTCGAAGGCCGGCGAGAAGTGAGCACGCTGTCTGGAACCGAGGACGACGGCGTGCAGACCGTCGTCGTGCCGGAGGAAGCGGCCGGACGCCGGATCGATGCGGGGCTGGCTGCCCTTCTGGGCATCTCGCGATCGGCGGCCGCGCAGGCCGTCGCCGAAGGGCGGGTGAGCGTGGACGGCGTGCAGCCGGCCAAATCGACGAAACTGGCATCGGGCCAGGAAGTGCGTGTGACGCCTTCGGAGCGGCCCGACCCCCTGGAAGTGGTGGTGGAACACGTGGACGGCCTGGACATCCTGCTGGACGACGAAGACTTCGTGGTGGTGGACAAGCCCGTGGGCGTGGCAGCGCACCCGTCGCCCGGCTGGGTGGGGCCCACCGTCGTGGGGGGACTCGCCGCCGCGGGGTACCGCATCTCCACCTCCGGCGCGCCCGAGCGTGCGGGGATCGTGCACCGGCTCGACGTCGGCACGAGTGGGATCATGGTGGTCGCCAAGACCGAGCGCGCCTACACGGCGCTCAAACGCGCCTTCAAAGAGCGGACCGTGGACAAGGTCTACCACACGGTGGTCCAAGGGCTTCCAGATCCCCTCAAGGGAACGATCGATGCTCCGATCGGACGGCACCCGGGGCATGACTGGCGCTTCGCAGTGATCGAGGACGGCAGGCCCTCCGTGACCCATTACGAAGTGCTGGAGGCCTTCGGCAGGGCGACTCTCGTGGAAGTGCACCTTGAGACGGGCCGCACCCACCAGATCCGCGTGCACTTCTCCGCGCTGCGGCATCCCTGCGCCGGTGATCTCACCTACGGGGCGGACCCGAGGCTGGCGGCTGAGCTCGGCCTGACCCGGCAGTGGCTGCACGCGCGTGAGCTCAGCTTCGACCACCCGGCCTCGGGCGAACGGGTCACCGTCACCAGCGATTATCCGCAAGACCTGCGCTACGCCCTGGAACGGCTCCGCGACGGACTCTGAACCGTCCGGCGTCGTGCCACGCTTCATCGGGACCGGCGCGTAGGATGGATGGGTGGCAAACCAGGATTCCTTCGTCCATCTGCACACCCATACCGAATACTCCATGCTGGACGGCGCGGCCAAGCTGGGCGAGCTGTTCGCGGAGACCAACCGGCTGGAGATGCCCGCGCTGGCCATCACCGACCACGGGTATCTGTTCGGCGCCCATGACTTCTGGAAGAAGGCCAAGGACGCCGGGGTGAAGCCCATCATCGGCGTCGAGGCCTATGTCACACCGGGCACCGCGCGCAACAACAAGGAACGCGTGCGCTGGGGCGACGAGAGCCAGCGCAGCGACGACGTCTCCGGTGGTGGCGCGTACACCCACATGACGCTGCTCAGCTACAACAACACGGGCATGCGCAATCTCTTCCGTGCTTCCTCGATCGCCTCCCTGGATTCGGTCTTCGGCAAATGGCCCCGGCTGGACCGTGAGCTGCTGAACACCTATTCCGAAGGGCTCATCGCCACGACCGGATGCCCCTCGGGGGAGGTCCAGACCAAGTTGCGTCTGGGTCAGTACAAGGAGGCCGTGGCCGCCGCCGCCGAGTTCCGGGACATCTTCGGCAAGGAGAACTACTACTGCGAGCTCATGGACCACGGTCTCTCCATCGAGACCCGCATCCGCGAGGATCTGCTGCGCCTGGCCAAGGAACTCGGCCTGCCCCTGGTCGCCACCAATGATCTGCACTACACGCACCAGCATGACGCCAAGGCTCACGAGGCCCTGCTGGCCATCCAGTCCGGTTCCACGCTGCTGGAGCCGAGCTACGACGAGGGCGGTTCGCGGTTCGCGTTCTCCGGCACCGGGTATTACCTGAAGTCGCCGCGCGAGATGCGAGAGCTTTTCCGGGACCTCCCCGACGCCTGCGACAACACCCTGGTGATCGCCGAACGCTGCGAGGTCGGCTTCGAGCACAACAACTACATGCCGAAGTTCCCCTGCCCGCCGGGGGAGAACGAGGACTCCTGGCTGGTCAAGGAAGTGGAGAAGGGCCTCCACTACCGCTACCCCAAGGGGATCCCGGACGATGTCCGGAAGCAGGCCGAGTACGAGCTCGGCATCATCACGAGCATGGGCTTCCCTGGCTACTTCCTCGTGGTGGCCGACTTCATCAACTGGGCCAAGGACAACGGGATCCGGGTCGGCCCGGGCCGTGGTTCCGGCGCCGGTTCCATGGTCGCCTACGCCCTGCGTATCACCGATCTGGACCCGCTGCGTCACGGGCTGATCTTCGAACGGTTCCTCAACCCGGACCGTGTGTCGATGCCCGACTTCGACGTCGACTTCGATGATCGTCGCCGTCCGGAGGTCATCGACTACGTGACCCGGAAGTACGGCGACGAGCGCGTGTCGATGATCGTCACGTACGGCACCATCAAGACCAAGCAGGCTCTGAAGGACTCCTCCCGTGTGCTGGGATACCCCTTCAGCATGGGCGAGACCCTCACCAAGGCCCTGCCGCCCGCCGTCATGGCCAAGGACATCCCCCTCAAGGACATTCAGGACACCAAGGCCAAGCGCTACGGCGAGGCCGGGGACTTCCGTGAGCTGCTGAACACGGACCCGGAGGCGGGCAAGGTCTTCGAGACCGCGCTCGGTCTGGAGGGTCTGAAGCGCCAATGGGGCGTGCACGCCGCCGGCGTCATCATGTCCTCCGATCCCATCATCGACGTCGTCCCGATCATGCGCCGTATCCAGGACGGCCAGGTCATCACCCAGTTCGATTACCCCACCTGTGAGGGCCTCGGCCTGATCAAGATGGACTTCCTGGGGCTCCGAAATCTGACGATCATCTCGGACGCGATCGAGAACATCAAGCGCAACCGGGGCATCGACCTGGACCTTGAGCACCTGGAACTGGACGACGCGCCGTCGTACGAACTGCTGGCCCGCGGCGACACGCTCGGCGTCTTCCAGCTCGACGGCGGACCGATGCGTTCTCTGCTCAAGCTCATGAAGCCTGACAACTTCGAAGACATCTCCGCCGTGCTGGCCCTGTATCGTCCCGGTCCCATGGGCGCCAACGCCCATACGGACTACGCGCTGCGCAAGAACAACATCCAGCCGGTGGTGCCCATCCATCCTGAACTCGAAGAGCCGCTCAAGGACATCCTCGGCGGAACCTTCGGCCTGATCGTGTATCAGGAGCAGGTCATGGCCGTGGCCCAGAAGCTGGCCGGTTACTCGCTCGGCCAAGCCGACATCCTCCGCCGTGCCATGGGCAAGAAGAAGAAGGAGGAACTGGACAAGCAGTTCGCGGGGTTCCAGCAGGGCATGCTGGACAACGGCTATTCCGCGGAGGCCGTGAAGACGCTCTGGGACATCCTGCTGCCCTTCTCCGATTACGCCTTCAACAAGGCCCACTCGGCGGCGTACGGCGTCGTCTCCTACTGGACGGCGTATCTCAAGGCCCACTACGCGCCCGAATACATGGCGGCCCTGCTCACCAGCGTCGGCGACGACAAGGACAAATCAGCGCTCTACCTCAATGAGTGCCGCCGCATGGGCATCACCGTGCTCCCGCCGGACGTCAATGAATCCGAGCTGACGTTCACCCCGGTCGGGAACGACATCCGCTTCGGCATGGGGGCCATCCGCAACGTCGGCTCCAATGTGGTCAAGGCCATGGTGGAGACGCGGGAGGAGAAGGGCGCTTTCACCTCGTTCTCGGACTACCTGCAGAAGGTCCCTGCGGTGGTGTGCAACAAGCGGACCATCGAATCCCTCATCAAGGCCGGAGCGTTCGACTCCATGGGCGGCAACCGCCGTTCGCTCGTCATGATCCACGAAGAGGCCATCGACTCGGTCATCACCCTCAAGCGCAATGAGGCGAACAACCAGTTCGATCTCTTCAGTGCCATGGATGACGCGGCACCGGATGCGGGACTGACCGTTGAGATCCCCGATCTGCCCGAGTGGGAGAAGAAGGACCTCCTCAGCTTCGAGCGCGACATGCTGGGACTGTACGTCTCGGACCACCCGCTGAAGGGCTTGGAGGAGGCGCTGAGTTCCCTGGCCGACACCTCCGTGGCCAGCGTGATGAGCGACGACGGCCCGCCGGACGGCGCGATCGTCACCATCGCGGGCATGATCACCTCGCTCAGCCGGCGCGTCGCGAAGGCCAGCGGCAATGCCTACGCGCGTGCGGAGGTGGAGGACCTGGGCGGCTCGATGGAGGTCATGTTCTTCGGACAGGTCTACGGCCCTATTTCGACGATCCTCGCCGAGGATCTGATCGTCGTGATCAAGGGTCGCGTCCAGCGTCGCGACGACGGTTCGGTGGTGCTCAGCTGCATGGAGATGAGCGTTCCCGATCTGAGCCAGGCCGCCGGAACCGGGCACCTGATCATCAGCATGGCCACCCACAAGGCGACAGAGGATCTGGTCTCACGGCTGGGTGACGTGCTGCGCAGTCATTCCGGGCGCAATGAGGTGCGGCTCAGACTCCAGGGCACCCGCAGCGTCGAGCTGATGCGCCTGGGCCGGGACTTCATGGTCGAGCCGAATCCTTCCCTGTACGCGGACCTGAAGGTACTCCTCGGGCCGGCCTGTCTGGACGCCTGAGAGGGCCGTATACCGGACGGGTTCGGGAGGAGGGCCTGGGGTCGATAAACTGGTCAGGTGACTGAGAGCCTCCTGACTTCCCTCGACCAGGCCGACTTCTTCCGCACCGTGGACCTCCGCGGCCGGACGCTCGGCCGAGCCGCTCTCAAGGCCGCGGTTCCCCGGGTTCATGAGGAATCGAACCGGGACGCCGAAGAGACCGTCCGGGGGATCATCGACACGGTCCGCAGACAAGGGCATACCGCTCTGCGGGACTTCGCGGAGCGGTTCGACGGCGTCACCCTGGATACGCTCCGGGTGCCTCGCGAAGCGTTGCGGGACGCCCTGGCGGGCCTGGACCCCGAGGTGCGTGCGGCCCTGGAGGAGTCCATTTCCCGTGCCCGGCGCTTCGCGGACGCCCAGCGTCCGGGGGACATCGAGACGGTCCTGGACGAGGGCGCCGTCGTGCGTCAACGCTGGATTCCGGTGGGCCGTGTGGGGCTGTACGTCCCGGGAGGCCTCGCGCCCTTGGCCAGTTCGGTCATCATGAATGTGGTCCCGGCGCTGGCGGCGGGGGTCGAATCGGTGGCCCTGGCCTCGCCCCCGCAGAAGGCTTTCGGCGCTCTTCCGCACCCGACGATCCTCGCGGCGGCCGAGTTGCTCGGCGTCGACGAGGTCTATGCCATGGGAGGCGCCCAGGCCATCGCCGCATTCGCGTACGGGGTGCCGGCCGGCGAAGGGGAGGATGCCATCGAGGCCGTGGATCTGGTGACCGGCCCGGGCAATGTGTACGTGGCCACGGCCAAGCGGCTCGTCCGCGGGGTTGTCGGAATCGATTCCGAAGCCGGGCCGACGGAGATCGCCGTCCTGGCCGATGCCTCGGCCAGAGCGGATCTGGTGGCCGCGGATCTGATCAGTCAGGCGGAGCACGACCCCCGTGCCTCGAGTGTCCTGATCACCCCGTCCGAGGAACTGGCTGCGGCGGTGCGCGGGGAGCTGCGAAAGCAGGCCCCGACGGCGCGCCACGCCGAACGTATCGTCACCGCTCTCTCCGGGCCTCAATCGGGTGTGGTCCTGGTCGATGATCTGGAGCAGGGCATCGCCGTGGCGGACGCCTACGCGGCCGAGCACCTGGAGATCATGACCGAGGACGCCCCGGGCGTCGCCCGCAGGATCCGGAATGCCGGGGCCGTATTCGTCGGAGACTACTCGCCCGTGAGCCTCGGGGACTATTGCGCGGGGTCGAACCACGTGCTGCCGACCTCCGGGACCGCGCTGTTCTCCTCCGGGCTGAACGTCACGACGTTCCTGAGGGCGGTTCAGGAGATCGAGTACTCCCGCCCGGCACTGGCCGAAGTGCGCGGACACATCGAGGAGCTCGCCGAGGCGGAGAATCTCCCGTCGCATGGAGAGGCCGTCTCCATCCGCTTCCGTTAGGACCGCAACCACAAGATGTGGTAATTACATCCTTGTACTTCACCTAGATGTGCTTTTAGACTGGCTGCAGTCGCTGTGAGGAGACCCTGTGTACTGTCCGTTCTGCCGTAACCCTGATTCCAGGGTCGTGGACAGTCGTGTCACCGAGGACGGTTCGTCGATCCGGCGCCGTCGTCAGTGCACCAATTGCTCCCGGCGTTTCACCACGCTGGAGACCACCAGCCTGTCGGTCGTGAAGCGGTCCGGGGTGGCCGAGCCGTTCAGTCGCAGCAAAGTCATCAACGGGGTCAGCAAGGCCTGCCAGGGCCGTCCCGTCACCGAGGACGATCTTGCGATGCTCGCGCAGGAGGTCGAGGAATCCGTGCGGGCCAGTGGCGCAGCCGAGATCAAGGCCCATGAAGTGGGTCTGGCGATCCTGGAACCTCTCCGGCGCCTGGATGAAGTCGCCTATCTGCGATTCGCGAGCGTCTACCAGGACTTCGACTCACTGGACGATTTCGAACGTGCCATCGCGCAGCTCAGGGGGCAGCAGCGCTGAGGGTGAAGAATCCCGGTGCCGACGGAGGGGAAGCCGTCCGCACCGGGTTCCAACGAAGGAGGGCCCGCCGGAATCCGGCGGGCCCTCCGTCTTTCACTTGGCGATCTTGTGATGCTGCGCCACCTGCAGGGCGGCTCCGACGATGCCCGCCTCGTTCTTCAGCTTGGCCGGGATGATCGGCGTGCGGAGCTTCAGCAGCGGAAGGTATTCGTCGGCACGCTTCGAGATCCCGCCACCGACGACGAACAGCTCGGGGGAGAAGAGCATCTCCACATGGCTGAAGTACCGCTGGAGCTTCTGGGCGTACTCCTCCCAGCTGAGCCCCTCACGTTCACGGGCGACGGCGGACGCCTTCGACTCGGCGTCGAAGCCGTCGAGTTCCAGATGGCCGAGCTCGGCGTTGGGCACCAGCCGGCCGTTGAAGATGAAGGCGGAGCCGATGCCCGTGCCGAGCGTGATCACCAGGACCGTACCCTTGACCCCCTCGCCCGCGCCGTAGCGAACCTCCGCGAGGCCTGCGGCGTCGGCGTCGTTGATGACCTCGACAGGGCGCTTCAGGCGCTCGGTGAGCAGGGCGTCGATGTCGACGTTCAGCCAGGACTTGTCGACGTTCGCGGCCAGGAGGCAGACGCCGTGCTGAATGATGCCCGGGAAGGTCACACCCACGGGTGCCGACGCTTCCGGGGCCCCCTCACGTGCGCACAGCTCGTCCACGATCTGCGCGACGACCTCGGAGACCGACTCCGGGGTGGCCGGCTGTGGGGTGGGGATCCGCACGCGTTCGCCCACCAGCTTGCCGTTCTTGAGATTGACGATCCCGCCTTTGATGCCCGTCCCGCCGATGTCGACGCCGATCATGGCCGGGTGCTTCTTGCCGGAGTGCTCGTTCTTGCTCACGCTGTTCCTTCAATGCTGCGGACGGGGTGCAGGGCAGGGGAGACCGCTCAGGGCACGGTGAGGATCTCAGCGCCCGTTTCGGTGACCACCAGGGTGTGCTCAAATTGCGCGGTCCGTTTCCGGTCCCGGGTGAGAACCGTCCAGTCGTCCGGCCACATATCCCACTCGATGGTTCCGAGCGTGAGCATGGGTTCAATCGTAAACGTCATGCCGGTCTCGATCACAGTGTTGTATGCCGGTGCGGCGTCGTAGTGGGGAATTATTAAGCCGCTGTGAAACGCTTCGCCGACCCCGTGGCCCGTGAAGTCACGGACCACGCCATAGCCGAAGCGCCGGGCGTAGGACTCGATGGTGCGGCCGATGACGTTGACCTCGCGGCCCGGCGCGACCGCCTTGATCGCGCGCCGCAGGCATTCCTGGGTGCGTTCCACCAGCAGCCGGGACTCCTCATCGACGTCACCCGCGAGGAAGGTGTAGTTCGTGTCGCCGTGCACGCCATGGATGTAGGCCGTGATGTCGATGTTGACGATGTCCCCGTCCTGGACCACCGTCGAATCCGGGATGCCGTGGCAGATGACCTCGTTGAGCGAAGAGCAGAGCGACTTGGGGAATCCGCGGTACCCGAGGGTGGAAGGGTACGCACCGTGGTCGAGGAGGAACTCATGGCCGACCTTGTCGAGGGTGTCGGTCGTGACCCCGGGCTCGATGTGTCTGCCCACTTCAGCGATCGCCTGGGCCGCGATCCGGCTCGCGATCCGGATCTTCTCGATGGTCTCCGCGGACTTCACCTCGCTCCCGGTGAACTTGGCCGGGGCCGGCCGGTCGACGTACTCGGGACGCGCGATGGAGGCCGGAACCGGGCGGCGGGGGCTCACCACGCCGGGGGTCAGGGTGCCGAGGGGTGCTGTTCGGGCTTCAGATGGCATAGCTTTGATAGTAGTCAATCGCCCGCCGAGGAGGAGCCATGCCGAAGTACTGGTACAACATGGTCACGCACCAGGTCGAAGAGGACGCCATGAGCGACTGGAGTCAGCTCCTGGGGCCGTACGACACTCGTGAAGAGGCTGCGAAGGCGCCCGAGAGCGTCCAGCGCCACAACGAGGCCTGGGAGAAGGACGACGAGGACTGAGTCCTCAGAAGGAGTGTTCCGGGCCGGGGAACGACCCGTCCCGGACCTCCTGGCCGTACTGCTGGGCCGCTTCGAGCAACGTCTCACGCAACTGGGCGTACTGCTTGACGAAGCGGGCCATGCGCCCGCCGCGCAGCCCCATGGCGTCCTGCCAGACGAGCACCTGACCCGTTGTGACGGCGCCCGCGCCGATGCCGATCGTCGGGATCGTGAGGGCGGCATCCACCCGGGCGGCGGTTTCGGCGGGGACCATCTCCATCAGCACGGCGAAGGCCCCTGCCTCTTCGAGCGCCACCGCGTCCTCGATCAGGCGCTCGGCGTCAAGGCCACGGCCCTGCACCCGATAGCCGCCCAGGACATGCTCGCTCTGCGGAGTGAAACCGATGTGGCCCATGACAGGGATGCCGGCCTGGACCATGGCCCGGACCGTTTCGGCGTAGTAGGCCCCGCCCTCCATCTTGACCGCGTGAGCCAGCCCTTCCTTCAGGAAGCGGGCACCGGTGGCGACGGCCTGTCCGGGGGAGACCTCGTAGGAACCGAACGGAAGATCCGCCAGAACCAGGGCGTGCCGGGTCGAACGGGCCACGGCACGGCACATCGGGAGCAACTCGTCGACCGTGACCGGAAGGCTCGTCTCGTTGCCCAGGACGTTGTTGGAGGCGGAATCACCGATCAGAAGGACCTCGATGCCCGCCTCGTCGAAGATCTGCGCCGTGTACTGCTCATAGGCGGTCAGCATCGCGAAGTGACGGCCTTCGGCCTTCGCCTGCTGCAGGTGGTGGATGCGCACCTTTCCGTGCGGGGCGGCCGACGACGCCGGGCCACTGCCGTAGGGCGCGGCCGTCTCGGCGGCGGAGCTGGAGTCGGTGGCTTCACTGTGCGTCATGCCTTCGAGCTTAATCCTGTGAACCGGAGTGCGCCGAATTCCCTTGCCTCCGGATCACCGATGACCGTACGGCGAGGCCGGGTGCTGGGTAGAGTTGCAGGCAGCACAGTAGACGAGCCCCGGCGCGGGGCCCACAGGAAGTGAGAGCAGCATGGACCGCCAACAGGAATTCGTGCTCCGGACCATTGAAGAGCGAGACGTTCGTTTCGTCCGACTGTGGTTCACGGACGTGGTGGGCTCACTCAAATCGGTCGCGCTCGCCCCGGCCGAGGTGGAAGGCGCCTTCGCTGAGGGACTGGGCTTCGACGGCTCCTCGATCGAGGGCCTGGCCCGGGTCTACGAATCCGACATGCTGGCCCAGCCGGACCCGTCGACGTTCCAGATCCTGCCGTGGCGTGGCGAAACCGAGCAGACCAGCCGGATGTTCTGTGACATCCTCACCCCTGACGGGCAGCCCAGCGCCGCCGATCCCCGTAACGTCCTCAAGCGCACCCTCGCCAAGGCCGCGGACATGGGGTTCACCTGCTATACGCATCCCGAGATCGAGTTCTACCTCCTGAAGTCGGACAAGCCCGGACCGGACGGGCTTCCCGTGCCCGCGGACGAAGGCGGCTACTTCGACCATGTCCCGGGCGGCGTCGCCCAGGACTTCCGCCGTACAGCCGTGACCATGCTGGAATCCGTGGGCATCTCCGTGGAATTCAGCCACCACGAAGCGGGGCCGGGTCAGAACGAGATCGACCTGCGCTACGCCGATGCCCTCCAGACGGCGGACAACATCATGACGTTCCGGACCGTCATCAAGGAGGTCGCGCTCCAGCAGGGCAGCTACGCGACCTTCATGCCGAAGCCGTTCACCCAGCACCCGGGCTCCGGGATGCACACGCACTTCTCCCTCTTCGAGGGCGACACCAATGCCTTCCACGAAGCCGGGGCCGAGTACGAGCTCTCCCGCACGGCCCGTCAGTTCATCGCAGGCATCCTTCACCACGCTCCCGAATTCACTGCGGTCACCAACCAGTTCGTGAACTCCTACAAGAGGCTGTGGGGCGGTGGGGAGGCCCCGAGCTACGTCTCCTGGGGCCACAACAACCGCTCGGCGCTGGTCCGCGTCCCGCTGTACAAGCCCGGGAAGGGCAACTCGGCGCGAGTGGAGTACCGGGGCATCGACTCGGCGGCCAACCCGTACCTGGCCTATGCGGTGCTGCTCGGCGCCGGGCTGAAGGGCATCGAGGAGGGCTACGAGCTGCCGCCCGCCTCCGAGGAGGACATCGCCTCGCTCTCCACCGCGGAACGCCGCGCCCTGGGTCACGACCCTCTCCCGGCCAGCCTGCACGACTCGATCAACACCATGGAGAACTCCGAGTTCATGGCAGAGGTCCTCGGGGAACAGGTCTTCGAACACTTCCTGCGCAACAAGCGGGCCGAATGGAGCGACTACCGGCTCCAGGTCACTCCCTACGAGCTCCAGCGCAATCTGGGGATCCTGTAACCCGGTGGCCATCAGTGTCGCCCGGCGACTGATCGCCGCAGGGTTCAGCGACCTCGAACGCGGCGAGAGGTTCCTCGGCGCGCCGGAACTCCAGGGCTTGGACCAGGAACGGCTCTTCGAGGGCCTGGCGCTCTCGGCCAACCCGGACGAGGCGCTTCTGTCCTTGCTGCACCTGCTGGAGAAAGACGGACCGGGAAGCCGTGGCGTCGCCGCCCTGGTGCAGGCCGGCCCGGAACGCTCCGAACCCCTGTTCCGGCTCCTGGGCGCCTCTCAGGCGCTCGCCGACTTCCTGGTGCGTCATCCGGAGGAAGGCGCCGTTCTGGAGCGGCAGGTGGGACCCGAACCGTCCCGAGTGCCGGGGGACTCCCTCCGGGCCTCTCTTCTGGCGTCGGTGGGAGCCGACCCCCGCAGCCCTCGTCCGACCGCGACAGTGACCGGTCAGGATGCCCAGACGGCGCTCCGCACCCGCTACCGACGGCATCTGACGGACCTGGCCATCCGTGATCTGTGCGCCGCGGACCCGCGAGACTTCATGCCCCTCGCCGGGGCGGAGCTGTCCGATCTGGCGGCCGCAGCGCTGGAAGCCGCGCTCGCCGTCGCCCGGGCCGAAGCCGCTCAGCTGTTCCCCGCGGAGGAAGTGGCGGCCGTCGGACTCGCCGTGATCGGCATGGGCAAGAGCGGCGCGCGCGAACTGAACTACATCTCCGATGTGGATGTCATCTATCTCCACGAAGCCGACTCACTGGATGAGGCTCAGGGTGTCAGGATCGCCACCTTCCTGGCGAGCACGCTGGCCAGGGTGATCCAGAGCCCGGGCCGCGAGCCGGGACTCTGGGAGGTCGACGCCAATCTGCGCCCCGAAGGCAAGGACGGGCCGCTCGTACGGACCCTCGAATCGCATCGCCAGTACTACGCCCGCTGGGCGGAGAGCTGGGAGTTCCAGGCTCTCCTGAAGGCCCGGGCCATGGCCGGTGACGCGGCCCTGGGGCGGGCGTTCGAGGAGATGACACAGCCTCTGGTCTGGGCCTCGGCCGGCCGGGACGGCTTCGTCGAATCCGTGCAGGCGATGCGGCGCAGAGTCACCGACAACATCCCCGCAGCAGAGGTCACGCGGCAGATCAAACTCGGTCCCGGCGGCTTGCGGGACGTGGAGTTCACAGTCCAGCTCCTGCAGTTGGTACACGGCATGGCCGATGGCAGCCTGCGGGTCAGGGACACCACCTCCGCGATCGCCGCCCTGTCGGCAGGCGGTTACATCGGACGCGCGGATGCCTCCGAGTTCGACCGCGCCTACCGGCAGCTGCGGGTCATCGAACACCGCATCCAGATGGTGCAGATGCGCCGTACGCACCTCATGCCGGAGAAGGACGATGAGCTGCGTGCCTTGGCGCGGGCCGTCGAGGGGTCGCTGACCACCGTCAGGCCCACGGCGAACGCCCTGATCACGGGCTGGCAGAAGACCAAACGCAGAGTCCGGGAACTGCACGAGCAGATCTTCTACCGGCCCTTGCTGGGCACCACGGCGTCCCTCAGCCGCGACGAGGCCCGGCTGAGCCCGGAGGCTGCGTCCGCACGGCTGGCCGCGCTCGGCTACCGTGACCCCGACGGTGCGATGAGGCATATCGCGGCCTTGACCAGCGGGGTCAGCCGGCGGGCCTCCCTGCAGCGGCAGTTGCTTCCGGTGCTGCTCGGCTGGCTTGCGGAGGGGCTGGACCCCGATGCCGGACTGCTCGCTTTCCGGCGCGTCAGCGAAGCACTCGGTGCGACGCATTGGTACCTCGGACTGCTGCGTGACTCGCAGGCCGCCGCGGAACGGCTGTGTCATGTGCTGGCGGACTCCCGGCTGATCGCCGATCTTCTCGAGGTCTCTCCTGAGTCCGTCGCCTGGCTGGGCAACGACAAGGAACTGGTGCCGGTGCCCTTCGACGCGCAGTGGCAGGAGATCCGTTCCAAGATGGCGCGGCACGAGAACGCGTCCAGCGCCATGCGGCTGATCCGCTTGATCCGGCGCCGTGAGATCCTCCGCACCGCCATCGGCGATGCGGCCGGTGTGCTGGACCAGGACGCCGTGTCGCGGGCTCTGGCCGATGCGGACCGGGCCGCGATTCTCGGGGCGCTGCATGTGGCGGAGCGTGAGGCGGAGGCCGACGGCGGTCTGCTCACCCGGGTGCTCGTGGTCGCGATGGGCCGCCAGGGCGGACGGGAGATCGGCTACGGTTCGGACGCGGACGTCATGTACGTTCACCAAGCCCTGCCCGGGGTGCCGGAGGCAGTGGCCCAGCAGCAGGCCTTGAAGATCGTCGGCCGGATCTCCACGCTTCTCACACAGCCCCTGAAGCCGGCCATTCAGGCGGAACGGGTGCTGGCCCTGGATGCCGATCTGCGGCCGGAAGGGAAGAATGGGCCGATGGTCCGCTCCCTCGACGCTTTCAGGGCGTACTACGAGCGCTGGTCCCTCATCTGGGAAGCCCAGGCCCTCCTGAGGGCGCGGCCGATCGCCGGAGATGACGGACTCGCCGAACAGTTCGTGGAGCTGATCGACCCGCTGCGCTACCCGGTCGAGCTCTCGGCCCAGGACGAACGGGAGATCCGCAGGATCAAAGCGCGAGTGGAGGCCGAACGGCTGCCCCGCGGCGCCGACCCCTCACGTCATGTCAAGCTCGGCAGGGGAGGGTTGAGCGATGTCGAGTGGCTCGTTCAGCTCCGCCAGCTCGAACACGCACATCTCCACCCGGTCCTGAGGACCACCTCGACCATGGAGGCCCTGCGTGAGCTGACCCGGCTCGAACTGCTGGAACAGGACGACGCCGAACTCCTTGCCGAGGCGTGGCAGCTGGCGAGCCGGGTGCGAAGCGCCAACGTCATCTGGTCCGGGCGCGCCTCCGATCTGTTGCCATCCGCACGACGGGACCTTGAGGCGGTCTCGCGCTGGTGCGGCCACCCCGCATCACATGCGGCCGATTTCGAAGAACACTATCTCCGCCTGACCCGCAGGGCCCGCGCCGTTTTCGAGCGCGAGTTCTACGGGCACCGCTGAGGATCAGCACCGACGAGAGGATCAGGATGAACCGATCACCCATGGAGGCCGGCCGGGCCCGACGCCGCGGCCAGAGCCCCGGACAACGCGATGCGAGGACGCCCGGCCTGAGGCGGCTCTTCCGGCCGTTCCTGGCCCTGCTGACGGCCTGCCTCGCCGTCGTCGGCATCGCAGTACCCGCAGCATCGGCGGCCGCGCCGCACGATGTGAAGGGCAAGACGTTCGTGATCGGCACGGACACCACGTTCGCACCGTTCGAGTTCCGGGATTCGTCCGGGAACCTGGTGGGGATCGACATGGACCTCATCCGCGCCATCGCCGAGCGTGAGGGATTCCAGGTCGAGATCAAGTCCCTCGGCTTCAACGCAGCCCTCCAGGCGCTGTCCTCCAACCAGGTGGACGGAGTGATCGCAGGCATGTCGATCACCCCGGAACGCAAGCAGATCTACGACTTCTCCGACCCCTACTTCGAGTCGGGCGTCCAGATGGCGGTGGCGAAGAACAACAACGAGGTCAAGAGCTACTCGGACCTCAAGGGCAAGGTCGTGGCGGCCAAGACCGGTTCCGAGGGTGAATCCGAGGCCAAGAAGCTCGCGCCGCAGTACGGTTTCACCGTCAAGTCCCTTGACCAGTCGGCCACCATGTACGAACTCGTCAAGTCCGGCAACGCCGTCGCCGTCTTCGACGATTACCCTGTGCTGGCCTACGGAGTCAGCCAGAACAACGGTCTGAAGACCGTGACGGACAAGATCCCCGGCGGCAGCTACGGCTTCGCCGTGAACAAGGGCAAGAACCCGGAACTGCTGGCCGCGTTCAACAAGGGCCTCGGGGACATGAAGGCCGACGGCGAGTACCAGAAGCTCCTCGACAAGTACCTGAAGTCGCCCGAGGCAGCCGCACCGAGCAGCTTCTGGGATCTGGTGGTCCAGAGCTTCCCGGCACTGATGAGCGGCCTGCGGAACACGGTGGTGGTGACCATCATCTCCTTCGCCGTGGCCATGGTGCTGGGTCTGTTCTTCGGCTTCCTGAAGATCTCACGGAACGTGGTCGCCCGAGGCGTGGCCACGACCTTCGTGAATGTCTTCCGCGGCACCCCGTTGCTGGTGTGGGCGTTCTTCTTCTACTTCGGCGTTCCTCAGCTGACGGGCCAGCCGATCGACATCTGGGTGGCCGGTGTCCTGACGCTGAGTCTGAACTCCGGGGCTTACATCACGGAGATCGTCCGTGGAGGCATCCAGTCGGTGGATCCCGGGCAGCTTGAAGCCGCGCGCAGCCTCGGCCTCGGCTACGGCAAATCGATGCAGAAGGTCGTGGTGCCGCAGGCATTCAAGCTCATGACGCCCTCACTGATCAACCAGCTGATCATCATGCTCAAGGACTCGTCGCTGCTGCTGGCCATCGGCTTCGCCGAGCTGCTGTACCAGGGCCAGCAGATCTACGCGAGCAACTTCCGTATCACGGAGACGCTGGTCATCGTGGCGGCACTGTACTTCGTGGTCATCATGCTGCTGACCCAGCTGGCCAACTATGCGGACAGGAAGTTCAACAAATGAGCATCAACACCCAGGTGGAGCCCGGAACCCGGTCCGAGAAGATCGCCGTGACCGGTCTGAAGAAGTCCTTCGGGAACAACGAGGTCCTCAAGGGCCTGGACGCGGTGGTCCACGAAGGCGAAGTGGTGGCCGTGATCGGCCCGTCAGGTTCCGGCAAGTCCACCTTCCTGCGCTGCCTGAACAAGCTCGAGGAGATCAGCGGCGGGCACGTGAACGTGAACGGCTTCGATCTGACCGATCCGAAGGTGGACATCAACCAGGTGCGTCGCCAGATCGGCATGGTGTTCCAGCACTTCAATCTGTTCCCGCACATGAGCGTGATCGAGAACATCATGCTGGCCCCGGTGGAGACCGGCAAGCTGAGCAAGGAGGAGGCCCGGGCGACCGGCCTGAAGCTTCTCGCCCGCGTCGGCCTGGAGGCCAAGGCCGATGCCCGCCCGGTGTCCCTCTCGGGTGGTCAGAAGCAGCGTGTGGCGATCGCACGGGCTCTCGCCATGAACCCTGACATCATGCTCTTCGACGAAGCCACCTCGGCTCTCGACCCCGAGATGGTCGGCGAGGTGCTTCAGGTCATCAAGGACCTGGCAGCCGAGGGCATGACCATGGTCATGGTCACCCACGAGATGGGATTCGCCCGTGAGGTGGCGGACCGGGTGATCTTCATGGCCGATGGGTACATCTGTGAAGAGGGCGCTCCGGAGCAGCTTTTCGGTGATCCCCAGCAGCAGCGCACCAAGGACTTCCTCTCCAAGGTGCTCTGAGCCTCCCGCGCTGACGACGATCCAGCCCGGACGACGCAGCGCGGCCGACGACGGCGGCCCCCTCACCGAGGGAGGCCGCCGTCGTCGTGTGAAAGACCGGGCTCAGAGCACCTCGTCGCGGTCCTGAAGCTCGATGACGCGCCCTTCCCGCAGCGCGCGGAGGGCCGAAGAGACGTGCAGGGCTCCGTGCACGCCGAAGTAGGCGGGGAATTCGGATTCGGCGACGAAGCGCCAGCTGAGCAGTTCGGCCTCCTGCAGCACGATCCGGGTCCCGGCGGGCAGGACACCGCCGTCGTAGAGGAAGTTCAAGCCGTCTCCGACGGGATCGGGGAACGCCGAGTGGCCGATGATCAGCAGTGCGCCCGGCGGGATGTCCAGTCCCAGTTCCTCAAGACCTTCGCGGCGGGCGGCCGCCCGCGGCGCCTCACCGGCGTCGACGGTGCCGCCGGGCAGGAGCCAGCCGTCCTTGTAGTTGGGTTCGACGGCGAGGACCCGGCCCTCGTCGTCCCGGATCACGAGGCCTGCGGCCACCCGGCGGCGGGGGAGAGTGCGGAAGTATTCGCGGCTTTCAGGACTGAGTTCGGACATGCACCGAGCCTAACCCAGCGGTGTTCCCCGGAGCCGGACGGCTGTCATGAACAGGTGGTTACGCAGTGCTCATGACGACTCGAGCTCGCGCCGTCGGCCCCTCCGGGAACGCCTCGCCGGCCCGTCCGATTCGGTGAGGCTGAGTTCGTCGGGGTGGAACCAATCTCCAGGGAGCCCGGTGCCGGGGAACTCGACATGCAGGGTCACTCCCCGGACGTCGAACCGCTCCTGGTCCACTGTCCCGGTGCGGTCCGTGTAGTCGTGCGGCCCGATGACGAGCTGCTCCGAGATGCGGATGCTGTCGCCGATGGCGATGGACGGCTTAAACACGGGTGCCGTCCTTCGCTGCACGGCGGCCGATGGCGGCGGCCCACTGGAGCGCGACCGCGGCTACGTGAACGAGTTCGGTGGACAGCTTCTCAGGATCGGTCTCGGCGAAGGTCTCGAACATCTCCTCGGCGAGGATGTGCCGGAACGTCACGGAACCGAGGTCCGAATGGACGTCGGTCTCCCGCCAGCTCTGCTCGCGGACGTCCTGGGCCCGACCTCGGTACGCCCAGGTGTTCTGAGGCCCGGTTCCGTCAGGGTAGTCCTGGGGTCCCCATTTCTTCTCCTGGGCGAGGAGTTCCTGGCTGACCAGGGCGAGGAGATCGGAGTGGCTGGTGTTGGGGAGGCGGATGGCGGTCATGTGAGGTCCTTTCCACGGGACCCTCGACGCCGTTTTCGGTGGAGGAGACAATGGTGCAGGCCGCTCGAGTCGCCCGTGAAGGACGACAGAGCAGCCGCACCTCGATGTGGGGTCCCATGTAGATGTGTCCGAGCCCCCCGAACCATGACGCCATCCCACCGTGTCCAGGGCGAACAGACAGTTTTTTCTCAGGAATGAGACCGCCGGGGTGGACGTGGGAAGGCCCCGGAAGATGATTCTTCCGGGGCCTTCCGTGTCCTCGCCTCAGACGGCGGATGGGATCCGCACGGTCTGTCTCAGGCGATCAGACGCCGTAGTACAGCTCGAACTCGTACGGGTTCGGGCGGAGCGTCAGCGGGGCGATCTCGTTCTCGCGCTTGTAGGCGATCCAGGTGTCGATCAGGTCCTGGGTGAACACGCCACCGGCCTGCAGGAACTCGTTGTCGTTCTCCAGGGCCTCGAGGGCCTCCTCGAGCGAACCCGGAGCCTTGGGGATGTCCTTGGCTTCCTCGGCGGGCAGCTCGTAGAGGTCCTTGTCGATCGGGGCCGGGGGCTCGATGCGGTTGCGGATCCCGTCGATGCCGGCCATGAGCTGAGCGGAGAAGGCAAGGTACGGGTTGGAAGCGGCGTCAGGAGCGCGGAACTCGATGCGCTTGGCCTTCGGGTTGGAACCCGTGATCGGGATGCGGATGCCGGCGGAGCGGTTGCCCTGCGAGTAGACCATGTTCACGGGGGCCTCGTAGCCCTTGACCAGGCGACGGTAGGAGTTCACCGTGGGGTTGGTGAAGGCGAGCAGCGCCGAGGCGTGCTTGAGGATGCCGCCGATGTACCAGCGGGCGACGTCCGAGAGGCCCGCGTAGCCCTTCTCGTCGTAGAACAGCGGGTCGCCGTTGCTCCACAGCGACTGGTGACAGTGCATGCCCGAGCCGTTGTCGCCGAAGACCGGCTTCGGCATGAAAGTCACGGTCTTGCCGTACTCCAGGGCGGTGTTCTTGATGACGTACTTGAACTTCAGCACATCGTCGGCGGCGTGGACCAGGGTGGAGAACTTGTAGTTGATCTCGGCCTGGCCTGCGGCACCGACCTCGTGGTGGGAGCGCTCGACCTCGAGGCCCACCTCGTCGAGGTTCAGGCACATGGCGTCACGCAGATCAGCCTGGTGGTCCACCGGGGCCACGGGGAAGTAACCGCCCTTGAAGGGGGTCTTGTTGCCGAGGTTGCCGCCGAGCTCCTCGCGGCCGCTGTTCCACGGAGCCTCGATGGAGTCGATCTTGTAGAACGCGCCCTGCGGGGAGGACTCGAACTGGACGTTGTCGAAGACGTAGAACTCGGCCTCAGCGGCGAAGAAGGCGGTATCCGCGATGCCGGTGGATGCGAGGTAGGCCTCGGCGCGCTCGGCGATGCCGCGGGGATCGCGGTGGTACGGCTCACCGGTGCGCGGGTTCACGATCGAGAAGTTCAGCGCAAGGGTCTTCTCGACACGGAACGGGTCGAGGAAGGCGGTGGTGACATCCGGGATGAGCTGCATATCCGACTCGGCGATGCCCTGGAAACCACGGATGGAGGACCCGTCGAAGAGCTGGCCGTTGACGAAGAAGTCTGCGTCGACCGTCTTGGCCGGGACGTTGAAGTGCTGCTGCACACCCGGGAGATCGGTGAAACGGATGTCGACGAACTTGACGTCCTCATCCTTGATGAACTTGAGGACTTCGTCCGCACTGGTGAACATTCGTGCTCCTAACGGGATGGGGCCGGTGGCCTGAGGGCGACGACAGCCGGAGTCCGGTCCGTTCAGAACTCGCCTGAACCGCTGCCGCGTCATCAACTGATGAACAGCCTAGGTGCCGGGCATTACCCGAGGGTGTCTGCTTTGTTTCCGGCACGTTACAGGACTCCAGTGCCGCCCCTGTACAGGGGCCACGCCAGGGTTGCGTACCTTTGTCACTCTACGCGGCCGGTCCGGGAAGATGCTGAGGCCCCGCCGGGAACACCCGGACTCGCGGGAAGCTGCGAGCCGATAGGCTTAAGCCTGTGGTGACTCGACGCGATCTAGGTTCCTGGCTGGAAGGCCCCGACACATCTCACATCAGCAAGTATCCTGGTGCACGCCTGGGGCTGCCTGAGACGGGGCCCGGTTCGTTGGCGCGGGCCGGCCGGCGCATCCTCGCGATCTGCATCGACTGGGGACTCTGCCTACTGATCAGCAACGCCTTCTTCAGCGGCAACTCATGGGCCACCCTGGCCGTGTTCTTCGCCGAGCAGGCGATCCTGGTCGGAACCCTCGGGTACAGCATCGGGCACCGCATCTCCAACATCCACGTGGTCCGTCTCGACGGCTCCCCAGCGGGGATTCCTGCGGCGCTGGTCCGCGCGGCACTTCTGTGCCTGGTCATTCCTGCGATCATCTTCGACCCCGATCAGCGTGGTCTGCACGACAAGGCGATGAAGACGGTGCTCATCCGCCGCTGATCCCGCCCCTTCAGCCCCGGCCCATTCCGGCCGGGGCTGAACTGTATCCCCGACGAAGGAGCAACACTTGACCGAGCCCCAGCAGCTGCCGGATGTCTCACCCACCTCCCTGGCCGACCTCGTGGGGGAGGACCGGATCGTCGATCCGGGAATCCGTCCTCTGTGGGCGGACATGCCCAGAGTGGCCGGGCCTGTCTACGCCGTCCGCTGCGCCCCGGGGGACAATCTGATGATGCATGCGGCCATCTATCGTGCGGCTCCCGGCTCGGTCATCGTCGTCGACGCCGGTGGTTCTCAGCTCGCGGTCGCGGGCGGCAATGTGTGTGCTGTGGCCCGGAAGCGCGGCATCGCCGCGTTCGTCGTGGACGGATACGTCCGTGATGTGGCCGAAGCCCGTGAGATCGGATTCCCGGTCTTCGCGCGCGGGGCGTTCCCCAAGCCCGGGACCAAGGAGGCCGTCCTGCCCCAGGGCGAGGCTGTGGTGGGCGGCGTCGCGATCCGCACGGGCGACGTCGTCGTCGCTGATGAAGAAGGCATCGTGGTGCTGGAAGCCGATCTTGCCTCGGACCTTCTCCGCGCTGCCGAGGAGCGCGAGACCGCGGAGACCGGCCAGTCGCTGGATGACTGGGAGCAGGCTCATCGCCGCAAGATTCGGGCCGGCCTGGTCGCAGGCGGCGACACCGGGGGACTGCCGGACTGACTCAGGTCAGCACGGGCGAGTTGTGCTTAAACGGAACCGGCCGCCGTCGCTCCTGAGTTCAGGAGCGACGGCGGCCGGTCGGCGTTCGGGGCTCAGCGTCCGCGCATGGCGCGGCGGTCCGGGCGCGCCTTGTACGGATCGACACCCTTCGGAATCGGCAGCTTGGAACCGAGCGAGGCAAGTCGCTTGGACACCGCATTGACCTCGACCTTGGTCAGGGTGGGCTTCAGCTTGCGCATCGCTCCGGCGATCTTCCCGATGGGGGTCTGGCCTTCCTCGCGTCCCGCGTGGATGACGTGGATCGGGACGTTGGGCAGGATGCGCGCCATGCGCTTCCGCTCGCCGTCAGCCAGGCTGCGCACCCGGCTGAGCGGACCCTCCGTGACGAGGACGACGCCGGCGCGGCCGACGGCGCGGAAGACGAAGTCCTGGGTGCGGGGGTTGGCTGCCACCGGCTGCTGCTCCACGATCCAGCCACGGCGCAGGGTGCCCAGAGCGGCACCCGCGGCACCGGCCTGGCCTTCGATCTGGGCGAAGGCGGCCCGTTCGGCACGACGGGACAGAATGAACGTCGCCGCGAGCAGGCCCAGCATGATGCCGATGATGAGGCCGGTCACCCAGTTCTGGAACAGGGCGCCGACGCCCGTGCTGATGCCCACGACCACCAGAAAGGCGAGGACCATGAGCCAGACCGCGCTGGGATCCTGGCGGCGGGTCATCTGGAAGACCTCGCCGATCTGCTTCAGACGGCTCGGACCCTTGTTGGCCTTGGGCTTGCGGTTGAAGAGGCCGCGCTTGGCGGAACCGTCACCATTGGTGACGTTGGAGTCGGTGGATTTAGCCATAGTGCTTCCATTCTAGCCAGCAGAGGGTGCCTGCTGAAACGTGCCGCCGGTTCCCGGGATTCACGCCCGAAGGGGCGGTTTCCGGCCGACGCCGCAAACCGCCCCTTCGAGGGAAATCCCGCCTGCTCAGTTTTGGGTGGTGAGGAGGGTGCGGGCTTCTTGGCGGGTGGTGCCGGAGTCTTGGATGGTGTCGGCGATGTGGGTGAGGTTGTTGGGGATGTCGCGTCCTT
>NZ_JBIVFT010000009.1:0-179050 GCF_044748305.1 Arthrobacter sp. NPDC090010
CTGCTTGGGCCTTGGGTGGTGGCCGCGGCGGTCGCGCTGGTGGTGGTTGTTGGCCCCCGCCCCCCCCCCCCCCCCCCCCCCCGGCGGGGGGGGGGGCGGCGCGCCCCCCCCCCCCCCCGCCCCCCCCCCCCCCCCCCCGGCACCGCGGACTCGGCTCGGGGTGGACGTCCTGGGTAGCGGACTCGGCGGTGGTGGACCCAGGATCTTCTGTCCGGATACACAGCCAATTCCGACCCGGAATCGATAGCATGCCCGTGATGAGTACTGGTGGCAGGAAGTTCCTCGACACGACGACCACCCTGGGAAAGCTCGTGGCTTTCCTGGGCGTCAGCGCGATCTGTGGCGCACTGACCGCTGGACTGATGACACCGACCGTGGCGCTCGTGGGGGCCGCCACGAGCGGGTCGGCTCAGTTCGTGGACAGCCTGCCCAGCGAACTCACTGTGAATCCTCCGGGCCAGGTGACCAGGATCCTGGCCGCGGACGGTTCGCAGATCGCCACGCTCTTCAATGAGAACCGCACCGATGTCACGCTCCAGCAGATCGCGCCCGCCATGCGCAACGCCATCGTGGCGGTCGAGGATTACCGCTTCTACGAGCACGGCGGGGTGGACCCTGTCGGCATCCTGCGGGCCCTTGCGAGCAATGTCGGCGGCGGGCACCAGGGCGCCTCGACCCTCACCCAGCAGTACGTGACCAACGTCCTCAACGAGAACCTCATCGCCCAGGGCCAGGGCGCGAACGTGGTGCTCAACGGTGACAAGGGGGTGGGGGACAAGCTGCGCGAGATGAAACTCGCGATCTCGCTGGAACAGCAGATGAGCAAGGATCAGATCCTGCAGGGCTACCTGAACATCGTCCCGTTCAGCGGCAACGCCTATGGCATCCAGGCTGCGAGCCAGTACTTCTTCTCCGAGGACGCCAAGGACCTGACGATTCCTCAAGCGGCACTCCTCGCGGGGCTCGTCAACGGCCCGGGCTACTACGATCCGGTGGCCCACCCGGACCGTGCCGTCTCCCGCCGGAACCTGGTCCTGGACGCCATGCTCAAGCACGGCTACATCACCGCGGCCCAGCACGACAGCGCCGTCAAGACGCCGTTGAAGCTCAGCATCAATCCGCCGGAGCAAGGCTGCGCCTACGCCTCCCAGGCGCCGTACTTCTGCGACTACGTGCTCCACGAGATCCTCAATGACCCGGCATACGGATCAAGCCCGGAAGACCGCCTCCGGACGGTGCAGCGCGGCGGACTGACCATCAAGACGACGCTCGACCCGCGCCTGCAAGGCCCCGCGCAGAGCCAGGTGGATGCCACGGCGGGAGCCAACCCGGACGATTGGGGAGCGTCGCTGGTCACCGTCCAGCCCGGGACCGGGAAGATCCTGACGATGGCCCAGAACTCCAGGATGCTTTCGGGCCAGGGGTCTGGTTTTGTGACCACCTACAACTTCAACGTGGACAAGACCGACTCCGGCGGAAACTCCCTGGGCGGTGTGGGCGGCATGCAACCCGGCTCGACCATGAAGCCGGTGACGCTCGCGGCCTGGCTCAGCGAAGGCAAGTCCGCGGACCAGTATGTGGATGCCTCGCGGCGCGTCTATCCCCTGAACTATCCGTGGAAGAGCACCTGCGGCGCGGTGACCGGGGCCTACGACGACGCCGAAGTCGGGCTGGGCACGGCCCCGGACCTGCAGAATGACGAGGACGGTTTCTACCATCCGATGTCGGTCCGTCAGGGCATCTACGATTCCATCAACACGGCCACCTTCGCCTCCGCCGCGGGACTGAACGACTTCTGCGACATCCAACGGGCCGCGGACGCCCTGGGCATGCACAACGGCTCGGGCAAGAACCAGAAACTGGGTCTGAACACCCTGGGCAACCTGCTGGGCGGCGAGAACGTCGCACCGCTGACCATGGCCAATGCATTCGCCACCTTCGCCTCGAACGGCAGCTACTGCACCCCGATCTCGATCACCGAGGTGGACGACGCGCAGGGCAAGAAGATCGGCGGCCAGTCCCAGAAGTGCACGGCCGGTGCGCTCCAGCCTGAAGTGGCCAAGGAAGCCACCAACGTCCTCCAGGACGTCCTGTCCAAGGGCTCGGGGCTGCTGATCCCGGACAAGCTCAGTGCTCCCGCGGCCGCCAAGACCGGCACCAACCAGTTCAACAACCAGACCTGGGTGGTGGGGTACACCCGCGGCCTGGCCACCGCGTCGTTCTTCGGAGACCCCTTCAACGGCAGCGAAGCACGTCTGGGACGCAACGTCTACGTCAACGGGATCTTGTATCCCGTGATCGACGGCGCGTACATCGCCGGTCCGCAATGGGCGCAGTACATGCAGAAAGCGCTCGGCTTCTACGACCACGGGCAGTTCGACGCCCCGGAGAACCAGAACCGGAACCAGAACACGCAGTCGCCCTCACCGTCGGACACCGGTGGGGCTCAGCCGAGCACGGGCAGCCAGCCGAGCAATGGAAACCAGAACACCGGCGGAGACCAGGGAGGCCATTGAGCGCTCACCGGTGGTTCCTCCACCGCTGAGGTCACACGGCGTCCGCGGCGACGACTGCCCAGCGCCCCGCGTCGGAGAGCGGCATGCTCAGGGCGCGACGGCGTCGTCGTCCGCGGTCGTCCCGGGAGCAGCCTGCGCGAGTGAACGTGACCGCCTTACCGTGAGCAGGAAGGCGACGGCGCCGCCGAGGAACAGCAGTCCAGCGACCCAGGTGTTCACACGCAGGCCCAGGATGAGGTTCGCATAGTCGGAGCGCATGAGTTCGAAGACGAACCGGCCCGCGGTGTACAGGGCGATGTAGAGTGCGAACACGCTTCCTGCGCCCAGGCGGAAACGGCGGTCGAGCCACAGGATCAGCAGGGCGGCGGCAAAGCACCAGATCGATTCGTACAGGAACGTGGGCTGGAAGTATCCCAACACCACCGGATCGCCTGCCGCGTCAGTCACGGCCTTGCCCGCCTGGAGATCCATCTGGTGGATCTGCACGGCCCACGGCAGGGTGCTCGGGTCACCGTAGAGCTCGTTGTTGAACCAGTTGCCCCAGCGGCCCAGGCCTTGCGCGATCAGCACGCCGGGAGCGATCGAGTCGGCGAACGCGATGAAGGAGACCTTCTGCCGGCGGCAACCGATCCAGGCACCGAGTGCTCCGAGCGCCACAGCACCCCAGATGCCCAGCCCGCCGTCCCAGATCGCGAAAGCGTTCCAGGGGTTCCGGCCCGGCAGGAAATACAGTTCCGGGTCGGTCAGGACGTGGTAGATGCGTCCGCCGATGATGCCGAACGGAATGGCCCACAGACTGATGTCGATCACCTGGCCGGCGAGACCGCCGCGCGCCTGCCAGCGCTGGCCTCCCAACCAGAGCGCCGCGGCGATGCCGCTCAGGATGCACAGCGCATAGAAGTGGACGGTGATGGGTCCGAGGTGGAACCCGCTCACGGTGGGCGACGGGAAGAACAGGGGCGCGGAGGAAGGCAGGGTCACCGCCGGATCGTATCAGCCGCGCCTTGGGGAACCGCTGAGCCCGACCGGCCTCAGACGTCCTGACCGGGCACGAACACGGGTCCCGGAACGGGGCGCTTGGGTGCGATGCCGTCGCCCGAGGACTGATGCCGCAGGCGGCGCAGCACCCAGGGGAAGAGATGTTCGCGAGCCCAGAGGAGGTCTTCGCTGCGGGCTTCACGCCAGCTCTTCTCTGGCATCGGCTTGGGTGAGAGCGGCTCCAGGCTGTGTCCGACATTCAAGGCGTCGAGGACCATGGTGGCGATCGTGTGGTGCCCGAGCGGCGAGAAATGGAGCCGGTCCTCATCCCAGTACTGGGAGCCGGCCAACTGCCGCAGCGACCACATGTCGGCGATCACGGCATCGTGCCGGGCGGCGACGGTGCGCAGGTTCTCGTTGTAGATGGCCACCTTGCCACGCAGCGGACTGAGCACCGTGGACACGGTATCGGGTCCGTTGAACAGAACCACGGTGGCGCCTTCCGAAGCGAGGCGGGCGACGGCGTCGTCGAGGGTCGCTGCCAGGGCGTCGGGATCGCCGCCGGGCCGGATCAGATCGTTGCCGCCCGCGGAGATCGTCACCAGATCCGGGTTGAGGGCCAGGCAGGGCTCGACCTGCTCATCGATGATCTGCTGCAGCAGCCGCCCGCGGATCGCCAGATTGGCGTACGCGAAGTCAGGGCGGGCGATGCTCAATTCCTCCGCTACGCGGTCCGCCCAGCCGCGGTGGCCTCCGGGGCTCGCCGGCTCCGGATCTCCGATGCCCTCCGTGAAGGAGTCCCCAAGAGCCACGTACCGGGTCCACGGGTGGCCGGTGTCGGGCCGGCCGGAATGCTGTGCGGGAAGAAACTGAGAGGTGTCGCTCATTCTTCCCATCATGCCCCTCCTGCCGCAGGCTACGCCACCGTAGGATGCGTCATCGGCTTGCGCGCGGAACGGCGCTCCGGTGCGGGGGCCGCCCGGATGGCAGAATACGAGCCATGAGTCTTGACGCCACCAGCTTCCCCGAACCCACCGTCCTCTGGTCCGTGCCGGAGGGCCAGCGTGAAGGCCGGCCGCTGCTGGTCCTGCTCCATGGCTATGGTGCCAACGAAGCGGACCTCTTCGGACTGGCGGATCAGCTTCCGGAGGACTTTGTGGTGGCCAGCGTCCGGGCGCCGCTGGCCATGGGTCCCGGATACACCTGGTTCCCGCTGACCGGCTCGGTGGAGTACTCCTTCGACGCGGTGCGGGACGCCACGGAGTACCTTCTGGCCTGGCTCGACTCGGTCCGTGAAGGTTTCACCTCGGTGAGCCTGCTCGGGTTCTCGATGGGCATGGCCATGGCGACGAGCCTCTGGCGACGCCGCCCGCAGGAGATCGCCGCGGTCGTGGGGCTCTCAGGGTTCGCGGTGGAAGGCGGCTCGGACTACTTCCGTGATGCGGAGCTGGACGGCAGCACCCCGTTCTTCTGGGGCAGGGACCCCCAGGATCCGGTCATCCCACGGGAGCGGATCGACTTCACCGCGGCCTGGCTGCTGGGCAAGGCCCGCGCCACCAAGGTTCAGTACAGCGGTGTCTGGCACGGCATCAGCCCTCAGGAAGTGGGGCATGTCGCCGAGTTCCTGGGTTTCGAGGTTCTCAGCCCGCAGCGCTGATGCGCACGCTCTGCCCGTTGACGGTCACCACGTCTCCAGGCGTCAGCTGACGCCCGCGGCGGTCCTCGATGTCACCGTTGACCTTCACCAGTCCGTTCTTGATCAGTTCCGTGGCCTCCACGCCGTCCTCGGCGAGTGATGCCA
Source organism: Arthrobacter sp. NPDC090010 (assembly GCF_044748305.1). NCBI lineage: Bacteria > Bacillati > Actinomycetota > Actinomycetes > Micrococcales > Micrococcaceae > Arthrobacter > Arthrobacter sp. NPDC090010. Next base: position 5,296 of record NZ_JBIVFT010000009.1, read on the forward strand.
GCTTGAGAAGCTGACCCAGGCGGATCATGGAATCCCGGATCTCGATGGTGTCCAGGCCGTCCGGTTCGGGAGAAGTCATATCCCCATGATGCCTTACCCCGAGGAGGAACCATGAACGTCCAGCTCCATCTGGGCAGCTACACCGAGGAGGGTTTCGGCCGAGGTCCAGGAGTCCTCAGCACGGCTCTGGACCCGGAGGTGCCGGAGATGCGTGCGACGGCGGTGAGTCGCGGTGTGCGGAATCCCTCCTTCCTGTGCCGCGGCCCCGGCGGACGACTCTTCGCCGTCGAGGAGCTGGATCATGGGCAGGTGGTGGAACTCCACCCGGAGAGTCTGGAGGTTCTGGCCCGCTCGTCCAGCGGCGGCTCGTTCCCGTGCCATCTGAGTGTGCTCGATGGCGGGCTTCTCCTGGTGGCCAACTACGGTTCCGGAACGGTGTCGGCTCTGCCGCTGGACGGCCCGTGGGACGAGGTGCCGCTCTGGACCGTGGGCGGGGAGGGAAGCGGCCCCGTTGCCGACCGCCAGGAGGGTCCGCACGCCCACTCGACGCTGCCTCTTCCGGACGGGCGGTTCCTGCTGGCCGATCTGGGCCGCGACCGGGTGGACGAATACCGGTCCGGAACGGACGGTGCGGAACTCGTGGGCGGTCTCGATCTCCCTCCCGGCACCGGACCCCGGCACCTGCTGCTCCGGGGCGAGGAACTCTGGATCGTCGGCGAACTCGACGCGGCACTTCACCGGGCGACGCGCCGCGGCGACGGTTGGGAACTCGATGGGGACGCCGTGCCACTGGCCCCCGGTCACGAAGTCGCCTATCCCAGCGAACTGGCTCTCGCTCCCGGCGGGGAGGCGCTCGTCGTGGGTGTCCGCGGCAGTGACACGGTCGCCGTCGTCGATCTCGCCGTGCGGCCCGCGAGACTCGGCGCAGAGCTGGCGTGCGGAGCCTGGCCCCGGCACCTGGCGTGGTCCGAGGCCGAATCGGGGGAGTCGCTGCTGTGCGTCGCCGCGGAACGGGGCCATGAGATCAGCCTCTACCGCTGGGGCCGGGGCGACGGTCTGCGGCCTGCGGGCTCCGTCGAGGCATTCAGCCCGACCTTCGTGCTCCCGGTAGGCTAGGACGTGGCGTCCCGCGGTGGACGCCACGAGATATCCGCACCCGGACCGCACCCAGCGGCCCGCTTCCCCTGGAGTTGTTCACCTATGGCAGCTAAGTCCACCCTTGATTCGGTCATCTCCCTCGCCAAGCGGCGCGGATTCGTGTTCCAGGCCGGTGAGATCTACGGTGGATCGCGCTCCGCATGGGACTACGGCCCCCTCGGCGCCGAGCTCAAGGAGAACATCAAGCGTCAGTGGTGGCAGACCTTCGTGCGCGGTCGCGCCGACATGGTGGGCCTGGACTCCTCGATCATCCTCCCGAGCCCGGTGTGGGAGGCCTCAGGCCACGTCGCCACGTTCACCGACCCGCTGGTCGAATGCCTCTCCTGCCACAAGCGCCACCGCCAGGATCACCTCCTGGAGGCCTTCGAAGCGAAGAAGGGCCGTGCACCGGAGAACGGCATGGCGGACATCGTGTGCCCTGATTGCGGTACCCGTGGTGAATGGACCGAGCCCCAGAACTTCTCGGGCCTCATGAAGACCTTCCTCGGCCCCATCGACGACGAGTCCGGCAAGCACTACCTGCGTCCGGAGACCGCCCAGGGCATCTTCGTGAACTTCGCCAACGTCGTCACCACCTCCCGCAAGAAGCCGCCGTTCGGCATCGGCCAGGTGGGCAAGGCGTTCCGCAACGAGATCACGCCCGGCAACTTCATCTTCCGCACCCGTGAGTTCGAGCAGATGGAGATCGAGTACTTCACCCCGCCGGCCGAGGCCCCGGAAGCCTTCAACGAATGGGTCGAGTCCTGCTGGAACTGGTTCGTGGACCTCGGCATCGCCCCGGAGAACATGCGCCGCTTCGACGTCCCGGACGGGGAGCGCGCCCACTACTCGGACCGCACCATCGACATCGAGTACAACTTCGGTTTCGCCGGGTCCGGCTGGGGCGAACTCATGGGGATCGCCAACCGCACCGACTTCGACCTCAAGAACCACATCGAGCACTCGAAGCAGGATCTGTCCTACTTCGACCAGGCCTCGGGCGAGCGTTACGTCCCGTACGTGATCGAGCCGTCGTTCGGTCTCACCCGCTCCATGATGGCGTTCCTGGTGGACGCGTACACCGAGGACGAGGCGCCGAACTCCAAGGGGGGCGTGGACAAGCGCACCGTCCTGAAGCTGGATCCGCGTCTGGCACCGGTCAAGGTCGCCGTCCTTCCGCTCTCCCGCAACGAGCAGCTCTCGCCGCTGGCCCGCGGTCTCAGTGAGAAGCTCGGCAAGCACTGGAACATCGACTTCGACGACGCCGGCGCCATCGGCCGCCGCTACCGCCGTCAGGACGAGATCGGCACGCCGTTCTGCCTCACCGTCGACTTCGACACCCTCGAGGACAACGCCGTGACCATCCGCGAACGAGACACCATGAGCCAGGAGCGCGTCTCCCTGGACCAGGTGGAGGGCTACCTCGCCGGAAAGCTGCTGGGCGCCTGAGATGACCATCCAGTACCGTCCGTGGCGGGAAGGCGACGACCTGGAACTGCTGCAGCTCTGGGGCGACCCGGAGTCCCCGGTGGGGGAGCAGTTCCGAGGCACCTTCGCGCCGTCCGTGGGAAGCATCGACGGGGACACCGCCCCGGGCGAGTCCTGGCGGCAGTGCATCGTGGCCGAGGACGTGGTGGATGGGATCGCAGTGCCCGTCGCCGCTGGTGTCGTCTACGAGACGCCACTGCACAGCGAACGTCTCTGGTCCTATATCGAAGTGTCCCGCGATCACCGTGGGCACGGCATCGGCTCCAGCCTCCTCGTGATGCTCCGCCGTGAAGCGGAGCTCTCGCCGTCGGGTGTGCGGGCCTTGCGCTCCAAAGTGGCGGACGGGACCGACGGTGCGGCTTTCGTCGCCTCCGTGGGGCTCAAGTCCATCCAGCGTTCCCGCATGGTGGAGGTCTCCGCCGGCGCGCTGAAGCTCCCGGTGTTCGAAGGGGAAGGCGAAGACGCCGGCAGCGACATCATCATGGACCTGGCCACCGGTTCCGTGGAGCTCACGCAGCTGGTGGGGAAGTACTACCGTTCGGTGCACTCCTGGGATGATCCGGGGGAGCTGTCCCTCGGCACGGTGCAACGGCTCTTCCTCGATGACGCCTCGGGGGCTCACGGCGCGATCGTGCTGCGGGCCAAGCCCGCATCCGCCTTCGGCGGCACGGTGCAGCCGAGCCGCAAGGGCGCCATCCGGGCCTTCGCCATCAGCTACGCGGCACCCGCCACGGTGGAGGACGCCCCGCGCGGCGCGTCCGAGGTCTTCCTGGGGCACGACCCCGAACTGGATGCCGCCGACGCCGCCGAGGCGGTCCGTGATCTGCTGTCGCTCATCGCCCACCAGCACCCCGTGGTGCTGGAGGTGGACGAGTCGATGACCGCGCTGACGGCCGCCGTCGACCCCCTCCTCGCCTCGGGCGGTGCCCGGCGCCTGGGAGCGGACATCCAGGTGGTCAGCGACTAGGCCTCCGCGCCCAGAAGGCCGTACGAGTCAGCATCAATGAAGGGGCGCCCATGGGAGCCGGACATGCACACGGCGGTCATTCGCACGACGGCGGGGTCCCGCCGACGCCGGAAGCCGCGGCTGCGCGGCGCAAGGCGGGCTGGATCCTCACCGCGATCCTGCTGCCGGTCATTCTGCTGACCGGCATCGGCATGATCCTGCTCTGGCCGAGCGGTCAGCATTCGGATCTGAATCTGAGTTCGCCTTACTCGACGGCGCCGGGCGTCAGTTTCGACACCGGTAAGGTGCTCAGCGTGAGCAGGGGCTCCTGCTCCGGGCCGGGGGCCACCGGACAGCAGGATCCGTCCGGTTCCGCGTCTCCGCAGCCGTCCGCGAGCCCGGAGCCCGGTGGGGCGGCGACCCCGGGGGCGGCCCGTCTCAGCACATGTTTCTGGGCGATGACGCAACCGGACGGCGGTGGCTCATCGGTGCTGGTGCTCTTCAACCCGGAGATCTCCGCCTCGGACTCGGTGCACCCCGGGGACGGGGTCAGATACCTGAATCTCTCCCGCGTGCAGCAGGGGGCCGCGGCCGGACAGGCGCCGTCTTACGTGTTCGTCGACTTCGTCCGTTCCGTGCCGGTGGGCGTACTGGCGGTGCTGTACGCCGCCGTCGTGATTCTGGTGGCGCGCTGGCGCGGTCTTCGCGCCTTGCTCGGTCTGGGCGTCGCGTACCTGGTGCTGGCGTTCTTCCTGCTGCCGGGTCTGGTGGACGGCAAGCCCGCAGTTCCTCTCGCGTTGACCGCGGCCACGGCGATCCTGGTGGCCGTGCTCTACTTCGCTCATGGCTTCTCGGCGCGGACCTCGACGGCGTTGCTGGGCACGCTGTTCGGTCTCGGCGTCACGGCGGGACTGGCCATCTGGGCCACCGATGCCGCCAAGCTGCTGGGGATCGGCAGCCATGAGGCATCGACGCTGATCAATACGAGCGGCACCATCTCCATCTCCAGCGTGGTGCTCTGCGGGCTCATCATCGCAAGCCTCGGTGCCCTCAATGACGTGACCATCACGCAGGCCTCGGCCGTCTGGGAACTCTACGAGCTGTCCCCGAAGATCTCCGCGCGCAAGCTGTTCTCCTCGGCCATGCGGATCGGCCGGGACCACATCGCCTCCACGGTGTACACCATCGCCTTCGCGTACGCCGGTGCGGCGCTGCCCGTGCTCATCATCGTGATGCTCTATGAACGGCCGTTCTTGGAGACGATCACGAGTGCCGAGCTGGCCGAAGAGGTGGTGCGCACGCTCATCGGCTCGATCGGTCTGGTGCTGGCGATCCCGCTCACGACCCTGGTTGCCGTGCTGGTGGTCAAAGCGACGGCCCTGACCCGGCACGAGGCCCCGGCCGGACTCACCCGCCGGGAGCTTCGGGCCACTCGTCGCTAGGCGCGACTCCACGATTTCCCGGTTGCGTGCTCAGTTGTGGCGGGTGTTCTCACGAAACGCCCGCCACAATTGAGCACCCGACGAGGGTCCGGGATCAGAAGTGCGTGCCGCCGTCGATGCGGATCTCGGTGCCGGTGATGAAGGCGCCGTCGTCGCTGGCGAGCATGGCCACGACACCTGCCACCGTCTCCGGTGAGGCGAAGCCCTGACCGAGGGCGGGCTGGAGCTTGATGAACAGGCTCATGTCCGCGTCCTCGGGGAGCCCTGGGCCGACGCTCTGGCGGCTGGCGCCGCTGCCGTCGGTCATGCCGGAGGAGATCGAACCCGGCTGGACCGAAGTGAAGCGGACGTTGTCCTTGGCGAACTCGGCCGCAAGGGCATGCGTCATGGACTGGATCCCGCCCTTGCTGGCGGCATAGGCGGCCATATAGGGGTGCGCGAAGCCGGCCGAGGTGGAACTGAAGTTCACGACGGCGGAGTTGCGGCCCTGCTTCAGGGCGGGAAGCGACTCGCGGATCATGAGGAAGGTGCCCACCAGGTTGATGCGCAGCACCTGCTCGAAGGAATCGAGAGTGGTCTGCTCAGTGTGCGAGGAGCGCAGGATTCCCGCAGCGTTGACGAGCGCGTCCAGGCCGCCGAGGAATCCGAGTGCTTCGGCGACAGCAGCCTTCACGGAGCCTTCGTCACTGATATCGACGACGACGGTCTTCAGCCGGTCTGCGGCGTCGCCCGCCTTGGCGACGGTGTCGGCGAGGCCCTGCTCGCTGACGTCGGCGGCGACCACTCGGCCCCCTTCGGCGAGCATGCGCAGCACGGTGGCCTGGCCGATGCCCGATCCGCCGCCGGTGACGAGTGAGCGGCGGTCTGCATAGCGGAGCATGGGTGTCCTTTCAGTCCGGCGGCCAGGGAAGGGAGGTCGCCTGAGTCCCGTGGGCCGGCTGTGGGCCGGTCTCCCGTCCAGAATACGCTTCATGGCACATTGTGCCAATATGGCATAAAGAGTCAGATTTCACTTTTCCGGATACGATCATCCCGTGGACACCGAACTGCCCAGCCTCCGGCAACGCCGTCGTGCGCAGACGCGTTGGGAACTCGCTCAGACCGCAGCCGAACTTTTCACCGCCCAAGGGGTCACGGCCACCACGGCCGAACAGATCGCAGCCCGGGCCGGAATCTCATTGCGCACCTTCTACCGTCACTTCCGGACGAAGGAAGAGGCCATCGCCCCGATCCTGGAGATCGGTGCGGAACGCTGGCAGGAGGCGTTGCGGTCCGCACCGCCGGTCGAGGACGGACGCACCGTCGTCGCGGACGCGCTGCGCCGGATGCTGACACCCGCCGACGAGGAAGCCGCCCGCGGCCTGGAGATGGTTCGCGATCTGCTGCTCGCCACGTCTGAAGATCCCGAACTCGCCGACGTCTGGGCCGCCGTCAACGCCCGTTCAGAGCGTCGCCTGCTCCTGGTCATCCGGGAGCGTCTGCCCGAGGTGGACGAGCTGAGCCTGGGACTGCACGCAGCGGCTGCGACGGCGGCGATCCGCGTTGGCCTCGAGGTCTGGGCCGGCGGAACCGAAGCATCCGCAGCGGACGGTGAGCACCCGGCGTCGTCCTTGGCGGTGGAGGCTTACCGGAGGCTCTCCGCAGGTCTCTGACGCATGCGCCGTATCCCGGGCAACGAATTCCGGCCCGTGACCTGGCCTTGAGCCTGGGCGCGCGGATTTGGCCCGGTGCGAGACAATGGAGGGGTGACCTCCCAGACAATCGCCGCCGACGCAATCCCCACCAAGATCGAACTGCCGCCCCTGAAGCTCGGGAACATCACCGTGAACACCCCGGTGGTGCTCGCGCCCATGGCCGGCATCACCAACAAGGCCTTCCGACGGCTCTGCCGTGAGTACGGCGGCGGGCTGTATGTCGCGGAGATGGTCACCTCGCGCGCCCTGGTCGAGCGTTCCCCGGAATCGCTGCGCATCATCTCCCACGACGACGATGAAGCGGTCCGCTCGGTCCAGCTCTACGGAGTGGACCCTGTCACGGTCGGCGCCGCTGTGCGCTTGCTCGTCGAGGAGGACCGCGCCGACCACATCGATCTGAACTTCGGTTGCCCCGTTCCCAAGGTGACGCGGCGCGGTGGTGGATCGGCGTTGCCCTGGAAGACCGATCTGTTCACCTCCATCGTCCAGATCGCGGTGAAGGAGGCCTCGAAGGGTGACATTCCGCTGACCATCAAGATGCGCAAGGGCATCGACGACGATCACCTGACTTATCTGGAAGCGGGCCGGATCGCCCGTGACGCCGGAGTGGCCGCCGTCGCGCTGCACGGCCGCACGGCGAGCCAGTTCTATTCCGGCAAGGCTGATTGGGACGCTATCGCCCGGCTGCGTGAGGCGTTGCCGGACATCCCGGTTCTGGGCAATGGCGACATCTGGAGTGCCGAGGACGCCGAACGCATGGTGCGTCAGACCGGCATCGACGGCGTGGTGGTGGGCCGTGGCTGCCAGGGACGCCCGTGGCTCTTCGGAGATCTGCAGGCCGCCTTCGACGGACGTGAGGACCGCATCCGCCCCGGGCTGCGCGAGGTGGCCGATGCGGTGTACCGGCACGCACAATTGCTCATCGAGACCTTCGGCGAGGAAGGCAAGGCGCTGCGGGACATCCGCAAGCACATGGCCTGGTACTTCAAAGGCTACGTGGTGGGTGGAGACCTGCGGGCCAAGCTTGCCGCCGTCCCGGATCTGGCCACTCTGCGAGGTCTGCTGGACGAACTCGACATGGAGTCACCGTACCCGGGCGTGGATGCCGAGGGCCCGCGAGGCCGTGCGGGCACCCCGAAGCGGACCGCCCTGCCGGACAAGTGGCTGGAGAGCCGCAGCCTGAACGAGGAGCAGCGCGCCACCATCAAGGCCGCCGAGCTCGACGTCTCCGGCGGCTGAGACAAGCCGGCCCGCTCCAGCGGGACCGCCGCGCCTCTCCGCCGAGCTCGCGAGTTCCGTGCGAATCCGCTCACTGAAGGCGCGATTTGGCACGGAACTCGCGAGCTCGGCAAGGGGTCTGCGCGGGGTGATGCGCACCGGCCCATGACAGATGTCATGCCCGAACCATGACGCACGGCCCGGGCACGCCGTCGTCGTTCACGGTCGAATGGAGACATGAACAATCTTCTCGCCGTGGACGCCCAGGGCCTCCACAAGAGCTTCGGGGCCGTGCAGGCCGTCCGGGGCATCGACCTGCAGGTCAAGCCGGGAGAGGTGGTGGCCTTCCTCGGCCCCAACGGTGCCGGTAAGACCACCACCATCGACATGATCCTGGGCCTGTCCCAGCCGAACCAGGGCAGCGTGAGCGTCTACGGCGGCACGCCCCGCCAGGCGATCGCCCGGGGCCAGGTGGCCGCTGTCATGCAGACTGGCGGTCTCTTGAAGGACGTGACCGTCAAGGAGTCGGTCCAACTCGTCGCCGCCATGTTCGACTCGCCCCGGCCTGTCACCGAGGTCCTGCAGCGTGCGGGCATCGCAGACCTTGCCGACCGCAAGGTGGAGAAGTGCTCCGGCGGCCAGCAGCAGCGGCTTCGCTTCGCCATGGCGCTGGTCTCCGACCCGGGCCTCATGATCCTCGACGAGCCCACCACCGGCATGGACGTCACAGGCCGCCGTGACTTCTGGCAGGCCATCCGGCAGGACGCGCAGCGCGGGCGCACGGTGGTCTTCGCCACGCACTATCTGGAGGAAGCGGACAGCTACGCGGACCGGATCGTCCTGGTCCGCAAGGGCAAGATCGTCGCGGACGGCACCTCGGCACAGATCAAGAACCTCGCTTCCGGCCGCACCATCCGCGCGGCGCTCGCACAGGAGGACCAGCGCCTGGCGCAACTGGCCGCCGTTGACTCGGTGGAGTACGACGGCGCCCGCGTCACCATCCGCTCGCAGGATTCGGACACGGTGCTCCGTTACCTGCTCAACGAGACGGACGCCAAGGACCTGGAGGTCAGCTCCAACAATCTCGAGGACGCCTTCGTGGCCCTCACCAGCGACTCGGCCGAGGATGAGGCCGGACTCACCGAAAGCGGGACCCTCGCATGAGCACCACCACCAGTTCCCAGGAGCAGCGAGCCGCGATCAACCTCGTGGACCGCCGGCCCGCCCGCGGAGGCATCAACGGAACGTTCCTCTGGATCGAGATCAAGCGGCTCCTCCGCAACCGCAGGAGCCTGATCTTCACCATCGCCGTTCCCGCGATCTTCTTCGCGGTCTTCGGGCTGTCCAACAAGGACCAGATGCTGCCCGGCGGCCAGCACAGCTACGGCGAATACATCCTCATCAGCCTCACCGTCTATGCGGCCATGACCTCGGCCACCGCCTCCGGCGCCCAGGTCGCCGTCGAGCGCGCGCAAGGCTGGTCCCGTCAGCTGAGGCTCACGCCCTTGCAGCCGGGCGCCTACATCACCATCAAGGCCATCGCCGCCCTGGTCATGAGCTTCATCGCCGTGGTGGCCCAGTTCGTCATCGGGGCCCTGTTCGGGGTTCACCTGGACGCTGGAACCATGATCGCTGCCGGTCTTGCCGCATGGCTGGGCTCCCTGGTCTTCGCCGCGCTCGGACTCATGGCCGGTTACCTCATGCCCAGCCAGAACGTCATGCAGCTTCTCGGCCCGGCGCTCGCCATTCTCGCCATGCTGGGCGGCCTGTTCATGCCGGTCGAGATCATGGGAGACACCTTTGTGCAGATCGCCAAGTGGACTCCGGCCTACGGCATCGGACAGATCGCCCGCAGCCCGCTGACTCAGGAATGGGACTGGCTCTGGGTGCTGAACGCAGCGGTCTGGCTGGTGGTATTCGTCGCGGGCGCCGCATTGGCCTTCCGCCGGGACACCAAGCGGGTCTAAGCCGTAGATTGATGACCATGGATCGACGTGGGACGACGGCTGCGGGAGCCTGGGTCAGAGGAGCCGGGCCCCGCAGCTGGCTGATGGGTGCCGGGTTCTCCTTGTTGCTGTGGACCTGGCCCACGTATGCCACGGTCTGGACCGACGACGGTGCTCCTTGGACAGGCAAGGTCCTGATCACAGCGCTGACGCTGCTTTTCTTCGCTTGCTATGCGCTGGGACCGCCCTTGATCTGGACCCGGCCCGCCGGGCGCACCAGGGTCAGGACGGCGGTCCTGGTCCTGCTCGCCCTGCTCACCAGCAATCTGCTGGTGGTCTTCTCGCTCGGTCCGGCCGCGCTGTGGACCTGGACGTTCCTGGCCTGCGCCGTTGCCATGACGCCCCTGGCAGCACGCTGGCGCTTCCTGTTGATCTTCGCGCTGGCCATCGCGGCGTTGATCGTCCAGTCCCTGGGAGACCAGCCGGAACTCGGGGTCATGCAGGCTTCTCTCGTGGTCTCCCTCGGGTGCATGATGATGGCCTTCGCCCGGCAGATCGAACTCCGGCAGCAGCTTGAGGCGACCCGCAAGGATCTGGCCGATGCCGCCGTCGCCGCGGAGCGGGACCGCATGGCCCGCGACATGCACGACATCCTCGGGCACTCGCTGACCGTCGTCGCGGTCAAAGCCGAATTGGCGCGCAGACTGCTCGCCGCCGATCCGCATCGTGCGGAACGGGAGCTCGGAGAGATCGAGGAATTGGCCCGGGGTGCGCTTGCGGACGTCCGTGCGACGGTGGCCGGCTATCGCGGGGTGAATGTCGTGGCGGAACTGGCTCAGGCCCGTCAGGTGCTCGGCTCGGCGGGTATCGAGGCCGATCTTCCCGGGGCCGTGGACCAGGTCTCGGCTGGGCATCGGGAGCTGTTCGGCTGGGTGGTCCGGGAGGGGGTCACGAACGTGCTGCGGCACTCCCATGCGGGCCGTTGCCGCATCACCTTCTCGCCGGACGGTGTCCAGGTGGACGACGACGGCGCCTGGCGGCCCGCCGGACCCGTCCGTTCGACCGCCGGGCCGGAGAAGGAGCCGCAGTGGAGCGGGCGCGGGACCGGTTTGGATGGACTCGCCGAGCGGGTCCGGCAGGCCGGCGGGACCCTGAGCACGGGTCCCTCGGAGCTGGGCGGTTTCCGTCTGACGGTGGTGATGTGAACATGAGGGACCCGGAGGCGATCCGTTTGGTGATCGCAGATGACCAGGCATTGGTCAGGGGCGCGCTTGCGGCCCTGCTCGGACTCGAAGCGGACATCGACGTCGTGGCGGAAGCCGGCGACGGGGCGGAAGCGGTGGCGGCGGTGCTGGAGCATGCGGCCGATGTGGCGCTTCTCGATGTTCAGATGCCCGGCGTCGACGGTCTGGCCGCGGCTGAACTCCTGCGCCGGAAGGCACCGGGATGCCGGGTCCTGATGGTGACCACGTTCGGGCGGCCCGGCTATGTGCGGCGGGCGCTGCAGGCCGGGGCCGCCGGATTCGTAGTCAAGGACACTCCAGCCCGGCAGCTGGCTGAAGCGGTTCGTAAGGTCCACGCCGGCCTTCGGGTGATCGATCCATCCTTGGCGGCCGAATCACTGGTGGCGGGGGAGTCGCCACTGACGGTGCGTGAGGTGGACGTGCTGCGGGTTGCCGCGGACGGCGGGACCGTGGCGGACATCGCCCGGGAGGTGTACCTCTCCGAAGGGACCGTGCGGAACCATCTCTCGTCCGCGATGGCCAAGACCGGCGGCAGGACCCGCGGCGACGCAGCCCGGATCGCCTCGGAGAACGGCTGGCTGCTGTAGGGCAGGCCACCAGCTCGCCTCTGGGCTGGGCAGCCCGGCCGTCCTGCCGAGTTCGTGGGTTTCGGGTGAATTCGTGGATTTTGCCCACGAATTCACCCGAAACCCACGAATTCAGCAAACCACGGGTACTGGCATCACTAAGCTGGGGATGTGAGTGACGCCCAGTACCCCTCCCACGCCTCCGAGCGCTGGGTCGCGGAACCGCCGAAGACCACCTATCGTTCGGATTTCGAACGGGACCGGGCCCGTGTGCTGCACTCTTCGGCGTTGCGACGACTCGGCGCCAAGACACAGGTGGTGGCCCCGGACACCGACGACTTCGTCCGGACCCGTCTGACCCACAGCCTCGAAGTGGCGCAAGTGGGCCGCGAGCTGGGTCGCGCCCTCGGCTGCGACCCCGATGTGGTGGACACGGCTTGCCTGTCCCACGATCTGGGACACCCGCCGTTCGGGCACAACGGTGAGTCCGCTCTGAACGAGATCGCCCATGACATCGGCGGCTTCGAAGGCAATGCCCAGACGCTCCGGCTCCTCACCCGGCTGGAACCCAAGGTGCTGGCGGCGGACGGCGGGCCCGCTGGTCTCAACCTCACCCGGGCCAGTCTCGATGCAGCCTGCAAGTACCCCTGGCACGCGGCGGACGCCCCGGTCATCCACGGCCAGCGGACCAGCAAGTTCGGCGCCTATGAGGATGACACCCCCATCTTCGACTGGATCCGGGACAACGCCCCGGCAGGCCAGACCTGCATCGAAGCCCAGGTCATGGACCTGGCGGACGACATCTCCTACTCGGTGCACGACGTCGAGGATGCGGTCGTCGCCGGACACTTCCAGCTGCGTTGGATGGACAATCCGGACCACCGGGCCAGGGTGGTCGGATACACGCGCCAGTGGTACCTGCCGCATTGCGAAGCGGATGAGGTGGACGCAGCCCTCGCCCGCCTGGAGAAGACGGCCGTCTGGGTCCGCGAAGCGGATGGCAGCCGCAGGTCCATGGCCGCACTGAAGAACATGACCAGCCAGCTCATCGGCCGGTTCTGCCAGAGCGCCCTGGAAGCGACCCGCGCGGTCTACGGCCCGGACCGGCTGACCCGGTACAACGGCCAGCTCGTGGTGCCGCAGGACACGGTGACCGAGATCGCGGTGATGAAGGGTCTGGCCACCACGTTCGTCATGACCACGGACCACCGGCAGCCCATCTACGAGCGGCAGCAGGAGGTTCTGCGAGCCCTCGTGAGCGCGCTGAACGCGACGGGGGACCGGCACTTGGAACCGATGTTCGCCGCCGATTGGCGCGCTGCGGCCGATGACGACGCCCGCTTCCGCGTCGTCGTCGATCAGATCGCCTCCCTGACGGACGCCTCCGCCCTCAGCCTCCACGAGCGTTTGGTGGGGAGCCTCCCGTCGCTCTGGTAGACAACGGGCGCCGCTCAGTTTGCCAGGGGTATTAAGCTTGGACTTGTGGCCGGACTGATCAAGAGAGAAGACATCGAGACGGTCCGCCAGCGCACCGACATCAAAGAGGTCGTGGACGGCTATGTCACGCTCCGTGGCGCCGGGATCGGTTCTTTCAAGGGTCTCTGCCCCTTCCACGATGAGCGCAGTCCCAGCTTCCACGTGCGGCCCCAGGTGGGGACCTACCACTGTTTCGGCTGCGGGGAGAGCGGCGACGTCATCTCCTTCGTCCAGAAAATGGACCACCTCAGTTTCGCCGAAACCGTGGAGAAGCTGGCCGCACGGGTCGGCATCGAATTGCGCTACGAGGACGGCGGCACCGGCCCCCGTCGCGAGGATGTGGGGAAGCGTCAACGTCTGCTGGACGCTCATAAGATCGCTGCCGAGTTCTTCACCGCTCAATTGCTGACCCCGGGGGCGATCGAGGGACGCCGTTTCCTCGCCGAGCGCGGTTTCGACCGGCATGCGGCGGAATCGTTCGGCGTCGGCTTCGCACCGCAGGGCTGGGACGGCCTGCTGAAGCACCTGAGGGGCAAGGGCTTCCGGGACGAGGAACTCGTCCAGACCGGCATGTTCTCCACGGGCCGGGAGGGGTCCGGACGGATGTATGACCGCTTCCGTGGCCGCCTGATCTGGCCCATCCGGGACATCACGGGGGATGTGATCGGCTTCGGAGCTCGCAAGCTCTTCGAGGACGACAAGGGCCCCAAGTATCTGAACACCCCGGAGACGCCGCTCTACAAGAAGTCCCAGGTGCTCTACGGCATCGATCTGGCCAAACGGGAGATCGTGAAGGGCCGTCAGCTCGTGGTGGTGGAGGGGTACACGGACGTCATGGCCTGCCATCTGGCGGGGGTCACGACGGCGGTGGCCACCTGCGGCACGGCGTTCGGCGGGGACCACATCAAGATCGTCCGGCGTCTGCTCTCCGACGACGGCTCCGGCGGCGAAGTCGTGTTCACCTTCGACGGCGACGCCGCGGGCCAGAAGGCTGCTTTGCGGGCCTTCGCAGAGGACCAGCGCTTCGTGGCGCAGACGTACGTCGCCGTGGAGCCCAGCGGGGCCGACCCCTGTGAGCTGCGCCAGCACCGCGGGGACCAGGCGGTCAAGGATCTGATCGCCAGCCGTCGTCCGCTGTTCGAGTTCGCCATCAGGGTGGGCCTGAAAAAGCACAATCTCAACACTGTGGAGGGCCGGATCCAGGCTCTCCGCGAAGCCGCGCCCATCGTGGGGCAGATCCGGGACGGTTCGCTGCGGCCTGCTTACACCCGCGAGCTGGCCGGCTGGCTGGGGATGCCGATGGAGGACGTCGCGCGCGCCGTCCAATCGGCGGTACGACGCGCGGCCGCGTCACCGACGCGGAGCGGCGATCCGTCGTCGTCGCACGAGGAGAACGGGCACGAGGCGTCCTTGGAGGAGAGCGTCCAGCTGTACACGCGGCCGGATCCCCGGGATCCTGCGGCGGCCATGGAACGCCAGGCCCTGGAAGTGGCCTTGCAACAGCCCCAGGTGCTCGATGAGAGCCGTTGGCCGGCGTTCAGCGCGATTCACTTCGTGGTTCCCGCCTATCAGGCCGTCCACACGGCGATCCGCGCCGTCGGGGCGGCCCGGACCGGCGATCCGGTGGGCTGGGTGGAAGCGGTGCGCGAAGAGGTCCCGGAGCCTCTGCGCGCCTTGGTCTCCGAACTGGCGGTGGCCATGATCCCGGCGAGTGATGAGAATGCTCTGCTGCAGGCGTGCCGGGATATCCTCTCCCGCCTGTTCGAACTGGGGATCACGCGGCAGAAGGCGGATCTCCTCGGACAGCTTCAGCGGATGGGCGTGGATGCGGACCCGGGGCTCGTGCAGGAACTGAACCGCCAATTGCTCGGGCTGGAGATGCAACGCCGTTCGCTGCGTCAAGGGGCCTGATGCTTCCTGTGCTTCGACGGGGGAGCCGGGCATCCGGCCGATTTCGACTTCGGCACAGGCTCTGGTAAAGTAGAACCCGCTTCGATCCTCCTTAGCTCAATTGGCAGAGCATTCGACTGTTAATCGAAGGGTTGCTGGTTCAAGTCCAGCAGGAGGAGCTTGTAAACCCCTGGTCAACGGAAATCATCCGCTGACCAGGGGTTTTGTCATTCCCGGCCGGACGCGGTCGTCAGTCGCCCGTTACGACGCTGCGTTCGAAAGCCGCCCAGCCCGGCTCCAGGAGCGCGAAAGTCGCCTCGAGGGAGGCGTCGGGATCGTCCGTGCGGTCCAGGAAGGCCCACGTCTCGAGCGCGTAGTGTGCAAAGACGCGGATGAACGGATGCGTGGCGGGTTGCCCGAGGTCCTCGGCGATGGCGTCGACGAGTGCCGTTTCATGGCGCAGCCACATGGACCGTTCATACTCCCGCAGTGAGGGTGCCGAGAAGACCATGGCGTTGAAGTCGGCCGCCTGTGCCTCGTGCTCGTGGTATTCATCCATGACCGTCCGCAGCCAGTGATGGATCGCGGAGCTGATCGTCGTGCCCGGTTCCCGCTCGCGGACCGCTGCCAGGAGGGCGTCCCGCATTTCGTCGTCCTCGTCGTAGACCAGAGCCTCCTTCTGGGGGAAGTGGGCGTAGACGGTGGCGAGGGAGACGTCGGCGCGCTCCGCGACCTCCTTGATGGTCACCGCATCGAATCCGCGATCCAGGAACATCTCCAATGCCGCGTCCGCGATGGCGCGGCGCGTGGCCGCCTTCTTCCGTTCCCGCCGCCCGGGTGCTGCTTCAGCCATGATTCCAGCATAGTCACTCTAAAACTAGAATGACTCTATTTTTAGTGCTACTCTGGTGAACATGTCCACGAACTCCACCTCCCCGGCTCCGGTGCAGAGCCCGCGCCGCGCCTGGGTCATGCTCGTCGTCCTGACGATGCTCAGTGTCATCGGTATGACCATCGTCCTGCCCGTCATGCCCTTCATCGTCCAGCAGTACCTGCCTGCGGGGGATCCGAACCTCGCCATCTGGGTGGGCGTGCTCGAAGGGGTCAACGCGCTCTGCGCCTTCCTCGCGGCCCCGTTCCTCGGAGGGCTCTCAGACCGGGTCGGACGCCGGCCGGTCATCATCATCGCCTCCTTCGGAGCGGTGCTCGGCTACCTGATCTTCGGCTTCGGTGGCGCCCTCTGGATCCTGCTGCTCGGGCGGATCATCCAGGGACTCACCGCGGGGGACCTTCCCGCACTCTTCGCCTACACCGCGGATATCACCCCTCCCAAGGACCGTGCGAAGCGCTTCGGCCTGCTCGGCGCTCTGAACGGCATCGGCTTCATGATCGGACCGGCCCTCGGAGGCCTGTTGTCCGCGATCGACATCCGGCTGCCGGTCTTCGCGACCGCCGCCGTCGCCCTCATCGTGGCGATCCTCTCGATCTTCCTGCTGCCTGAGTCCCTCGCTCCGGAGAACCGCTCGGCCACCCTGAAACTGGAAGAGCTTCATCCGGTGAAGGTCATCTCGGACGCCTTCCGGCGCCCGGCGTTGCGCGGGCTGCTCATCGTCTTCGCGCTCCTGACCATCCCCTTCACCTTCTTCTCGAACAACTTCAGCGTGCTCGCCATCGATGCGGTCGGCTGGAACGCCACCCAGATCGGCCTGCTGGTGGCCGTCATCGGCGTCCTCGACATCGCCGTGCAGGGCGGTCTCCTGGCCTTCCTGCTGCCACGGATCGGAGAACGGAGGACCATCATCATCGGGATCGTAGGCCAGGCGGTGGGCTGTGCCGCGCTCCTGCTGCTCGCGTCGGTCCTCGCGCAGCCGTGGCTGCTGATCGCCGGTGTGCTCATGCTCGGAGCTTCCCAGGGGCTGACCCAAGCACCCCTTGACGGGCTCGTTTCGAGTTCCGTCGGAGACGACGAACAGGGCCGCGTGGCCGGTGCGCTCCAGGCCATCATGTCGGCGATCCAGATGTTCGCGCCACTGGCCGCGGGCCTGATGTACAGCGGGATCGCGCATGCGGCGCCATACGCTCTGGGTGTCCTTCTGGTCATCGCAGGCGCCGTGCTCTTCGCGCGGCTCAGACTGCCGAAACGCGTCGGTGAGCCGGCCGCTGCGGAGAGCGTTCAACTCTGAGGCGTGCTGAGAGCCAAGGCCCCGGTGCTCGATTTCGCAAGTGAGCCCCGGGCCTGATAATGTCTAACTCGCTTCGATCCTCCTTAGCTCAATTGGCAGAGCATTCGACTGTTAATCGAAGGGTTGCTGGTTCAAGTCCAGCAGGAGGAGCAATACAGCCCCGGGCTACGGATTCATTCCATGGCCCGGGGCTTTCTTTTTCTCCGCTCGTGCTTCCGTCAGTTCCAGAAGCCCGCACGAGTCCGGAACATCGTCCTTGCGTGGTTCAGGATGCGGAATCCTTGTTCTTCCGGCGGTCTTCGCGTTTCCAGGGTCCCGGGTTGAGGCGGTAGAGGATGGCAGCCCCCGCCAGGGCCCCGAGGATGATTCCGTACGCGCCCTGGCCGATCGCGCGCCCCGCGAAATATCCGAGGATCCCACCGATGACGGCCCCTATGAACAGCCCCCGCCCATTGCGGTGCGAGCGCTTCCGTTCCTCCGGGCGACGACGCCAGGGGGCGAGGATGCGCCTCGGTGCCCCTTTCACCTGTGATGCACGACGGCGCCAAGCACCGCGGGAGGGAGTCTTGCCCGGGCGCCGCCCGACGTCGTCGTTCACGCTCCCAGCCTATCGCCGGCGCGGGTGGGCGATCGGGCGGCTCATGCGATGGCAGGTACGGTGCGTGGGCGCACGATGAGCCAGAGGCTGAGGATGCCCACTCCGATGCAGCAGATCATGACGCCGGCCATCGGAACCGAGGAAGAGGTGCCGAGCAGGCCGACCACGGGGGAGAGCACACCTGCGGTCAGGAAGGTGCTGGCCCCGAGCAAGGACGCCGCGGTACCGGCCCGGTCGCCGTGCTTGGCGAGACCGAGCACCTGGACACAGGGGAAACAGAATCCGGTGCAGAGGATGTAGAACCACAAGGGGATCGCCAGCCCGAGCAGCCCGGCGTGCGTGACGTCGGCGACGATGATCAGCAGCGCGGCCACCACCTGGCCGGCCGTGGCGAAGGCGAGAATCCACTGCGGGCCGACACGACGGATGAGCCGCGAACTGATCTGGACGCCGGCCACGACGCCGAGGGAGTTGATCCCGAACAGGTAGCCGTATTGCTGCGGGGTGAAGCTGTAGATCTTCTCGAACAGGAACGGGGAGGCGGAGAGGTAGGCGAACAGGCCCGCGAAGTTCATGCCCGCCATCACCAGCACCCCTACGAAGATCCTGTCCTGGAACAGCACACGGTAGTGTCCCAGCACTCCGGAGCCGGCTGCACGGCGTCGTTCGGCGGGGAGCGTCTCCCGGACCAGGAAGAGACAGGCCACGAGGACGAGGGTGCCGTAGGAGGCAAGGAAGACGAAGATTCCGGGCCACGGTGTGATCAGCAGCAGCTGGGAGCCGATCACCGGGGCCAGGATCGGGGCCAGGCCGTTCACCAGCGACATCGCGGCGAACATCCGCACCATCGAGTAGCCGGTGAACAGGTCGCGGACCATCGCCATGGAGACCACGCCGCCACCTGCCGCGCCGATGCCCATGAGGACGCGGAAGATCCCGAGGGGCACGATGTCGTGCGTCATGGAGGCGCCCACCGAAGCCAGGATGTGGAGTGCGGTGGCGCAGAGCAGGGGGAGGCGGCGCCCGACCTTGTCGCTGAGCGGACCCACGAGCAGCTGCCCCAGGGCGAACCCCACCGTGGTGCCCGTGAGGGTGAGCTGCACGGCCGCCTGGCTGACGCCCAGATCCCTTTCGATGGCCGGGAACGCCGGGAGATAGAGATCGATCGTGAAGGGGCCCAGGGCGGTGAGGGCTCCCAGGATGAGGACGTAGGTGATCTTCTGGCGTCGGGACATGGCGGAGCCATGGGAAAGGGTGGGAATGGTCACCTCCACCATCTTAAATCCCACGGGCCCGCGGGGAAGGGGGACGGGGGACGGCTGCGTCAGCTGAACGCAGATGAACATGGCCACGGCCCCACGCCTCCGGCCCGCGCCGCAATGATAGTTTTGTCCAAGGCGGGACCGCGCCGCGACAGGGCGGTCCGCAGCCCGAGTGACACCCGTCACGGACCATGAACCGTCGAGTCGATATGAGGCGAATCTGATGAGCGGACGCCATGCCGGCAGCGCACGGCCCCAGGCAAGCCTGAAGGCCCTCCCCGCGACCGCCCGCAGCGCGGCGCAGCTGCTTCCACGCCAGATCCAGGACGAGATCTCCCTGGCGCAGCTCGAACTCAAGGACAAGGGCGTCAAGGTCGGGATCGCCTCGGCGGGCTTCGTGGCGGCGCTGCTCTTCATCGGGCTGCTCGTCATCGCGTTGGTGGTCGCAGCCATCATGGGCCTTGCCACCGTCATGCCGGCCTGGCTCGCCGCCCTGATCGTCTCTGCGGCGTTCCTGGTCATCGCCGGGATCGGCGGTCTCTTCGGTTTCGTGAAGATCAAGCAGGCCATGCCGCTCGTCCCGGCCCGCACCATTCGCGGCATCAAGCACGATCTGGGGATCGTCAAGGAAGGCAGCGCCTTCGACGCGAGCATCCTGGAGCCGGGATCCCCGGCCTACGAGGCCGCGGCCAAGGCGAAGGCCGAAGCGCAGGCGAAGGCCAAGGCGGACGCCGAAGCGAAGGCCGAACAGAAGCGCGCCGAGGAAGGCCCCGCTCCCACCCAGGATCAGCTGCTGGCCCGTCTCGCCGAGCGCCGCGAACACCTCACAGGCATCCGTGACGAGCTCGGAGCGCAGCTGGACGTCAAGAGCCAGGCACAGGCGCTGGTCACGGATGTCAAGGACCGCGCGGAAGCCGCCAAGGACGCCGCTCAGCAGCGCTTCGCCTCCTTCGCATCGTCCTCGAACGGTGGGGAACAGGGCAGCCCTCTGCAGGAACTTGGACGCCGCTGGAAGCCGATCGCCGTCGCCGCGGCGGCCGGCACGGCCTTCGTGGTGTTGCTCCGCAAGCTCATCAAGTCCTGACAATCGCACGGCGGGGCCGTGCGTTCGGGACATGCAGGCATTGAGGAAGGGGGAGGATGAAGCTCATCGGCGCTGGCGCACGCCCTGGCGTGCCGCAAGTCGACCATGACCGCATCCTCACCGTCCCCAATCTTCTGACGGTGATCCGCTTCCTGGGCGTGCCCCTCTTCATGTGGCTGGTCCTGGGAGCCCGCGAATACGGCTGGGCTGTCGCGGTGCTCGCCGTGATGGGTTCCACTGACTGGATCGACGGCTATGTGGCCCGCCGTTTCGACCAGACCTCCAAACTGGGACGCATCCTCGACCCGGCGGCCGACCGCCTGGCCCTGATCGCCGTCGCGGTGACTCTGGTGCTGGCGGGCGTGGTCACCTGGTGGTACCTGACGGCGCTCCTCGTTCCGGATGTCGTGCTGGGCACGGCGTCCCTTCTGTACTTCCGCAATCACCCTGATCTGCCGGTGAGCGTGGTGGGCAAGGTCCGCACCGCGCTGCTTCTGCTCGGCACACCGCTGTTGGTGCTGTCCGAGATCATGGGAGGACGGGTCCTGTTCGTCATCGCCTGGGTCCTGCTGGCCCTGGGGCTGGTGGGGCACTGGATCGCCGCCATCGGATACTTCCAGGCGATCGTCCGCAAAGGCCGCCCCGTGCGGCGGGCCCGCGTGGCCACTCACCACCGGGAGGCGGATGAGCAAGCAGCGTCCGACGACGGCGGTTCCGGCGTCGTCGGGCAGCGGACACAGCAGGACGAACGGAAGGAGGACGGCACATGATCTGGTTCGCTGTCATCCTGGCCGTCCTGGGTGCGTTCTGCCTGGCCATCGGAACCCAGCGGCAGGGGAGCGCCGTCAAGGCTGACACCGGCGGCCTGGCCCTGGGGTCCAGCAGCTTCCTGCGTTTGCTGCGCAATCCGCGCTGGTTGCTGGGTCTGCTGCTCCTTGCCGGTGGCATGGCGATGAACAGCGTCGCCCTGGTCTCCGCGCCATTGACCGTCATCCAGCCCATCGGCGCCATCGCGCTGGTGATCACCACGGTGGTCAATGCCAAGGATCAAGGGCTGAAGATCAACCGCGCCACGGTGGTGGCCATCTCGGCGTGCGTGACCGGGTCCGCGCTGTTCGTGCTCCTGGCGGTGAACGCCACGCAGGAGAACCATCACGTGGCGGCGACGGACGAGCTGGCCGTGGTCCTGTTGCTGGCGCTGGCGGTGGGACTCTTCGGCTCCCTTGCGGTGATGTTCCGGCACCGGCTGAACGCCTTCGTCTACATTCTCGGGGCCGGTGTGCTGTTCGGTTTCGTCGCCGTACTGACCCGGATCATCGGCAGGCATCTGCTGGACCCCAACGGCCAGTTCCTGCTCAACGTGCCGTGGTACACCCTGGTCGCCATCGCCGCGGCCGGCGGCTTGGGCTCTTGGTTCGTGCAGAGCGCTTACTCCGGCGGTCCGCCGGACCTGGTGGTCGCGGGTCTGACGGTGATCGACCCGATCGTCGGCATCGCGATCGGCATCACTCTCCTGGGTGAGCTTCGTCCCGATGTCCAGCCGGTCGTTGCGATATCCATGGTTGCGGCAGCCTGCCTTGCTATCGTTGGTGTGATCGCCCTGTCCAGGCACCATCCTGAGGTCACCAAGCGCAGGAAGGAAGCCGCCCGGAAATCCTCCGGGAAATAGGCCGGGGCTGTCGCCCGCCACTGAACAATGCCAGGAGAAACCCCCGCATGACGTCCACCGACGGTAGCAAACCCCTGACCATCCTGATCGCCGCGGACACCTATCCTCCGCACGTGAACGGGGCCGCGCAGTTCGGCTACCGCCTGGCCAAGGGCATGACGGCGCGGGGGCACCAGGTGCACGTCCTGGCCGCCCGTCCTGACAAGGGCAAGAGCTACACGGAGTTCCGTCCGGAGGGCACCGTTCACCGGATCCGCTCCCATTCGGTCCCCACTCACGATTCCTTCCGGATCACCTTCCCCTGGGAGATCAAGAAGGAGATCGCGCTGCTCTTCGACAAGGTGCAGCCGGACGTCGTTCACATCCAGAGCCACTACATGATCGGCGAGCATGTCCTCTATGAGGCCGTGAAGCGTGGCGTCCGCGTGGTGGCCACCAATCACTTCATGCCGGAGAACCTGAACCCCTTCCTGCCCTTCCCGCAGTGGCTGAAAGACCGGATCGGCCGGATCTCGTGGAAGGACATGGGCAAGGTCATGGGGCAGGCGAACGTGGTCACCACGCCCACGCCTCTGGCCGCCAAGGCGATGCATCAGCACGCCTTCCTGCGCCAGGTGCTGCCGCTCTCCAATGGCATCGACACCCCTGCGTACGAGCTGCAGCCGGGTGAGGTCGTGGAGAAGAACCCGTACCCGACCATTCTCTTCGCCGGTCGCCTGGCCGAGGAGAAGAATGTCGATGTCCTGATCAAGGCCTTGGGACGTCTTCCCGAGGAGATGAACGTACACCTGGAGATCGTCGGTGGCGGGGAGATCCGTCCCGCCTTGGAGCGCCTGGTGGAGTCCCTTGGCTTGGGGGACCGTGTCACGTTCCTGGGTCTTGCGCCCGACGACGAGCTGCGCCGCGCGTACATCCGCGCCGATCTCTTCTGCATGCCGGGCACCGCGGAGTTGCAGTCGCTGGTCACCCTGGAGGCCATGAGCGCCTCCACCCCGGTGGTGCTGGCCAATGCCATGGCGTTGCCGCACCTGTCTGAGGACGGCGTGAACGGGTACCTGTTCGAGCCGAACAACGTGGTGGACCTGACGGAGAAGATCCAGGCCGTGCTGGGCCAGCCGGAGGAGGGACGCCGCGCCATGGGCGAGGCGAGCCACCGCATGGTCCAGAAGCACAGCCTGGAGAACACGCTGCAGACCTTCGAAGACATCTACCGCGGCGCCGACTACGAGGATCTGCTCGTCTGATCCTTCCGGCGCGATGAAGGCGTCCGGGGCGGTCACGGTAGACTGTTCCGGGCGTCGTTCCAGAGGTCTTCCTGACCCGGAACACCCACGGGGGTATAGCTCAGCCGGTCAGAGCAGAGGACTCATAATCCTTTGGTCCTGGGTTCAAGTCCCAGTGCCCCTACCCGAAACGGCCCCGGAATCACGCGGATTCCGGGGCCTTCCACATACCCCTCGGCGTCGTGCGGCGATCGTCGAGCCGAACCCTTGTGGGGTTGGCATGGCCGGAAACCGCACGAGCATCGAAGTCACCTGCGTTGCCGCCGGCTCGCAGCCAGGGGTTCCGCAAGCTGCCGGTTCAGCTCGCCTGCCACAATTCGATGCGGTTGCCCTCCGGATCGGTGACCCAGCCGAAGCAGCCGATGCCGTCCATCTCCTGGACCTCGTCATCCACCTGGGCGCCCGCCGCCCGCAATTGTGCGAGCATCGCGTCCAGATCGGCGACCCGGAAATTCATCATCGTCTGCTGCGCCGGACTGCCGAAGTACTCGGTGTCGGCGTCAAAGGCAGCGAAAACGGTCGGCCCGGCGTCCTGCTGCCAGAGGCCGTGCCCGTCGATGGCGAGGCCCAGGCAATCGCGGTACCATGCGGTCAAGGTCTGAGGGTCACGGGCGCGGAGAAAATGTCCGCCGATGCCCACTACGCGTTCCATGGGACCAGCATCCCACTGTTCCTGGTGAAAAGGTGTCGTTCCCGGGAGGATTCCGGCATCAGCAGACGCCTCGGCCTTTCATGGGCCGATGCAGCGGTCAACGGTGCGTGTTCAGCTTCTGTCGCCGGCGCGGTGACTGTTCTCCCCGCCGCGCACTTTCGCCTCGCGAGGCTGAGCGGCCGCACCACGGCGTCCCGCTTCTCGCGCGTCCGGACCGCCAGGCGAACCGAAGTGGCCCGTGCTCGCTTTACCGCCGCGGCGGGCCTGCTCGGTGGTGTCGGCGCGCTGTCCGAACTGTCCTGCGTTGTTCTTGCCGGGCATGATGTCCTCCTGCCTCTCATTGACTTCTGTCATCTTCAGGCAAACAGGCTTTGGGCTCCGGAGATAGAGCCTTTCGGTCCGGGTGATCCGCCCGTACAATCGCGCAGACATCCGGCGATACGGCAGGTTTCTGCCGCGAGGTCCTGAGGTTTTCGGCAATGGGATCGTTGCCCGAATCGCCCGACCAGGCGGCCTATAATTTCCTGTACGGGGGCTTGCAAGAACGCCTGGCAAATGACGGGCTGGAGGAGGATTCTGCATGGCGCTCGAATTGATCAATAGAAGCTGGGCCGAAGGCGACCGAGAAGATCATGTTCTCTCTGCCTTGCATCTACTCCGGGAGTTCACCGTGGTGGAAAGCGGAGCCCGCGCCCATCTCATGGCGGATCTGAAGATCAACAGCAACGATCTCTCGGCATTGCGATTCGTTCTGGATGAGTCGTCACGCGAGGCGGTGAGTCCTCGTGCGCTCGGGGCCCATCTGGGGATCACCTCTGCGTCCACCACCGCTTTGGTGAACCGCCTGGAAAAGGCCGGATACCTCAGAAGAGAACCGGATCCTCAAGACCGCAGGGGTTTGGTTCTCCACGCCACTCAGGCCGCACAGGTCATCCTCGAGTCGAGCCTTCAACGGCAAGTCAGCGCGCTTCTCACCGCGGCTGGAGCCTTCAGCACGGATGAGTTGGCGACGGTCGAGAAGTTTCTCGGTGCAGTCATCGACGCACTGAGAACCTAGACGGCGTCAGCCCCCACTGCGTGGCAGCAGCCTCACGCGGCCCTGCCCTCTCACCATGTCCCGGGGAGGGCGGTTCCCTGGCGGCTCACCGTCACGCATAATTACGGCTATGATCCGCGAAGAAGTCAGCTGGCAGCTCGACGACGTCACGATGTACGGCACTCTGGTACGTCCTGAAGGAGAGGGGCCGTTTCCCGGTGTCGTCCTGGTGGCGGGCAGCGGCCCGACCGACCGCGACTGGAACTCACCTCTGCTTCCCGGCACCAATGGCAGTGGACGCTTGCTGGCCGAAGCCCTGGCCGAGGCTGGGTTCGCTTCCTTGCGTTATGACAAGAGGGCGTCCGGCCCGCATGTCCGGGAGAATCTTCCCCGGCTCATCGGCACGATGAGCATGGCCTCCCACTTGGCGGAGCTGAAGGCGGCTGCCGGTCTGCTGGCCGGTCAGGAGTTCGTTGACGACAACAGGATTGTGGGCTTGGGCAACAGCGAAGGATGCCTGCATGTGATCCACTACGCCCTGGGGGACCACGAGCCTGCCTTTGCCGGGGTCATCCTCGCCAGCCCGCCCGGACGAGCCGTCGGGGAGGTGCTGCTGATGCAGCTCAGGACCCAGCTGGGGCAGGTGCCCGGAGGGCTTGAACTCCTCCCTCTTGTCGAGGAGGCTGCCGCGCGGTACAACAGGGGTGAAGCGATGGATCTGGATGAGCGTCTTCCGGAGAGCGTGCGGATGGTGCTGATGAGTTTCGAAACCCCGGCCAATCTGCCACTCGCCAGGGAACTCTGGAGTGAAGACGCCGCCGACGCATTGCCCGGCCTGACCCAGCCCACCCTGGTGATCATCGGTGAGAAGGATCTCCAAGTGGATGTCCGGGCGGATGGAGCCCCACTCCAGGAGGCCGCGGCCGGGAAACAGAACATCGGCTTCGTCTTTCCTCCCACGGCCAATCACGTGCTGAAGGAGGAGACACGCAGTCTTGCCGAACTGGCGGAAGCCCCCGGCACGGGATACAACGAGGAGGGCACCAGGCTGGATCCGGAAAGTCTCGACCTCGTGCTGGGATGGTTGCGGGAAAACATCTGAAAGTCGCCTGAAGACGGCCCGCAGCATGTATGGACCTGCTCGAATTTCCACGTAACGAAACACGAAAGATCGTTTTCGGAATGGAAACTCACTAGAGTGGACTTATCGGATCCGCGCCCAGGGCGCGGATCTTTTCACTCGCAGCACTTCCGAAAGACGGGCACCATGGCCTCTTCTCATGATTTCTTCCTCCACGGGGACCACGCCGCAGGCCGGGCCGTGGTCGCGGAAACGCTCTCCGCGCAGGAATTCATCGTCACTGAAACCCCTAAAGGCGGTCTTCTCGCCAAACGAGGCAGCGCGCCACTGACCATTCTTTTCGGTGCCATGGCAGGCGCGAAATTCCAGATGGTCTTTCTCGTCGATTTCATGGTCGACGCCTCGGGCCGCTTGGTGGTCCGGCTCCACCGCAATATGACATCCGGTGCCCTCAAGGGCGGGGCCATCGGGGCTTCGAAGACCAACACGGCTTTCGAACAGACCGCCAACGCACTGGCGGAAGCCCTTCACACTCGCGGCCTGTTGGCCGAGAGCATCTCCAATTGATCCATCACATCACTCGCAATCACTCGCAGCAAGGAAACCTCATGAGCCAGACCCCTCAGTACCAGGCCCCGCAGTCCCAGCCCTATGCTCCGCAGAAGAGCGGCACCAACACCCTGGCGATCATCTCCCTGATCTCCGCCTTCTTCATCTCGCTCCTCGGCGTCATTCTCGGTTTCGTCGCTCTGAGCCAGATCAAGCGCACGGGTGAGGGCGGTCGCGGCCTGGCGATCGCCGGCATCATCGTCGGTTTCGCGGGCATGGTCATCGGCCTGATCGTGGCGATCAGCACGATCTCCATGAGTGCCTCCCTCAGCAACTACTGAGCTGTTCAGTAGCCGCTGAGTCACGCTTCACCCTGAGGCCCCGGTCGTCATCGACCGGGGCCTCAGGCATGCCCGGCCTCTCACTCACTGGACGACTTCGAAATAGTGAATGCAGGCGTGACTTAACTTGGTGGTAAGGCCCGCCTTCCCTCATGATGTACTCCGGGACGCGCGCGGCGCGCCCCCTGTGATGGAACACCGGGGAACCCCGGTACGAGCAGGACTGGATTGACGATGCCCCTCAAGGCTGCCGGGACCATGGCTGATGCGATCAGTGCGTATCACGACTACGTGGTGAAACAACTCAAGGAACTGCGGGGCCGTCTGGGCGATCTCGGAACAGCGCTCGCACAGGACGACGTCGACGGCGCGCGCACAGCGTGGCTCTCCGCCCAGCAGTGCTGGCAGCGTGTCGGTGCGGCGTACGGAAGCTTCGGCGAGCTGGGCGACGCGATCTCTCCCGGCTCGCGCGGATTGCAGCGAGGCTCGGAGGATCCGGGCTTCACGGGCCTGCGCCGTCTCGAATACGGGCTCTGGCACGGCCAGGGTCAAACGCAGCTGAAGCCCGTCCTGGACCGGCTCGCCACGGATCTCGACGCCCTCGAGAAGAAACTTCCGGAGCTTTCGACGGATCCGGCGGACATGCCCCTGAGGCTCCATGAAATTCTGGAGGACGCTCAGCGTGACCATCTCTCCGGCAACGGCGACCAGGGCTCAGGGACGGCGGTCGCCCTCACCCGCGCCGATGTGGAAGCGACGCAGGAGGTCCTGAACCTCCTGCGGACCCTGCTCGAACGGCTCAAGTCCGGGTACCCGGCGCAACTCGACAGGGAACTGTCGAGCCTGTTGCAGGCCATTGACCAGACCCGTGCCGCGGGCTCCTGGATCCCGTACCCGCAGCTGAGCATCCTGCAACGCCAGCGGGTCAACGGCGCGCTCGGGCAGGCGCTCGAAACGCTGGCGCTCGCCCCGGCGTTGTTCTCCACCGAGTGAACCGTACCAGCAGCCTCCCCGCCCCCTCTTGCCGACGAAAGACCCTGCCATGAACCTCGAACGCCGTTCCTTTCTGATGGGTGCCGCGACCTCAGCCGCTGGTGGACTGCTGGTCGCCTGCACCCCGGAACAGCAGCAGGCTGCCACCGGAGCCACCGACGTCGTACCGTTCCACGGCGACAACCAGGCGGGTGTCTACCGTCCTGCGACCCAGCAGGCCAGCGCCTGTTTCGCCGCGTTCACCGTGCTGGCGAAGGACCGTGCGGAGCTGAAGACCCTCTTCCAGAGGCTCACCACCAAGTCGCGCATCCTCATGGGCGGGCATCGGCACGACCAGGCGCTGCCGCCGGAGGAACTGAGCGGCGTGGACGGCGCCCCGCCCGTGAATTCCGGTGTCCTCGGCGACGATGTCCCGGCCGCCAGCATCTCGCTCAGTTTCGGCCTGGCGGGCAGTCTCTTCGATCGCCAGGAATACGGGCTCAAAGCGCGAAAGCCCGTGGGTCTGACGGGAATGAAGGTCTTCCCGAAAGATCAGATCGACGATGCCTGGACCGGCGGAGACCTCATGATCCAGATCTGCGCCGATTCCCAGGACGCCGTGCACTACGCGTTGCGCGACATCATGAAGGCGACCCGTGGGCAGCTTCAGCTGGCGTGGAAGATCAATGGCTTCCACAACGCGCCGCGGCCCGAAGGGGCACCACGGAACCTTTTCGGGTACAAGGACGGCATCGTGAACCCGGGCGCCGAGGAGAAGCTGGTCTGGATCGACAAGGATTCCGGGCAGCCGGCCTGGACGGAAGGCGGGACCTTCCTGGTGGTGCGCCTCATCCGCATGCTGGTGGAGTTCTGGGACCGCGTCGGGCTGGGGGAGCAGAACGGCATGATCGGCCGTGAACGTGTCTCGGGCGCACCGCTGGGCAAGAGCAAAGAGACGGACGAACCGGACTACGCCAACGATCCCAAGGGGGACACGATCCCTCTCGACGCGCACATCCGGCTGGCCAATCCACGCACCAAGGAGACCTCGCGTTCCCGGATGCTCCGCCGTGGCTACAACTACGAGATGGGCGTGGATCTGAACGGCAATATGCAGGCCGGCCTGATCTTCGCCTGCTATCAGCAGAACATCCAGGAACAGTTCGAAGCCACGCAGACGCGGCTGGCGGACGAACCCATGACCGATTACATCGAGCCCTTCGGTGGCGGTTACTTCTTCATGCTCCCCGGCGTCAAGGACGAGAAGGGCTACCTCGCCCAGGGTCTTTTCGCCTGACGCTCAGCGGAGGATCGCTTGGGTCCCCGACGACGACGGCGCGGGCCGGCTTGGCGGGTTCTGGCGTCGTGTTTCTGAAGTTCGTTTTGGGTTGGCTCTTGCGAGGACCTGTTCCGGGGTCAGGAGCGGAGCCGCCACGCCAGACGCTTAGACTTTCCCTACTGTGCGAGCAATCAGGACCGAACACCAGGGAAAAAGGGAACACCGATGAAGACGACTCCCCGTCGAGGACGAATCTCGAGATCCATCGCGACCATTGCTGCCACCGCAGCTGCCATGGTCGGAGCCGCAGGCCTTGCTGCAACGGCGGCGCCGGCGGCGTCGGCGGACACTGCCGCTCCAGTCACGGTGCTCGATAGCGCGGGCGCGGCAATGCTTCAGGGCGTGGGCCAGGAACAGCTGCTCTGCCCGGGCGGGGCGCTACAGGGTAAGGTCACGGTCGCCATCATCGAGCCGTTCCTCGCCCAGGCGTCACCCGCCGCGGGTGGCTGCAATCTCGCGGATATCAAGGCGGCGAACCCCCAAACCAAGATCCTGGCCTATGTGAACGTCGCGGCCATGTCCCCGCGTGAGCCGGCATCCGGCGTATTCCAGTCAAGCTGCGTGAGCCTGCCCGATGACGGTAGCCGGCCCAGTTTCACTGTTCCAGTCGGCGGGAACGCGGCGCTGCTCGCCGCAATGAACGAAACCCCACAGACCACCTCAGGGCTGGTCCACTACCCGGATTTCGACTGGCTGCTCCTGGCAGACACCGCTAACCCCGATTACCGCACGGCGTGCGCGAGCGGCGTGAAGACGATGCTGACCACGAAATCCACGCCCGGGGTCCGGACGGCCACGGCGCCCGCAACGAACTTCGACGGCGTGATGTTCGACGACGTCAACATGTCTCCGCAGCACGGGATCGACATCGCCACCGTGGGCGCCTATGGGTCGTGGACCACGGATGCCGAATACGGCGACGATATGAACAACACGGTGGAGCAGGCGGCGCGCGCGGCCCGGGGCGTCGGCCGAGCCGTCACCCTCACCGCCAATGTCGGGGTAACCACCTGGGCTGCGGAGAGCGATCTTGGCCGCGGGGTGAACCCCGAGTCGCACACCACCTCAAGCACCGGGGTGCAACGGGCCCTCACCCTGGCCCGCTTGCGGCTGGACGCGGGAACGACCCTGGAGACCTCGGCCTCGCCGCTGATCGACGCGTTTATCCGCGAGTTTTCCGTGCAGTGGTCCATGGGCTACCCCCTCAGCAATCCCGAGCTGGACAGCTTCCGGGGCTTCGCGCAGGGCGTGGCCGCGCGCAATGTAACAGTGATCAACCACGACTACAGCGTGGACCTACTTAATACGAGCGTCGGCACCTACAGCGGCGGCGGAGCGGTTTCGGGCCAGCCCTGCCTACTCACCGCGGATGCGAACCGTGCCGCCATCGTCGCGGCCGCGAAGACCCGCCGAACCAACGATCAAGCCTTCACCTACGCCCTGACCCTGGCTGCCCGGACCTCCGCACTCCGAAACGTGGCCGCGACCGTCAACCAGGCCCAGCCAAGCTGCCAGGACGCCGGCGGGGCCGGGCAAGCGACCCGGGCCGAGTCCGTCACGACCCCTAGCGTGAACCTGGCGGACACGAAGGTTGCCGCCTTGGCCGCCAAGCTCCGCAACGGCGTCTATGCGACAAGCGGCATCGATCCGGTTCAGGGCACCGAGGTCCGCACCTTCAGCCTGAGCGACGGCAGCCGCCTCTACTTCAATCCAACGACGACAACGGTGACCGCTACCGTCGGCGGCGTGACCCGCAGCTTTGGGCCGCGCTCGGTCTCGATCGGCTAGGGGAGCCAGTGCCACGTGTCGTCGGTTTCTGAATGGTCGGTGGTTTGGGAGAGCCGGGTGTGGTGAATTCTCCGGCCCCTGCGTTGCGGCTTTTGAGGGTGAGGAGTCCGCGTTGCGTGGTTGGCTCCGGCCCGAGCCGTCGTCGTCAGCTGTGTTGTGCCTCAGCTCGCCGCGGCTCAGTTCGTGGAGGCGCCGGACGCGGTGCAGGCGTAGAGACCGGAAACGCCGCTCGCGGTCACCGCGGTGCAGTTCTCCTGGACCCAACTGCGGATCTCCGAGGAGGTACCGCTGCTCTGCTGGCCGCCACCCATGCCACCGCCCATTCCGCTGCCGCTGAGCAGTACGTACTTCAGGGCCCCGGAGGAGACGAGCGCCTTGAACTGCTCCACCGTGGGCACCGGGTCGTTGCCGCTGAAACCTCCCACCGGGAGGACCGACTGACCGCCGCTTCCGGTGATGATTCCTGCAGCCTCCTGCGCACCGAACGTCGCGACGAGATACTGAGCGGTGCCCTTGTTGGCTTCGAGATAGCTGATGAGGGCGGCGGACGCGGTGCCTTCCATGCTTCCGGCACCACCCGTACCCCCGGCTCCGGGGAATTGGCGACCGGTGCCGCTGCCCGGGACCGTCCCCGATGTTCCGCCCGAGATACCCTGCTGGCTTCCCGGGAACCCTCCGGGACCGCCCTGGAAGCCGGTTCCATTGCCTGAACCGCTCGTACCCGGCGGCGTTCCCGGGAAGCCGTTCTGACCTCCTGCGCCGGGGCCGCCTTGGAAGGACCCCCGGCCACCACCGATGCCGCCACCCATGTAGTCCACGCCGCCGGCCACCGGGTTGATCGAGTTGGGATGAGCGAGCGTGACGGCGGACCAGACCGCAGGGGTCAGGAGCAGGCCGCCCAGGACCAACGCGGCGGTCCAGAAACGGAGAATGGAACCACGCCGCTTCTCCCAGAGAAGGGCGGCCACCGCGCCCAGGGCGAGCACAGCCTGAACGAGCGCGACGGGGATCGAATAGCCGCCGTAGACCAGTGCTATCCCGATGGCTGTCACGACCGCGACACCGAGGAGCGAGTGGAGGGGCCATGCCACGCGCTTCGATCGGGCCAGTCCCACGGCGAGACCGATGGTCAGAGCGATCGGGACGCCGAGTGCCGCGGTGTAGAACTGGTGCATGCCCGCCACCGCGGAGAACATGACGAAGAACGTCAGGATCCAAGTACCCAGGAAGACAGGGAGAGCCGGTTTCCAGCCCGCCCTGCGTCCGAGGATGAAGAGTACGACGACGGCCAGCACCGAGGCGGGTAGCAACCAGGCGATCTGTCCGGCCAATTGGCTGTTGAAGAGCCGGAAGACACCCGCCGAACCGGAGAACGGCGGTGTGAAGGAGTTGTAGGCGGTGGAATCAGCGGTGCTCTCCCCGAACCGGCCCAGGCCGTTGTAGCCGAAGACCATCTCCCAGGGGTCGTTGTGCAGGGTGCTCCCCACATAGGGGCGGTCCGACGCCGGGATCATGGCGACCGCGACGATCCAGAGCAGCGAGGCACCCAGGCTCACGACTCCGGCGACCGCCGTGTGCCAGAGCTTCCGGAGCCACGGCTGCGGGGTGCACAGGTAGGCGGCGGCCAGAGCGGGCCAGATCGCCCAGGCCTCCAGCATGTAGGTCTGGAACGACACCGCCACGAAGAGGCCTGCCAGAAGCAGCCAGCGGAAGCTGTTCTGCTGAACCGCGCGGACCGCCGCCCAGGCCGTCAACGCCAGACCGAGGACGAAGAACGTCTCGGGCTGATTCGAGCGTGAGACGGCCACGAGGATCGGAGTCGTGGCCAGGACGGAACCGGCCACCAAGCCCGCGAACGGTCCGGCGACCCGCTTGGCGGTGAAGGCGAGCAGCAAGGTGGCGGCCACTGACGCCAGTGCGTTCGGGAGGATCACCGAGAAGGTGGAGAACCCCATCACCTTGATGAACAGCGCCGGAATCCAGAAGGAGCCCGGGATCTTGTCCAGCGTGACAGTGCCCGCGGGATCGAAGGAACCGAAGAAGAAGTTGTGCCAGTTCTGGCTCATCGACAGGGCGATCGAGGCGTAGTACTCGGAGCGGGACCCGGCCCATACACCCCAGACGGAGAGCGCCGCCGCGGCAAGGGCCAGAACTGCCACTCCCAGGGGCCAGGGCCCCCATCGCCGACGGCTGCCGGATGAGGTCGAGAGGCTACGGAGGTCACTGAGGGAGGCTGCGGTTGTGGTGGTCATGATCCAAGCTCAGCCGAGCGGACGGTGCCCGGGCTGAGGCGCTGCTGTGAATCAGCTTTTTCCTCAGACCAGGGGTGTCGTCGCCTCGGCGGCCTCCGGACGCTCGCCGGTGGTCAGATCCGGCCTGCTGCCCATTCCAGGACATCTTGCCGGAAGCTGGCGAACCGTTCGTCGTTCCCGCGCCGCGGATGCACCCGATTGCTCAGCAGCACCACCGAGCGCTCGCCGCCAGGGACGAATGCGAAAGCCGTGCCCGTGAATCCTCCATGCCCTGCCGGAAGCCGTTCGGCGTCGCGGGCGAAAAGCCTGGCGGCCGGTTCACCGAGCCGCAGGCCGAGGCCTTGCCGGAACTCGCCGGAGAGTGGTCCCGGCACAGGCTTCGTCATGAGCTCCACGGCCTCGCGCGAGAGGATGCGCCGTCCAGCGGAGGTGCCTCCGTTCCTCAACATCTCAGCGAACCGGAGCAGCTCGGGGGCCGTGCTGAACAGCCCGGCGTTCCCGCTCACACCGCCCAGAGCCCACGCGGTTTCGTCATGGACCTCACCGTGAACGAGGCCGCGACCCGTTTGGATCTCGGTGGCGACGATGCGATCTCTCGTCTCGGTGGGGCGGTATCCGGTCCGGCTCAGGTCCAAGGGGTCCAGGATCAGGCGGGTCATGAGATCGTCCAAGGACGAACCGCTCAGTTCCTCCAGGAGCAGTCCGAGCCAGATGAACCCGACACAGGAGTACGCGTGGACGGTCCCGGCCGGGTGCTCGGGCATCGTCGTGCGAAAACGGTGCCAGGCGTCGGGGCCGGGGGAGTTGGCGTCCCATTCGCTGGGCAGGCCGGAACGGTGAGTGAGCAGATCGAGCACGGTCACGTCCCCGAAGGGTTCCGGACGGAATTCCGGGAGCCATTCGGAGACCGGCCTTCGCAGAGAACTGAGTCCGTTGCCGAGCATGTGCCGTTCTTCGAACGCGGCCAGGGCGGTCGCGGTGACGAAGATCTTGGTGATCGAGGCCAGGTCGAAGAGCGCGTCCCGGGAGACGGGGTCGCCCCGCCGCTCCAGCCCCTCACCATCCCGGTACCGGAAGGTCAGACCCGCGGAGGCCTCTGCCACCGTCTGTCCGTTCACGCGGACCGCCGCGACGGCACCGGAAAACAAGGGGTCTCCGCCGTCGTCAGGGTGGAGAGCCTGCTCCAGCAGGACGCGCAGTGTTTCCGGCCCCGGAGGTCGCTGTGTCACGGCAGAACTCAGGCTTCGGTTCCGTTGATCACGGGGAGCGCGCGTGAAAGATCGGTCCGCCCCAGGATGGCCACGACGGCTGCGCCCACCCGGGCCCGTGGCGTGAACAATTCCGCAGGGCCGTTCGGGGTCAGACGAACCGTCCCTTGGTGCCGCCCACCGGTGAGCTTGAGGACGCGGACCACGGTGAAGTCGACGTCGCTGTCCTGGAGGATCCTCACGTGTTCCTTGCCATCGGCGATCCGCTTCGGGTCCACGAGGGCTATCGCGGCGTTGGCCGCCCGGTCGAACAGCGGAATCGTGTCGCCGGGCAGCCGGACTCCGGTTCCCGTGAGGGTGATGAATCGGGTCTTCGGCTGGCGTGAGGAGATGACCTCGAGGCAGTTGCGCGTGGCAGCCGACTGGACGTCGTCGTCTGACCGCCGATTGTGCCCGATCATGCTGACGACGGCGGACGCGCCCTCGAGCAACTCTGCGACCTGGGCGGGGTCCCGGGCGTCGCAGGAGACTGTCGTCAGCAGCGGATGCGGCTCGAAGGGCGCCTCGGAGCGGATCCCTGCCCGGACCTGATACCCGGCATCCAGGAGGGCCGTGACACATGCTCTGCCGGAACGTCCATGGGCGGCCAGTACGGCGACGGTTGCTGTCATTTCATCAGCCTAACCGCCACCCGGGCCGCATGGCAGAGGTGCCGTTGCGGCCAAGCGGTTTCGCGACGTCGCCGGGCCGAACACGCTACTTCCGTGCGAGCCCGCGCCCCGAGCGAGCGAATTCGCACCGAAGTAGCGAGCCCATACGAGGAGGAGACACAGGAGGCGCCGGGCCCGAAGACGCCGTGGGCCGCTCCATCCCAGGGGGAGGAGCGGCCCACGGCGCTGGCCGGCGAGGGGGATACGTTCAGCGGGTCAGGACCCAGGAGACGGCGTCGAAGGCGTTGATCGTCCAGAGCAGTTTCTCGCCATCCTGCGGCGTGGGCCAGCTGGAGAGCTTGGCGGCGACGACGCCGGCCGAACGGTTCACGTACACCATCTGACCGTGGATGCCGAGCGCGAGCAGCGGGTTGGATCCTTCGCGCGGGAACCAGAAACCGTTGCGGTACATCCCACCCGGCATGAGGGTGGGTTCCGGCGCGTTAGCGAAGGCCTCACGGCTGTCCGGGCCTCCACCGAAGGTGTCGGCGACCCACCACGCCGGCAGCACGGGGGTGTCATCGAGTGCGAATCCTTCCCGGAGGAACAGATTGCCGAACCGGGCCAGGTCTCGCAGCCCGGCCGAGACGCCGCCGTCGAACATCCCCTCGCCGACGCTGTCCACGCCGACATGGGCACCGAGTTCGGCCCCCATGGGCTGCCAGAGACGCTCCGACATCAGATCGGCCGCATGCCGTCCGGTGGCGCCTTCCAGGACGAAGCCCAGGGCATCGGTCTCACAGGACTTGTAGTCGAAGGCGCCGCCGTGGGGCCGGTCGAGGCGCAGGCTCGCCAGGAAGTCCAGCAACGTCGAAGGAGCCTCCGGATGGCGTTTGGGAGCCCAGCCGATGGCCTCTTCGAGGAGACGGACCTCGGCATCGGGGTCCAGGTACTTCTCAGAGAAGTGGACCCCGGTGCGCATGTCCATCAAATGCCGGACCGTGGCCCCTTCATAGCCGGAGCCGGCCAGTGCGGGGACATAGCTCGTCACCAGGGCATCCGGATCCAGTTCTCCGGTGCCTTCCAAAGCCCCGGCCACCGAGGTGGTCAGGGATTTGCTGACGGACATGAGCAAGTGGACGCTCGCGGGATTCATGGTGTTGAAGTAGCCCTCGCCCACCAGTGCGCCGTCCTTGGTCACCACCCAGCCGTCGGTGAAGGTGTCCTGCATGACCTGGGCGAAGGTCGCCGAACGGTCCTCCCAGGGGTGCGGCACGAGGACCGCGGAGAGATCCGCCGGTGCAGGTGGCAGTGCGGTGGCCCGGATCCCGCGGGGAATGGACCGCACAGGCAGGAACGACGCGATGTTCTGCATCGACCAGTTCAGGTGGGGCGCCAGCTGCCACTGATCCAGTGGTGGAGCGGCCGGGGTGCTCGGTTGTCCGTTGCTCATGCCATAGGCCTCGTCTGCGAACATTCCATCAAGTATGGCATGGGTAATTTAATTCCCTTTGGCAGGTGCAGGCCATTTGACGGGCTCGGACTCCGGAACCGGGGTGGCCCGGTACATGCTCCGGATGGATTCGATCAGATGCCTGGCATGGATCGTGAGGCCGCCGTGCGAGCCCTGCAAGCGGCCCTTGGTCACCAGGATTCCGAGGTCTGCGCCCTTCCAGCGGTAGTCTCCGGGAGCATAGATCCGCAGGTAGAAGGCCTCAGACTCATTGTTGAGCAAGTGCCAGTCCAGCTCGCGGTGCGCGAAGACGAACCGGCCCTGCCCGTCCAGCACGTACAGTCCGGTCGGGGGAGCTGCGTCGATGTGCTCCACGGTCCGGTCCGTGTGCTTGATCACCATGTGGCTCCACTCGTCCTCCGAGGCGAGTTCCTCCCACCGGGCATTGACCTCATCGACGTCCAGATCGAACTCGACGCCGGAGTACTCCAGCAGATGGAAGACGAAGAGCGGGACATCGGCGTACGCGCCGGCGGTGACGTTGGTGATCGCAGAGGCGCCGCTGATGCGCGGGTTGAGTTCCCCGAGATACACCTCGTCGGTGTCCGTGTCGAGGAGGACGTCCACCTCGAAGAACCCTCGGTAGCCCTCGTTGGCCAGACGGTCGCCCAGCTTGCGGACCAGCTCGGTGGTCGCGTGACGGGCCGGATCGTCGAGGACATCCGGATACATCTCATTCCCGGCCCAGCCTCCGCGGTACGGGGTGAGCGCTTTGTGGCCGGTGATCTCGGTCATGCACGGACCCACGATGGTGCCGTGCCGGGTGATGACCGCCTCCACCGCGATGGGGCGGTTGTTGATGCGCTTCATGATCTTCACCTCCTCGCCCTTGAGGTGTTCCGCGACGGCGTCGAACTCCTCCTCCGAGGTGACGAAATAGGTGGTCTTGCCGGAGTCGCCGTAGGCGGTCTGGATCACCAGATCGGTGCCGAGTTTCGCGCTCTTGGTGACCTTCAGGACATCGGACCAGGTCTCCACCGTGGTCATCACGTTCGGCACGCTGTGCACGCCCGCGGACTGGGCGATCCGGGTGGTCTCCATCTTGGAGTCGAGCCGCTCGCGCAGGGCGGCCGGGGGAAGGATCAACTCATAGCCGAGCTCCTGGCAGATGTGCTCCGTCTCCTCATCGAAGAAGACCATGACCACTTTGGGATGCACTCCGGACGGAGTGCGCTGCTCGATGTGCGCCCGCACCTCGTGATTGGTCAGGAGCCAGTTGTTGATCTCCTCGCCGCTCTGGAACTCGACATAAGGACGGTCCGACGGCGTGAAGACGCGCGGATGGGTTCCTTCCCAGCTGTCGTAGTAAGCGATGTAGGAGAACCCGCGCACCCAGCGGTCCAGGCCGAGCAGGTTGAAGGAGGACGGGCCCACGAAGAAGACCGGGGATTCGTCGGTGCGGAAGTAATGCCGGATTTCCGACATGTTCTTCAGACGCCGGGCTGCAGCTGACGCTTTGGCTTCCGCCTTGCTGCGGTTGCGTGGAGCCGGTTTGCTGGTGCGCGACCGCCGGGGCGCAGGGATTCGTTTGGCCAGGGTCGATTTGGTGCTGCTTGCCCTCGGCGTCGCGGTCTTGACTGCAGGACTCACGGTCGTGACGGGGGAGACCGTCTCCTGCTCGACGGCGGCTTCCGGTTTCGCGGGGGCCTTCCGTGTGCGCGCCGCCGGCTTTGCCGCCGTCGTCTCCTGGGTGGCCTCTGCGCCGCTGGACGCTGCTTTCCGCACCATTGCGAATTCCTTCCCTCTGAGGGTTTCGTAGCGTCATCTTGGCATGGGGCAAGAGCGGCGCAAAGAAAGTTCCGAAGACGATTCGTTTATGTCGCCGCGATCTGGATTTTTACCGTCCAGAGAGCCCGTTCAGCCCTTTACCCGCCGAGGGAAGTGGGATAAGTTACTCATGAGTAACATCAATCCTGGAGGGACCATGGGCCAGAGCGCGCCAGACATCAATTCGCTGCCGTATGCGGACGGCGACTTCTTCGCTTTCGAGCAGTTGCTCTCCGACAAGGAGCGTGACCGTCTCGCCGAGATCAGGGACTGGCTGACCCGTGAGGTCCGCCCCATCGCCGTGGACTGCTGGAACCGTGGCGAGTTCCCGATGGAGCTGATTCCGAAGCTGGCCGAGCTGGACGTCATGAGCCCCGTGCGCCGTCAGGGGTACTCCAACCTTTTCGCCGGCATCGTGCATGCCGAATTCACTCGCGCTGACACTTCCATCGCCACCTTCATGGGGGTGCACGACGGGCTCTTCACCGGGTCCATCGAGGCGCTCGCCTCTGAGGAGCAGAAGGAAGCCTGGCTGCCGGACATCTACGCCATGAAGAAGATCGGCGCCTTCGGTCTGACCGAGCCGCTCGGAGGATCCGATGTGGCAGGCGGTACCCGTACCACCGCCCAGAAGGACGGTGACCGATGGATCCTCAACGGCGCCAAGCGGTGGATCGGAAACGCGACCTTCTCCGACTATGTGGTCATCTATGCCCGCGACGTGGCTGACAATCAGGTCAAGGCCTTCCTGGTCGACACCTCCACCGAGGGCTACAAGGCCACCAAGATCGAGAACAAGATCTCCCTGCGCACCGTTCAGAACGCGGACATCGTCCTGGAGAACGTGGTGGTTCCGGACACTCACAAGCTGGCCGGTGGAAACAGCTTCCGGGACACCAACAAGGTGCTCAAGGTGACCCGGCTGGCTGTCGCATGGCAGGCCGTGGGCCAGCAGCTCGCCGCTTTCGACGTCGCGCGGCGCTACGCCGTAGAGCGCCATCAGTTCGGCCGGCCGTTGGCGTCCTTCCAGCTGGTCCAGGAACAGCTCGTGAAAATCCTGGGCAACGCCGTGAGCTCCATGGGCATGATGGTCCGGCTTTCCCAGCTCGAGGACGCCGGAGTGGCGAAGGATGAGCAGTCCGCACTGGCCAAGGCTTTCACGACGGCCAGGATGCGGGAGTCGGTCGCCATCGGGCGCAGCCTCCTGGGCGGCAACGGCATCGTGACCGACTACGAGATCGGCAAGGTCTTCGCAGACGCGGAAGCCATCTACTCCTATGAGGGAACCTACGAGATCAACACTCTCGTGACGGGGCGCGCCATCACAGGGATTTCGGCGATCGTCTGAGTGCTCGCTGCCGGACGGCTCGCTCACCCCGGGCCTTCCCAGGGCAGGAGAACGGAAGGGCGGTCATCCAGGAGGAAGCGCAGTGGATCGACGTAAGTTCCATCGACTCTGACTCCCCAATGAACGCAGCTGAGGGCGGCGCAATGGGCACCCGCAAGGGAACCGATGCGCTGCCCTTGGCGTATCCGCGTCCCGGGTTCCAGATCGCTGCGAACGGGTTCGAAACTACTCTTGATTCCGTGGCCGTGATCGACGGTGACGACGGGGCGGTCCACCACCGTGCCGCGGAAGGAGACCACGCCGTCGGCCGGGGAGAGGATCGTCGCCCCGATTCCGTCGGGAGTGGCCAGATCGACGCCGCGGTGTCCGCTCAGCCACGGTTTCGCCGGAGGGTCGAAGGGCCGGACAACGGCATCGAGCAGCCGGCCCGGCCGATGCTCCAAAGGCCAGCCCCACGCTCCGGCCTTGACTGACGGTCCGGCCTCGAGTGATGGTCCGGCGCGGTCTGCTGACCCGGACCGGTCCGCGGCGCGAGCCCGGAGGCCGGGCTCTTCGGGCGCCGCCTGGGAAGGGAACGGGGCGGACTGGACGAGCAGCAGGGGTAGAAGGAGGGCGGGGAGGCGTCTGATCCGGGGAAGAAGTTCGCGTTTCATGTCCCCAGCGTGGCTGGGTGTGATCCTTCGCGAGCCCGCGGTTTTCCCCTATGTGGATGGGACCGGGCAGGCGGCTGTGGACATCCTGCGGTGGAGCCCCGGCGCTTGGCTCGTGTAGTACACTGGGAACCGCAGTCTTCCGTGTCCCGCGCCCTTGTGGTGTCGAGATGCGCCGACTGACTTCGCGTGTCCATTCCCGCAGCTTCCAGTAGCCCAGTGCTTCTGAGGTGCGGGCTGCCGTCACTCGCGGTCCACGGCCCGGCTCTGCCGGACCATGGGGAGTGACAGTTGGGGCACCAGGAGCCCGGGCCGTACGGTCCGGACTGAAAACCGTCAATACACTATGGCAGGGCAAGAGCGGCCGGAGAAGGCCCTCTCACGGAGGAAACCGTGACCTGCCGGAAGGAGCGATGGCATGCCCGTCGTAACCATGCGCCAACTGCTTGACAGCGGTGTCCACTTCGGCCACCAGACCCGCCGTTGGAACCCGAAGATGAAGCGCTTCATCCTCACCGAGCGCAACGGCATCTACATCATCGACCTGCAGCAGGCTCTGTCCTACATCGACCGCGCCTACGAGCACGTCAAGGCCACTGTCGCCCACGGCGGCACCGTGCTCTTCGTCGGTACCAAGAAGCAGGCTCAGGAAGCCATCGCAGAGCAGGCCACCCGCGTGGGCCAGCCCTACGTGAACCAGCGTTGGCTGGGCGGCATGCTGACCAACTTCCAGACCGTCGCCAAGCGCATCCAGCGCATGAAGGAGCTCGAAGAGCTCAACTTCGACGACGTCGCCGGCTCCGGCTACACCAAGAAGGAGCTCCTGCTCCTCAAGCGCGAGCTGACCAAGCTCGAGGCCAACCTCGGTGGTATCCGCAACCTGACCAAGACCCCGTCCCTGCTCTGGGTCGTGGACACCAAGAAGGAGCACCTGGCGGTCGACGAGGCCAAGAAGCTGGGCATCCCCGTGGTGGCCATCCTCGACACCAACTGCGATCCGGACGAGGTCGACTTCCCGATCCCGGGCAACGACGACGCCATCCGCTCCGTCAACCTGCTGACCCGCGTTGTTGCCGACGCCGTCGCCGAGGGTTTGATCGCTCGTAACAACCGCGCCAACGGCGCGACCGAGACTGCTGAAGAGCCTCTGGCCGCCTGGGAGCGCGAGCTCCTGGAAGGCGAGAAGGCCGCTGAGGCCCCCGCAGCAGAAGCTCCGGCCGCAGCAGAAGCCGCTGAGGCTCCCGCAGCCGAGGCTGCTGAGGCTCCGGCCGCAGAGTAAGTCTCTGACGTGACCCTTCCGGCCTTCCTGGCCGGAAGGTGATGGTGACAGGATGGCTGCGCGATGCGGCCATCCTGTCACGCATGTCATACCCAAGATCGTAAAAAGCAACAACCACATTTGAGGGGTTCACATGGCGAACTACACCGCTGCTGACATCAAGGCCCTGCGCGAGCGCACCGGCGCCGGCATGATGGACGTCAAGAAGGCTCTCGACGAGGCGAACGGCGACGCCGAGAAGGCCATTGAGATCATCCGCATCAAGGGTCTCAAGGGTGCCACCAAGCGCGAAGGCCGCTCCACCGCCGAGGGCCTCGTCGCCGCCAAGGTCGAGGGCAACGTCGGCTTCATGGTCGAGGTCAACTGCGAAACCGACTTCGTGGCCAAGAGCGACAAGTTCATCGCTATCGCCGACAAGGTTCTGGCCGCCGCTGTTGCAGCCAACACCGGTGATCTCGAGGCCCTGCTGGCCACCGAGGTCGACGGCAAGCCGCTGTCCGAGGTCGTCGTCGAGGAAGGCGCCGTGCTCGGTGAGAAGGTCGCCGTCCGTCGTGTCGCCCGTGTCGAAGGCGCTCTGGTCGATGCCTACCTGCACAAGACCTCCAAGGACCTCCCGGCCCAGGTCGGCGTCCTCTTCGCCGTCTCCGGCGAGGGCGAGGCTGCTGCGACCGCCGCCCACGACGTGGCCGTGCACGTGGCCGCGATGGCCCCGAACTACCTCACCCGTGAGGACGTTCCGGCCGAGCTGGTCGAGAACGAGCGCCGCATCGCCGAGGAGACCGCGAAGGCTGAGGGCAAGCCCGACGCTGCCCTGCCGAAGATCGTCGAAGGCCGCGTGACCGGCTTCTTCAAGGGCGAGGTCCTCGTTGACCAGGCGTTCGCCAAGGACGCCAAGAAGTCCGTCGGTGCCGTCCTCGAAGAGGCCGGCGTCCAGGCTGTCGCCGTCGCACGCTTCCGCGTCGGCGCCTAGTCGCGACGAACAGAAGGGGTGGCTACTTCGGTAGCCACCCCTTCTGCATGCGCGGCACAAGCCCCGTGTCCGGTGGAATCCGGCGGGAGTCAGGCTGTCGTCGCGCCCTATAGTGAAGACAGAATCGAGCCAGGGAGGCACCATGGAAAACACCAGCATCGCCAACGATCCGTCGCCGCGCCGCCGCAGGGTGCTGCTCAAGCTCTCAGGTGAGGTCTTCGGCGGAGGGAAGCTCGGCGTCGATCCTGACACGGTGCGTGGGATCGCACTGCAGATCGCGGAGGCCGTGAAGAACGAGGTCGAGGTGGCCGTAGTGGTGGGCGGTGGCAACTTCTTCCGTGGTGCCGAGCTCTCCCAGAGCGGCATGGACCGCTCCCGGGCCGACTACATGGGCATGCTCGGAACGGTGATGAACAGCCTGGCCCTGCAGGATTTCCTGGAGCAGGCCGGCGTGGACACCCGGGTCCAGTCCGCCATTTCCATGGCTCAGGTCGCTGAGGTCTACATCCCGCGCCGGGCCATCCGCCACATGGAGAAGAACCGCGTCGTGATCTTCGGTGCCGGTGCGGGTCTGCCGTACTTCTCGACCGACACGGTCGCGGCGCAGCGTGCCCTTGAGATCCACGCGGACGAAGTCCTCATGGCCAAGAGCGGCGTCGACGGCGTGTACACCGCCGACCCCAAGAAGAACCCGGATGCGGAGAAGCTGGAGACTCTCAGCTACGACGACGCTCTGCGCCGCGACATCCGGGTCATGGACCAGACCGCCATGACCATGTGCAAGGACAACAAGCTGCCCATGCTGGTGTTCGGCATGGAGGGTGAAGGCAACGTCACCCGGGCAATCATGGGGGAGAAGCTGGGCACCCGCGTCACCCCGTGACCACCGCGCGGACTGCGGACCGGCACGGTCTGCGCTCCGCCTGCTGAGACCGCTGTCCGGACCGGGTGGGACCCGGCCGGGCGGCTGCGGCTAGGATATTTGTAGTTGTGCCTGGAGCCAGGCACGAACACCGATGAGTTCACAGGAGAGACCGTGATCGAAGAGACCCTGCTTGAAGCGGGCGAAAAGATGGACAAGGCCATCGAGGTGGCTAAGGAAGACTTCGCCACCGTGCGCACGGGTCGTGCGAACCCGGCCCTCTACAGCAAGGTGATCGTGGAGTACTACGGCACTCCCACGCCTCTGCAGCAGCTGGCGTCATTCGCCGTCCCGGAAGCCC
Source organism: Arthrobacter sp. NPDC090010 (assembly GCF_044748305.1). Classification (NCBI taxonomy): domain Bacteria; kingdom Bacillati; phylum Actinomycetota; class Actinomycetes; order Micrococcales; family Micrococcaceae; genus Arthrobacter; species Arthrobacter sp. NPDC090010. The sequence continues at coordinate 49,040 of NZ_JBIVFT010000009.1, forward strand.
GGACCATCCTCATCACGCCGTACGACAAGACTGCTCTGCGGGACATCGAGAAGGCTCTGAGCGACTCCGAGGTGGGCGCCAACCCCTCCAACGACGGCAATGTGATCCGCGTCGTGCTTCCCGAGCTGACTCAGGAGCGCCGCAAGGAGTACGTGAAGATCGTCAAGTCCAAGGCCGAGGACGCCAAGGTCTCCGTGCGCTCCGTCCGCCGCAAGGCCAAGGACACGCTGGACAAGCTCGTCAAGGAGGGCGACGCCAGCGAGGATGAGGGCACCCGCGCGGAGAAGGAGCTGGATGGCCTGACCAAGCAGCACGTCGATGCCATCGACGAGTTGCTCAAGCGCAAGGAAGCCGAACTCCTCGAAGTCTGATGACCGAGCCTGCTGGGTGGTTGCACCGCCTGCGCCAACCGCGCCCCAACCCCACCCCGAAGGCCGGCCGGGATCTCCCGGCGGCCATCGGGGTGGGGCTCGGCTTGCTTGCCGCAGTGCTGCTCACCCTCTTCTTCCTGCCCCTCGGCTTCGTGGCCGTCGTGGCGGGATTCGCTTGCCTCGGCGTCTGGGAGGTGTCCCGCGCCCTCGAGGGCTACGGGATCAAAGTGGCGTTCACGCCGCTCATCATCGCCTCCGCGGCACTGCCTTTCGTCTCTTATTTCGGGGGACTGGAGGCCCTGCTTTACGGTGCCGTCACCGGGGCGTTCGCGATCCTGGTCTGGCGCAGCGCCGAACATGCGGAGGGCGCGGCCCCCAGCATCTACGCCAGTGCCTTCATCCTGGCTTGGGTTCCCTTCCTCTTGAGTTTTGCCATCCTGTCCCTGCACACCGGGATCGGTGAGTCCACCATCGGGCTCTGGCCGGGCGGCCAGATTCCTCAGGGCGTCTTCCAGCTCATGACCATGCTGTTGCTGGTGGTGGCCAACGACACCTTCGGCTATCTGGTGGGTGCATCGCTGGGCAAACATCCCATGGCTCCCAAGATCAGCCCGAAGAAGTCCTGGGAGGGTTTCGCGGGTTCCGTGGCGGGTGCCGTTCTCATCGGTGTCCTGGCCTCCGTGTTCTTCCTCGACAAGCCCTGGTGGTTCGGCATGGTCCTCGCCATCGGCATGGTCGGGGCTGCGACGGCCGGAGATCTTGCGGAGTCGATGGTCAAGCGCGAGCTCGGGGTGAAGGACATGAGCAGCATCCTTCCCGGGCATGGCGGAGTGATGGACCGTCTCGACTCGGTTCTCTTCGCATCGCCCGTGGCCTTTATCCTGTTTCATGTCTTCGAAAGTGCGCACTGACGCGCTGGAAGATCAGCACCGACCTTTCCTGAAGGGGAAAATCCATGACCGAAGCGAGCAGCCGAAAGATCCCGGCGACCTTCCGGCGCGTCGAACGCTCCACCTACGGCTACAGCGTTGCCCAGGTGGATGACTTCATGGAGCGCGCCCGCGCGATCTTCGAGGATCCGGAGAACGCCACCGATCTCAGCAGCGTCGAGGTCCGGAAGGTGGCTTTCGACGCCGCCAAGGGCGGGTACGAAGCGGCTCAGGTCGATCATGCTCTCGACATCCTTGAGGATGCGATGGCACGCAAGGAGCGCGACGCCCTGATCTCGGAGCAGGGCGAGGAAGCCTGGCTCGGTGACGTCGGAAGGCTGTCGACGCTTCTGCGCCAGCGGCTGTACCGCGCCGACGGCGAGAAGTTCCGCCAGCCGTCCAAGGTCCGTACCCAGGGTTACGCCGTCACCGAGGTGGATGCGCTCTGCCGCCAGATCGTGGACTACCTGGAGCATGACCACCCGTTGAGCGTGGATGACGTCCGCCGGGCGTCGTTCGCTCCGGCCAAGGGCGCAGAGGCCTACGAAGAGGCCCAGGTGGACGCCTTCCTGGACCGTGTCGTCGAACTCATGGCCGCGATCGACTGACACCGCGCCGTGGTCAGCGGCGTTCCGGTGCGTGCAGTCGGGTGAGTGTTCGCCAGGCGTCCGCCGGGACACTGCGCGGGGTGATCCATGAGACTCCGACCATCACGGCGAACGCCAGCGGCACGCTCCAGGCGGCCGGTTGCGATAGCCAGACCGGTGCCGTCGCCCCCAGCATCGCGGTGCCCAGCATCGCCGCACCGCAGCCGAGGCCACCGGTGAGCATGCCCGCCAGTGCACCGGCCGTGCTGAGGCGCGGCCACCAGATCCCCAGCAGGAGCAGCGGGCAGAGCGTCGACGCCGTGAAGGCGAAGACCTGACCCACACTGCCGGCCAGTGCGGGGCTCTGGGTCGGCACCGAGAGCAGGAATGGGACCAGCATGGCGAGCACCGCGGCCCGCCGGAAGCCCTTCACCCCGCCGCCCAGTGCGTCCTGCGACAGCACCCCGGCCACCGACACGACGAGGCCGGAAGTGGTGGAGAGGAACGCTGCGAAGGCGCCCGCCACCACCAGGGCGGTGAGGAGCTCGCCCACGGGACCCGGTACCAGTGCATGCGGCAAGAGGAGCACGACGGCGTCGGGCTGGGTTCCTGCTACGACTCCCGGCGCGTAGACGCGGGCGAGGTAGCCGAAGATCACCGGCAGGATGTAGAAGACCGACAGCAGGCTCAGGACCAGCACGGTGGTCTTCCGGGCGGTCGGACCGTCCGGGTTGGTGTAGAAGCGGACCAGGACGTGGGGCAGGCCCAGGGTGCCGAGCAGCAGCGCGAGGAAGAGCGAAACGTTCTGATAGGTTCCTAGGGCTCCGCCGAGCGTCGTACCGCCCAGCGTCAGGGGCGCGGCCGCCGGGTGCAGTCCGGGCAGGGAGAACAGCATGAAGAGCGCCGGGACGGCCAATGCCGCGAGCTTGAGCCAGAACTGGAAGGCCTGGACGAAGGTCATGGACCGCATGCCGCCCGCTACCACGGCCAGTGTGACCGTCACGGCGACGGTCCCGGAACCGGCCCAGGGTGGCAGCCCGGTCATGATGGACACGGTCAGCGCGGCTCCGTGCAGCTGGGGCACGATGTAGAGGCATCCCACCAGGACGACCAGGAGACTGGTCAGCCGCCGGGCCGTGAGCGAGCCGAGCCGTGATTGAGCGAAGTCCGGGACCGTGTAGGCGCCCGAACGGCGTAGCGGCGCCGCCACGAAAAGCAGCAGCATGAGGTAGCCCGCCGTGTACCCGACCGGATACCAGAGCGCGTCACGGCCGTTGAGGACGACAAGCCCTGCCACGCCCAGGAAACTCGCCGCCGAGAGGTACTCGCCACCGATGGCTGAGGCGTTCCACCACGGCTGGACAGTCCGCGATGCGACGTAGAAATCACTCGTGGTCCGGGAGATCCGCAGGCCGTAGAAGCCGATCAGAAGGGTGGCCGCGACCACCAGGAGGATCGCTGTGACGGCGATGGGTGCGTTCATCGTTCCTCGGTGAGATCCCGGTAGCGCTCTTCGTTCCGCTGGGCCAGACGGGTGTAGAGGGCTGCGCTGAGCAGGATCACGGGAAAGAGCCCTACCCCGAGCAGAACCCATTCGAACGGGACGCCGAGGACGCTGAGCCCGCGCAGCCAGGGCACCCAGACCAGCAGGGCGGAGAATGTGCCGGCGATCAAGAGGAATCCGACGGCGACTACGAGCGCCAGTCGCAATTGGGAGCGCAGCAGGGAGCGCAGGTAGACGTGCGCGGCGTCGTCCTCCCCGGGTTCCCGCGCTGCGGAGGCCGTCGATGGCGGACGTCCCGATCCCGGTGTCCGGCCCGGACGTGCCGGGGCGACCACCCTCACCCGGGTCATCCGCCGGTCCTCATCCGTGCGGGGGAGAGCGCGCTCCGCACGGCGGGAAGCAGGCGGCGGCTGATGGGAAGCTCGGCACCTGCGACGGTCACACTCGGTGCGGCGGCCCCGAGCTTCAGAGCGGAGACATGTCTCAGCGCCACGAGGTAGGAACGATGGATCCGCAGGAAACCGGCCGTGCCCCATTGCTGCTCCAGCTCACTCATGGGAACCCTGATCAGATAGCTCGCCTCGGAAGTGTGGAGACGGGCGTAGTCGCCCTGCGCTTGCACGTAGTGGACTTCGTCCCGGCGGATCATCCGCGTCACGCCACCCAGTTCCACCGGGATCATCTCCTGCGCGCGGGGTGTCTCGCCGGCCATCTCGTGGATCCTGGAGACCGAACGGGCCAGGCGCTCGGGACGTATCGGTTTGAGGAGATAGTCGATGGCCGCCAGCTCGAATGCCTCCAGCGCGCAGTCCTCGTCGGCCGTGACGAACACGATCGCCGGGGGAGAGGGCGCGTTGTTGATCGTCCGGGCGAGTTCGAGCCCGGAGAGCCCTGGCATGTGGATGTCCAGGAAGACGGCGTCGAACGCCGTGGCTTCCAGCTCGCTCAAGGCCTGCGCCGGGGAGGTCGCGCGGTGGATGACACCCACCCGGGCGTCATTGCCCAGAAGATAGGCCAGTTCCTCGACGGCAGGCAGTTCGTCGTCCACCACCAGGACGGTGAGGGAGGCTGGGGGACTTGTCACTGGACCAGAGTAGCGCCGGCCGGTTCAGACGTCGTGGCGCGGCTGCGACTTCGGGACACGGAGCGTGACGAGGGTCCCTTCGTCGGGTGCCGTCTCGACCACGAGCCCGTGGTCTTCGCCGTAGACCTGCCGGAGACGGAGGTCGACATTCCGCAGCCCCACGTGGTTCCCGCCGCCATCCTGTCCCGCCAGCAATGCGCCGAGCCGTTGCGGATCGATGCCGACGCCGTCGTCCTCCACGCTGACCACCGCATAGCCGCCCTCCTCGTAAGCCTTGATGGTGATGGTCCCCGTTCCCGCACGGGATTCGAGTCCGTGGCGGACGGCGTTCTCCACGAGGGGCTGAAGACTCAGGAAGGGCACGATCGTGCTGAGTACTTCGGGTGCGATCGTCAGGGACAGCTGCAGCCGCTCTCCGAAGCGTGCTCGTTCCAGGAGCAGATAGCGGTCGATGCTTCTCAGTTCTTCGGCCAGGGTCGTGAAATCCCCGTGGCGGCGGAAGGAGTACCGGGTGAAGTCAGCGAACTCCAGCACGAGTTCACGGGCCCGGGCGGGGTCCGTGTTGATGAATGACGCGATCGCATTCAGGGAGTTGTAGATGAAGTGCGGGCTGATCTGCGCGCGCAAGGCCTTCAGCTCGGCTTCCACGAGCATGGTGCGGGAGCGTTCGAGCTCGGCCAGCTCCAGCTGTGAGCCCAGCCAGGCCGCCAGCTCCGTGCTCGCCTTGAGCAGTCCGGCGCCGGGCGAGGAGCTCACTGCGAGGAGTAGGGCCACGGTCTCGCCGTCGACGCGGACCGGCGCCGTCACGGCGCCTGCTGACACTGCGCCGTGGGAGTTCTCGCCGCGGTCCCGGGCAGAGCTGCGTTGCCGGACCGGGGGCTTGAGCAGGAGCGGCCGTTGCGAACGCCCGCCGTCCAGCGCGCGGTCCAGGAGGGCTTCACGATCGTGTGGTTCGGCCCCCTCCCAGCTGAGCAGGGCGCCGTCGGCGTCCAGCAGGGCGATCGCCTCGCAACCGAGCATGGCCCGCAGATGCTTGGCGGCCCGGGTCGCACTGTCCGCGGTCAGGCCTGCACGGAGATGCCCGCCGGCCAGTGCGGCGCTGTGGAGGGTCTGATACGTGGCCCGCTCGGCGTCGCTGCCCAGTTCACGGAACGAACGCAGGATCTGGGTCCCGACGCCCGCCACGGCGGCGACGGCCAGGGTGACGACGCCGACGGCGATGGCGAGCAGGAGCGCTGAATCCGGCATGGCCCCAAGCGTAGCGAGTCGGGGCTCTCGGGGCTCCTGTGCAGCCCTGGTGGCGCCGCCCGGATGCCGTTCGTCGCACGGCTCGCCCCGTTGGGCGATGGGATCGCCCGGATGACGGACGACGGCCCCGGCGCGGCGGCATAGTGATGGCAGTCACATCCGGTCGTGCGGCCGGAGACTCCCCGGCCGTCTGGGCGGGGGAACCGTATCCGGCAGCTTCAAGGAGGAAGCCATGGGACACGAAACCCATCCCGAGGACGGCGCGGCGGCCGTGGACTTTCAGGAGGTCCAGGCAACACCCGAGTTCCAGGACCTGCGGAGGAGGCATCGCAGCTTCGTCTTCCCGCTGGCCGCGTTCTTCCTGCTCTGGTACTTCGCGTACGTCCTCCTCGCCGACTATGCCCATGAGTTCATGTCCACGAAGCTCTGGGGGAACATCAACGTGGGGCTGGTCTTCGGCCTCCTCCAGTTCGTGACGACCTTCGGCATCACCGCCTGGTACGTGCGCTATTCGAACCGCACGCTGGATCCGATCGCCTCCTCGATCCGGGAGAGCATCGAAGGGCACGAGCATGACCGTTCCGCTGCGACGGACGAGGAGACGGCCCGATGAGTCTCCCCACCGTTCAGCTCTCAGCCCTCAAGGACACCACTCTCCTGAACATGGGGATCTTCGCGGCGTTCGTGCTGGTCACCCTCGTGATCGTGATCCGGGCCAGCCGGAACAACAAGACGGCGGCCGACTACTACGCCGCCGGACGCTCCTTCACCGGCTCCCAGAACGGCACCGCGATCGCCGGAGACTATCTCTCGGCGGCGTCGTTCCTCGGCATCACCGGTGCGATCGCGATCAACGGCTATGACGGGTTCCTGTATTCGATCGGCTTCCTGGTGGCCTGGCTCGTGGCCCTGCTGTTGGTCGCGGAACTCCTGCGCAACACCGGCAAGTTCACGATGGCCGACGTCCTCTCCTTCCGGCTGCGTCAACGACCGGTGCGGATCGCGGCCGCGCTGTCCACCTTGGCCGTCTGCTTCTTCTATCTCCTCGCTCAGATGGCCGGTGCGGGAAGCCTGATCTCGCTCCTGCTGGGCATCAGCGACTGGGGAGGTCAGGCGCTGGTGATCGTGGTGGTCGGCGTCCTGATGATCGTCTACGTACTGATCGGAGGTATGAAGGGCACCACCTGGGTTCAGATCATCAAGGCCGTGCTGCTGATCGCAGGCGCCGCCGTCATGACCCTGTGGGTCCTCGCCAGCTATGGTTTCAACCTCTCCGCGCTGCTCGGTGGTGCCGCCGACGCGGCCCAGAACCCGGCCGTCCTGAATCCCGGTCTGCAATACGGCAAGAGCGCGACCACCAAACTGGACTTCGTCTCGCTCGCGCTGGCCTTGGTTCTCGGCACCGCGGCGCTCCCGCATGTCCTGATGCGGTTCTACACGGTTCCGACAGCCAAAGAAGCCCGGAAGTCCGTGGTGTGGGCGATCTGGCTGATCGGCGCCTTCTATCTCATCACCCTGGTCCTGGGGTACGGCGCGGCATCGATGGTGGGGGCGGACCTCATCAAGAAGGCCCCGGGAGGTGTGAACTCCGCCGCTCCATTGCTCGCCTTCCATCTGGGCGGACCACTCTTGCTCGGGTTCATCTCGGCGGTGGCGTTCGCCACGATCCTCGCCGTGGTGGCCGGCCTGACCATCACGGCGGCAGCCTCCTTCGCGCATGACATCTACGCCAACGTCATCGCCAAGGGGAAATCCGACCCCGCGCAGGAGGTCAAGGTCGCGCGGAGGACCGTGGTGGTGATCGGTGTGCTCGCGATCGTGGGTGGCGTCTTCGCCAACGGTCAGAACGTGGCCTTCCTCGTGGCGCTGGCCTTCGCCGTGGCGGCCTCGGCGAACCTGCCGACCATCATCTACTCGCTGTTCTGGAAGCGTTTCACCACTCAGGGCGCACTCTGGAGCATGTACGGGGGCCTGACGGCCGCCGTCGTGCTGATCGCCTTCAGCCCAGTGGTCTCGGGAACCAAGACCTCGATGATCCAGAATGCCGACTTCGCCTGGTTCCCACTGAGCAACCCGGGGATCATCTCGATTCCGTTGGCGTTCTTCCTCGGCTGGCTCGGCACGGTCCTGGACCGGAGGACCGAGGATCCGGCCAAGCAGGCGGAGATGGAGGTGCGGTCCCTGACCGGAGTGGGCGCGGAGAAGGCGGTGGATCACTAGCGAGCGTTCCGGGAGTTCCTCCGCCGAGGCCGCTGGTTCCGTGCCAGATCGCTCGTTTCCTGAGCGGTTTGAACGCGAACTAGCGGCCTCGGCGGCGCAGTGCTCTCCTGAACGGCAGTGCCCTCTTCAACGCCAGTGCCCTGTTGAACGACTGAAGCGGGTACGTGAGTGCCGCCGCGGCCAGGACGATTCCGGCCAGAAGCATGGCGAGTGAGTATCCGCCCGGGCCGGTCGCCAGCGCGATCGTGCCGAAGACCGCCACTCCGATGCCGTTTCCGAGCGCGAAGCTGACCTCCTGTACGGCGCCCACCTGCCCGGCCTGGGCCGGCGTCGTGTAATCGAAGAGGGCGGCCGCCGCAAGCGTTCCCACCGCGCCGAAGCCGGCGCCGATGAGCCCCAGCGCAATGGGGATCCCCGGGATACCCGACGCCAGCCACAATTGGCCCAGCATCGCCACGGTCAGGGCGAGAGTGGTGATCCTCTTCCGGCTCCACCGCTTCAGGGCCAACGGCACCGTGGCTCCGATGATCCCGGTCATCGCAGCCAGCGGCAGCAGCACCAGTCCGGACGCTGCCGGGCTCAGCCCTTGATAGGCCTGGACCTGCAGACCCACCAGGTAGAGCGTTGCCGCGGTGGTCCCGGTGGCCACCAGGATGTGGGTGTACGCGATGCTGAACTCACGGATGCGGAAGATCTCGACGTCGATCAGCGGATTGCTGAGGGTCTTCTGTCTGCGCACGAAAAGGACGCCGGACGCGAGGCCGACGACGGCCAGCACAGCGGCCAGGACGGGCTCGGAGAGTGCGTGCTGGAGGGCGTAGACGAGACCGCCGATCGCGAGCACGGAACTGACGATGCTCGGCGGATCCCAGTGGGGTGTGACCGGCGCCCGGCTCTCAGGAACGATCCATAAGGCCGTCAGGACGGCCAGCGCCGCGAGCGGCACACAGCCCAGGAAGACCCAGCGCCAGCCGGGCCCCTCGGTGAGCAGCCCGCCCAGTACCGGGCCGAAGGCGCTGCCAGCCCCGAAGGCCGCCGTCCAGAAGCCATAGGCGAGGACTCGCTCGCGAGCGTGGAACTGGGAGCCGATGGTCGCGACCACGCTGGAGATGACCATCGCCTCGGAGACTCCCAGAAGCATTCTGAGCGCGATCAGCACGGCTCCGGCCGAGGACAGCCCCGCGAGCAGGTTGAAGACGGCGAAGCCGCCGAGCCCTAGGAGCATGATGCGTTTCCGGCCCCAGTGGTCGCCTGCCCGGGCGGCCAGCACCAGGGTCACGCCCAAAGTGAGCGGATAGATGTCGATGATCCACACTCCGACGGAGGCGTCGAGCCGGAGTTCGGACAGCAGCGCGGGAAGTGCCGTGATGATCGAACTGAGACTCAGACTGCCGATCAGCACACCGAGCAGCATGGGGATCAAGGCCAGCCATCTCTTCGGGGAGAGCCCGGCTGAGGTTTCGGTGCTGGAAAGCGTCATGGCTTTAGGCTTGTTGCCAGGCAGGAAATGAGCAAGTACTGACATTTTCTGAACGTACTGACAATTATGTAAGTAATGGTCTTTCGCGAAAGGAAGCACCATGCGTGAACGTACGGAGAAGGTGGTCCGCCAATGGCCCGCCGAATGCGCCGCGGAGGTGGCCGTGGTGGTCTTGGGCGGCAGCTGGAAACCGGCCATCCTGGAACTGCTGCACCAAGAAGGAACCATTCGCTTCGGCGAGCTCGGACGCCGCCTGGGCGATCCGCCGGCGAGGGTGCTGACCCGCCAATTGCGTGAGCTTGAGGACGACGGACTCGTCCTCCGAACCGTCTTCCCGCAGGTTCCGCCGAAGGTCGAGTACTCCCTGACGGAACTGGGCGGCAGTGCCCTGCCGATCATCGAGCAGCTGGCGGGCTGGGGCGCGGACTACGCAGGCAGTATGAGTAGTGAGGATTGAGCGAGATGCCCTCTGAAATGGCCCTCGGTTGGGCATTCGGCCTGTCCGGGAGGGGCGAGGGTGGTTCGAACATCGCATTCCGCGCAATTGCGCAAGAAGTGCTTGTTCGCACATTTCAATGTGAGTAGCCTCACAAGTAAGAGCTGCATGTGACGATGGCGTCCGGAAGGGCTCCGGGTGATCCCCGGAGTGACTCGGCCGCAGCGAAGGGAAGTCGAATACTGTGCCTGACCCGAATCCCCGCAACCCGGGGGAAGAACTGCTCCAGGTCCTCACCTCGAGTGGCGAGCGAGTCCCGGAGCCCCAGCTTGATCCGTGGCTCCCGGAACTGGAGCGACTCGATGGAGAGTCGCTCCTGACCGGCCTCTACGAAGACATGGTGGTCATCCGGCGAATCGATGCGGAAGCCACGGCTCTGCAGCGGCAGGGTGAGCTGGCCCTCTGGCCGCCGTTGCTGGGCCAGGAGGCCGCGCAGATCGGGTCCGGCCGGGCAATGCGCCAGGACGACTTCGTTTTCTCCAGCTATCGCGAGCACGGTGTGGCCTACTGCCGGGGCGTCGATGTCGAGAGCTTCCTCAAGGCCTGGAGGGGCAACGCCTCCTTCGGCTGGGACCCGTTCGAGATCAATATGGCCCCGATGCAGATCATCATCGGGGCGCAGACCCTGCACGCTGTCGGATACGCCATGGGTGTCCAGTTCGACGGCGCGGACTCGGCCGCCGTAGCCTATTTCGGCGATGGTGCCACAAGCCAGGGCGACGTCAACGAGGCGATGGTGTTCGCCGCCAGCTACCAGGCTCCGGTGATCTTCTTCTGCCAGAACAACCACTGGGCCATCTCAGAGCCGGTGGAGCTCCAGACCCATATCACCATCGCTGAACGGGCCGGCGGCTTCGGGATCCCTCACCTCCGGGTGGACGGCAACGACGTGCTCGCCGTCCTGGCAGCAACCCGCATCGCACTCGACCGGGCACGTCAAGGCGGCGGGCCCACCTTCATCGAAGCGGTCACCTATCGCATGGGCCCGCACACGACGGCGGATGACCCCACCCGCTATCGCGATCCCAACGAGCTGGAGGACTGGGCGGCCAAGGATCCGATCGTGCGCCTGGAGAAGCACCTGGAAGCCCGCGGACTGCTGAGCGAGAGCGTGAAGGCCCGGGTGAAGGCCAAGGCGGATGAGGTGGCGGCGATCGTGCGTCGCGGCGTCGTGGCGATACCCGAGCCGGAACCATTGGACGTCTTCCGCCATGCCTACGCAACGCCCAACACGTGGCTCGAACGTCAGGAGCAGCACTACAAGTTGTATCTGGAACAGTTCGGGCAAGCCGGCGCAGAAGCCGGAACGCCGGTCAGCGGAGGGCAGCACTGATGGGAACCATGACATTCGCCCGGGCTATCAATGCAGGGCTTCGCCGTGCCATGGAGAACGACCCCAAGGTTCTTCTCATGGGGGAGGACATCGGCTCCCTCGGTGGCGTCTTCCGGGTCACCGATGGTCTGCAGAAGGATTTCGGAGCGCATCGTGTCCTGGACACGCCCCTGGCCGAGTCCGGCATCATCGGGACCGCGGTGGGCTTGGCCTACCGAGGATACCGGCCGGTCTGCGAAATTCAGTTCGATGGATTCATCTACCCGGCGTTCGACCAGATCGTCTCCCAGGTGGCCAAGCTGCATTACCGCACGCAGGGTCTCGTCAGAGTTCCTCTCACCATCCGGGTGCCGTTCGGTGGTGGCATCGGTTCGCCGGAACACCACTCCGAGTCGCCGGAGGCCTATTTCACCCACACCTCCGGTCTGCGGGTGATTTCGGTGTCCAATCCTCAGGACGCCTACACGATGATTCAGCAGGCCATCGCCTCTGATGATCCAGTGCTGTACTTCGAGCCGAAGCGGCGGTACCACGACAAGGGTGAGGTGGATGAGTCCGTCGACCCGGCCACCGCTCCGTCGATGGAAGCGGCCCGCGTTCTGACCACGGGCTCCGATGTCACGCTCGTAGCGTATGGCCCGCTGGTGAAGACGGCTCTCGACGTCGCGCTCGCCGCCGGGGACGAGGGAGTCTCGGTCGAAGTCATCGATCTTCGCGCACTGTCGCCGGTCGACTACCCGACGTTGGAGGCCTCCGTGCGGAAGACCGGACGCCTGGTGATCGCCCATGAAGCCGGCATGAACGGGGGACTGGGCGCGGAACTCGCCACAAGCCTCACGGAACGTTGCTTCAACCACCTCGAGCACGCCCCGGTCCGGGTCACCGGTTTCGACGTGCCGTACCCGTATTCGAAGCTCGAAATGCATCACCTCCCGGATCTGGACCGGATCCTGGACGGGGTGGACCGGGTCATGGACCGCCCCAACTCCCTGACGAGCCTCGATGGAGCAGACGACTGACATGATCAAGGTTTTCAAGCTGCCCGATCTTGGCGAGGGGCTCACCGAATCGGAAGTGGTGTCCTGGAAGGTGGAGCCCGGCCAGCCGGTTGAACTCAACCAGGTGATCGCCGAGGTGGAGACCGCCAAGGCCGTAGTGGAGCTGCCGTCGCCCTTCACCGGCGTCATCTCGGTCCTGCATGCCGAACCGGGCACCGTGGTGGAAGTAGGACAGCCGCTCGTCTCCTTCGACATCGAGGGCGCTGCATCCGACGACGACGGCGGCCAGGAGCCGCGGCGCGAGGCGAATCTGGTGGGCTACGGCGCCGTCGTCGAGAAGAGCGGGCGGCCCTCACGACGGCCCCGGACCGGTGCAGCGGTGCGGCCGGCCATCAGCAGCTCGGCAGAGGCTGCCCCCGCGCCCGCGGTGGTCGGCGCGGAGCGTCCGCGGTCCACCCCGCCGGTCCGCAAGCTCGCCAAGGACCTCGGAGTCGACCTGGAGAGGGTGACCGGGACGGGGGAGCGCGGCCTCATCACGCGGGAGGACGTCGCGGCGTTCGCCTCCGGCGACACTCCGGTGCAGGCCGTCGCGGCGCCGTCGTCGGTTCCCGGTTCGCGGGAGAGCCGTACCCCGATCAAGGGGGTGCGCAAGCACACCGCTGCGGCGATGGTGGCGAGTGCCTTCACAGCGCCGCAGGTCACGGAGTTCCTCACCGTCGACGTCACCGAGAGCATGGAACTCCTGGGCAGGCTGAAAGCGAACCGGGCGTTCGCAGGGCTGAAGCTGACACCTCTCACCTTGGTGGCCAAGGCGGTGCTGGTCGCTCTGGGGAACAACCCGACGCTGAACACCCGCTGGGACGAGGCCGCTCAGGAGATCATCCAGTACCACTACGTGAACCTGGGCATCGCGGCGGCCACTCCTCGTGGCCTGACCGTGCCCAACATCAAGGATGCCGACGCCCTGAGCCTGAAGGATCTCGCGGCGGCCTTGGCTGCCTTGGCGGATGAGGCCCGCGCGGCACGGACCACGCCCGCGGCGCTCAGCGGTGGCACGTTCACCATCACCAACGTCGGAGTCTTCGGCATCGATGCGGGGACGCCCATGCTCAATCCGGGCGAGGCCGGGATCCTGGCCGTAGGTTCGGTGCGCAGGCAGCCGTGGGAGTACCGCGGTGAGATCGCGCTGCGGCAGATGATGACCCTGAGTCTTTCCTTCGACCACCGGCTCGTGGACGGCGAGCAGGGCTCCCGGTTCCTCGCAGACGTGGGTGCCATCCTGGGCGACCCCGGCATGGTCCTGACCATGATCTGAGGAGGCTCTCCGCGGACGCCGGGAACCGTCCCGGTGTCCGCGGAATGCCTGCCTGGGTCAATCTGGCAGCTGAGGTCAGTCCGGCAGCGGGGCGGTGAGAGCGGCCAGCGCCATCGTCTCCAGGACGGGACGGGCCGTCCGCGCGGGAACGGTGCGGCCCCGCTCCCGCAGTGAGTGAGGTGTGGAGTTGATCAGGCCGAAGCAGGCGTGGACCCGGAGTCTGCGTTCCCGGGGGTCCGCCGACGGCAGTTCCAGGCCCAGCGCATCCACCCAGAGTTCCACGTAGGCGCGCTGCAGTTCCCGCACCTGAGCTCTCCCGGGCTCGGAGAGAGCCTGGAGATCCCTGTCCTGGACCCGGATCACCTCGGGCTGGGAGAGGGCGAAGTCCGTATGGAAGGCCACGAGCCGGTTGAGGGCCGGTGTCTCGTCTTCTGCGTCGTCCAGCACTCCACGTCCGCCGTCGAGGAGGGTGCGGCTGACTCCGAGGAGCAGCTCGTCCAGCACTGCTTGCTTGGAGGGGAAATGACGGTACACCGCCGGGCCGCTCATGCCGACTGCGGCGCCGAGTGCCTCCAGGGAGACCTTGTCGAAGCCTGATTCGGCGAAGAGCCGCGCGGCGTGGGAGACCAGGGCCTTCCGGCGTTCCTCTTTGGCCGCCGAGCGCGCCGTGACAGGTGCTTCGCTCACAGCATCCTCCTCGTGGTGGACATCACAGTCATTAGAGACTAACCTCAATTTCAGTTATACGTCACTAACTGAAATGTGACGTCGGCTCGGCGAAAGAGCAGGTCAATGGAGATTCTGTCCACCACCGTGGACCCCGGATCGGCGCAGTTCCAGGCCAACGAGGCCGGGCAGCGCGCGCTCGTGGAGGAATTGCGCCGCACGCTCGCCCAAGTGGCGCTGGGCGGCCCGGAGAAGTCCCGCGAACGGCATGTGTCCCGTGGCAAACTGCTGCCCCGCGAGCGCGTGGACCGTTTGCTCGATGAGGGCAGCCCGTTCCTGGAGGTCGCGCCCCTCGCCGCTCAGGACATGTACGACGGCGCGAGCCCGGCGGCCGGGGTGATCGCCGGAGTCGGCGTCGTGGAGGGCCGTCTGGTGATGGTGGTCTGCAACGACGCCACCGTCAAGGGCGGCACCTACTATCCGATGACCGTCCGCAAGCACCTCCGGGCCCAGGAGATCGCTCTGGAGAATGAGATCCCGTGCGTCTACCTGGTCGATTCCGGTGGAGCCTTCCTGCCGATGCAGGACGAGGTGTTCCCGTCCAAGGATCATTTCGGCCGGATCTTCTACAACCAGGCGCAGCTTTCGGCACGCAAGATCCCGCAGATCGCGGCCGTGCTGGGTTCCTGCACGGCGGGAGGCGCTTATGTCCCGGCCATGAGCGATGAGACCGTCATCGTGAAGAACCAGGGCACCATCTTCCTGGGTGGTCCGCCGTTGGTGAAGGCGGCCATCGGCGAAGTGGTCACCGCCGAGGAACTGGGCGGCGGTGAGGTCCATGCCAGGATCTCCGGCGTTGCCGATCATCTGGCCGAGAACGACGAACACGCCCTCCAGATCGTCCGTGACATCGTCGCCACCCTCCCTGAGACCCCTGCCCGTGCCTGGGATGTCCTGCCGAACCGTGAACCGGTGGTGGATCCGGCGGAGCTGTACGGTGCGGTCCCGGTGGACGTCAACGCCTCCTACGATGTGCGTGAGGTCATTGCGCGCCTGGTGGATGGCAGCGAGTTCCACGAGTTCAAGAAGGAATACGGGGACACCCTGGTGACCGGTTTCGCCCACGTCTGCGGGCATCCCGTGGGAATCGTCGCGAACAACGGTGTCTTGTTCTCCGAGTCGGCCCGTAAGGGCGCCCACTTCATTGAGCTCTGTGACCAGCGCGGGGTGCCGCTGCTCTTTCTGCAGAACATCACCGGATTCATGGTCGGAAAGGATGCCGAACACGGCGGCATCGCACGGGACGGGGCCAAGATGGTCACCGCCGTCGCCACCGCCCGGGTGCCCAAGTTCACCGTCGTCATCGGAGGTTCTTTCGGGGCGGGCAACTACTCGATGTGCGGCCGTGCCTACAGTCCGCGTTTCCTCTGGATGTGGCCCGCTGCCAGGATCTCCGTGATGGGAGGAGCCCAGGCCTCCAGCGTGCTCGCCACCGTCAAGGGGGACCAGCTCCGGGCATCCGGGCAGGAGTGGAGCGCTGAGGAGGAGGAAGCCTTCAAGGCTCCGATCCGCGAACAGTACGAATTGCAGGGCAATCCGTACTACTCCACCGCGAGGCTCTGGGATGACGGCATCATCGACCCTGCGGACACGCGCCGGGTCCTGGGTCTGGCCCTCGACGCCGCTTCCCGCGTACCGCTGCCCGATACCTCCTTCGGCCTTTTCAGGATGTGACCATGGATTTCGCTTTCAGCCTCGGGGGCCATCCTGGCCCTCCGGTCGCCCCGGAATCAGCCCCGCCACCTTTCGGCTCGGTGCTCATCGCGAACCGCGGAGAGATCGCGGTCCGCATCATCCGCACGCTGCGCTCGCTGGGCATCCGCTCCATCGCGGTCTACAGCGACGCCGATGCCGATGCGCTTCACGTCCAGCTGGCCGATGAGGCCGTCCGGATCGGTCCCGCCGCTGCGACTCAGAGTTATCTGGACATCGACGCCGTCGTCCGCGCCGCCGTCGAAAGCGGTGCTCAGGCCGTGCATCCCGGCTACGGCTTCCTGAGCGAGAACGCGCGGTTCGCCGAGGCGTTGGCCAAGGCCGGAGTCACCTTCATCGGCCCGGGGGTGGAAGCGCTCGCCGTGATGGGCGACAAGATCACCGCCAAGAACCACGTGTCCGCCTCCGGAGTCCCGACCGTTCCCGGCTACGCGGGTGTCCCCGGGAAGCCGCCCAGCGATGAGGAACTGCGCGAGCACGCAGCCGACGTCGGCTACCCTCTCCTGATCAAGCCGTCGGCCGGTGGCGGTGGCAAGGGGATGGTCGTCGTGGAGACGGCGGAAGAGCTCGACGGCGGCCTCGCCACGGCACGCAGGATCGCAGCGAGCGCCTTCGGTGACGACACGCTGTTCATCGAACGTCTGGTGCGCAATCCGCGCCACATCGAGGTCCAGGTCATGGCGGACGCCCACGGCAACGTCGTTCATCTGGGAGAACGTGAATGCTCCCTGCAGAGGCGCCATCAGAAGGTGATCGAGGAGGCCCCATCGGCGCTCCTGGAGGGATTGCCGCAGGGTGCCGAGATCCGTGAACGCATGGGCCGCGCCGCCTGTGATGCCGCGCTCAGTGTCGACTATGTGGGCGCAGGGACCGTGGAGTTCCTGGTCTCGGACGACCGTCCCGACGAGTTCTTCTTCATGGAGATGAACACCCGGCTGCAGGTGGAGCACCCCGTCACCGAGGAGGTGACCGGGGTGGATCTGGTCGAGCAGCAGCTCCGGGTGGCTGCGGGTGAGCCGCTGACCCTGGCGCAGGACGACATCCGGCTGAACGGACATGCGATCGAGGCCCGGGTGTACGCGGAGGACCCGCGCAACGGCTTCCTCCCGGCCACGGGCACGGTGCTGCTGCTCGACGAGTATCACCGGCGGGGTCCGGCCCCGCGTTTCGTCGGCGTGCACAACTCGATGCCCGAATGGCCCCGACGCCTGAGGATCGACTCCTCGCTGTATGAAGGCCAGACCATCGGCTCGGACTACGACCCCATGCTGGCGAAGGTCATCGTGCACGGCGAGGACCGTGCGGACGCCCTCCGCCAGATCGATCTGGCCCTGGCGAACTACCGGCTGCTCGGGCTGTCCACGAATGTCGAGTACCTGCGGCTCCTTCTGGCGGACGAGGACGTCCAGGCCGGGCGTCTGGACACGGGTCTGATCGAACGGAAGCTGGACGGTTTCCCCTTCCACGAAGTGGACGACGCCGATCTGGCCTTCGTTGCCGTGCTCGCCGACCACATGGGCACGGCGGCCCGACGCGCACAGTCCGACGGGAACGGCCGTGGGCTGGGACCCGGGTGGGCCACGACCGATGGCTGGCGTCTCGGCGTCCACAGGCCTCGCCGGGTCCACGCGACCGTCGACGGCGTGGAGCTGGAGGCATTCGTCACGGGCGACCGGGAGGACCAGATCACCTTCCACCGCACCGAACGCGGCCACAACGTGGTGACCCTCGCGGGAGGCCGGACGGTGCGGATCGAGACCTCGCAGATCTTCCACGGTCCGGTGGAGGCGACCGTGGCGGGCGAACGGCGTGAATACGTTCTCGGCCAGCCGCGGTTCCTCAGCCCCGACGGTCCGGTGCCCCGCGAGTTCACCGCCTGGATCGGCCGTGACGGGTGGAGCGCCGAGGTCGAACTTCTCGGCCGTGAAGAGGCTCTCGCCCGCCGCCTGTCCGCACTGGAACGGAGCGAAGGCGAGACCGACCCTCGCGTACTGACACCCATGCCGGGAACCGTCGTCGCCGTCATGGTGCAGGACGGCGAGCGCGTGGAGGCCGGGCGGCATCTCCTCAGCGTCGAGGCCATGAAGATGGAACACCAGCTCACCGCACCCATCGGGGGCATCGTGCACCTGAGCGTCACACAGGGCGAACAGGTCAAAGCCAAGGCCGCAGTGGCCACCATCCACCCCGAAGATCCGGGACACGAGAACTAGGACACGACATGCCTGATTTTGAACTCTCCGAGGAGTACCAGGACCTCAGCGACACCGTCCGCGACTTCGCGGACCAGGTCGTCGCGCCGGTCTCGCAGAAGCACGACGAGGAGCACAGCTTCCCGTACGAGGTCGTGGCCGGGATGGCCGAGCTGGGGCTCTTCGGCCTGCCCTTCCCGGAGGAGTACGGCGGCATGGGAGGCGACTACTTCGCCTTGGCCCTGGCACTGGAGCAGCTCGGCCGGGTGGACCAGTCCGTGGCCATCACGCTGGAAGCCGGTGTCTCGCTCGGTGCCATGCCCGTGTACCGTTTCGGCACCGATGCTCAGAAAGAGGAGTGGCTGCCGTCCTTGGCCTCGGGCCAGGCGCTCGCAGGCTTCGGTCTGACCGAGTCAGAGGCCGGTTCGGACGCCGGTGGGACCAAGACCAAAGCCTCACTCCAGGACGGCCAGTGGGTTATCAACGGCTCCAAGGAGTTCATCACCAACTCGGGAACGGACATCACCAAGCTGGTCACGGTCACCGCTGTGACGGGCAGCAGTGAGCGCCCCGACGGCAGCGTCAAGAAGGAGATCTCGACCATCCTGGTGCCCACGGACACCCCTGGCTTCACCGCCGAGAAGGCCTACAACAAGGTGGGCTGGAACGCCTCGGACACCCACCCCCTCAGCCTGAAGGATGTGCGGGTGCCTGAGGAGAACCTCCTGGGCACTCGCGGCCGTGGCTACGCGAACTTCCTCTCGATCCTGGACGAGGGCCGTATCGCGATCGCCGCACTCGGCACCGGTGCGGCGCAGGGCTGTGTGGACTCCGCCGTGAAGTACGCCAAGGAGCGCAGCGCCTTCGGCAACATGATCGGCAAATACCAGGCGATCCAGTTCAAGATCGCGCGGATGCAGGCTCGCGCCCACACGGCCCGCCTGGCCTATTACGACGCGGCAGCCCGCATGCTGGTAGGCAAACCGTTCAAGGCCCAGGCCGCCATCGCCAAGATGGTGGCGGGTGAAGCAGCCATGGACAATGCGCGGGATGCCACCCAGGTGTTCGGAGGCTACGGCTTCATCAACGAATTCTCCGTCGCACGCCACTACCGGGACTCCAAGATCCTGGAAATCGGTGAAGGCACCACAGAGGTTCAGCTCATGCTCATCGCCCGCGAACTGGGACTCTGAGGCTCTGGAAAACGATGACGCCACAGGAGAGGATCGGAACATGATCGACAAAGTGGTCAGCAGCGCCGAGCGCGCGGTGGCGGATATTCATGACGGTGCTTCGCTCGCCGTCGGCGGTTTCGGGTTGTGCGGCATCCCGGTGGCCCTCATCGACGCCTTGCACCGGCAAGGGACGCGCGAGCTGGAGACGGTCAGCAATAACTGCGGTGTGGACGACTGGGGGCTCGGAATCCTGCTCTCGGACGGCCGGATCCGCCGGACCATCAGTTCCTACGTGGGGGAGAACAAGGAATTCGCGCGGCAGTTCCTGGCCGGTGAGCTGGAAGTCGTCCTGACCCCCCAGGGGACCCTGGCGGAGAAACTCCGGGCCGGGGGCGCTGGCATCCCGGCCTTCTACACCACGGCCGGGGTGGGCACCCAGGTGGCGGAGGGCGGCCTGCCTCAGAAGTACGACGGCGCGGGCGGGGTCGCGCTCGCCTCCTCGCCCAAGGAGGTGCGCAGTTTCAACGGCGCCGACTACGTGCTGGAGGAGTCACTCACCCCGGACTTCGCGCTGGTTCACGCGGCGAAAGGCGACCGGCACGGGAACCTGATGTTCCACGCCACCGCCATGAACTTCAATCCGCTCTGTGCCATGGCCGGGAAGATCACCATCGCCGAAGTCGAAGAACTCGTGGAACCGGGTGAGCTGGATCCCGAGCACATCCACGTGCCCGGCATCTTCGTGCAGCGCGTGGTCCACGTTCCGGCGGGAACGCCGCAAGCGGAGAAACGCATCGAGAAGCGGACCGTGCGAGTGGAAGGCGAGGGCTGAACCGTGGCACTGGACAGGAACCAACTGGCGGCCAGGGTGGCCCGTGAACTGCAGAACGGCCAGTACGTCAATCTAGGGATCGGCATGCCGACACTCATCCCGAACTACATCCCGGACGGGGTGGAAGTGGTGCTCCACTCGGAGAACGGAATCCTCGGAACAGGGCCGTACCCGGTGGAGGACGCCGTGGACCCGGATCTCATCAACGCGGGCAAGGAGACCGTGACCGTCAAGAAGGGCGCCGCGTTCTTCGACTCGGCGCTGTCCTTCGGCATGGTTCGCGGTGGGCATGTGGACGTGGCGGTTCTGGGTGCCATGGAGGTCGCGCAGAACGGCGATCTGGCGAACTGGATGATCCCCGGGAAGATGGTCAAAGGAATGGGCGGGGCGATGGACCTCGTGTTCGGCGCCAAGCGGCTCATCGTGATGATGGAACACGTGGATCGCAACGGCAACCCGAAGATCGTCACGGAGTGCACCCTGCCCCTGACCGGCAAGGGCTGCGTCGACCGGATCATCACGGATCTGGCGGTCATCGACGTCACCGAGGACGGACTGGTGCTGCGGGAGACCGCGCCCGGCGTCAGCACCGACGAGGTCCTGGCCGCGACCGGTGCGGAGCTGCGGGTCGAGATGCACGACGTGGATGCAGTATGAGCGAGCGGAACGACAGCGCGCCCGAGGCCCGGCGCATCGTCCAGCGAGGACTGTACTTCGACGAACTGGAGGACGGTGCCGTCTACGTCCACCGTCCCGGGCGCACCCTGACGGAAGCGGACAACGTCCTCTTCACCACGCTCACCATGAACACCCAGGCCTTGCACCTGGATGCCGCCTGGAGCGAGAGCCAGCCTTTCGGGCAACGGCTGGTCAACTCGATGCTCACCCTCGCCACGCTGGTGGGCCAATCGGTTCCTCAGCTGACGGCGGGGACCATCATCGCGCAGCTGGGTCTGGATGAGATCAGCTTCCCCGCTCCGCTCTTCCACGGTGACACGCTGTACACGGAGACCACGGTGCTGGAACGGAGGCTCTCGAAGTCGAGGCCCGGGCAGGGTGTCGTGACTTTCCAGCACACCGGCCACAATCAGCACGGCAAAGTGGTGGCCCTCGCACGACGGACGACCCTCATGTGGACGCGCGAGGCGCATGAGGAAGCCGAGCGGGGACGGGGGAGACTGGAGACATGACGTTCACCCTGGGACCCAGTCTTCTCTTCTGCCCCGCCGACCGGCCGGAACGCTATGCCAAGGCCGCCGACCGCTCCGATACGGTCATCCTCGACCTTGAGGACGCCGTCGCGCCCGGAGACAAGGCCGCCGCCCGCGAGGCGCTGGCGGATTCCGCGAACCTCCTCGATCCGGCGCGCACGGTCGTCCGCGTGAACCCCGTGGGGACCCCTGATCTGAAGCTCGATCTGGCGGCTGTGGCCAAAACACCGTACCGGACGCTCATGCTGGCCAAGGCGGAGAGCGCCGAGCAGCTCGATGCCCTGGCCGGGTATCAGGTGCTCGCCCTCTGCGAGACTGCTCGCGGGGTCCTTCATTCTGCCGAGATCGCCGCCCGGCCCAATGTTCTGGGGCTCATGTGGGGCGCCGAGGACCTCATCGCGTCTCTGGGCGGCACCTCCAGCCGGGACACGGGAGGACAGTACCGGGCCGTGGCCCTGCATGCCCGTTCCCAGGTGCTGCTGGCCGCGGGGTCATTCGGCAAGGCGGCGATCGATGCCGTGTACGTGAACATCCCGGATCTGGAGGGTCTGACGGCGGAGGCCGAGGACGCCGTCGCTTCAGGCTTCGCAGCCAAGGCCTGCATCCACCCATCCCAGGTGGCTGCGGTCCGGGCCTCCTACCGGCCGAGTGAGGACGCCGTCCGGGAAGCCCGCGAACTCCTGGAGGCGGCTGCGGCCGCGGGCAACGGTGTCTTCAGCCACGAAGGCCGGATGATCGACGGTCCCATCCTCCGCCATGCCGAATCGGTCCTCCGACGGGCCGGGCAGGCCTGAACGACTCCGTATCCGGCCCGTCGGGGGCCACGCCCGCCATTCCCGTACCGTTCCTTCGGTGGGACTGCTGATCCTCTGCCGTCCCGTCCGCCGAGCCCGCTAGTTCTGTGCGAACTCGCTCACTCACGGAGCGAGTTCGCACAGAACTAGCGGGCTCGGCCGGGGTGAGAGCAGAAATGACGGGGCCAAGGGACCAATTGCGGCCGGGAACCGGGGGCGCAGCCGGTCAGGGCGAGGGCTCCCGCTCGGCCGCCTCCAGCTCCCGTCCAGCAGCCCGTTCGGCAGAGCACAGTGTTCTCCGGGATACTGGAACCATGCGCTCAGTGACCCTGCTCGGCTCCACCGGTTCCATCGGCACCCAGGCGATCGACGTCGTCGACGGCGCCCCACACCGCTTCAGCGTCACGGCGCTCAGCGCGGGTGGCGGCAACCTCGAACTGCTCGCCCGGCAGGCGGTCCACGTGCGGGCGGAAGCCGTCGGCGTCGCATCCGGCAGTGAGGCCCGCTTCCGGGAGCTCCTCGCCGATGAATCCGCTCGCGCAGGGGCCCGGGATTATTCTCCGGAACTCTTCTTCGGTCCCGACGCATCCACCCGGATCGCGGCCATTCCAGTCGACGTGGTCCTCAACGGCATCACGGGTTCCATCGGCTTGGAGCCCACGCTCGCGGCGCTGGACAGCGGCGCGACCCTGGCCCTGGCCAACAAGGAATCCCTGATCGTCGGCGGCGCCCTGGTCAAGGAACGGGCCAGAACCGGCCAGATCGTCCCCGTGGACTCGGAGCACTCCGCCATCGCCCAGTGCCTCCGGTCCGGCACTGGAGCCGAAGTGGACCGGTTGGTCCTGACCGCTTCGGGCGGCCCGTTCCGCGGCCGCAGCCTTGCCGAGCTGCGGGAGGTGACCCCTGAGGAGGCTTTGGCGCACCCCACCTGGGACATGGGCCTCATGGTCACCACCAACTCGGCCAGCCTGGTCAACAAGGGACTGGAAGTGATCGAAGCGCATCTGCTCTTCGATGTGCCGCTGGACCGGATCGACGTCGTCGTGCACCCCCAGTCCGTGGTCCACTCCATGGTGCAGTTCGTCGACGGTTCCTCGATCGCCCAGGCCTCCCCGCCGGACATGCGTCTGCCGATCGCCCTCGGCATGGCCTGGCCGGAACGCGTCGCCCATGCCGCCAGCCCGTGCGACTGGACACAGGCCACCCAATGGACCTTCGAGCCGCTTGACCCGGTGGCGTTCCCCGCCGTCGACCTCGCCAAGGACGCCGCCAAGCAGGGCGGCACCCACCCCGCAGTCTTCAATGCGGCCAACGAGGAAGCCGTGCTGGCCTTCCACCGCGGCGAGATCCGGTTCACGGAGATCGTAGACACGGTCGAGGCGGTACTCGCCGAACACTCCGATCACGCGGAACTCAGCCTCGAATCCGTGCTCGCCGCGGAACGCTGGGCACGGAAACGCGCTCATGAACGTTTGTCCTCCTGATGAATAACCTCAACGACGTCGGAGGCTGGCGAGAATGACCGGGGCACTGCTTTTCCTGGCGGGTGTGCTCTTCGTGGCAGTGGGCATCGCGATCTCGATCGCCCTGCACGAAGTCGGGCACCTGGTACCCGCCAAATTGTTCAAGGTCCGGGTGACCCGGTACATGATCGGCTTCGGCCCCACGGTCTTCTCGCGGACGAAGGGGGAGACGGAGTACGGGATCAAGGCGCTGCCGCTGGGTGGCTACGTGCAGATGATCGGCATGTACCCGCCCAACCCGGAGGACGGCAGCTACCGGGCATCGAGCACCGGGATGTTCCAGAACCTGGCGCGCGAGGCCCGGAACGCCGCCAGTGAGGAGGTCGGGCCGGGGGATGAGAACCGCGTCTTCTACCGTCTGCCGGTCTGGAAGAAGATCATCATCATGCTCGGTGGTCCGGCCATGAACATCGTGCTCGGCATCCTCTTCACGGCGATCCTGCTGATGGGGTTCGGCACCGCCCAGGCCACCACCACGCTCTCCACGGTCTCGGCCTGTCAGGCCACTCAGGGCCAGGAGAACAACACGGACACCAAGAACTGTGTGCCGGCACCCGCCGCTGCCGCCGGGCTCAAGCCGGGGGACACCATCGTCAGCTTCGATGGCAAGCCCGTGACGGACTGGAACGCGTTCACGGAGCAGATCCGCCAGTCCGCGGGCCGGAAGGTTCCGCTCGTCTACGAACGCGCCGGGCAGCAGACCACCACGACCATCACACCCGTGCTCACGGCACGGCCCGTCTACGGCGCCGACGGGCAGCCGCAGAAGGACGCAAGCGGCAAGGCCCTGACCCAGGACGTCGGATTCATCGGGGTCGGACCGCAGCAGGGCATGGTGCCGCAGGGCCCGGAGTCCGTCCTGCCCGCCGTCGGAACGCAGATCTCTCAGGTCAGCCACGTGGTCCTCGATCTGCCGGCCCGGGTGGTCGGCGTCGCCAAGGCGGCCTTCAGCTCCGAACCGCGCGATCCCAACGGCCCCATCAGTGTGGTGGGTGTCGGACGTGTGGCGGGTGAAGTCTCCTCGATGGAGGCCGTCCCGCTCGACGGGCGCATCGCGACCCTCGTGGGCATTCTGGCGGGCCTGAACTTCGCACTCGCGATCTTCAACCTGATCCCGTTGCCCCCGCTGGACGGCGGCCACGTCGCCGGGGCGCTTTACGAAGCGGTGCGCAGGGGCATCGCCCATCTGTTCCGCCGTCCCGATCCGGGCCCCTTCGATCTGGCCAAGCTGCTGCCGCTGACCTACGGTGTCGCCGGGGTGCTGATGCTGATGAGCGTCGTGCTCATCTACGCGGACATCGTGAAACCGGTGAACATCTTCGGCTGATCGGCGACGTCGGCGCTCCTCTGCGCTGCGCCGTCGTCAGCGGTCAGCGTCACAGTCGCGGCCTCACCATCCGCCCAGCTGTGAGGGATAGAGTAACCACATGACTGTTTTCGCCGTGGAATACGTGTACGACGCCGCCACTGCGGCCGTGCGCGATGAATTCCGTCCCGCTCACCGCGCCTGGCTCGGCTCCCTGGCCGAGGAAGGCACGGTACTCGCTTCCGGACCTGTGGATTCAGGGGCGGGCGCCCTGCTCGTGATGGTTGCCGAGGACCAGCCCGCGCTGGACGCGTTGCTGCGCCAGGACCCGTTCCAGATCAACGGTGCGGTGGCTCAGACCACGGCACGCGACTGGAACCCGGTGATCGGCCGCTTCACCGAATTCGCCGTCTGACGGCCCCCGCTCAGCCAGAACAGCCTTAAGACCAGGAACTGAGGAACCACACGTGACATCGGTCAGCCTTGGAATGCCGTCCGCCCCGCCGCCCGTGCTTGCACCGCGGCGCAAGACCCGCCAGATCAAGGTGGGCCCGGTGGGAGTCGGATCGGACTCGCCCATCAGCGTGCAGTCCATGACCACCACGCCCACCACCGACATCAACGCCACGCTTCAGCAGATCGCTGAACTCACGGCGTCCGGCTGCGACATCGTGCGTGTGGCGTGTCCTTCCGCCGATGATGCCGCGGCCTTGCCGATCATCGCCAAGAAGTCGCAGATCCCAGTGATCGCGGACATCCACTTCCAGCCCAAGTACGTCTTCGCCGCCATCGAGGCCGGCTGCGCGGCGGTGCGGGTGAATCCCGGAAACATCCGCAAGTTCGACGATCAGGTCAAGGAGATCGCGCAGGCCGCCAAGGACCATGGCACTTCGATCCGTATCGGTGTGAACGCAGGTTCCCTGGAACCGAGCCTGCTGAAGAAGTACGGCAAGGCCACCCCGGAGGCGCTGGTCGAGTCGGCCGTGTGGGAGGCGAGCCTTTTCGAGGAGCACGGCTTCCACGACTTCAAGATCTCGGTCAAGCACAATGACCCCGTGGTCATGGTGGCCGCCTACGAGATGCTTGCCGAGAAGGGCGACTGGCCTCTCCACCTGGGCGTCACGGAGGCCGGTCCGGCATTCCAGGGCACCATCAAGTCCGCGACGGCGTTCGGCGCCTTGCTCTCCAAGGGCATCGGCGACACCATCCGCGTCTCACTCTCGGCACCTCCCGTGGAGGAGGTCAAGGTCGGAAACCAGATCCTGCAATCGCTGAATCTTCGTCCGCGCAAGCTGGAGATCGTCTCCTGCCCGTCCTGCGGCCGCGCTCAGGTGGACGTGTACACCTTGGCAGAGCAGGTCACCTCCGGTCTGGAAGGCATGGAGGTGCCGCTGCGCGTGGCTGTCATGGGCTGCGTGGTGAACGGTCCCGGAGAGGCCCGCGAGGCCGATCTCGGGGTGGCATCCGGAAACGGCAAGGGCCAGATCTTTGTGAAGGGCAAGGTCATCAAGACTGTCCCCGAGCATGAGATCGTTGAGACACTGATCGAAGAAGCCATGCGTATCGCCGAGGAGATGGAGTCCGATGACCCGAGCGCTCCCTCCGGCAGTCCAGTGGTCTCCGTCTCCTGATGGTGTGACGGGAGGGTCCATGATCCGTGAACTGGTGGACGAGGACCTTCCCGCCCTCAGGGCCCTGGCCCTGCACGACGAGGCCGTCAACGCCTTCATTCTGGCGCAGACCAGCCGGCCGTGGTGGTCGGCGGGTGCCACGGTGTTCGGCGTGTTCGACGGCGGTGAACTCACCGCGGCCTGCTGGGCCGGGGCCAATGTCGTCCCGGTCGGCCTGGATCCGGAGCTCGCACCGTTGTTCGCCTATGCGATCCACAGCCGCTCCAGCAGATACGCCTCGGTTTTCGGGCCGCGGGACGCGGTGCTCGCGCTTCACGCCGCCTTGGAGTCTTACGGACACCGGGCCCTGGAGGTCCGTGCGTCACAGCCTTTCCTGGTCCACGCCGGGCCCGTGACCACCGACGTCGAACCGGGCGTCGCGGTGGCAGGCGCCGAGGACTTCGAACGGATCCTCCCGGCCTCGGCCGCGATGTTCGAGGAGGAAGTGGGGTATTCGCCCTTCCTCGGAGGCCAGGAGGTCTACCGTCGCAGAGTCATGAATCTTTTGCGGGACGGGCATACTCTGGCTCGTTTCGATGCGTCGGGCCAGGTCCTGTTCAAGGCTGATCTGGGAGTGGTGACGGAGAGCGTCTGCCAGATACAAGGTGTCTGGATGCACCCCTCGTTCCGCGGACGGGGGCTGAGTGCGGCACATATGGCCGCCGTCGTCGGGCATTCCCGGAAGGTTGCCGGAACGGCGACGCTGTACGTGAACGACTACAACACCGCGGCACGCAAGATGTACGAGCGTGTGGGTTTCCGGCAGCACGCCGAGTTCGCCACGGTCCTGTACTGAGAAACGTGCTGTACGGAGAAAATTCGTCGGCTCCCCTTGTCTGTTCCTCGCGGGACACCTACCGTGAACTCAGTTCAGGGGAATGGGGCCATGGGGAAACGCACACTTTTGGGCATCGTCGCCGTGACGGGGATGCTGCTGACGTCGGCTTGCGCCGTCACGGTGCCACGGACCGCGCTCGGACTCAACGATGCGAGCGCAGCTCAGCCGCCGTCGTCCGCCGTGAAGTCCGCGACTGAGCTTGAGGATGTCCTCAGCCGTTTGAGAGGACCGTACGGCGGCGTCCTCACCCTGGTCTCAGCGGAGGACCTGCAGGCAGCCGAGAGTCAGTCGGCGCTGGAGGTGCAGCACGCCAAAGTCTTCCCGGAAGACTGCGTCAGCGAACCCCCCGAGACGAATGCGGCCGTGCGCAGAAGACTGAACGTCGCCGGTGCGGCCGGGGAGGGAACGCTCCACTACGGTGTCCGTCTGCTGTCCGGATCGGAAAGCGATCTCAAGCGGATCGGCAAGGACCTCCTGGTGCTGATCCCCTGCTCTGATGTGCGGATGAGCGTCGATCAGCAGGAGATGATGGTCCGTATCACCCGGGCGGCAGGTCCTCATCTGCCGCAGGCGGAGTCCTGGAAGCTGACGTCCACGAATCTCAGCAGCTGGTCCACGGACACGGCTCTGGTCCAGGCGACGGTCGGCACCGTTCGGGTGGAGGTCGCCGTGTCCGGTCGCACCGGCCAGGCAGATGTCGTGTCCCTGGCCAGTCGTCTGGCCGAGAGGACCGCGAACCTTCTCCGGCAGGGCTGAACGGTTCAGCCGTGGTGGTCGTGAACACGGTGCCTTATCCGAACCGGCCGGTTTCGTCACACCCGTGATGGGAAGGTCTCCCCATCGCACTTTTCTTCAGTGAATGGAATAATGACTGCGAGGGCCATTACAGCCCAGGAATCGCCTTTTTGATCGGGGAAACGCTATGAAGAACGTCCGTCGTCTCGTCCTGACCGCCACCGCCGTGGCCACGCTTGCAGTGACCGCCTGCTCGGCACCGGCCAGTTCCACCGGTTCTTCCGGGGGTGGTTCCGCGTCCTCCGCGCCCACCCAGGAGACCGTGGCTTTCAAGAAGTACTCCGAGGCCGAGCTCACTGGATTGCTGCAAGCCTCCGAGAAGGCCTCCGGCGAGACCTTCAAGATCCTGCCGACCGCGGACATGAAGAAGGCACTGGACGCGGCGAAGTCGCTCGCTTCCGCTACCAAGATCACCCCGGCCGAATGTGGTGCGACGAATCTGGGATCCAGCCTGCAGATGCTCGACGGCATCTCGGTCGCCACGGCGACCGCCGGCGCTGATGCTCAAGGCATCCCGACCTCGTCCATCTCGCTGATCTCCGGGCTGGATGAAAGCGCCATGGCCTCGAACATGGACAAGAGCCGCGCGAGCCTGGAGAAGTGCAAGGACGTCACCGTGGAGGTGGCCGGCCAGAAGGCGGAGAGCAGCAACGAGATGATCCCGGTCCAGGCGAAGACGCCCGGTGTGGTCGCTCTGAAGAGCACCACGAAGACTTCGATGGGCACCTCCATGACCCAGGTCGTGGTCAATGGACTCAAGGGCGGCGTGGGCATCACGGTGGTCCGTCTGAACTCCACGGATGCGGCCGCCGACGCCACGAAGGCCGCGGCGACCCTGGACGCCGTGGCGGATCAGATCAAGTAGTGCCTTGGCGCCGTACGGCGCGAGTCCGCTGAGGAGGGTGTGAGTCGGCTACCGCGAGTAGCTGACTCACGCCCTCCGTCGCGTACTCAGGGTGACGTTCCCTGGGATGTTCCCCGCGGGCCGTCCAGAGGCTCCACGAGATAGTGGCGCACGGTCGGCGCGATGAGCCGGACCACGTCCTCGGGCGAGGCGGAAGCGAGCGGCTCCAGCCGCACCACGTAGCGCGCCAGCATGAGCCCGACCATCTGAGACGCCACCAGATCGCCCCGCAGTGCGAGTTCCTCAGGGCTGCCGGACAATCCCGCGGTGACCCTCGCCAGGATGGTCCGGCCGACCACTTCACGCAGCATCGCGGTCCGGGTCCGGGAGCCGATCGTGCCGCGCAGAAAGGCCACCAGCCGATGCTGGGCCGGGCTTTCCCAGAGGGTGAGCACGGCACGGACGATCTCTTCGGAGCGTTTCCCCGGATCGTCGGACGTCACCCCGGCGAGCACCTGCGACGGATCCGCCGGGAGTTCGATGCTCAGCGCGAAGAGCTCATCCTTGCCTTCGAAGAAGTGATGCACCAGTGCCGGATCAACGCCGGCCTCGCGCGCCACCTGGCGCAGACTCGTGCCGTCGAATCCGTGCTCTGCGAACAGCGTGCGGGCCGCTGACAGGATGCGTTCGCGGGTGTCCCCGCCACCGCCTCGGCGGCCACGACGACGGCGGACGGGAGACCTCGGCGTGATGTCGCCGTCGTCGGCTTCGGAGATCCTGTTCATCCGCTCCTCCTGCGCAGGGTGCCGGAGGCCAGCAGCAGGAGCCCGACGGCGATGAGGCCGAGGGTGAGGAGGTCTTGCCAGAGTGTCTGGGTCGGATCCGTCGAGCGGCCGATCTCCTGCAACGCCTCCACCGAGTAACTGAGCGGGAGCACGTTCGAGATCGCTTCAAGCACCGAGTTCATCGAACTCCGGGCCACGAACAACCCGCACAGCAGGATCTGAGGAACCACCACGACAGGCATGAACTGGACGGCCTGGAATTCGGTTCTCGCGAAGGCCGAGCACAGCAGACCGAGCGCGACCCCCAGCACGGAGTTCAGCACGCAGACCGCGGCGACGAGCAGGGGACTGCCCTTCACATCCAGCTGGAAAACCCAGTAGGCGACGGCCAAGGTGACCAGGGCCTGGACTGCGGCGAGCACGGAGAACGCCAAGGCGTAGCCGAACAGCAGAGAGGCCTTGTTCAAGGGGGTGGTGAGGAGCCTCTCGAGCGTGCCGCTGGTCCGTTCGCGCAACATGGTCACGGAGGTGATCAGGAACATGATGAGGAAAGGGAAGATGGCCAGCATGACCAGGCCCACCCTGTCGAAGGTGCGCGGCATTCCAGGCGGCAGCGTCTCGTTCTCGTAGAGGAAGTAGACGGCGGCCAGCAGCAAAGAAGGGATCACCAGGATCATGGCCACGCTCCGATGGTCATGCCGGATCTGAGTGAGCACGCGCGCCGTCGTCGCCAGAAGCAAGCGAAGAGCTCTCATGATGCGGCCCTCCCGGTGTCCGGCGTCTCCTGGATGATCGCCAGGAACGCCTGCTCCAGATCCTGGTTGTGACCGCGCAGGGCCAGTTCCTCCGGGGTCAGTTGTGCCAACAGCCGGCCCTCGCGGAGAAGGAGCAGCTCATCGCAGTGTCGAGCCTCCTCCATGACGTGGCTCGACACGAGCAGGGTGGCTCCATCCGAGGCCAGGCGGCGGAAGTGCTCCCACAATTCGGCCCGCAGAACGGGGTCGAGGCCGACCGTCGGCTCGTCCATGACGAGCAGTTCGGGTTCGCCGACCAGGGCGCAGGCCAGCGAAACCCTGTTGAATTGGCCGCCGGAGAGATCGGCCGCCAGTCTCCGTGCCACGGAACCCAGCCCGACGGCGTCGACGACGTCATCGGCCCGGGAGCGTGTCTTGCCGTGCAGGGTTGCGAAGTACCGGACGTTGTCCCGCACGCTGAGATCGCGGTAGACGCTGGGGGACTGGGTCATGTAGCCCAGTGCCCGGCGCAGTGCCGGGGCGCCAGGCGGTGCTCCGAGAACCGTCACCTCCCCGCTGGTGTACCGCTGCAGACCCATCAGCACGCGCATGAGCGTGGTCTTTCCGCTTCCGGATGGTCCGAGGAGGCCGGTGATGCTCCCACGGGGCACGGTGAAGTCGAGGGCCCTCAGGACATGGTTGCCGCCACGGCGGACGTGCAGGCCGCGACAGGAGATGGCCGTGGTGCCGACGGCCCGTGGCTCCGTGGCGTTATCAGGGTGGCGCATCGGAAGGCCTCCTTCGTGACGGTTCCACCGTGTACGGCGGAGCTCTAATTCATCACTTGATGAATTAACGCTAAATTCACGGACGATCCTGGTCAAGGGTCTTGATGGCCTCCGCAGAGTGGGCTAGGTTCACAGCAGATGTGCGCCGGTTCGCCGGTTGGATCTCTGGCACATCCATCTACCGCAAAGGAGTACGAGCATGGCAGTCAGCGTCAACCTCGCCAAGGGCCTGGACAAGGACTTCGAAGACAAGAGCCTCAAGGAAATCCTGGACGCTCCGGTCTCCGCCCTCGCCGGAATCACGGATGCCAAGGGTGAGGTCCTCGCCAAGGAACTGGGCGTCAAGACCGTCCGCGACCTGGGCTCCAACAAGTACTTCGCCCTGGCCGGCGTCCTCGTCGCGCTGGAGGGCAAGGAAGGCTGAGTCCGGCACCTTCCGAAAGAAAAAGAAGGGGTGGTTCCCGTTCGGGAACCACCCCTTCTTTCAACGGTGTTGTCCACCACCCGGTCCGAGCCGTGCGGGGTCCTGGGCGGAAACCGATAAACTGCACAGAGCGGCCCAGGAATCCCGGCGTCGCATCCGCGCCGGAGTCCGTCCGGCGCCGGAGTCACCCCGAATGTGCCAGAAACGGATAATCAGTGATCACACGCCTTTCCTCGCTCTTCCTGCGGACCCTGCGTGAGGACCCGGTGGACGCCGAAGTCGCCAGCCACAAGCTCCTCGTGCGGGCCGGCTACATCCGGCGTGCGGCCCCGGGGATCTACACCTGGCTTCCGCTGGGTCTGAGCGTGCTGCGCAAGGTGGAACAGATCATCCGTGAGGAGATGGCCGCCATCGGGTCCCAGGAGGTCCACTTCCCGGCCCTGCTGCCCAAGGAACCCTACGAGGTGACCAACCGCTGGACCGAGTACGGCGAAGGCATTTTCCGGCTGAAGGACCGCAAGGACGCCGACTATCTCCTGGCGCCCACGCACGAGGAGATGTTCACCCTTCTGGTGAAGGACCTGTACTCCTCGTACAAGGACCTCCCGCTGTCGCTGTACCAGATCCAGAACAAGTACCGCGATGAGGCGCGCCCCCGGGCCGGGCTGCTGCGCGGCCGCGAGTTCATCATGAAGGACTCCTACTCCTTCGACGTCGACGACGCCGGTCTGGACGCCAGCTACGCCGCGCACCGCGCAGCCTACATCCGGATCTTCGAGCGGCTGGGCCTGGAAGTCGTGCCGGTCAAGGCCACGGCCGGTGCCATGGGCGGGTCCAGGAGCGAGGAGTTCCTCCACCCGACCGCGATCGGCGAGGACACCTTCGTGCGCTCCGCCGGAGGCTACGCCGCCAACGTCGAGGCCGTCACCACGGTGGCACCCGAGCCCATCGACTTCAGCGCACTGCCCGCCGCCGTCGTGCGCGACACCCCTGACACTCCCACCATCGAGACCCTGGTGGCTGCGGCGAACGAGCTGGAGCCCCGCGACGGTGAGCCGTGGAGCGGCGCGGACACGCTGAAGAACGTGATCCTGGCCGTCACGCTGCCCACCGGCGAACGTCAGCTCGTCGCCATCGGCGTCCCAGGTGACCGCGCTGTGGACCTCAAGCGCGTCGAGGCGAACATCGGCTCCTTCCTGCCGCTTGCCGGCGAGATCGGCCTGGAAGCCGCTACCGAAGAGGACCTGAAGAAGAACGCCTCTCTGGTCAAGGGCTACATCGGTCCGGGACTGAGCCTGGACGCACCGCTGCTGGGCGCCGAGGGTGCGTCCAAGATCCTGTTCCTGGTGGACCCTCGCGTGGTCTCCGGCAGCAGCTGGATCACCGGTGCCAACGAGGCCGGCAAGCACGTCTTCGGGCTTGTGGCGGGCCGTGACTTCGGCTGGGACGGGGTCATCGAGGCGACCGAGGTGCGCGAAGGCGACCAGGCCCCCGACGGCAGCGGCCCGCTGGAACTCGCCCGCGGCATCGAGATGGGCCACATCTTCCAGCTCGGCCGCAAGTATGCGGAGGCGTTGGAGCTCAAGGTCCTGGACCAGAACGGCAAGCAGGTCGTGGTGACCATGGGCTCCTACGGCGTCGGCGTCACGCGTGCCGTCGCCGCGCTGGCCGAATCCAATCACGACGCCCGCGGCCTGGTCTGGCCCCGGAGCGTGGCACCCGCCGATGTGCACGTGGTGGCCGTGGGCCGCGGCGAGGAGATC
Organism: Arthrobacter sp. NPDC090010; assembly: GCF_044748305.1. Taxonomy (NCBI): domain Bacteria; kingdom Bacillati; phylum Actinomycetota; class Actinomycetes; order Micrococcales; family Micrococcaceae; genus Arthrobacter; species Arthrobacter sp. NPDC090010. Next base: position 82,718 of record NZ_JBIVFT010000009.1, read on the forward strand.
TTCGCGACCGCCGAACAGCTCGCGGCGGAACTCTCCGCAGCGGGCCTGGACGTCATCCTGGACGATCGCCCCAAGGTCTCCCCGGGCGTGAAGTTCGGCGACGCCGAACTGCTCGGCGTCCCCACCATCCTGGCCGTCGGCAAGGGGCTGGCAGACGGCGTGGTGGAACTCAAGGACCGCCGCAGCGGCGAGGCGCAGAATGTGCCGGTGGCCGAGGCCGCAGCGGCAGTGCGCGCCGCCGTCGCGCTCTGAGCACCCCGAGGTGACGACGACGGCGGGTGCGCCATGCTGAGCGGAATGGAGCTGCAGAGCGGCTTCGATCTGCTCAACGGTGGCACGCTCGCCGTCATTGTCGTCGCCGGCTTCTGTGCCGGCTGGGTCGATGCCGTGGTCGGCGGAGGCGGGCTCATTCAGCTGCCGGCCCTGCTCCTGGTTCCCGGGATCACGCCGGTCCAGGCGCTCGCCACCAACAAGCTGGGCTCGATCTTCGGCACGACGACGAGCTCCATCACCTTCTATCGCCGGGTGCATCCAGATCTGAGAACCGCGCTGCCCATGGCGGCTGTGGCTCTCGCCGGGAGCTTCGGCGGAGCGATCATCGCGACGCAGCTGCCGGGCAAGGCCTTCAAGCCGATCATCGTGGCCGCCTTGATCGCGGTGCTCCTGTTCACCGCACTTCGGCCGAAAGTGGGAGAGCACACCGCTCTGCGCCACCAGGGCAGACGGCACTACGTGCTGGCCTGCCTGATCGGCGGGGTGATCGGTTGCTATGACGGTCTGATCGGGCCGGGCACGGGGTCTTTCCTGGTGATCGCCCTGGTCTCATTGATGGGCTACGCGTTCACGGAAGCCAGCGCCAAGGCCAAGATCGTGAACATGGCGACCAACGCCGGCGCCCTGCTCTTCTTTCTGCCGCACGGTTCGCTCTTGTGGGGTGTCGGGCTCCTCCTGGGCGCTGCGAACACCGCTGGAGGCTATCTGGGCGCCCGGATGGCCGTGGCGCGCGGCAACTCCTTCATCCGCTGGGTCTTCCTCGCCGTCGTCGCCGTGCTGATCGTCAAGCTCGGCATCGATGTCTGGCAGGAGAACGTCCGCTGACGGCGACGGTCAGTCGTCCAGCCCGGGATCGTGCAGACGCGTGGGGTCCACGGTGTCATCGAGGACCTTGCCGGCCAATGCGGAAGCCAGCCACAAAGACCGTTCGGCTTCGGCTTCGTGCCCTCGACGCGCCGCGAACCAGAGGGCGTCGTCGACGAAACTGACCACCGACCACTGTCGGGCCAGGTCGGGATCGAGGCCGCCGGCCAGGCAGAAGTCCTCCAACCTCGCCGTGAGAGCGGCCGTCGGGTTCCGTGATCCGTACTCCGCGATCCTGTTGCGCAGCACGGGTGGGAGGGAGAACTCCGCTGGTCCCAGGACGGCCTGAGGATCGATGGCGACCCACTCCCGTCCCTGCTCAGGGTGGGGGCGGGACAGGATGTTCTTGAAGTGGAGATCCTGGTGGACCACGACGTCATGATCCTCCCGGCGGCCCACGGTCCCATGGCTCTGGCAGACCTCCAATGCCGCGTGCAGGAGCCACGCCGGAAACGGGCGGCCGAGGTCCAGCCAGTCCTGCGGCAGTTCGTCGCACCAGCGCTCGGCCATGTCAGAGAGCCGCGGGATCCGTCCGCCGTCGTCCGTCCTGATCCCCGCGAGCGGCAGGGGAGCGGAACTGAGAAGCCGGACGATGGACCCCCAGGCGGCCGCGGCCTCGGGAAGCGGGACATCCCAGAGGGTTTCGTCGGGGAGCAACCGTTCCAGGAGCAGGGCGCAGCGTGAGTGGTCGTCCTCCAGCAGACGGACGGCCCCCTTCCCGGCCCACTGGCGGAGCGCAGCGCCCTCGGAAAGAGTCTCCTCGCCGGGCAGGGAGATCTTGAGCACGGCCGGGCCGGCCGGGCCGGTCACCGGCAGGACGAGACCTCCGTAGCCGTGCAGCACTGGAAAGGCCGGCGAAAGGTCGAGATTCAGATCCCATTGCTGGAGACATTCGTCCACAAGGCCGGGAAGCGAGGTGATCCACCGCGAGCCTTCGGCGCTCCGTCTCATGCGCTCTATCAGACCTGGCGGGATGGTCAGGGAGATGCTCACCGTTCCAGGATAGGCGGTGTACTGGAGACGTCTCCTCAGACGATGCCGCTGTGGCCCAGGAGACTGCCGATCAGGAAGGTCGCACCGAGAGCGAGAGCACCACCCAGCACCACACGTGTGGCCGCCCGGGAAGCTTTCGCTCCTCCGATCCAGGCTCCGACCGCGCCGGTCACTGCGAGGGCCACGAGCACCACAGCGAAGGTGAGAGGAAGCCTGACCGGAGCGGGGAAGAGCAGGATCGACAGCAAGGGCAGAATTGCTCCCACCGTGAATGCCAATGCGGACGCGAGGGCCGCGTGCCAGGGGCTGACGATTTCTTCTTCGTCGATGTTGTAATGGGTTCTCAGCTGTGCGGAGAGCGCATTCTTTCGTGTCAATTCCTCGGCGACAGCCTGTGCTGTCTCGGGAGAAATTCCCTGTTCGAGGTAGGCGGTCTTGAGCCGCTCGAATTCTCTCCCGGGATCGTCGGCCAACCGTTTCCGTTCCTGGGCCACCAGGGCTCGCTGGCTGTCGCTCTGACTGCTGACGGAGACGTACTCGCCCAGCGCCATCGAGATCGCGCCGCCGATGAGTCCCGCGGCGCCGGCCGCGAGGGCGGCGGCCTGAGCGGTGGAGGTGCTCTGTGCAGTGGTGGCGCCGGCGACGCCGACCACGATCGCCGCCACGGAGACGATTCCGTCATTGGCTCCGAGCACGCCGGCGCGCAGCCAGTTGAGACGCTGAGCGAGGTTTCCTTTTTCGCTTTTCCGGGCCGGTTCTTGTGCGGGCTTTCCGGCTATTTCAACGGTCGTCATGAATTCAGCAAATCACTCCCGGCAGGCACCGTCCAGCAATGTTTGCCTAGGCTAATTCATCTGAGGTGAGGCTAAGAAAAGTAAGCCTTTGCTAATACCGTGAAATGAATACCTGACGCCGTGAGCTCGTCCAAGCGCGGCGCCGTCGCCCGTGGGCTGCCCCCGGTGGCCCCGGCGCAAGGTCAGTCGAGACTCCCGGCCCAGCCGGTTCCGGGCTCTGCCGGCTTCGGAGGTTGCCGACCCGGCGACTTCGGGCTCTGCCGGCTTCGGAGGTCGCCGATTTCGGGCCCTGCCACCTCGCTCGTATTGCTCGCGGTCTCGGCCGGGCTCGCTATTTGAGTGCGAGATCGCTCATTGTGGGAGCGGTTTCGCACGAACCTAGCGAGCTCGACGAGCGGGTGGACACAAGTAGCGAACTCCTTGGGCGCCGCGATTGGGGGTGACTTCGCTGGTTTTGCTCGCGGTCTCGGCCGGGCTCGCTATTTGAGTGCGAGATCGCTCATTGTGGGAGCGGTTTCGCACGAATCTAGCGAGTTCGACGGGGCGAGGGGAGGCAAGTAGCGAGTTCGGCGGGGACCAGGAAAGCGGCTACGAGGCTCGGCCGGTGGGGGACGGGGTGGAGCCTGCCGTCGTTGCCGTCGTTGCCGTCGTTGCCGTCGTTGCCGTCGTTGCTGTCGTTGCCGTCGCGCCAGGCGTCGGTGCGTCCGGCGTCGGTGTGGCAGGCATCGCGATGCCCGGCAGGACGGGTGCGCCGGGCAGGGTGACGTTCCACGAGCCGCTGCGTGCGGAGGCCCCGAGGAACACCGACATCGCCCACCGCCTCAGATCACCGTCCGAGTATGCGACAAGGTCCAGTGCGGATACCGCGAGCTCGGCCTCGGCGGAGCCCAGGGTCTTGTCAGGCGAAGCCGCGAATCCACTGGGCAGGATGTAGCCCGGTTCCGCCGCCGTACGCTCCTGGCAGGCGCTGAGCAGCCAGGACTGAGCCTGCTCAGCGAGGCCCTGAAGCGTCTTGAGATCCGCGCTGAGAGCGTCGTCGTCAGGACCGCTCTGCTGCGCGACCGCCACCTGGTAGAGATAGTCGAGGTGCTGTGCGGAGCGCAGCACGGATCGTGCGGAGGTCACCGCCCGCTCGCTCATCGATGTGGCCGAGTTGGTGGGCGAGGCCGAGACCGACGACGACGTCGGGGCGGTGCTCTCACCGCTGCACACGCCATTCGGGACTGATACGGGCTGAACGGCGGGCCGGGCGGGGGTGCCTTCCAGGAAGGGACCGACGGCAGCGAAGCGCGCGGCGGCCGCCGAGGTGTAGAGCCGGGCCATGGCTCCGCGCTCCTCTGTGCCTGCCTGGGCGAGAAGCTGTCCGGCGCTGGCGTAGGCGTCCTTGACGAGTGAATCGGCAGAGCCCAGCGAATCAGCTGAGGCTGACGCCGACGTCGTGCCGGACGGTGAGACCTGAGGGGCTGAGGTGGACGGCCCGCCCCCCGGTACTTGAAGTGCATCGGCCTGGTTCTGGAGCAGCGCGGACAATGGCGCCAGGCGGGTGGATTGCGGGCCGGGCAAAGCGCGAATGCTTCGAGCGAGCTGCCCGCTCTGCTCAGCGAAGGCGGCTTGCTTCTGCTCGGAGGCGGACGGTGCCGGTGGTTCGCCCCATGTCCCGTGTTGCACCACGACGCCGAGGCCCAGGACGGCCGCCAGCACGACCACGGAGACAACGGTGTTGCGTACGATCCGTCCGGCGCGGCCCGGTTTGTCCTTCTTTTCCATCACCCACGATCTTCCCACGGCTGCGACGGCTTCCCGGCCGTCCTACCGGGGGAGGAAAGCCACTGCTCGCAAAAAGTCGATACCCTATAGTCTGAAAACTTCAATCAGGGAGGCCTTGCGGACCATGAGCGGTGCCGAACATTCGACGAACCCACAGCACAGTGGGCGGGACCCGGAGGCGGCCCGGCTGCACGAACTCCTGGAAACTGTGGTTCAGGGCCGGGGTCTCTTCCTTGAGGAGGTGGGCATCCACCGTGCGGGCGCACAGCGCACCGTTCAGATTCTGGTGGACCTGCCCGAAGACCAACAGGGCGGTGTGAGTCTTGACACGATCGCCGAGGTCTCCCAGGACATCTCAGCAGCGCTCGACGCCGATCCCCACGACGATGCGCAGCCCTATGAGCTGGAGGTCTCCTCGCCGGGACTGTCCCGGCCGCTGACGCTGCCGCGTCATTGGCGCAGGAATCTCGGTCGCCTCGTCAAGGTGAAGCAGGCCGACGCCGAACCCCTCACCGGACGCGTCCAGGAGGTCCATGAGGATGCGGTCACGCTGGTGCCGCGTGTGGAGACGAAGAAGGGCGTGAAGCCCAAGGACGGGGACCCTGTGACGGTCCCCTTCAGCTCGATCCGCCAGGCCAAGGTGGAGATCGAATTCAGCCATCTGGACCAGGTGGCACTGGACGACGTAGCGGACCCCGAAGCCGAGGAGGCCTAAATGGACATCGACATGAGCGCACTGCGCCTCTTGGAGCGGGAACGCGAGATTCCCCTGGACAAGCTCATCCCCACCATCGAGCAGGCTCTGCTGGTGGCGTATCACAAGACCCCCGGTGCGATCGATCAGGCCCGTGCCGAGCTGGACCGCAGGAGCGGTCACGTCACGATCTGGGCGAGCGAGATCGACGACGAGGGCAATGTCGTCGGCGAGTTCGACGACACTCCGGACGGCTTCGGCCGGATCGCAGCCAGCACCGCCCGTCAGATCATCCTGCAGCGTCTCCGGGACGTCGAGGACGACAACGTCCTGGGCGAGTTCAAGGGCCGCGAGGGAGAACTGGTGGCCGGACAGATCCAGCAGGGTCACTCCGCGCACATGGTTCAGGTGAATCTGGGCAACGTCGAGGCCCTCATGCCTCCGCCCGAGCAGGTGCCGGGCGAGAAGTACCTGCACGGCAATCGCATCCGCGCCTTCGTGGTGAGCGTTCAGCGCGGCCAGAAGGGCCCCAGCATCACGCTCTCCAGGACTCACCCGGGCTTGGTCCGCAAGCTCTTCGAACTGGAGGTCCCGGAGATCGCCGACGGCTCGGTGGAGATCGTCGCGCTGGCGCGGGAGGCCGGACACCGCACCAAGATGGCCGTCCGTGCCAACCGTCCGGGGATCAACGCCAAGGGCGCCTGCATCGGTGAGATGGGTTCCCGTGTGCGTGCCGTCATGAACGAGCTGAACGACGAGAAGATCGACATCGTCGATTTCTCGGACACCCCGGAGACCTTCATCGCGAACGCTCTGTCCCCGTCCAGTGTGGTGAGCGTGACCATTGTCGACGCGGCCACGCGTTCGGCGCGCGTCGTCGTCCCGGACTATCAGCTGTCCCTGGCCATCGGCAAGGAGGGCCAGAACGCCCGCCTCGCGGCCAAGCTGACCGGATGGCGTATCGACATCGCCTCCGACGCGGCCGGAAACTGACTCTGCGCCTGTCTGCGGCACGCCGGGCGGTCGTCGCCAGCCGCAGACAGGCGTAGAATAGTGAAGGCCGGGTTCCCGGTACGGCATCAGCGCGTCCACCTCAGGGTGCCGCGCGCATCACAGCGAGGCAGGCGAGAGTGGCAGCACAGAAGAGTGCACCGCTGCGCACCTGCATCGGATGCCGCCGTCGGGAACCCCAGGAGCTGCTCGTCCGGCTGACGATCGAGCCGGCGTCGCACGGTGTCAACCGTGTGGTGCTGGATGCACGACGCCGGATGGGCGGCCGGGGTGCCTGGTTGCACCCTGCCACTGAATGCTTGGCCCTGGCCCAGCGGAAGCGCGCTTTCGCGCGGGCTTTCCGTGGAGCCGCCGACTCCGGCGGCCTGGATCAGGACCTGGCATCGCACAGTGTCCCAGAGGCTGCGCAAGCGCCTCCCGGGACAACCGTCCAATCCGAAAGCGGGTCAGAAATCTGATGGAAACCCGATGAGTTCCCTGCGATGAGCGCGTAACCATGAGCAATCTGTTGCGTGCCGCACAGCGCCCGGGGCTGCTCCCTGCAGCCATGGGCCGGAAGAAGTACTAGACGGTTCGTGCCAAGACCGATGCGCGGACCGAGACAGGAGAAATGTGGCCAAGGTCCGCGTACACGAGCTCGCCAAGGAGCTCGGTATCACCTCCAAGGATGCGCTTGCGAAGCTGCAGAGCCTTGGAGAGTTCGTCCGTTCCGCTTCGTCGACCATCGAACCTCCGGTGGCCAAGAAGCTGCGTGACGCTTTCCCGGGTGGGGGATCAGCTCCCGCCCCGTCCGCCCCTGCGGCGGCCAGGCCGGGTGCCCCCAAGGCCCCTGCCGCAAGCCCCAAGACATCGGCGCCGGCTCCGGCCGCCGCTCCTCAGGCCGCTCCGGCGGCCCCCGCCCAGAGCTCGCAGGGCGACACCGCTGCGGCTCGTCCCAGCGTTGGCGGCCCGGGTGTAGGCAAGCCCGGCTTCGGCCCGAAGCCAGGCTCTCGTGCCGCGGCCGAGGCGGATGCCGCCCGCGCTGCAGCTGCTCGTCCGGCCAAGTCCGCTCAGCAGGGTTCCGGCCGTTCCGGTGCTCCGCGTCCGGGTGGTCCCCGTCCGGGCAACAACCCGTTCGCCAGCTCCCAGGGCATGCCCCGTGGACGCGACGGCGAGCGTGCTCCGCGTCCGGGCAACAACCCGTTCGCCAGCTCCCAGGGCATGCCCCGCCCGGGTGGTCCTCGCCCGGCACCTGGTGCCGGCGGTCCCCGCCCCGCCGCGGGTGCAGGTGGCCCCCGTCCGGCCGCAGGCTCGGGCGGTCCCCGTCCCGGTGCACCGCGTCCGGGTGGAGCTCCCCGTCCCGGTGGCGCTCCGCGTCCGGGTGGCGGCACCCGGCCTTCGCCGGGCATGATGCCCAGCCGTATCGAACGTCCGGCCCCCGGCGCCGCAGCCCGTCCGGGCGCTCGTCCCGGTGGTGGCCCCGGCCGTCCCGGTGGCGGCGGCGGTGCTCCCGCCGGTGGTGGCTTCGGTAAGGGCGGTCGCGGTCGCGGCGGCACCCAGGGTGCCTTCGGCAAGGGTGGCGCAGGTCGTGGCAAGCAGCGCAAGTCGAAGCGTGCCAAGCGCCAGGAACTGGAGCAGATGAGTGCTCCGTCGATCGGCGGCGTGACCGTTCCCCGTGGCAACGGCGACACCGTCGTCCGTCTGCGTCGTGGCTCGTCCATCACTGACTTCGCCGAGAAGATCGATGCGAACCCGGCGTCGCTCGTGACCGTGCTGTTCCACCTCGGTGAGATGGCGACGGCCACGCAGTCGCTGGACGAGGAGACCTTCGAGCTCCTGGGCGCCGAACTGGGTTACAAGCTTCAGATCGTGTCTCCGGAGGACGAGGAGCGCGAGCTGCTCAGCAGCTTCGACATCGACTTCGAAGCCGAGCTTGAAGCCGAGGGCGACGACGAACTGCAGGCGCGCCCGCCGGTCGTCACCGTCATGGGTCACGTCGATCACGGTAAGACCCGCCTGCTGGACGCCATCCGCAGCTCGGATGTGGTGGCCGGTGAGCACGGTGGCATCACCCAGCACATCGGTGCCTACCAGATCACCCATGAGCACGAGGGTGTCGAGCGCGACATCACCTTCATCGACACCCCGGGTCACGAAGCGTTCACCGCCATGCGTGCCCGTGGTGCCAAGGTGACCGACATCGCCATCCTCGTGGTGGCCGCCGACGACGGTGTCATGCCGCAGACGGTGGAAGCCCTCAACCACGCCCAGGCAGCCAATGTGCCGATCGTGGTCGCGGTGAACAAGATCGACAAGGAAGGCGCGAACCCGGAGAAGATCCGTGGTCAGCTGACCGAGTACGGCCTGGTTCCCGAGGAATACGGTGGCGACACCATGTTCGTGGACGTCTCCGCACGTCAGAACCTGCACATCGACGACCTCCTCGAGGCCGTGCTGCTCACCGCCGACGCCGCTCTGGATCTGCGTGCCAACCCGGACAAGGACGCGCGAGGCATCGCCATCGAAGCGAACCTCGACCGTGGCCGTGGTTCCGTGGCGACCGTGCTGGTCCAGTCGGGCACCCTGAACATCGGTGACACGATCGTGGCGGGCACCGCCCACGGCCGCGTCCGTGCCATGTTCGATGAGGATGGCGAGTCCCTCGCCGAGGCGGGTCCGTCCCGTCCGGTGCAGGTGCTGGGCCTGTCCAGCGTCCCGCGCGCCGGTGACACCTTCTTCGTGACCTCTGACGAGCGCACCGCCCGTCAGATCGCTGAGAAGCGTGAAGCCGCGGATCGCAACGCCGCCCTCGCCAAGCGCCGCAAGCGCATCAGCCTGGAAGACTTCGACCAGGCCGTCGCCGAAGGCAAGATCGACACCCTCAACCTCATCCTCAAGGGTGACGTGTCCGGTGCCGTGGAAGCCCTCGAGGACGCTCTGCTCAAGATCGACGTGGGCGACGACGTCCAGCTGCGCGTCATCCACCGCGGTGTGGGTGCCATCACTCAGAACGACGTCAACCTGGCCACCGTGGACAGCGCCATCATCATCGGCTTCAACGTCAAGCCGGCTGAGCGTGTTGCTGAACTGGCCGAGCGTGAAGGCGTGGACATGCGCTTCTACTCGGTCATCTACGCGGCCATCGATGACATCGAACTCGCACTCAAGGGCATGCTCAAGCCCGAGTACGAAGAGGTTCAGCTCGGCACCGCGGAGATCCGCGAGGTGTTCCGTTCCTCCAAGTTCGGCAACATCGCCGGTTCGATCGTGCGTTCCGGCCTCATCCGCCGTAACGCCAAGGCCCGTGTCCTCCGTGACGGCAAGGTCATCGCGGAGAACCTGTCCATCGAGTCGCTGCGCCGCTTCAAGGACGACGCCACCGAGGTCCGCGAGGGCTTCGAATGTGGTATCGGCCTGGGCTCGTACAACGACCTGACCGAGGGCGACATCATCGAGACCTTCGAGATGCGCGAGAAGCCGCGCGTCTAGGAGTTTCACGAAGGCCGGGCCGTGCGGAATCCCGCGCGGCCCGGCCTTCGCCCACCAGTCAACGTGCCGCAAGGAGGAGAAATGGCAGATCCAGCACGTGCCGCGAGGCTGGCACAGCGCATCAAGGTCTTGGTGGCCGAGGCGCTCAGGAAGGCCGTGAAGGACGAGCGTGCGCTCGACATCACGGTGACCGACGCCCGCGTCACCAATGACCTTCAGCACGCCACGGTCTACTACACGGTGCTCGGCGACGCCGACGCCAAGGCCGGGGCGGAAGAAGTCCTGTCTCAGAACAAGGGAATCCTGCGTCGTGAGGTCGGGCGTAACCTGACCATCCGGCTCACGCCGTCCCTTGAGTTCGTCGCCGACGAGATCCCGGAGAACGCCTCTCACCTGGAGGACCTCATCCGGGTGGCGAAGGAGCGGGACGCCGAAGTGGCAGGCCTGGCCGAAGGCGCAAGCTATGCGGGGGAGTCTGACCCTTATAAGAAGGACGAGGAAGAGGAAGACTGAAGTCTTTCCCGTTCCACTGATCCTTCTCGAAGGTCAGCCCTTAAATGCTGTGGACCCCACCGGAATCCGGTGGGGTCCACAGCATTTAAGGGCATCGGACCGCGTCCTGCCCGGAGACTACTTGGTCCAGACGATCGGCTTGTCCGTGTAGGGGTTCAGGTCGTAGCTGGCGTAGTTGCTGGAGTATCCGCTGTAGGCCACCTCGGCGACCTCGGTGCCGGTCGGGGCCAAGGCGATCTGGCAATCCACCTGAGTGTCGCCGATGGCCTTGAAGCTCCGGGCGGAGCGGCACTTGTCGAATCCGCCGAAGATGATGAGGGAACCGGCCCGGGCTCCACCCTTGAGGTTGCCCTTGAACCCGCTGGCGGACCAGGAGACGGAGGACTTGATGGGCTTCATCGTCTGCTTCAGCGTGACCTCACTGTGGATGTAGTACGGGGTGTAACCCTTGTACTTCTCCGCTCCCTTGAGCGCTGAGAGGTCGGCGAAAGCGCCCTTTTCGATGTCGGTGACCTTCACGTCGAAGAGCTGCTTGTCGTAGTAGTCCTTGTCGGGCTTACCGAACTGGACGAAGATCTTGGCGGGCTGGCCGAGCTTGAGAGCGGTGCCCGCCGCGGTCATGTCGGCCACGGACGGCCCGCCGCTCGTATCGGCAGTGCTGGCGGCCGTGCTGCTGGCGCTTTCCGAGGGGCTGGGATCCTGGCTGGGGGAGGCATCCTGGCTGGTGACGGGAGCCGAGGTCTCATCGGCGACCGGCTTGCCGCCCTTGGTGTCCACGGTGATCGTGCAGGCGCTGAGGCTGAGTGCCAGTGCCGCGACAGCGGCGACCGCCCCCGCGGTCTTGGTGCGTGTGGTGATGAAAGACATGGTTCCCTGATCCTTGTGCTCATCGATCGCTCAGTTAGTGCAATCGCTGGAGCAATCTTCTCATCTCTCCTGTCAAGCTGCGATGGGGAGCGCTCCCCATCGTGTCACATCGCGTCCCGGGCGGTGAGGGAAAGTGAGGACCGGAGACCTCCTATACTGGAAGGCGTGCTTTCGGGACTGGTGATCGTGGACAAACCACAAGGGTGGACGAGCCACGATGTCGTGGCACGCATGCGTCGGCTGGCGGGAACCCGCAAGGTGGGTCATGCCGGGACGCTGGATCCCATGGCCACCGGCGTGCTGGTGATCGGGGTCAACAAGGCGACCCGGCTCCTGACCTACATCGTCGGCACCGGCAAGCGCTACACGGCGACCATCAGGCTCGGGCAGTCCACGGTGACCGATGACGCCGAGGGTGAGGTGACCGCCGTCGGGGACGCCTCGGGAATCGAGGACGAGCGACTGCGCGCCGCCGTCGCAGGCTTCCTCGGGGAGATCCAGCAGGTCCCGAGCAGTGTGAGCGCCATCAAGGTCAACGGGGAACGCTCCTATGCCCGGGTCCGGGCGGGGGAGGAGGTGGCCCTGGCCGCCCGCCCCGTCACGATCCATCGCTTCGACGTCCTTGACATCCGCCGCGAGGGCAGCCTGCTCGACGTCGATGTCGACGTCGCCTGCTCCTCCGGAACCTACATTCGCGCCCTGGCCCGTGACCTCGGCGCGGAACTCGGAGTCGGCGGTCACCTGACAGCCTTGCGCCGCCACGAGGTCGGCCCCTTCACGCTCGATGCCGCACGGACCATGGAACAGCTGGAGCAGGAACTGCAGATCCTGGAGCTGTCCCAGGCCGCCCGCGATCTCATGCTCTCCCGGGAGCTGACCGAGGAAGAAGCCGCTGATCTTTCGCACGGGCGCCGGATCGCACGTGATCCTGAACAGCCGGCTGGTCCCGAGGCGCCGGTTGCGGCGTTCGCGCCGGACGGCACGCTGACCGCATTGCTCAGTGACTCCGGGCGGCATGCCAAGCCGGTGCTGGTCTTCCCGTCGGACGCCCCGCAAGGCGACGCCTGATGGACGGGTACTTCTGGGCGACGGCGGTCGTCGGCGGGATCTCGACCGTCATGTGCCTCGTGGCCGGTGCGATGGGCAAGAAGCCCAACGACATCACCATCCTGTCCGTCGCAGCGGTATGGCTCGTCATCCTCGTCTATCTCGTCGGCTCCATCGTGCGGGCGGTCTCGGGCGAACCGATCCGAGGCGAGGCGTGGGAATTCTGGGGCTACATGCTCACTGCCCTGATGGTGCCCATCGGCGCGGTGTACTGGTCCGTGCTGGAGCGGACCAGATGGAGCAACTTCGTCCTGGCCGTGGTCGGCGTGACGGCGCTCGTCATGGCGGCCCGGATGAATCAGATCTGGTACTAGAGGAAGAACGCACACGGTGAACACCCCCCAGCCACAGAGCGAGACCCGGAACACCCGCAATACCGGCCCCGGCAGGCTCCTGATCGCCGTCTACGGCATCTTCGCGCTGGCCACCACGGCGCGGGCCGCATTCCAGATCGCCACCAAGTTCGACACCGCGCCCCTGGCCTATCTCCTCTCCGCCTTGTCCGCCGTGGTGTACATCGTGGCGACGGTGTCCCTGGCCCGGCGAGGAGACACCTCGTACAAGGTGTCGGTGGCCGCGGTCGGGGTGGAACTGATCGGTGTGCTCATCGTGGGCGCGCTCAGCATCTTCGACAGCCAGGCGTTCCCTGCGGACACGGTCTGGTCCGGCTTCGGGAAGGGCTACGGATTCGTGCCGTTGATCCTGCCCGTGCTGGGCCTCTGGTGGCTCTACCGCAGGCGTCCGTCGGCCTCCTGAGCCGGAGGATGGATAATCGTGACAGGCCGCGCGGCTGCGGCAACCGATTCGCACAAGGGAATTCGCATGGTTGAGATGTGGCAGGACCTGACTCAGGTCCCTGCGGAGTACGGTCCTGCCGTGGTGACGATCGGCAACTTCGACGGCGTCCATCGTGGCCACCGTCGGGTTCTCTCGGCGCTCGTGGCCCGTGCGAAGGAGCGCGGCATCCGCTCGATCGTCGTGACCTTCGACCCTCATCCGGCCCGCTTGCACCGGCCTGAGCACGCGCCGGAACTCATCATGGGCCTCCAGGACCGGATCGAGGCCCTGGCCGCGGAGGGCGTCGACGGTGTGCTCGTCATGGAATACACCCACGAGCTGTCACTGATGACCGCGCGCGGCTTCGTGCAGGACGTCCTGGTGGACGGCCTGCACGCCAGCGCCGTCGTCATCGGACACGACACGCGCTTCGGTGCCGGGAACGGCGGAGACGTGCAGACCATGCGGGAGCTGGGAGCCGAACTCGGCTTCGCGGTGGACGTCATCGACGAGTTCGGCACGGACGACGACGGCGGGCTGTCGCGCCGCTGTTCCTCCACCTGGGTGCGCGAGACGCTCGCCGCGGGAGACGTGGCGCAGGCCGCGGTCGTCCTTGGACGACCGCATCGCATGCGCGGCGAAGTGGTGCACGGTGCGGCCAGGGGTCGCGAGCTGGGGTTCCCCACCGCCAATCTGTCGCCGGCGTCCACCGGCTTCGTCCCCGCCGACGGGATCTATGCGGGCTGGCTCCTGGAAGAATCCGGGACGCGCTGGCCGGCAGCCATCTCCGTCGGTTCCAACCCGACGTTCGAGGGCGTGGAACGGCAGGTGGAGGCCTTCGTGATCGGCCGCCCGCAGGAGCGGGTGGAGGATTTCAATCTGTACGGTCAGCGCGTCGTGCTGGAGTTCGTGGAGCGTTTGCGCGGCATGGTCGCGTACCGCGGACCGGAGGCCCTGGTGGAGCAGATGTGCCTCGACGTGGCCCAGAGCAAGGAGATCCTGGGCGTCACGGTCTGAGACGACGCCCGGCTCACGTGCGGGGGCTGAGCGCAATGCCGGACCGCGTGACCTCAGTGTCCGCTTCCCTCGGAGGGAAGCGTGCTGGAGCCGCCGCGGTCCCGCAGGCGAGCCGCGAACTTCCGGTGGTCTGCCGCGTTGACCTCCGCGTAGCCGTGCGCCCAGTCGACCAGGGCGGCGCCGGCGCGGCGACCGCCGCCCAGATAACCGGCCACCCGGGTCGCCGCGGGCGACTGTGAGTGCGCGCGTGCCAGGAGCACGGCGCAGGCCTGCGCATAGCCCTGAAAGGAATCGTCCTCCAGGGTCCCGACGTCGATTCCACCCTTCATATCGCGGAACTGCCGGAGATAGAAGTCGCCCTCCGGAACCCTGAGATGGCCCAGGAAGGGGTCTGAGCAGGACTGGAGGATCTTCTGCAGTCCCACCACCCGTGCCCCCTCACCCTGGCGCTCGATCCCGTCCTCCAGCTGACGCGGCTGAGCGATCCCGCCGTACTGGGCCAGCACGCTCTCGCGAGCCTCCTTGGCCTGGAGGATGAGGACGTCTCCGCCGGCTTCCTGGAGGGCGATCACGAAGCACTGCGTCCCCACGCTGCCCACGCCCACCACCCGGCGTGCCAGGTCGGCGAGCGTGTAGTGCTGCACGAGGAAGGCGATGTCGATCGCTGCGGACCGCTGATAGGCGCGGAAGAGCTCCTCGAAGTCGTGGCTCAGCTCGGTACTGACGTGTTCCATGAGCGGCGGGCTGTCGAGGAAGCGGACCCGGCCGTCCGGACCGGGCTGGGTGAGTTTACGGGCGGCCTGGCTCGAGGTTCTCCGCCGGGCCTTGACGACGGCGGACTCGAGCGCCTTGCGGGCCGACCCGGTGAGGCGGCTGAGCGTCTCCTCGGCGTTGACGTTGCTGTAGTAGCGCTCCACCGGACTGAGCTGGAGTCCGGCGTCCAGCCCTCTCCGGTAGGCGTCCACACTGGCCAGCGCGGTGGCCTCCACGGCCTTGCTGCTGCGGCCGTTCTCCTGCCCTGCGACGACGAGGCTGGTCACCAGGCGCTTGAGGTCCCACTCCCAGGGCGCCCACGCCGCCTCATCGAAGTCGTTGAGATCGAACACCAGGCTGCGTTCGGGGGAGGCGTAGAAGCCGAAGTTGGCCAGATGCGCGTCGCCGCA
The DNA here is from genome assembly GCF_044748305.1 of Arthrobacter sp. NPDC090010. NCBI lineage: Bacteria > Bacillati > Actinomycetota > Actinomycetes > Micrococcales > Micrococcaceae > Arthrobacter > Arthrobacter sp. NPDC090010. Next base: position 98,026 of record NZ_JBIVFT010000009.1, read on the forward strand.
GGATGCCACGACGATGCCGGAGTGCGGATCCCTCGCCAGATCCGCCGCCATGACGGCGGCCGCACCCCGGTAGAAGGAGAACGCCGAGGCGGCCATCCGCTCCTCGCGGAGGGGGACGAGCTCCTGGACTCGGACGGCGTTCTGGCTGTCCAGGATCGCGAGCGGGTCGCGATCCTCGGTGCTGAGCCGGGCGAGTTCCCGGCGTGGGTGACGGGAGCGCGCAGCCCGGCCGGCGGAGAGCTGTTCGCGGAGGGTGGGGTCATCTGTCGCCATGAGGACAGTCTGGTGCCGGGGGAGGCCCAGGACAAGGAACGCGCGGGCTGCGGCCGGCTTTTCGACAAGGCGAGCGGGAGAACGATAGAATGTGAGGTGGATCCGGCTGCAGTCCGTGGTTGCCGGTCCTGTCGCGTGTTCACCCCGGTGTTCGCGGCATCCCCGGCAGTGAGTCTCTGTCCGGGCCGCACGGCACACTCAGTAGGAGTTCACTGTGGCACTTGACGCCGCCGTAAAGACGCAGATCATCGCGGAATACGCCACCCACGAGGGTGACACCGGTTCCCCCGAGGTTCAGATCGCTGTGCTGTCCAAGCGCATCTCTGACCTGACGGAGCACCTGAAGTTCCACAAGCACGACCACCACACCCGCCGTGGCCTGATGGCCCTGGTCGGTCGCCGTCGTCGTCTGCTGCGCTACCTGCACGACACCGACATCAGCCGCTACCGTTCGCTCATCGAGCGCCTCGGCCTGCGCCGCTAGTTGGTCCGGAAGCGGTCCGCTCCAGGAGCGGACCGCTTCCTGCAGTATCGCCCGGTTTTCCGGGCACCCGAAACAACTCAAGCGACCTGAGTCCGCAGCATTCGCGGTCCTCGGTAGTGACTTGCGGGACGGATTCCGCCCCGAGGGTCTCGATCGAAGACCGGGTGCCGGGTGCAGGCCGCCCACAACGAAACGGAGGTGACCCGTGGAGGGTCCCGAGATCCAGTTCTCCGAGGCGATCATCGACAACGGCCGCTTCGGCCAGCGCGTGATCCGCTTTGAAACCGGCCGTCTGGCCAAGCAGGCCGCAGGCGCGGCCATGGTGTACATCGATGATGACACCGCACTTCTCTCCGCCACCACCGCCGGCAAGCAGCCGCGTGAGGGCTTCGACTTCTTCCCCCTCACCGTGGATGTGGAAGAGCGCATGTACGCCGCGGGCCGTATCCCCGGCAGCTTCTTCCGCCGCGAGGGACGCCCGTCCACCGAGGCCATCCTGGCGTGCCGCCTGATGGACCGCCCGCTGCGCCCGGCCTTCGTCAAGGGCCTGCGCAACGAGGTCCAGATCGTGGTCACCGTCCTGGCGATCAACCCGGACGAGCTCTACGACGTGGTGGCCATCAACGCCTCGTCCATGTCCACTCAGCTTTCCGGTCTGCCGTTCTCCGGCCCGATCGGCGGCGTCCGCGTCGCACTGATCAACGACGAGCAGGGCAGCCAGTGGGTCGCTTTCCCGAAGCACTCCCAGCTGGAGAACGCCGTGTTCGACATGGTGGTCGCAGGTCGCACCGCCGGTGACGACGTCGCGATCATGATGGTCGAGGCCGAGGCCACCGACAACTCCTGGAAGCTCATCAAGGAGGACGGCGCCACCGCTCCGACCGAAGAGGTCGTGGCTCAGGGCCTTGAGGCCGCCAAGCCGTTCATCAAGGCACTGTGTGAGGCTCAGGCCGATCTGGCCGGCCGCGCCGCCAAGCCCACGGTCGAGTTCCCGGTCTTCCTGGACTACCAGGACGACGTGTTCTCCGCCGTCGAGTCCGCTGCCGCCGCCCGCCTGTCCGAGGTCTTCCAGATCGCCGACAAGCAGGAGCGCGACGCCGCGTCCGACGCTCTCAAGGACGAGGTCCTGGGCGCTCTGGCCGGCGACTTCGAGGGCCGCGAGAAGGAGCTCTCCGCAGCCTTCCGCTCCGTCACCAAGCAGGTCGTTCGCCAGCGCATCCTCAAGGATCAGGTCCGCATCGACGGCCGTGGCCTGACGGACATCCGTCAGCTCACCGCCGAGGTCGAGGTCCTGCCCCGCGTGCACGGTTCCGCGATCTTCGAGCGTGGCGAGACCCAGATCATGGGTGTCACCACGCTGAACATGCTCAAGATGGAGCAGCAGATCGACTCCCTGTCGCCGGAGAAGACCAAGCGCTACATGCACAACTACAACTTCCCGCCGTACTCCACCGGCGAGACCGGCCGCGTCGGCTCCCCGAAGCGCCGCGAAATCGGTCACGGCGCCCTCGCCGAGCGCGCTCTGGTGCCGGTGCTGCCGAGCCGCGAGGAGTTCCCGTACGCGATCCGTCAGGTGTCCGAGGCTCTCGGCTCCAACGGTTCGACGTCGATGGGTTCCGTGTGCGCCTCCACCCTGTCCCTGCTGAACGCCGGTGTGCCGCTGAAGGCCCCCGTCGCCGGCATTGCCATGGGCCTGGTCTCCGACGAGGTCGACGGCCAGACCCGTTACGCGGCCCTGACCGACATCCTGGGCGCCGAAGATGCTTTCGGCGACATGGACTTCAAGGTGGCCGGTACCCGTGAGTTCGTCACGGCCATCCAGCTCGACACCAAGCTGGACGGCATCCCCGCCTCCGTGCTGGCCGCGGCCCTCAAGCAGGCCCGCGAAGCCCGCCTCCACATCCTCGACGTGCTCAACGCCGCGATCGACACCCCGGATGAGCTCTCCGAGTTCGCTCCGCGCGTCATCGCCGTGAAGATCCCCGTGGACAAGATCGGCGAGGTCATCGGCCCGAAGGGCAAGATGATCAACCAGATCCAGGAGGACACCGGCGCGGACATCTCCATCGAGGACGACGGCACCGTGTACATCGGCGCCACCAACGGCCCGTCCGCGGAGGCCGCGCGCTCCGCGATCAACGCCATCGCCAACCCGCAGGTCCCGGAGGTCGGAGAGCGCTACCTCGGAACCGTGGTCAAGACCACCACCTTCGGTGCGTTCGTCTCCCTGACCCCGGGCAAGGACGGCCTGCTGCACGTCACCGAGCTGCGCAAGCTCGCCGGTGGCAAGCGTGTCGACAATGTCGAGGACGTCGTGTCCGTCGGTCAGAAGGTCCAGGTGGAGATCACCAAGATCGATGACCGCGGCAAGCTCTCCCTGTCCCCGGTCGTCGAGGACGAAGCCGCTCCCGCGGCCGAGGCCGCGCTGGTCGGCGAAGAGTGATCCATGGCAGCCACTGAGCTGCCTCTGAGCGTGGAGCAGGGCCGTTCGGTCCTGCTCCACGCCCATGATGGGGCAGAAGTCCGCCGGACCATCCTCCCCGGAGGCGTCCGCGTGCTCACGGAGTCGATGCCCGGGCAGCGCTCCGCCACCATCGGTTTCTGGGTGGGAGTCGGTTCCCGGGATGAGGTGGAGGGCCAGCACGGCTCGACGCACTTCCTGGAGCACCTCCTGTTCAAGGGCACCCAGCGGCGCACGGCCCTCGAGATCGCGTCGGCCTTCGACGAGGTGGGCGGGGAGTCCAACGCCGCGACCGCGAAGGAGAGCACCTGCTACTACGCACGAGTGCTGGACCGTGACCTGCCGATGGCCATCGACGTCATCGCGGACATGATCACCGGCGCGGTGCTGGACCCCGAGGAACTGGAGCAGGAGCGTCAGGTGATCCTCGAAGAGATCGCCATGGACGCCGATGACCCCACCGACGTCGCACATGAGAACTTCGTGGCGGCCGTGCTCGGTGGACACGCTCTGGGCCGTCCGATCGGCGGGACGCCGGAGGCGATCCGCGCCGTCGCCCGCGACGCGGTCTGGGAGCACTACCAGGAGCACTACGGCCCACAGGAACTCGTCGTGACCGCCGCCGGTGGTCTGGAGCACGATGTCGTCTGCTCGCTCGTGGAGGACGCCCTGCGTTCCGCCGGCTGGCAGCTGGCACAGGGCGGCGAGCCCGCACCACGGCGGTCGTCCACGGCGGCGTCCGTCGAGGGGGTCTCCGGGCTGAAAGTCGTCAAGCGGCAGGTGGAGCAGGCGAACATCATCCTGGGGTGCCCAGGACTGGTCGCCAACGATTCCCGCCGCTACGTCATGAGCGTGCTGAACACGGTGCTGGGCGGCGGCATGTCGTCGCGGCTGTTCCAGGAGATCCGCGAGAAGAAGGGCCTGGTGTACTCCACCTACTCCTTCTCGTCCGCGTATGCCGACGCCGGATACTTCGGCCTGTATGCGGGGTGCAGCCCGGCGAAGGTGGGCCAGGTGATCGGACTCCTGCAGGCCGAGCTGGACAAGCTGGCCGCCGACGGCATCACCGAGGCGGAGCTGTCCAAGGCGAAGGGCCAGCTGTCCGGCGGTATCGTCCTCGCCCTTGAGGACACCGGTTCCCGGATGTCCCGGCTGGGTCGCGCGGAGCTGGTCTCCGGTGAGTTCCAGAGCATCGACGACACCCTGTCCCAGATCGAGGGTGTCACGGCGGAGCAGGTCCTGGAGCTGGCCCGTGAAATGGCCGGCCGTCCTCGCACCATCACCGTCGTCGGGCCGTTCGAAGAGACGGAGACGTTCGGGCTCTAATCGTCACGGCAAAGGGACCTGCTTTGCTTGCTATCCCCATGTCTGGCCGCAGCTGACGCTGCGATCAGACATGGGGCCCCTTTACGCAAGCAGAGCAGGTCCCTTTGCCGTGAGGTCGAAGGTCCGTGAACCTCGCCCGTCAACCGCCGGCGAAGGGCGGGAGGACGTCCACCGTATCGCCAGGGGTCAGGGGCTTCGCCTGGTCCCGGGTGGCGACACCGTTCACCAGGAACGAGCTGCGGGAGATCACCCGGGGGAGTTCCGGGACAGGGATTCCGACGTCGCGGGGCCGGGCGAGGATCTCCTCCAGCAGGGACGCGAGGGTGGACGCCTGTGCGTCATCGAAGCGCTCTTCCTCGACTCCGGCAGCGGCCTTGGCCGCAGCGAAGTATCGCACCGTGATCATTGTTTCTCCTGAAGGTCTCAGCCGCCGATGGCGCTCATCGAGCGATCCGGCTGGACGAAATCGGGGGCGCCCAGCCCCACATGGCCCATTCCGTGAGCTTTGGGCTTCTGCCACATGGCTTCCTGCCAGCGGCGCACCAGCTCGGCGTCGTCGGCTCCGTCACGCAGCGCGCCGAGCAGATCGAACTCCTCGCGCGAGAAGAGACAGCTCATGACCTTGCCCTCCGCCGTGAGCCGTGTACGACGGCAATCGGAGCAGAACGGCTCGGTGACGGAGGCGATGATCCCGACGGTCCCCAGCAGCTCGCCGCTCACTCTGGAGCGGACCGTGAAACGTTCGGCCGGGGCGCCGTCGCGCTGGCGGGGATCCGGGCCGAGTTCGTAGTGCTGCGAGATCAGTTCGCGGGTCTGCGCAGCGGTGACGAGCTTCTCGCGCCGCCAGATGTGGTCCGCATCCAAGGGCATCTGCTCGATGAAGCGCAGCTCGTAACCGTTCTCCAGCGCCCAGGACAGCAGCTCCGGCGCCTGTTCGTCGTTCACCCCGCGCAGCAGGACGGCGTTGAGTTTCAGAGGCGCCAGTCCCACCCGGGCAGCGGCCTCGATGCCCTCCATGACCTGGTGAAGTGAGTCTCTGCGGGTCAGTGCCGCGAAGGTCTCCTGATGGATCGAGTCCAGTGAGACATTGACGCGGCTCAGCCCGGCGTCGCGGAGCGCCTGGGCCTTGGCGGCGAGCCCCACGGCGTTGCTCGTCATGGAGATCGGAAGTTCCGGATGATCCGACCGCAGTGCGGCGATGATGTCCACCAGATCGGCCCGGACCAGAGGCTCGCCACCGGTGAGGCGCAGTTCGCGGACGCCCAGTTCGTGCACTCCGAGGCCGACCAGGCGCCGGATCTCCTCAATGCTCATGAGGCGGTTCTTGGGCAGCCAGGCCATCCCGTCGGCAGGCATGCAATAGGTGCAGCGCAGATTGCATTTGTCGATCAGGGAGACGCGCAGGTCCGTGGCGCGTCGGCCGAACGTGTCCAGCAGACCGCGGTGTCCCGGCATATCGGGCACCGGGGTGCCCGAGCCGGAAGGGGAGGCGGAGGGAAGCGCCGGTATGCCCAAGGACACCCGCGTTCCGTCTTCCGAATTCTCCATATGTTTCACACTACGCCAGGAGCACGCCAACGGATATTTCAGTCTTGTCATAACCTGGGGCCCGCCGGACCGCGCGGATCTACCCTTGAAGAATGAAGGCTGATCGATCCCGCGGGGTAGCGGAAACCTCCTCGCCGGGGAACGTCTCCGGGATGTGGTTCGCGCTGCTTTCGGGGCTTCTCGCGGTCACCGTCGGGTTGCTCGTCGGCGAGTTGTTGAGTGTCTGGCTGAGTCCGTCCCTGAGTCCATTGAACGCGGTCGGATCGGCGATGATCGATCTGATGCCGCCCGGGGTGAAGGACTGGGCTGTCGCGAACTTCGGCACGGATGACAAGACCGTGTTCGGCGTCGTCATGCGCGTGGTGGCCGGCCTGCTGGCCTGCCTGGCGGGTGTCCTGGAACGGCGACGGCGCGGGGCCGGGGTCGCGGTGGTGATCGCCATCGGCCTGCTGACGGCTCTTGCCGCGATCACACGGCACGACGGCGGCGCCGTCCTCGCACTCCTGGGGCTGCTTTCGGCGGTGGTGGCCGCCGTCGTCCTGCGGGCGTTGATCAGACGGCTCGGGGAACGAGGTGAGCGCCCCGTAGGGGCCGATGGCATTCCGGAGGGAGACCGCAGAGGGTTCCTGCGGCTCCTTGCCGCAACCGCCGTGGGCGCGGCGGTTCTGGCAGCGGGTGACGCACTGGCCCGTGGGGTTCAAGGGGGTTACCAGGCCGCCAGGGCCGCGCTGCGGCTGCCCGTGCCCTCCGTCAGAGCGGCGGCCGCCCCGGCGGATGCACAGGTCCCGGGCATCTCCTCCTGGACCACTCCCAACGACTCCTTCTATCGGATCGACACGGCGCTGGTGGTCCCGTTCATCGATCCTGACACGTGGAGCCTGAAGGTCACCGGAATGGTCGAGAGACCTTTGACCTTGAGCTTTCAGGAGCTGCTGGTCAAACCCCTGGTGGAACACGATCTGACGCTCTGCTGCGTCTCCAACGAGGTGGGTGGGAACCTCATCGGAAACGCGCGCTGGCTCGGCTGGCCGGTACGCGAACTCCTGGCTGAAGCCGGTGTGAAGCCCGGCGCCGACATGGTCCTCTCCAGCAGCAGCGACGGGTTCACCGCCGGGACGCCGCTCACGGCTTTGCAGGACGGGAGGGCCGCATTGTTGGCGGTCGGGATGAACGGGCAGCCGCTGCCCGCCGAACACGGCTTCCCTGTGCGGCTGGTGGTTCCCGGGTTGTACGGCTACGTCTCTGCCACCAAGTGGGTCACGGAACTCAAAGTGACCACTTTCGCCCAGGACCAGGCGTATTGGAGCACGAGAGGGTGGTCGGAAAAGGGCCCCATCAAGCGGTCCAGCCGGATCGACGCGCCGCGCCAGGGCGGGAGCATGCCGGCCGGAGGTGCCGTCGCCGGGGTGGCCTGGGCGCAGGGTGTCGGCGTCGCCGGGGTGGAGGTCCGGCTCGACGACGGTCCGTGGCGCCCGGCGCGGCTTGCTGGGGACGGGGGAGCGGATTCGTGGCGGCAGTGGTGGGTGCCCCTCGCTGAATTGGACGGTGCCCAGCCTTCTGCCGGCACGCACCGGCTGACGGTGCGGATGACCGGGCGGGACGGTGTGGCACAGAGCACCGTGGAGGCCCCTCCCGCGCCGGACGGGTCGAGCGGTCTGCACATCGTGGACTTCCAGGTGTCCTGACGGACCGCCGCCGCCCGGCTGAGCTCGCTGTTTACGGGTCAAGTCGCTCGTTCAACGCGCGATGTGACCGCTAAGCAGCGAGTTCAGCCAGCCGGCGAGCTCGGGAAACCAGGATGCGTGAACCGGTGTCCGGGAACGAGCCGCAGGAATGGCCGGGGCGGATGAGCTGGGCTGTGGGGGTGGAAGAGCTGGGCTGCCAGGATCACGGTCCGTCCTGCCAGAATGGGCGCATGACTTCAACACCCGAGGAGACCCGCCGCACGCCCCGGAGCGTCGAGGACCATGCGACGTCGGCCCGGCAGCTTCTCGAGCCGACGCTTGCCCGGCTGAGCGGCAACCCGGCGACAGCGACGCTCGACGCCGCACTGGGCCGGGTGCTGGCCGCGCCCCTCGCCGCGCCCCTCGCGCTGCCTTCCTTCGACAACTCGCAGATGGATGGATACGCCGCCCGGTCCACCGAGCTGCCCGGAGCGCTGCGGGTGACGGAGCCGATCGCCGCCGGGCACACCGGCCAGGCGATCGCAGCCGACCCCGGTCCCGGCTGGGCGGTTCCCATCATGACCGGCGCCATGCTGCCCGCGTGGGCCGACGCCGTCGTACCCGTGGAGAGCGCGCGGCCCGCACGTTTCGTGACGGCGGGGGAGACCATCGAACTCCCTGCGGCACCCGCCGGCCAGTTCGTCCGCAAGCGAGGGGAGGACGTCCGTGCCGGCGAGGAGGTGCTCCCGGCCGGTACAGTGCTCGGCCCGGCCCAGATCGCGCTGCTGGCGGCGCTGGGACGGGCCGAAGTCGCGGTCCGGCAACCACTGCGTGTCGCTCTTCTGAGCACGGGTGACGAACTCGTCAGCGTGGGAGAACCACTGCCGCTGGGCCGGATCTATGATTCCAACGGCCCTATGCTCGCGGCGGCCCTCCGCGATGCCGGGGCGATACCGCAGGTGGTCCGTGTCCAGGACGACAGCCCGGTCGGCTTGCGGGAGGTCCTGGCCCACCTCGAAGGTGTTGATCTGGTGCTGAGCACGGGCGGCATCAGCCAGGGTGCGTTCGAAGTGGTGAAGCTCGGCCTCGGGACGAGTGTGGAATTCGGTGCTGTAGCGATGCAGCCGGGTGGCCCTCAGGCTCATGGGATGGTCGGGACGGCGGACGGTCCTGTGCCGTTCCTCGGATTTCCCGGAAACCCGGTGAGTTCGCTTCTGTCCTTCGAGGTCTTCCTCCGGCCGCTTCTGGCCGGCTCCAGGCCCCGGCACCGGCTTCGTCTGGCCGAAGCGGTGGACAGCCCCCGTGCCAAGCATCAGATCCGGCGCGGCGTCGTGACGGACGACGGCGTGCGGCTGGAAGGCGGCCCCGGTTCCCATCTGCTGCGCGCGATGGCGCTCGCGGACTGCCTGGTGCACCTTCCCGTGGGCCTGGAACGGGCCGAAGCGGGCTCCGAAGTGGAAGTATGGACGCTATGAATGAACCCCGGCTGACCCATGTCCGAGCGGACGGCAGTGCCCACATGGTGGATGTCTCCGCCAAAACCGAGAGCACCCGGGTGGCGACCGCTCAGGCCTTGCTGCACACCACCCCGGAGGTGCTGCGGCTCCTGGGAGAAGGCGGTCTGCCCAAGGGCGATGCGCTCGCGGTGGCCCGGGTCGCGGGCATCATGGCGGCCAAGAAGACGCCTGAACTCGTGCCGCTCTGCCACCCGCTCCCGCTGTCCAAGGTGACGGTGGACTTCGAGCTGCGTGAAGATCACGTCCGTATCGAGGCACTCGTGAAGACCAGGGGTGTGACCGGCGTGGAGATGGAGGCGCTGACCGCTGCGAGCGTGGCGGCACTGAGCGTCTACGACATGGTCAAGGCCGTGGACAAGCATGCTGTCATCTCAGAACTCAAAGTCCTGTCCAAGAGCGGCGGCAAGAGCGGGGACTGGTCACTGTGAGTCATGGGCTGAGCAAGAAGCGGGCGGGTATCGTCATCGCCTCCACCAGGGCGGCTGCCGGCATGGCGGAGGACCAGACCGGCCCGGTGCTGAGCGACTGGCTGGTGGAGCATGGCTTCGAGCCCGGAGAAACGCTCGTGGTACCGGACGGTGCGGCGGTCGGTGCTGCACTGAGGGCACTTTTGCAGGTCGGCTGCGCCGTCGTGCTGACCAGCGGGGGGACCGGGCTCACCCCGGATGATCTGACACCTGAGGAGACGCTGCCTCTCCTGGACCGGCCGTTGCCGGGCGTGATGGAGGCGATTCGCGCGGCGGGGCTGGCCAAGACGCCGTTTGCTGCGCTGAGTCGAGGACACGCAGGACTTGCAGGCGACTGCCTCGTGGTGAACCTGCCGGGGTCACCGAAGGGTGTCATGGACGGCCTGGCCGTCCTGGACCCGATCATCGCGCACATCTGCGCCCAGGCTCAGGGGGAGCACCATGACCATTGAGAACACCGGAACCACAGGCCACGCCATGGTCCTCTTCGCCCGGCTGAGCGCCGAGCCGATCTCGGCCGATGCCGCGCTCGCCGAGGTCTCCAACGCGCACGCGGGTGCGGTGGTGACTTTCTGTGGCGTGGTGCGTGACCACGACGGCGGCAGGCCGGTCGAGCGTCTGAGCTACAGCGCCCATCCGAGCGCACAGGACGCGCTGGACCGGATCGTCGACGAACTCGGTGCCTCCCATGAGAACGCGGCCCTGTGGGTCTCTCACAGGGTGGGCGATCTGGTGATCGGCGATGCCGCGCTGGTCTGCGCGGTGGCCACCGCGCACCGACGCGAGGCGTTCGAACTCTGCTCCGCCATCGTGGAGAGGGTCAAAGCGGAGGTGCCGATCTGGAAAGAGCAGTTCTTCTCGGACGGCACCGTCGAATGGGTCGGAATCTGAGGGGGAGTGTCATGAGCGAGGTGCAGGCGGTCCTGGAGGAGCTGGCGGGCCTGGAGAATCCCAGGATGCGCGAGGTCAACGAGAGGCACGGCGACGATCACGGGGTCAATCTGGGCGCCCTACGGGCCGTCGCGAAGCGTTTGAAGACCCAGCAGGCGTTGGCCCGGGAACTCTGGGCCAGTGGCGACACTGCGGCGCGGTTGCTGTCGTTGCTGATCTGCCGTCCCAAGGAGTTCACGGCTCAGGAACTGGACACGATGCTGCGGGAAGGCCGTTCCCCCAAGGTCCTGGACTGGCTGGTGAACTATGTGGTCAAGAAGAGCCCGCTGTGCGAGGAACTCAGGATCGCCTGGTTCGACGACGAGGACCCTGTGGTCGCTGCCGCCGGCTGGGCACTGACCAGCCAGCGGGTGGTCAAGAAACCTGAAGGGCTGGACCTTCCGGGTCTGCTGGACCGGATCGAAGCCGGCATGAAGGACGCTCCGGAGCGATTGCAATGGGCGATGAATGACTGCCTGGCCCAGATCGGCATCCAGCAGCAGTCGCTCCGCCCTCGCGCGGTGGCCATCGGTGAACGCCTGGGGGTTCTCAAGGACTATCCGACCCCTCCGGGTTGCACCTCGCCCTACGCCCCGGTGTGGATCGCGGAGATGGTGCGGCGCCAGGACGCCGGGCGTTAGAGCCCGTCCGTTTTCCCGGGGTGGGCCGCCCACCGATACCCTGGGAACATGAGCATGAAAGTGGCAGTGATCGGCGCGGGCGGGCGCATGGGCAGCGAAGCCGTCAGGGCGGTGGACGCGGCTCCGGACATGGAACTCGTGGCCCAGCTGCGCCGTGCCGATCCCCTCGGGATGATTCTCGACGCAGGTGCCACCCACGTCGTGGATCTGAGCGTCCCGGACGCCACCGAGAACAATGTCCGCTTCGCCGTCGAACATGGTCTGCACGCCGTGGTGGGGACCACCGGGTGGTCGCAGGAGAAGTTGGACTCGCTGCGCGCACTGCTGAGCGATGCGCCGGAGGTCGGCGTGCTGATCGCTCCCAATTTCGCACTCGGATCGGTGCTGGCCAGTGCTTTCGCCGCCACGGCGTCCCGGTACTTCGAATCGGTGGAGATCGTCGAACTCCACCATCCTGACAAGGTGGACGCGCCTTCGGGAACAGCGGCGAGGACCGCCGAACTGATTGCGTCGAATCGCCGCGCGGCAGGTGTTCCGGACAGCCCCGACGCGACTCAGAGCGACCCGCTCGGTGCCCGCGGCGCACTGGTGGACGGGGTCCGGGTGCACAGTGTGCGCTTGCGCGGCCTGGTCGCTCATCAGGAGACCTTGCTCGGCGGACCCGGTGAGCAGCTCACCATCCGGCACGACTCTTTCGACAGGGCTTCCTTCATGCCCGGCGTGCTCCTCGGCGTCCGGCAGGTCGCCGCGAATCCGGGGTTGACCCACGGGCTGGACGGCTATCTCGAGCTGGGGCTCTGAATGGCACTGTTCTGGAGCCGTTACAAGACCAAGATCTGGGTCGGGGCCATCACCCTCCTGCTGGTGTTCTACCTGGCGGTGACGTTCGAACGGGCCGTGCTGCTCCTCGGCGATCCCCAGCCGGTGGCCAAGGCGATGGGCGCCGCCTACCTGGTGCTGCCGATCGTTGGCGCCTGGGCCCTCATCCGGGAGCTGCTCTTCGGGGCGCGCACGGAGCAGATGGCCAACATCCTGGAGAAGGAAGGCGGACTGCCGCCGGACACCTTGCCGCGAACCCCGGCCGGCCGGATCGTCCGCGAGGCCGCGGACGCTGAATTCGTGAAGTATCAGCACGAAGCCGAGGCTGCTCCAGAGGACTGGCGCGTCTGGTTCCGGCTCAGCTGCGCCTACGACGCCGCGGGGGACCGCCGTCGGGCGCGCGCCGCGATGCGGGACGCCGTCGGCCTGTTCCGGAAAGGCTGAATCCGCTGGAGGGCGGTGCATGACGCGTCATGCACCGCCGGTTGCAGCCGTATGACGGATTCGCGATAACCTACTTTCATGGCTTCTTCTGTCACGCGCGCCCCTCAGCTCGGAACCCTCCTGACCGCCATGGTCACACCGTTCACCGACGACGGCGCAGTCGACTATCAGAAGGCAGCCGAACTGGCGGAGCACCTGGTCGACAACGGCTGCGACGGCCTGGTCGTCACCGGCACCACCGGCGAGACCTCCACGCTGACCGACGAGGAGAACCTCGGCATGTTCCGGGCGGTCAAGGAGGCCGTGGGAGACCGCGCCGTGATCATCGCGGGTACGGGCACCAATGACACGGCCCACTCGATCCAGCTTTCCCGACGGGCGGCGGACCTGGGCGTGGATGCGCTGCTGGTCGTCACCCCGTACTACAACAAGCCCAGCCAGGCCGGCATCCGGGCCCACTTCGAAGCCGTGGCCGACTCCACCGACCTGCCGGTGATGCTCTACGACATCCCGGGCCGCTCCTCCGTGGAGATCGCCCCCGAGACCATGATCCGGCTGTCCGAGCACCGGAACATCGTCGCGGTGAAGGACGCCAAGGCCAATTTCGCGTCGGCCACCCGCGTCATGCGTGAGACCGATCTGGTCTTCTACTCCGGCGACGACGGGCTGACTCTGGAATGGATGGCACTGGGCGCCGTCGGTCTCGTAGGTGTTACCACGCACGTGGCCACTGCCAAGTTCCGGGCCCTCGTCGACGCGGTCGCAGCGAACGACCTTGCGACGGCCCGTGCGCTCAACTTCGAGTTGGAGCCCGTGGTCCGCGCCACCATGACCCGCGCCCAGGGCGCGGTATCGGCCAAACAGATTCTTCAGTGGCAGAACGTCCTGCCCAACTCGCGTGTCCGGCTGCCCTTGGTGCAGCTGGACGATGCCGAGCAAGCCATCATCCGTGAAGACTTGGCGGAGGCCACATGGGTCCTGGGGTAGAACATCCTGGAATCCGTGCGGTTGCCGCCGGAAAGTAGCCTGAAATGACCCAACTTGCTTTTGACCACCTCACCACGCCTCCGGCCCTGGCGAAGGACACCCTTCGCATCGTGCCGCTCGGCGGACTCGGTGAGGTGGGTCGGAACATGGCCGTCTTCGAGATCGGCGGCAAGCTCCTCATCGTGGATTGCGGTGTGCTCTTCCCGGAGGAGACCCAGCCCGGTGTCGATCTCATCCTCCCGGACTTCAGCTACATCGAAGACCGTGTGGATGACATCCTCGCCGTCGTGCTCACCCACGGTCACGAGGACCACATCGGTGCCGTGCCGTATCTCCTGCGCCTGCGCAAGGACATCCCCCTGGTCGGTTCTCAGCTGACGCTGGCGCTCGTCGAGGCCAAGCTGGTCGAGCACCGCATCCGCCCTTACACCTTGGTGGTGGAAGAAGGCCAGGTAGAGCAGTTCGGACCGTTCAACTGCGAGTTCGTGGCCGTGAACCACTCCATTCCGGACGCCCTGGCGGTGTTCATCCGCACCGCGGGCGGCACCGTGCTGCACACCGGCGACTTCAAGATGGATCAGCTGCCGATGGACGGCCGCATCACGGACCTCCGTCACTTCGCCCGCCTCGGCGAGGAGGGCGTGGACCTGTTCATGTCCGACTCCACCAACGCGGAGGTCCCCGGTTTCACCACCGCGGAGAAGGAGATCGGCCCCACCCTGGACCGGGTCTTCGGCCAGGCCAAGAAGCGCATCATCGTCGCATCCTTCTCCTCGCACGTGCATCGCGTGCAGCAGGTGCTCGACGCCGCGGCCAAACACGGGCGCTCCGTGGCCTTCGTGGGCCGCTCCATGGTGCGCAACATGCAGATCGCCGCGAAGCTCGGCTACCTGGAGGTGCCAGAGGGCATCCTGGTGGACATCAAGAACATCGACAAGGTGCCGGACGAGAAGATCGTCCTGATGTCGACAGGTTCGCAGGGCGAGCCGATGGCCGCACTGTCGCGCATGGCGAACGGCGACCACCGCGTCTCCGTCGGCCAGGGCGACACGGTGATCCTGGCCTCCAGCCTCATCCCGGGCAATGAGAACTCCGTGTTCCGTGTCATCAACGGCCTGCTGAAGCTCGGCGCGGATGTGATCCACAAGGGCAACGCCAAGGTGCACGTCTCCGGCCACGCCGCCGCGGGCGAGCTGCTGTACTGCTACAACATCCTCGAGCCGGTGAACGCGATGCCGGTGCACGGCGAGACCCGGCACCTGATCGCCAACGGCAAGATCGCGGAGGAGTCCGGCGTCCCCACGGAGAACATCGTCCTGGCCGACAACGGCACGGTCGTGGATCTGCACGACGGCCTCGCGAACATCGTGGGCCAGGTCGAGGTCGGGTTCGTCTACGTCGACGGCTCCAGTGTCGGCGAGATCACGGATGCCGATCTGAAGGATCGCCGAGTCCTCGGCGACGAAGGATTCATCTCCATCATCACGGTCATCAACCGCAGCACCGGCAAGGTGGTCTCGGGCCCCGAGATCCATGCCCGCGGCGTCGCCGAGGATGATGACGTGTTCAAGGAGATCATTCCCAAGATCAACGCAGCACTGGAAGAGGCAGTGGCGGACCGCAAGGACCACACCACCCACCAGTTGCAGCAGGTGGTACGCCGGGTCATCGGCACCTGGGTGAACCGTAAGCTGCGCCGTCGCCCGATGATCATCCCGGTGGTCCTGGAAGCCTGAGTCTCAGACGTTCTTCCGGTCAGCCGGATTGAGGTGGACCCTGCCGATTCCGGCGGGGTCCACCGTCGTTTAACGTGGATTTCGCCGGTCATGGCGCCCAGGAGAGCCGACGAGGTCCTGGAAGAGCCGGAAATCCGCGGTTTGGAGACCCTTCTGCGTTAGCGTTGGAGCATGGCGACTCGTACCCCTTCTGCGCCAAAAGGCACCACGAAAAGCAAAAGCACCGGTTCTTCGGGCCGTTCCACCACCAGTCGGAGCGGAACCTCGAAGTCGGCAGCGGCCCGGCATCAGAACGCCGGAGCCGCTGAGCAGCCCTGGCTGATCCGTGCCCTGGCGGGAGCATATCTGGGCCTGGCCCATGCCGTCGGCGCGGGGGTGCGCAGGATCGGACGGGACGTCAGCGGGATGGACCCGGACCTCCGGCGCGACGGCGCCGCGCTCTTCAATCTTCTGCTGGCGGTCTTCATCGCCACCTTCGCCTGGTGGGGTCTGAGCGGTTGGCTGCCGACGATCGTCTCTTCCGTGGTCAACGGCACCTTCGGCTGGATGACGTACCTTCTGCCGCTCATGCTGGCGGTCTGCGGCGTCAGGCTTTTCCGCCACCCGGAGGACACTCGCGGCAACAACCGGATCGGCATCGGGTTCATCATCATGACCGTGGCCGGTTCCGGTCTGGCCCACGTGATCGGTGGGCAGCCCAGTCCGTTCGACGGTTTCGACGGTGTGCGTCGCGCGGGCGGCATGGTCGGGTTCCTGGTGGCCTCTCCCTTGGCGGCTGTGCATGCCGCACTTCCCCTGGTGCTGTACGCGTTCCTGGCCTTCACCTCGCTCCTCATCGTGACCGCGACGCCGTTCACCGCCATTCCGCGCAGGATCCGCGACGCCTATGAGCATCTGATGGGCATGGACCTGCGGCAGGACGAGGGGGCGGACGCCCACGACCGCAGCTACCTGTACGAACACGACCGGAAGCCGGTCAAGGCCGCACGTAAGAAGCGGCTGTTCGGCAAGGACAAGGATGAGGACGGGCGCTCCGTGGACGGCTACGCGGGCGACGAGGCCTTCGAGCATGCGGTGGTCGACGACGCCGAGGCCGCGACCGCCGTCGTCGAGGCGCTTCCCAAAGCACTCGCGGCCCCTGTCGTCCCGCCGGGCGTGCGGCGCCCCACTCAGGCGGAGGTGGCACGGGAGAAGATCAAGGAGCGCCAGGGCCTGGGTCAGGAGCCGAACCCTGACGACACGGCGACGCAGGCTCTGCCCGCCGTCCAGGCGGCTCCTGTCTTCAATGTGGAGGCCCAGAAGGCCCCCATGCCGGCCCCGATTCCGCAGCGCACGGAGCAGCTCTCCCTGGCAGGGGACGTGACGTACACCCTGCCCAACGCCGACTCCCTGGTGGCCGGCACCGTTCCGAAGGAGCGCACCGAGGCCAACGACGCCGTCGTCGCCGCTCTCACCGACACGCTTCAGCAGTTCAATGTGGATGCGGCCGTGACCGGATTCAGCCGTGGGCCGACCGTCACCCGCTATGAGATCGAGCTCGCCCCGGGCACCAAGGTGGAGCGCGTCACGGCGCTGTCGAAGAACATCTCCTACGCAGTGGCGAGTTCCGATGTGCGCATCCTGAGCCCCATTCCGGGCAAGAGCGCGATCGGCATCGAGATCCCGAACACGGACCGCGAGACGGTTTCGCTGGGCGATGTACTCCGGAGCCAGAACGCACGACGCACGGAGCACCCGATGGTCATGGGTGTCGGCAAGGATGTCGAGGGCGGGTTCGTGGTGGCCAACCTCGCCAAGATGCCTCACATGCTGGTCGCCGGTGCCACGGGTGCCGGTAAATCGTCCTTCGTGAACTCGATGATCACCTCGATCCTCATGCGTTCCACTCCCGACGAAGTCCGCATGGTCATGGTGGACCCGAAGCGCGTGGAGCTCACCGCCTATGAAGGCGTGCCCCACCTGATCACCCCGATCATCACGAACCCCAAGAAGGCTGCGGAGGCCCTCCAGTGGGTGGTCCGGGAGATGGATGCCCGCTACGACGATCTGGCCAACTACGGGTACAAGCACATCGATGACTTCAACAAGGCCGTCCGTGCCGGCAAGGTGGTGCCTCCACCGGATTCCAAGCGCGTCATCAAGCCGTACCCCTATCTGCTGGTGATCGTGGACGAGCTGGCCGACCTCATGATGGTCGCCCCCCGCGACGTCGAGGACTCGATCGTCCGCATCACGCAGCTGGCCCGTGCGGCCGGCATCCACTTGGTGCTGGCCACCCAGCGGCCCTCCGTGGACGTGGTGACGGGTCTGATCAAGGCCAACGTGCCGTCCCGTATGGCGTTCGCGACCTCCTCGGTGACCGATTCCCGCGTGGTCCTGGACCAGCCGGGGGCCGAAAAGCTCATCGGACAGGGTGACGCGCTCTTCCTGCCCATGGGCGCTTCCAAGCCGATGCGTGTCCAAGGTGCCTGGGTCAGCGAGTCGGAGATCCACAAGGTCGTCGAACACGTCAAGGGCCAGCTGCAGGTCAGCTACCGCGAGGATGTGGCGGTCGAGGCGCCGAAGAAGCAGATCGACGACGACATCGGGGACGATCTGGACCTGCTGCTGCAGGCCACTGAGCTGGTGGTCACGACCCAGTTCGGGTCCACCTCGATGCTGCAGCGTAAGCTCCGCGTGGGTTTCGCCAAGGCAGGTCGCCTGATGGACCTCATGGAGTCGCGTGGCGTTGTCGGCCCGTCTGAGGGTTCCAAGGCACGTGACGTGCTGGTCAAGCCGGACGGGCTCGCCGCAGTGCTGGCCACCATCCGTGGAGACGAGGTCCCGGCGGTGCCGGACGACCAGTCCCAGGCTCTGGCGGACAATGCGAATGCAAACCATCAGATGGGCGACTACGGCGTGGACCTCGTCCAGCAGGATCTGGACTCCCGCGCGCAGGCGTCGGACTACGGCGATGATGACGACGACGAGGGTGGAGAGGACGCCTGGCAGCTCACCGGGCGGTAGCCTTGGGAAGGTGAGCAGCCCCTCCTCCTCGCAGGTCTGGAACCTGCCCAACATCCTGACCATGCTGCGGATCGTCCTGGTCCCTTTCTTCGCCTGGTTCCTCCTGGCCGACGACGGGGCCCAGGGGCCGTGGCGCTGGGCGGCGCTGGCCGTGTTCGTGGTCGCCATGTACACGGACAAGCTGGACGGTGACATCGCGCGGGCCCGAGGCCTGATCACCGACTTCGGCAAGATCGCGGACCCGATCGCCGACAAGCTCCTGACCGGTACGGCGTTCGTGATCCTCTCCGTGCTCGGACAGATCCCGTGGTGGGCGACGCTGATCATCCTGATCCGTGAATGGGGAATCACCCTTTTGCGCCTGGTCGTGATCCGGTACGGAGTCATCCCGGCCTCGAGCGGTGGAAAGATCAAGACGGTCCTGCAGACCGTGGTGCTGTTCCTCTACCTGCTGCCGTTCACGGCGCAGTGGCAGTGGCTCGGAGTGGTCGCTTTCATCCTCCTGCTTGCGACGGTGGCGGTGACCCTGGTGACCGGCCTGCAGTACATCCTGCAATCGATCCGGCTGATCCGGGCGGGTTCCCGTGACTGAGCGGGGGAGTGCTGCAGGCCCTGCCGTGGAGCAGGCGGTTCGCGACGCCGTGGAGTCGGCACTCTCGCTCGGGGTGACGGTGGCGACGGCCGAATCGCTCACCGCAGGTCTGGTAGCGGCGCGGCTGGCCGATGTGCCCGGTGCTTCGGGGACGCTCCGTGGGGGCGTGGTCTCGTACCACAACGACGTCAAACGCGATCTCCTGGGCGTCTCGGCGGAACTTCTGGCGGAGCGGGGTTCGGTGGACGCGGACGTGGCGCGGGCCATGGCGGCGGGAGCGCGGGTCGCGTGCGGCGCGGACCTGGCGGTGAGCACCACGGGGGTGGCCGGCCCGGATGCACACGATGGCAAGCCCGTCGGCACGGTCTACATCGGTGTCGCGGACGCCTCAGGAAGTGTCGCTCATGCCCATCACTTCGTGGGCGGACGCCCGCAGATCCGTGAGGCGGCGGTGCGCGCCGCCGTCGTGCACTTACTGAGTGCTCTCCGTGAGTTGCCTGGGAAATGAGCCCAGGGGAACAAAAGCCGGTGGCCGGAAGTTACTTTAGTGTCGCCACCACACCGGTGGTGGCCATAGGATGAAAACAGACCCAAGGTCTGCATGAAGGAGCAAGCGATACACATGGTGAAGCAGCCCGTATCCGTGAACGGCGTGGTCCGCTGGAAGGATGTGGGCCTCCTCGATCCGGCACAGCACGAAGCGAAGGAGCGCAAGATGGTTGTCCTGCGTCACGAGATCGGTGATGTCCTCCGTGATGTCCGTCAGCGCCAGGGACGCACTTTGCGGGAAGTCTCGCACAGCGCCCGAGTGTCGCTTGGGTACCTGAGCGAGGTCGAACGCGGTCAGAAGGAAGCCTCCTCGGAGTTGCTCTCCTCGATCTGCTCCGCCTTGGATGTTCCCCTTTCCAGCATGCTCCGCGAGGTCAGTGACCGGGTGGCTGTGGCTGAAGGCCTCGCCGTTCCGGATACCCTTCCTCAGGATTTCGCTCAGCGTTACGGACACGGTCTGGGCGACGAACTGGAACTCGTCGGAAGCCGCTGAGAACGGCCCCGGACATCGAGAGGCCCCGGTGGTGCATTCGCACCGCCGGGGCCTCCGCCGTTTCCGGTGCGGCTCAGAGCCCGTCGCGCTCGTAAAGGCTGTTGAGTTTGCCGAGGTTGGCCGCCAGCGCTCCAAGCTCCGTGGTGTCCCATTCGCCCAGGCGCTGCCGGAAGATCTCCCGTCGCGCATCCTGCACCCGGGCCATGGTGGCTTCGCCCTCCGGGGTCAGTTGCAGCAACTGTGCGCGGCCATCGAGCGGGTCGGCATCCTTGGAGACCAGGCCGAGGCCCATGAGGAAGGTGATCTGGCGGCTGACCGTCGGCTTCCCGACCCCGATGAGAGCGGCGAGCTCCGTCAGGCGGATCGGTCCTTGGCGGCGCAGGATCGAGAGCAGCCCGTAGGCCGACGGGTCCATGTCGGGGTGAACCTGCCGGGAGAGCCGCAAGGAGACGGCGCGGCCACGCCGCCACAGCAGGCTCATCTGATGCTCGACGGCGTGGATCGCCTCATCGAGGGAATCGCCGGCCGGGGTGTCCGCTCCGCTCTCGGGGGCGGGCGCTCCCTCGTCTCCGGGACCGGTGGGTGCGGCTGTGCTCATGAGTCCATTCTACGGAGCGGCCCATCCGGTGGATTCCGGACCCACCGGACGGGGCGCGGTCCTCGGGCGTGAGAAGGTGGACGGGTGCGACGATCCCAGTTCTGGCAGTTGATGGAAGACGAGTTCGGCACGGCCTATGCCCATCATCTGGCCGGCAGCCTCGCGCTGCGTGAGCTGGGCAGCCGGACGGCCCAGCAGGCCATTGCCGAAGGCCGTGACCTCCGGTCCGTATGGATCGCCATCTGTGACGCCCAGGACATTCCTCAGGAACGCCGGCTGGGCAAGGATCCCAAGGCCGCCAAACGCGACTGAGCCGACACGAGGGCGGCAACACGCCGTCCGGGTATTCGAATAGTTGTTCGAATGGGGTTACGCTTTTCTCAGAGAAAAACGCGGTCTGATTGTCCACATAGGGTGGCCTGGCGAATTTTTTGTCAGTCCTCGCTCCTATTCTCGACAGTGAAGTCCTCGGGTGACCGCCCGGGGCTGTTCAGGACTCAGGTCATCATCGTCGCGGCCCCGTGGCCGCGCATGAAGCAAGGGGTATGTCATGGCGGCAGCAGCACCGGATCGGGCCAAGGCGCTTGAGGCGGCACTCGCCCAGATCGACAAGCAGTTCGGCAAGGGTTCCATCATGCGTCTGGGTGACGACACCCGGGCGCCCATCGAAGTGATCCCCACGGGTTCCATCGCGATGGATGTGGCTCTGGGTATCGGAGGCCTGCCGCGTGGCAGGGTCGTCGAGATCTACGGTCCGGAGTCCTCGGGTAAGACGACCGTGGCACTGCACGCCGTGGCCAACGCCCAGCGCAGTGGCGGCCTCGCGGCCTTCATCGACGCCGAGCACGCCCTGGATCCCGAGTACGCGGCGAAGCTCGGCGTGGACACCGATGCTCTCCTGGTCTCCCAGCCGGACACCGGTGAACAGGCGCTGGAGATCATGGACATGCTGGTGTCCTCGGGCGCCCTGGACATCATCGTCATCGACTCCGTGGCCGCCCTGGTGCCACGTGCCGAAATCGAAGGCGAGATGGGCGACAGCCATGTCGGTCTCCAGGCGCGCCTCATGAGCCAGGCGCTCCGTAAGATCACGGGCCGTCTGAACCAGACCAAGACCACCGCCATCTTCATCAACCAGCTGCGTGAGAAGATCGGCGTCTTCTTCGGTTCTCCCGAGACCACTACCGGTGGTAAGGCGCTGAAGTTCTACGCTTCCGTGCGCATCGACGTCCGCAGGATCCAGACCCTCAAGGAGGGTGCGGATTCCGTGGGCAACCGGACCAAGGTCAAGATCGTCAAGAACAAGATGGCCCCGCCCTTCAAGACCGCCGAGTTCGACATCATCTACGGTCAGGGCATCTCCCGTGAGGGAGGCATCATCGACATGGGCGTGGAGCACGGCATCGTCAAGAAGTCCGGTTCCTGGTACACCTATGACGGCGATCAGCTCGGCCAGGGCATGGAGAACTCGCGTCGGTTCCTGCGGGACAACCCAGATCTCGCCGATGAGCTGGAGCGTTTGATCAAGGAGAAGCTGGGCGTCGGTCAGAGCGCGATGGCCGCCGAGGACGAAGACCCGAAGCTGAAGGCCGTTGACGGACTCTGACGACCGGTCCGGACCTCAGGACGCGGTATCCAGGAGCCTCGGTATGCAGATACCGGGGCTCCGGCCCGCTTCCGGGCTGAATCGGCCGAGTGGTCCGGC
Organism: Arthrobacter sp. NPDC090010; assembly: GCF_044748305.1. Lineage (NCBI taxonomy): Bacteria > Bacillati > Actinomycetota > Actinomycetes > Micrococcales > Micrococcaceae > Arthrobacter > Arthrobacter sp. NPDC090010. The sequence goes on from NZ_JBIVFT010000009.1 coordinate 120,266, forward strand.
CCGCGAGTCCCTGCCGTGGACCTCAGGGGAAGCGGAAGTTCGGCGGGATGACCGTGAACCCGCCCGGGCTCCCGATAGGGGCAGGGTGCGTGAGGAGACGGTGATCTCTGACGCGGCAGAGGTCGCCGTAGCAGAGGTTCCCGCAGCGGAAGAGGACCGGGACGCTGACCCTGTCTCGGTGGCCCGTACCATCGTGCTCCGGCAGTTGAGTGCGGGGCCGCGGACCCGGCATCAGCTGGCCCGGAAACTCAAGGACCGGGAAGTGTCCGAGGACGCAGCCAAGATCGTTCTGGACCGCTTCGAAGAACTCAAGCTCATCGATGATGCTGAATTCGCCGCGCTGTGGGTACGGAGCCGGGCCGAGAACCGTCACCTCGGCTCAGCCACGCTGCGCCGGGAGCTGCGAGACAAAGGCGTCGCGGAACCGCTGATCGAGCACGCTCTCGAACAACTGAGCGCGGACAGCGAACGTGACTCGGCCCGGTATCTCGTGGCGCGCAAACTCGCCCGTGTGGATTGCGCTGCTCTCGACCGGAAAGAACGCGACAAGCACACCCGCCGGTTGGTGGCCATGCTCGTGCGCAAGGGGCACTCGCCGGGGCAGGCGTTCGGCGTCGTCGCTGAAGCACTCAATGGCGGAAGCGAAAGCTGGGAAGACGAGCGCTGAGGCTGCCCACCCCGCCCTGCGGGCGCCCAGCCGGGCCGGTACCCTTGAAAGGTGAGCATGACCATCCCTTCCCCGTCCTCAGCTGTTCCCGGTGCCCAGGATTCCGACACTTTGGATTCCGACGTCCAGGATCCCGGTGCCGCGCCGTCGTCGAGTCCGCGCACCTATCAGGTGAGGACCTTCGGCTGTCAGATGAACGTTCACGACTCTGAGAGGATGTCGGGCCTTCTGGAGGACGCGGGAATGGTCCCCGTGACGGAGGGGCTGGCCGATGTGATCGTGTTCAACACCTGCGCCGTGCGCGAGAACGCGGACAACAAGCTCTACGGCCACCTCGGCCAGCTTGCGCCCCTCAAGGAGAAGAATCCGGAGCTCCAGATCGCAGTGGGCGGGTGCCTCGCCCAGAAGGACCGCGAGACGATCCTGCAGAAGGCGCCCTGGGTCGACGCGGTGTTCGGAACGCACAACGTCGGTTCTCTGCCGGCGCTGCTCGAAAGGGCCCGGCACAACTCCGCTGCGCAGCTGGAGATCCTCGAATCACTCGACGTCTTTCCATCGACGCTGCCGACGAAACGGGACTCGGTCTACTCCGGGTGGGTGTCCATCAGTGTCGGATGCAACAACACCTGTACTTTCTGCATCGTGCCCTCCCTCAGGGGCAAGGAACGCGACAGGCGACCGGGGGAGATCCTTGCGGAGATCCAGGCTTTGGTGGACGACGGCGCCATCGAGGTCACCTTGCTCGGTCAGAACGTGAACTCCTATGGCGTCGAATTCGGTGACCGGCAGGCGTTCAGCAAGCTGCTGCGGGCCTGTGGCCAGATCGAGGGCCTGGAACGGGTGCGTTTCACCAGTCCGCATCCCGCAGCATTCACCGACGATGTCATCGACGCGATGGCCGAGACACCCAATGTGATGCCCCAGCTGCACATGCCGCTGCAATCCGGCTCCGACAAGGTGCTCAAGGACATGCGCCGTTCCTACCGTTCCACGCGCTTCCTCGGCATTCTGGACAAGGTCCGTGAACGCATCCCGAACGCTGCGATCTCGACAGACATCATCGTCGGCTTCCCCGGGGAGACCGAAGAGGACTTCCAAGCGACCCTCGACGTGGTGGAGCAGTCGCGGTTCGCCACCGCATTCACCTTCCAGTACTCCAAGCGTCCAGGGACCCCGGCGGCGGAGCTCCCGGAACAGCTTCCCAAGGCGGTGGTGCAGGAACGATACGAGCGTCTGGTCGCGTTGCAGGACCGGATCGCTGCCGAGGAGAACGCCAAGCAGGTGGGCCGGGAAGTGGAGGTCCTGGTGACCGCCCAGAGCGGCCGCAAGGCTGAACAGACGCACCGGCTCAGCGGCCGTTCCAAGGACCAGCGCTTGGTCCACTTCAGTGTTCCTGAGGGAGCCGAGACGCCGCGTCCGGGCGATCTCGTGACGGTCACGATCACTGAGGCTGCGGCTTTCCATCTGGTCGCCGACCCGGGGTCGCCGGAGGAGTACACCGTGCGCCGCTCACGGGCAGGAGATGCCTGGGACCGTTCGCAGGCGGAGTCCTGCGGTGTGCCCGGACCGGGCACCGCTGGGACCGTGCCAGGCAAGGGCGTGCTGCTCGGCATGCCCAAGCTGCCGGCCCCCGTTCGATGACCCTGGACACCACGCACGGCAGGGGCAGGGGTGCCTCCGAACCGGATGGCGGTTGCGATGCGTGAGGCTGCGCTGCTCCCGGTGCTCGCCGTCGTCGGAGCTACCGGGACCGGCAAGTCCGAACTGGGCCTGGGGCTCGCAGAGCGCTTGAACGGCGAGATCATCAATGCCGATGCGATGCAGTTCTACCGTGGCATGGACATCGGGACCGCGAAACTGAGTGAGGCCGAAAGGCGGGGCGTCCCGCATCACCTGCTGGATGTCCTGGACGTCACGGAAGAAGCCAGCGTCGCGGACTTCCAGGCCGAGGCGCGCGAGCTCATCAGGCAGATCAGGGACAGAGGACGGGTCCCCATCCTGGTGGGTGGCTCCGGCCTTTACCTCCGTGCCGCGCTGGACGTGCTCGAGTTCCCGGGCACGGACGCCGCGGTCCGCCGACGTCTCGAATCCGAAGCCGCTGAGCGCGGCTTGGCACCGCTACGGGAACGGCTGCACGCTGTCGACCCGATCAGCGCAGAGCGGTTGCAGGATGAACGCCGGGTGATCCGTGCCCTGGAGGTGTGGGAGGTTACGGGTCGTTCTTTCGGTTCTTTCATGCCTCAGCGGCAGTACCTTGAGCCTGCGATCCAGATCGGTCTGGAAGCTGACCGGGAGCTCTTGAAGGAGCGATTGGCGTTGCGTGTGCACCGCATGGTGGATCACGGGCTGGCCGATGAGGTGCGTCGCCTGGACGCTCAGGGACTCAGAGACGGCAAGACCGCGGGACGCGCGATCGGCTATGCGCAGTTCCTTGCGGCCCAGGACGGCCTGATGAGCGAGGCGGAAGCGGTGGCGGACACCGTCGTCGCCACGCGCAAGTTCGCCCGGCGACAGCTCACCTGGTTCCGGGCGGATCCGAGAATCCATTGGCTCGACTGGGCCGACCCGGAATTGCTGGAACACGCGTGCACGATACCCTTGGAGCATGACTGAAACCCTCGCCGCGCAGGCCTCCTCCCTTCTTCCCGGGCTCCGGGGACTGGACTTCGCCAAGGGCCACGGAACGGGCAATGACTTCGTGCTCGTGGCCGACCCCGAAGGTGAGCGGGATTTCAGTGCGGAGCAGGTGGCGGTGCTTTGCGATCGTCACCAGGGGATCGGCTCCGACGGCCTGATCCGGGCCGTACCGTCCCATCTTCTGGCCGAGGGCCGGGTCCTTCAGGAGCTTGAGCCCGAGGCCGAATGGTTCATGGACTACCGCAACAATGACGGCTCGATCGCGGAGATGTGCGGCAACGGGGTGCGGGTCTTCGTCCACTTCCTCCTGGAGTCGTCCCTCGTGGAACTGCCGGAGGGCGGGAGCCTGAAGATCGGCACCAGGGGCGGCGTGAAGGTCGTCACGCGCGTGCCTGGCGGCTACGCCGTCGACATGGGCCCGTGGGGGTTCATCCACCCGGCGGAGGCGGCCGAACGGGCCATGGATTCAATCGTCACCACCCGGGGCCTTGAAGGAGAACGCCCGGCTCTTTCCATCACGATGGGCAATCCGCACACCGTTCTCGCGCTGGCCGGTCTCGATGAACTCGAGGCCCTGCCGCTCACTGAGGTCCCCACGGTCCATCCGCTGCCGCCTAACGGCACCAATGTCGAGTTCGTGGTTCCTTCCGAGCCTCTCGTGCAGGACGGCGTCGGGCACATCACCCTGCGCGTCCATGAGCGCGGCGTGGGGGAGACCCAGTCCTGCGGCACCGGAGCCTGCGCCGCTGCGGCGGCGATCCGCTACTGGGCCGGCACGAGCGCTCCCGCCCAGTGGCAGGTGGCCGTGCCCGGCGGCGTCGTCGGGGTGACCTTCCTTCCGGCCTCCGACGACGGCGAGCACGTCGTCCTCAGCGGCCCCGCCGTCCTGGTCGCGCGGGGCACTCTGGCGTAGCCGGCGCTCAGCGTGCGCGCTGGACGTGCAGGATGCGGAAGGATTTCGCCGTCGAGAAACGGGATACGCCGAAGTCTGCGGGGAGAGCGTCGGCCAGCCACTTCTGCAGCGAATCAGAGCCGAGGTTCTTCTGAACCACCAGGTAGGCCTCGCCGCCCGGAGTGAGCCGGGGAAGCCAGTGCAGCAACAGCTCGTGCAGTTCGTTCTTGCCGATCCGGATCGGTGGGTTGGACCAGATCAGATCGAAACCGAGCGCAGGGTCCACATCCTCGGGACGGACCGCCGTGACGTTGCCCAGGCCGAGCAGGCCGGCGTTCTCCTGGGTCAGGGCCACACAGCGCTGATTGACGTCCACCGCGGTGACGTGTGCGGCCGGTGACTTGAGCGCGAGGGTCAGGGCGATCGGTCCCCATCCGCAGCCGATGTCGAGGAAAGAACCGTCGGCGGCGGGTTCCGGGGCCCCGGCCAGCAGCACGGCCGTGCCCTTGTCGACACCATCAGGGTTGAAGATGCCCGTGGACGTCCGGAGTGAGCGGTCCTGACCGTCGAGATGTACCCGGAGGTCCTTCCGGACGAACTCGCCGGCGGGCTCGCTGCTGAAATAGTGTGCGGACTCCATGGATTCAAGCCTAATGTGTGAGACGCCCGGTGCGAGCCCGGTTGGCCGGGGACCCGGCCTGCCATGGCCGCTCGTCCGAGGGCCTCGTCCCGCCTGCTATCATGGATGGATGCTGTCTTTCCTGTAATCGTGTCCCGGCCCGCGACCGAGAACCTCTGTTGAGGATTCCCGGACCACGCCCCGCGCCGGTAGACCTCCGCAAACCAGACCCTGGCGGTGCGGTATGACAGGAATCCCTCTCTGCGGTGAGATCACCTCGACGCTCCGGAGACGACTTCAGATCCCTGACGCACCCCTTCCCATCCCGTCCCACGATGTCGGAGCAGCCGACTAGCATGGGACTGAACGCTTTGAGGGAGACCATGACTGAAAACACTCATTCCGGTTCCGAGTTGAGCCCGGAGGAGATGCAAGCCGTCATCGAGCGCATCCTGGCCACCGAACAGGCCGACTCCGGGACCGACCGCGGCCGTGTGCTGGGCGGAAAAGCCCAGGCGCTGTCGGTGCTGGAGAAAGAACACAGCGAGTTCGACGGCGAGCAGCAGGAACTGGCGGAACGCCGTGCCCTGCGCCGCACCGCCGGGCTCTCCACGGAGCTCGAAGACGTCACCGAAGTCGAGTACCGGCAGCTGCGCCTGGAGCGCGTGGTGCTTGCAGGGCTCTGGACTGAAGGCACCTTGGCCGATGCGGAGAACTCCCTGCGGGAGCTCGCCGCACTGGCTGAGACGGCCGGTTCCGAAGTTCTGGACGGTCTCGTGCAGAAGCGCGCCAAGCCGGACCCCGGGACCTTCCTGGGTTCGGGCAAGGCTCTGGAGCTTCGGGACATCGTGATGGCCACCGGCGCGGACACCGTGGTGGTGGATTCAGAGCTGGCGCCGTCCCAGCGTCGTGCTCTGGAAGACATCGTCAAGGTGAAGGTCATCGACCGCACCTCGCTGATTCTGGACATCTTCGCCCAGCATGCCAAGAGCCGCGAGGGCAAGGCCCAGGTGGAACTGGCGCAGCTCGAGTACCTGCTGCCGCGCTTGCGCGGCTGGGGCGAATCGATGTCCCGGCAGGCCGGCGGCCAGGTCGGCAGCGGCGGCGCGGGCATGGGGTCTCGTGGTCCCGGCGAGACCAAGATCGAACTGGACCGCCGGAAGATCCGCAACCGCATGGCCAAGCTCCGCAAGGAGATCGAGGGCATGAAACCCGCCCGGGAGGCCAAACGCGCCAATCGCAAGCGGAACGAGGTGCCGTCGGTCGCGATCGCCGGTTACACCAACGCCGGGAAGTCGTCCTTGCTCAACCGTCTGACGGATGCGGGCGTCCTGGTGGAGAACGCGCTGTTCGCCACCCTGGATCCCACGGTCCGCCGGGCTCAGACGCCTGACGGCATCACCTACACGCTCGCGGATACCGTGGGCTTCGTCCGTTCGCTGCCGACGCAGTTGGTGGAAGCATTCCGTTCGACGCTGGAAGAGGTCGCGGACGCTGATCTGATCCTTCACGTCGTCGATGCCTCCCACCCGGATCCGGAAGGCCAGATCGCCGCCGTCCGGACCGTGTTCACCGAGGTGGACGCACGAAAGGTGCCGGAGATCATCGTGCTGAACAAGGCCGATGCCGCGGATCCCTTCGTGCTGGAGAGGATCCGTCAGCGGGAGCCGCGCACCATGGTCGTCTCCGCTCGCACGGGTGCCGGGATCCCGGAACTGCTGGAAGAGGTCAGCCGTTCCATTCCGCGGCCCGATGTCCGGCTGGAGATTCTGGTCCCGTACCAGCGTGGCGATGTGCTGAGCAAGCTGCACGAGGGGGAGTCGGAGATTCTTTCGATCGAACATCTCGGAGAAGGAAGCCGAGTGAGCGTCATCGTCCGTAAGTCCCTGGCAGCAGAACTGGAGCAGTTCGTCATCCATGAGTGAGGCGTCCAAAGAGCAGGAGACCGGGAGGGACACGCCCGCCGTCGAGCGGGCGCTGTCCCTCCTGGACACCGCCGTCGGCGGGATGGGTGGCCAGAGCCGCCCCGGTCAGCACGAGATGGTCCGGCAGGTCGCCACCGCCCTGGAGGAGCAGCGTCATCTGCTGGTCCAGGCCGGGACGGGGACGGGCAAGTCACTGGGGTATCTGGTGCCGGTGCTCGATGATGCGATGCGCAATGGCAACCGTGCCGTGATTTCGACGGCCACGCTCGCCCTCCAGGCGCAGATCATGGGCCGGGATCTGCCACGCCTGCTCAAGGCGCTCGACCCCGAACTCCCGCGTCCGGTCCGTACGGCGCTGGTCAAGGGCCGTTCCAACTATCTCTGCATGCACAAGGTGGCCGGAGGATTCCCGGAGGAGGATCCGGCCGAGGACCAGCTCTTCGGCATGGGCGGTGACGGGGCGCTTTTCAGTTCCAGCACCGGCCCGAGCCTGGGCAGCGGGCCGGGCACTCAGCTGGGCCGTGAAATCCTGCGACTGCGTGAGTGGGCTCAGGAAACCGATTCGGGGGACCGGGACGAATTGACCCCCGGTGTCTCCGAACGGGCCTGGCGTCAGGTCTCGGTGACCGCTCTCGAATGCCTCGGCCCGCAGAAGTGCCCCATGTCGGAGGAGTGTTTCAGCGAGCGTGCGCGCGCGGTCGCGGCGGAGTCCGATGTCATCGTCACCAATCACGCCATGCTGGCGATCAACGCCTTCGAAGGTGTCGCCGTGCTGCCCGAGTACGACGTCGTGGTGGTCGACGAGGCGCATGAGCTTCAGGACCGGGTGACGGGCGCCGTCACCGGACAGCTGTCGGAGGCCATGGTGACCGCGGCGGCACGGGCCGCGCGGCGTCACGCCCATATCGACGTCGATGCCCTGGATGCGTCCGCACGGGGTCTGGAGGCCGAGCTCGGGTTACTGTCCACGGGTCTTCTGCCGCGCGGGCCTGAGGAGCCTTTGGCTCTGGCGATCGACGCCGTGCGCGAGGCGTGCCGAGCCGCCTTGTCGGATTCGAAGCCCGAGCAGGGGCAGTCTCCGGATGGTGCGCTCCAGGCCGCCAGGTCCCGTCTGACACAGCTTCTCGAGGTCAGCGAGCGGCTCCTGGTCGCGGCCGAACGCCAGGAGGTGGTCTGGCTGACCCGCAGCGGCACGTTCGAACCCGGCGCCGGTTACCGGCCGGCCGAGGACGATGCGCCGGCCACTGTAACGGTCGCCCCGTTGAGTGTGGCGATGAAGCTGCGTGATGGACTGTTCGACGGGCATACCGCGATCCTGACCTCGGCGACCCTCGCGATCGGCGCCGCGTTCGAGCAGGCGGCCGGTGAGGTCGGGCTCAGGGGTCCTGGGGCACCCGATTGGACCGGGGTGGATGTGGGTTCCCCGTTCGACTACCCGCGCCAGGGCATGCTGTATGTGGCACGTCACCTGCCCAAACCCGGCCGCGGCATCTCGTCGGAAGCGTTGGATGAGGTCGTGGATCTCATCAAGGCGTCCAATGGGGGAGCGCTGGGGCTTTTCTCCTCGCGGCGTGCGGCGGAGGAAGCGGCGGAATATGTGCGGGAGCGCGTGGACGTGCCGGTGCTCTGCCAAGGGGAGGCGACCATGAGCTCCCTGATCGACGAATTCGCGCAGGACCGGGACAGCTGTCTCTTCGGCACCCTCACACTCTGGCAGGGTGTCGACGTACCGGGCGACTCCTGCCGTCTGGTCATCATGGACAGGATTCCGTTCCCTCGTCCTGACGACCCGCTCAACACCGCACGGTCCCGGGCCGTGGCGCAGAACGGGGGCAATGGCTTCATGGCCGTTTCCGCCAGCAGCGCGGCCATCAAGATGGCCCAGGGGGCCGGCCGCCTGATCCGCTCCACTGCGGACAAGGGGGTCGTGGCTGTTCTGGATTCCCGGCTCGCCACCGAACGTTATGGCGGGTTCATCCGGTCCACGCTCCCGCCGTTCTGGGCGACCGTGGACCGTGCCGTGGTGCTGTCCGCACTCAGCAGGCTGGCGACCGCGTCGACCTCGTGACGCGAAACGACCGGGTGGCGAGAGCCACCCGGTCGTTCTGATTCCCGGTGAAACCGGCTGATGCACCTCTGAGAGGGTGCCTGCTCAGAGGGAGCGCAGCACCGATACCACCTTGCCCATGACGGTCGCGTGATCGCCGAGGATGGGCTCGTACTGGGTGTTCTGCGGCAGAAGCCAGGTGTGGCCGTCGCGTTGCCGGAAGGTCTTCACGGTCGCCTCGTCGTCGAGGAGAGCGGCCACGATGTCGCCGTTCTCCGCCGTGTTCTGCCGCCGGACGACCACCCAGTCGCCGTCACAGATGGCGGCGTCGATCATGGAGTCACCGGCCACCTTGAGCATGAAGAGCTCGCCGTGGCCCACGAGTTGCCGGGGCAGCGGCATGACGTCCTCCACCTGCTGATCGGCGAGGATGGGACCGCCGGCCGCGATCCGGCCGACGAGCGGCACCATCGCCGCATCCGAGGCCGTGCTCAACTCTGCGACGACCGAGAGGGATCTTTCGGGCGACGGCGCTTGCGGCCGCGCCGAGGTCTCCAACGTGAGCGGGATCAGGATCTCCATGGCGCGGGGCCGCTTGGGGTCCCTGCGGATGTACCCGAGGCGTTCCAGCTGACTGAGCTGATGGGTCACGCTGGACAGGCTGGCGAGTCCGACGGTGTCGCCGATCTCCCGCATGGACGGCGGATAGCCATTGGACTCCACCGAGCGCTGGATGGTCTCGAGGATCTTCTTCTGCCGAGGAGTGAGGCCGCGGCTGACTGTCGGCTTGGTCTGTGCGGGCCCGTTCGATGAGGTCCTGGCCATTCTCACTCCCTTGCGTCGCCGGTCCGGACCCCGAGGGCCGGAACCGATTGCGTCCCTTGTCATTCCCGCATCGCGTCACTCCGGCGCGCCTTCGGCGTCGGAATCCCGCGGTGCCGGGTGCTCGTCTGCTGCCTGCCGGGCCGCTGGAAGGCGGTCCGGAACCGAGTTCCCTGGGACTTTCCCCAGGGACTGAAATTTTTGTCAGTCCCGTTTGATGTGCTTGGTCCAGCAGCGAACATCCTGATCCCAACGCTAGGCGAGCGGGGCGTTCGAATCAAACATTTGTTCTAGCGAGTCTTGACAGTGTTCGTAGCTGTGTCCTAATAATAGATTCAACAGGGTTCGAATACATGTTCGAACACGGCTGGATGAACGGCATCGGGTGATCGAACGAAGATCCACTGATGGCGGGATGGAAGCCCGCAGGGCGGGTGGAAGCGAGGAAGAGAAATGTCTGCACAGGTTGTCATGCCGAACGTGGCCCAGCTTGCTCCGCGTATGCGTCTGACCCGACGCGGAAGGTTCGTATTCTTCGGGCTCCCCGCTGCGCTGCTGCTCGCCACGCTGCTCACCCTCGCGCTGGGAGCGCTTCTGTCGCCGGCCAAGGCGAGTGACTCCTCCGATTCCACTCGGCAGATGGCAACCATCGTCGTTCAGCCGGGGGACACGCTGTGGAACATCGCCGAGCGCGTCGCACCGGGCAGGGATCCTCGCGACGTCGTCGGGGAGATCGCCAGCCTCAACGGTCTGGACGCCTCGCAGCTGAAGGCCGGTCAGGATCTGTTCATTCCGTCCAAGTGATCGGTCCGTGGCGCTGAACCGCCCCGGTTCGTTGACGGGCTTCTTCGGCGGCCGGCTTAGAGCTTGACCAGCTTCTTCGGCACTCTTCTTCGGCGATGTGCCGCGAAGCAGTCCGGCGGTCCGCTCCGACGCTGCGGCAGCGGGCTGTGACATTCCGAGCGGGGGCCGAGCGCCGCTGAGTGCTTTGTGATGGCGGGGGAGCAACAATTCCAGGCATCGGAACTGCTCAAACTAGACTGTATGGGTGAGCGAACAACTGGAACGCCTGGCAAAGCTCCCCTTGCGTGAGAATCTCAGGGGGATCAGCCCTTACGGTGCACCGCAGATCGATGTGCCCGTTCTTCTGAACGTCAATGAGAACACCCATGGCGTGCCTGCTCCCGTTGTCGAGGCGATCAGTGCAGCGGTGACCGAGGCGGCCACCACTCTCAATCGGTATCCGGACCGGGAGTTCACCCGTCTGCGTTCCGCTCTCGCCGAGTATCTCGGGCATGGCCTGACTCCGGAGAACATCTGGGCTGCCAATGGCTCCAATGAAGTGCTCCAGCAGATTCTCCAGGCGTTCGGCGGTCCCGGTCGGACCGCGCTCGGATTCCCTCCCACCTACTCGATGTACCCGCTGCTGGCCAGCGGGACCGACACGGGCTACCTCAAGGGGGAACGTGACGGGGATTTCGAGCTGGCCGCGGAGTCGGCCGCCCGACAGGTCCGGGACCTCGCGCCTCAGCTGGTCTTCCTCTGCTCGCCCAACAACCCGACCGGCACCAAGCTCGAGCTGGACGTGGTGGAAGCCGTCTACGAAGCCGGTGAGGCGAGCCAGACGATAGTCATCGTGGATGAGGCCTACCACGAGTTCGCTCACGAGGGCACGCCGAGCGCCCTGAGCCTTCTTCCCGGGCGGGAACGCCTGGTCGTCAGCCGAACCATGAGCAAGGCGTTTGCCCTGGCCGGTGCACGGCTCGGCTATCTTGCGGCCGCCCCGGAGGTGACCGATGCTCTCCGTCTGGTTCGCCTCCCGTATCACCTCTCCGCCATCACCCAGGCGACGGCATTGGCGGCTCTGGAGAACCGGGAGCTTCTGATGGCGGATGTCGAAGACATCAAGGTCCAGAGGGACAGGATCGTGACGGAGCTGCAGGCTCTGGGACTGAAACCGGCGGCCTCGGATTCCAACTATGTATTCTTCGGGGGGCTGGATGACCCGGCCGCGATCTGGCAGGGCCTGCTCGACGCCGGGGTCCTGATCCGCGATGTCGGAATCCCGGGGCATCTGCGGGTCACCGCAGGTACCGAAGCAGAGACGACCGCCTTCCTGAACCGCCTGCGGGAACTGCTGGGCCGGAGCTGATCCGGGTCGGTCCCTCGTGCCCGGCGGCACACTTGAATTTCATCAGCGCGAACACCAAGGAGCATCAGCATGAGCGCAGCGGCCACGCCCCGCACCGCCACCATGGAGCGGACGACGAGTGAGTCGAGCGTCTTCGTCAGTATCGATCTGGACGGCACCGGTGTCGCCGACATCAGCACCACCGTGCCCTTCTACGACCATATGCTGAACGCATTGTGCAAGCACTCGCTCATCGACCTCACGGTCCGGGCCACCGGAGACACCCACATCGATGCCCACCACACGGTGGAGGATGTGGCGATCACTTTCGGTGAGGTGCTCAAGCGCGCGCTCGGGGACAAGGCCGGGATCCGTCGCTTCGGCGACGCCACGGTGCCGCTCGACGAGGCGCTGGCGCGCGCCGTCGTCGACGTTTCCGGCCGCCCGTATCTGGTGCACGACGGTGAGCCGGCCGGTCAGGAGTACCACCTGATCGGTGGACACTTCACCGGCTCCCTGACCCGGCACGTCTTCGAGGCCATCACCCTGCACGCGGGAATCTGCCTGCACATGGACGTCCTGCGTGGCAGGGATCCGCACCACATCGTGGAGGCCCAGTTCAAGGCTTTCGCCAGGGCCTTGCGCGCGGCAGTCGAACCGGACCCCCGGGTTGAAGGCATTCCCTCCACCAAGGGTGCGCTGTGAGCGCCGAGCGCACTCCGGCTCAGTCCGTGGACCAGGGTGCGGTCCGGGACGCCCACACGGGCCTGAGGCCGGACAGCCCCGAGGGCAAACCGACCGTCACGGTGCTGGACTACGGTTCAGGGAATGTCCGTTCGGCCGTCCGCGCCCTCGAGGCCGCCGGCGCAGAGGTGATCCTCAGTTCGAAGACTGAAGATGTTCTGAATGCGGACGGACTCGTGGTGCCCGGGGTCGGTGCCTATGCCACCGTGATGAAGGAGCTCAAGGACGTCGACGCGATCCGTCTGATCGGACGTCGCGTCGCCGGTGGACGCCCTGTGCTGGCCATCTGCGTCGGACTGCAGGTCCTCTTCGAGAAGGGCGTGGAGCACGGCGTCGAGTCCGAAGGCATGGGGGAGTGGCCGGGCACGGTCGAACTCCTTCCCGCGGAGGTGGTGCCCCATATGGGCTGGAACACCGTGAAAGCCCCGGAGGGCAGTGTGCTCTTCGACGGGGTGGAGGAGGAACGTTTCTACTTCGTGCATTCCTACGGCGTGCAGCAGTGGGACTTCGACGTCACGCAGCCTCATATGACGCCGCCGAAGGTCACCTGGTCCGAACACGGTGCCCCCTTCATCGCCGCTGTGGAGAACGGGCCGTTGTGCGCCACGCAGTTCCACCCCGAAAAGTCCGGTGAGGCCGGGGCGCGGCTGCTGCGCAATTGGGTCTCCTCGTTGCGCCCGGTTGCAGGAAGGACGGTCGCCTGATGTGGTCGATTCTCCTGATGGGCCTCGGCGGACTGCTGATCGGTGGAGGCATCTCCTTCATTCAGCAGAAGAAGCCGCGCTGGCTGATCATCGCTTTCTTCGTGCTGGCCGCCATGGCATTGGTGGCCGCGTTCCTGTTCACTTTCGACGCCAAATAGGCGCACCGTCCCTGGAGGGATCATGACTCAGACCGAGGCCCCTATCCTCGAACTCCTGCCCGCCGTCGACGTCGTCAACGGTCAGGCCGTGCGCCTGGTTCAAGGCGAAGCCGGCAGCGAGACGAGCTATGGCACGCCGTTGGAAGCGGCGCTCAACTGGCAGCAGCAGGGTGCCGAATGGGTGCATCTGGTGGATCTCGATGCGGCATTCGGCCGGGGGGACAACGCGGCCATCCTCAAGGAGGTCGTCGACTCCCTCGAACTCAAGGTGGAGCTCTCTGGCGGTCTGCGGGATGACGCGAGCCTGGAGCGAGCCCTGGTGGACCTCGGCGTCGCCCGGGTCAACCTGGGTACGGCCGCCCTGGAGGATCCCGAGTGGACCGCCCGCGCGATCGAGCGCTTCGGCGACCGTATCGCCGTCGGACTCGATGTCCGGGGAACCACCCTGGCCGGCCGCGGCTGGACCAAAGAGGGCGGCGATCTCTGGGAGGTGCTGGCGCGGCTCGAGGATGCCGGATGCGCGCGGTACGTCGTCACCGACGTGACCAAGGACGGGACCCTGCAGGGGCCGAACGTCGAACTGCTGCGCCAAATGGTCGACAAGACCGGGAAGCCGGTCGTGGCGTCCGGAGGAATCTCCAGCCTTGAGGATCTGTCCGCTCTGCGTGCTCTGGTTCCTCTGGGAGTCGAAGGCGCGATCGTGGGGAAGGCGCTCTACTCGGGTGCATTCACTCTTCCCGAGGCCCTCGACGTGGCCGGACGGCGCTGAGGCAAGGATGACGGAAAAGCGCGAGCTTCCCGGTCATATCGCGGCGGCACTGGCCGGAGCGGGCGGTTCCACCGATTCAGCGGGCACGCCCTGGGCGGGGCGGTCGCTGGAAGGCGATGACGCCCACATCCACAACTTCGAGCACGACGACGGCGAGGCGAACCCGGAACTGGCGGGCGCTCTCCGTGCGCTGAGGGACGGTGTCGGGGGAGAGGACGCGGTGCTGGCGGCCTTGTCCAAAGCCCGCGTCTTCATCCCGATCGTTGCTCAGCTGGCGGAGGAAGCCGAAGGCCACGACGGCCTGCACGCGGACAAGCAGGCCGACATGGCCCTGGTCACCATCAAGGCTCCCGACGGCCGGATGGCGCTCCCCGTCTTCAGCTCGGCCGCCGCCCTGGAGGCCTGGCACCCGGAAGCCCGTCCGGTGGCGAGTTATGCGGCCCGGGCGGCCCTGTCTGCCGTATCGGAGCGGGCGCAGCTCATGGTGCTGGATCCGGCCGGGGAGTTCACGTTCGTGGTCCGCAGGGCCCCACTGTGGGCTCTGGCCCAGCAGAAACGCTGGATTCCGTCCTACCAGGATCCGGAGGTTGCGCAGGCATTCCGGGCCAGCGCCGCGGGCCACCCGGAAGTGGGCGACATCAGGGTGCGCCGTGGCTCGGGGGTTCACTCCCAGGACGCGCAGGGTCTCGAGGTGCCGGGCGGCGGTATCGGCCCAGAGCTCTGTGTCGAGCTGGCTCTGCGACCCGGCCTGGAATCGGCCCAGCTCAGTGCATTGGTGTCCACCTTGCAGCAGGACTGGGCCGGAAATGAAAGACTTGCTGAGGGCGTTGACTCGATCGAGGTCAAAGTGACCCTTTTCCATGACTGATTCCCCGTCGGCGTCCGTGTTTCCCTAGCCAGAACCGGGCCCTCGCCGACGTGGGACGGGCGTTCCGCAGGGGACGTCCGGACACGACTCGCACGAAGGACCAGGCCGGTGAATTTCACCCGATACAAGGAACTGTTGGCGGAGCGGGATGTCCGTTGGCTGTTGCTGGTGGGCATGATCGCCCGTATCCCGCACTCGGCGTCCGGCATCCTGCTGACATTGCACATCGTGCTGACTCTCGGCAAGGGCTTCGCCGCAGCCGGGACCGCGGCAGCTCTCTTCACCATCGGCATCGCGGTGGGTGCGCCATGGCGTGGGCGACGTGTGGATATCGCCGGCCTGAGGGTGGCCTTGATCCCCTCGATCATCTCTGAGGCGATCATCTGGTCGGTGCTGCCGCATGTGTCCTATGAATGGATTCTGCCGCTGGCCTTGGTGGGTGGCGCTTTCAGCCTGCCGATCTTCAGTGTCATCCGGCAGTCCCTCGGGGTGCTGGTCCACGACGACCGGATGCGCACCGCCTACGCACTGGATTCCATCGCCACCGAACTGGTCTTCATGATCGGCCCGGCGGTGGCCGCGGTGCTCGCGACCACCTGGTCCACCGTCTGGGGACTCACCCTGGTCGGCTGGCTGACGGCCGGAGCAGGGCTCTTCCTGGTGTGGATGAACCCGCCGACCCGGAGCCCCGCTGAGGAGAGCCGACAAGAGGAGCAGGACCGCCTGACCGCCGAGTGCGAGGCGGCCGAGCATGCCGTCGCGGACACGGCGGCCGGCAATCCGCAGGGTGCTGCGGGTGAGCTCCTGGAGACGGTTTCTCTGCAGTCCAGCGCCACCACAGTGGCATCGCCGTCGCGCCTGCGCGCGACCTTCTCGTGGCTCAATGGGACGTTGCTGGCGGTGTTCCTGACCGCTGCGGGTGCGGGCCTGGTGCTGAGCGGGACGGACGTCTCCGTGGTGGGTCTGCTCCGGGGGCACGGCCATGAAGCGGAGCTCGGCATCGTGTTCTTCTTCTGGTGCGCTTCCTCGATGGTGGGAGGCCTGGTCTACGGCGCCATGAAGCGCAAGGTCTCTCCGATGCTCTTACTGCTGGCGATGGCCCTGCTGACCATTCCGATGGGGTTCGCGCAGGACACCTGGTCTCTGGCGCTGCTGTCCAATCTCCCAGGGTTCCTGTGCGCGCCGGTGTTGTCCTCGGCGTCGGAGTACGTCGCGGAACTGGTCGACGAACGGCGGCGCGGCGAGGCGATGGGCTGGTACGGCTCATTCCTGACGGCCGGAACGGCGCTCGGCTCGCCTCTGACAGGAGTCTTCATCGACGTGATCGGCCCCTGGGCGGGTTTCGTCGCGATCGGCGTCGCCGGGGTGCTCCTGGTACTTGTCGCGATGGGCGCCAGAGCCTTGAAGCGGCGTCTCACCGCGGCCTAGGAACCGTCCCGGAAGCCCCTCCCGGCGGTTGCAGGCCGGCCAACGTCATCTGCACACGTACCGGCCCGCCGAGTCCGCTATTGGGGGTGTGAGTCAGCTACCCGGGATAGCTGACTCACGCCCCCAATAGCGGACTCGGCGTGGGGTGGGCCCGGTGTGGGGGATGGGTGGGGAGTGGGCTGGGAGATCTGGCCGGCCTGGACGGGTGTTGTCAGCTGATTGAATCCTCGTCAGTGGCTCGACGGGCGGCTACCGCGTTGTCGGCCCACCCCGATCTGGAATGGACTTGTGCGGCAGCGACGACGCCGACCAGGGCGCACAGGAGGAACCCGGTCGTGCGAGGCAGCCCGTGGATGCCTTCGACGAGGAGACTGACCATGAGCGGGCCGAAGGCGAGTCCGATGGTCCATTGCCCTTGGACGACCCTCAGGGCGAACGTCTGAGTCGGTCCGGCGAAGCACGACGCCGTTTGGTTCATGACCGTGGAGTAGAGCACCGACCCGAAGAATGAGGGCAGAACGCACAGGGCCATCAGAGAAATCGCGCCGTCGGCGAAGATCAGAGGGATGTTCAGCAACCCCAGGCCCAGCAGTAGCACCGGAAGCGGAATCTGGCGGGTCATGAACCGGTAACTGAGGGACCCGAGCACCGCTGAAGCGGTCCAGCAGATCAGGACGAGGCCAAGGCTCAGGATGTGATCGCCGGACACGAGCACCGCCACTATCGTCAGCTCGGTGCCGTTGAGCAGCAGGCCTCCGATCAGAACAGCCGTGCCCAGGACAGCCGTTCTCGGATACGACGGGTGCGCCCGGAACTGCTCCCTCTCCGATGCGTCATCGAGGCCGGGCTTTTCCTCTGCAGCGGTTCCGAAATCCGGGTGCTTCCGTCCAAGGATGGTCGACCCTGCCACGAGCAGCAATGAGCCCGTGATGAAGGAGAGTCCGGCGACGCACTGGAGCACGGTTGCCGTGCTGCTGGAAGCGATGAGCAGTGGTACTCCGATCGATCCCAGGATCGCACCCAGCCCGCCCACGAGGGTCTGCCGATGGTGCGACTCCAAGAGTCGCTCCTGACCCGCGATGAGATCCAGAGATCGATGAGCGGTGTGAAGCAAGGGGATACCGGTGAATCCGGCTACCGCGACGAGCGGGAGGAACCAGAATCCCGGGAACAGCGGGGAGACGCCCCAGATGGCGGCTTGGCTGATAGTGGAGATGATGACCAAGGCTCGTAGGCTCCGCTTGCTGCTGAAGCGACTGAGCACAATGCCGGACAGTGTGGAGCCGACGGAGTAAAGCAGGAACGCCGAAGCCGCGATGACGAACCCCTGGTGCAGGCTCAGGACCAGGTGCAACGGGATGATGAGGGTGGCCGAGTACTGCTGGCACTGCCCGAGGAATTCGGCACCGAGGAGGAGCCGCGCCCTGGCCCCCGGATAGAGCTTCTGTCCTCGGAGTGCACTCATGTCAGGTCCTCACGGTATGGCGATTTCGGGTGACGACGTGTTCCCCGCACGTCGTGGACCGGACCGTCGCTGTCCGACCGGATCCGGTGCACGTGATGAGTATGTCCCATTTCGCCGGGCGGCAAGGGCTTGGCTGCTCCTGTGCGTGTTCCGTGTTTGCCGAGTCCGCTATTGGGGGTGTGAGTCAGCTACCCCGGGTAGCTGACTCACACCCCCAATAGCGGACTCGGCGTGGGGCGGGCCCGGTGTGAGGGATGGGCGGGGACTGGCTGGGGCGGCTTGCTTCGGGAGTGGTGCGGGTGAGCCGGGTACGACGACGGCGGGGCGTCACCGGTGAAGGTGACGCCCCGCCGTCGTCGTATGGGTCGATGTGGTCAGCTGACCGGGCCGGTGAACTTCTCACCGGGGCCCTTGCCCGGCTCGTCCTTGATGCTCGAGGCTTCGCGGAAGGCGAGCTGCAGGGTGCGCAGGCCGTCGCGCAACGGGCCGGCGTGCTGCGAGCCGATTTCCGGGGCCGCGGCGGTGATGAAACCCGCCAGGGCGGTGATGAGCTTACGCGCCTCATCAAGGTCCTTCAGCTCTTCGGCGTCGGGGCCGTCGGCCAGCCCCAGCTTGACGGCTGCGGCGCTCATGAGGTGCACCGCGGCGGTGGAGATGACCTCCACCGCGGGAACCTCTGCGATGTCACGGGTGTGGTCCGTGCTGATGTTCTCCTGGGCGGTGCTGCCGTCCGTCTGTTCAAAGCTACTCACAATGTTTAAGCTTGGCACAGACTCACTGGCAGTCGTAACACGGCGCCGCGCCGACGCAGGCACGGCGTGTGGCGTTGCTGTGCCGATGTCGTGTAAGATTTATTCCTAGTTTGCAAGTGGAGCTTTCTCCCACCCGCGTCGACCGCCGTCCGTGTCAGGTTTTCAGCCTGATGCACCAGGACACCAAAGGTCGCCGGGTCAGAATCGGACGCTGGTCCTGGAACCGGAGCGCCTCATGGCGTCACGGATACAGGGATGCGTACCCGGCTCAGTCCTTCTGAGGCCTCCACTTGCGCTGGCAAGAGGAGGCCTTTCTCATTGCCAGTGGACCAAGGCAACGAGCAACAGGAGCTACAACATTAGCGATCCACGTATCAATGAGCGTATCCGCGTCCCCGAGGTGCGGTTGGTCGGCCCTGCAGGTGAGCAGGTGGGTATCGTCCGTATCGAGGACGCCCTCCGTCTGGCCGCGGAATCCGACCTTGATCTCGTTGAGGTTGCGCCTCAGGCCAAACCGCCTGTCTGCAAGCTGATGGACTTCGGCAAGTACAAGTACGAAGCCGCCGTCAAGGCTCGCGAGGCCCGGAAGAACCAGACCAACACGGTTCTGAAGGAAATCCGTTTCCGCCTGAAGATCGACAAGCACGACTACGAGACCAAGCGAGGCCATGCGCTGCGCTTCCTCGGAGCGGGTGACAAGGTCAAGGCCATGATCCAGTTCCGCGGTCGTGAGCAGCAGCGTCCCGAGATGGGTATCCGTCTCCTGCAGCGTTTCGCTGAGGACGTCGCCGAGGTCGGTGTCGTGGAGTCCACTCCTCGCATCGACGGCCGAAACATGGTCATGGTGATCGGTCCGCTCAAGAACAAGGCTGAAGCCAAGGCAGAGGCGCGTCGTGCGGCACAGCGTGCCGAAGCGAAGGCCCAGAACGAGGCCAAGGCCCGCGCCGAAGGCGATCGGGTCGATACCGACAGCGCGACCCCGCTGAGCAACAATCTGGGGGAGCAGCTGGCTGAGGCTCTGAAGCAGAGCGAAGCCATGTCGGCCGACGTCGTTTCGGTTGAGGAGGCTCCTGCCGAGGCTCCTCAGGACAACGAGGTGACCGCGCCGGAGGCTCCCGCAGCCCCCGAGGCCGAGGCGCCCGTCGTCGAGCAGGCACCTGAAGCGAAGCAGGAGAGCGCACCCGCTTCGGCTGCGGCGCCCAAGGCCGCACCGAAAGCTGCGCCTGCACCGAAGGCCGCGGCTGCCCCGAAAGCGGCAGCTGCTCCGAAGCCGGCTGCGGCCCCTAAGGCTGCGGCGGCGCCGAAGCCTGCTGGAGCACCGAAGCCTGCCGTGCCGAAGGCGGCCCCCAAGCCGGGTGCCCCCAAGCCGGCGGCACGCAAGGCCAACTAGACCACCACTCGTTCGTCCGGGTGGACCTCCTGCGGGAGGGGCGTCCGGACGGCAAGCCCCATGGCGTCCCGTCAGGGACGTCGGAATGTGATTCGCAGGCCCGTAAGAGCCTGTGGCAACGTAAGGAGATCGGTTCCCATGCCGAAGATGAAGACCCACAGTGGTGCCAAGAAGCGCTTCAAGCTCACCGGTACCGGCAAGCTGAAGCGCCAGCAGGCCAACCGTCGCCACTACCTGGAGCACAAGCCCAGCACCCTGACCCGCCGTCTGGCTGGCGACAAGATCGTCAGCAAGGGCGAAGCCAAGGTCATCAAGAAGATGCTGGGCATCTAAGTTCCACTTCCCGGCCGGACGGCCAACCACTTAGAGCCTGCGCCTCCAGGAGGAGCGCAGCGGGCCATGATTGAAGGAGTACGCACGTGGCACGTGTGAAGCGGGCGGTCAACGCCCAGAAGAAGCGTCGGGTTGTTCTTGAGCGCGCCAAGGGTTACCGCGGGCAGCGTTCGCGCCTGTACCGCAAGGCCAAGGAGCAGCTGCTCCACTCGTTCGTCTACAGCTACGGCGACCGCCGCAAGCGTAAGGGCGACTTCCGCCGCCTGTGGATCCAGCGCATCAACGCTGCGTCCCGCGCTAACGGCCTGACCTACAACCGTCTGATCCAGGGCCTGAAGGCCGCTGAGGTCGAGGTCGACCGCCGCATGCTCGCCGAGCTGGCCGTTTCCGACGCCGCCACCTTCGCCGCTCTGGTGAAGCTCGCCAAGGACGCCCTGCCGGCTGACACCTCCGCCCCGAAGAACTAAGTCCTTCACAGCGTGAGTTTTTCTGAGCGCCCCCAAGCCTTCCTCATGTCCAATCCCCGGGCCGACCGGGTGAGAGACGTGGCCCGGCTTGCGGGGCGCTCGGCGCGTCTGAAGCGGGGAATGTTCCTTGCTGAGGGGCCACAATCCGTCCGCGAAGCCCTGGTGGCTCATCGCGAGCGGCTCTCGCGCGGTGAGGAGGGGCTGGTCACCGAGCTGTACGCCAGTCAGGCCTGTCTGGATCGGTACCCGGAGCTCGCCGAGGGCGCTCCAGGCGTGCAGACCCGGCTCGCCACCGATGAGGTGCTCTCCGCGATGGCGGACACAGTCAACCCGCAGGGCGTTGTGGCCGTGTGCCGTTTTCTGCACCGCCCGCTGAGCGAGGTGCTCGACGCCGGCCCGCGGCTTCTCGCGGTGCTGTGCCAGGTCCGAGACCCCGGCAATGCCGGAACCGTGCTGCGTGCCGCCGATGCGGCCGGCGCGGATGCCGTGATCTACTCGGGTTCCAGCGTGGACATCTACAACCCCAAGGCTGTGCGGTCCACGGCGGGCTCACTGTTCCATCTTCCGGTGGTGACCGGCGTGGACGTCGCCGAACTCGCTGCTGAATGCGCCGGGCGGGGCATCGGCATTCTGGCTGCAGACGGATACGGCACTCTGGACCTGGATGCTCTGCAGGACGCCAGCGCGGGCCGGAGGCTCGGCGCAGCTGAGAAATCGACGACCGACGACGCCGCCGGCTCGGCGACGGGGAGCGGCGATTCATATGATCTTGCGGCAGCAACCGCCTGGTTCTTCGGGAACGAAGCTCAAGGGCTCTCCGAGGAGGAGATCTCCTTGGCCGATCACCGTGTGGCCGTCCCCGTCTACGGCTCCGCTGAGAGCCTGAATCTCGGCACCGCGGCAACTGTCTGCCTCTACGCCAGCGCCCGGGCCCAGCGACGCTGAACAGCGCGGTGAACACCTGATTCCGAGGTACGTCCGCCGCTGCGACATCAACGCCCCGCGGACGGCTCCGGTGGGCATTACCCTTGGACGTGACAACGTCTCACTTCTGTGTTTTCAAGGGGAATCATGTCCGCAAGTGGCGGAACCAAAGCCGTAGTGGCCGCATTGACGGCCAATCTGTCCATCGCTGCGATGAAGTTCGTGGCCTACGCCTTCACCTTCAGCAGCTCGATGCTCGCCGAGGCCATCCACTCCGTGGCGGATTCCGGCAATCAGATCCTTCTGCTGCTCGGAGGGAAACGTTCACGGCGGGCGGCGGACTCCGAACATCCCTTCGGCTACGGGAGGGAACGATACATCTACGCCTTCATCGTTTCGATCGTGCTGTTCAGCGTGGGTGGGCTGTTCGCCCTCTATGAGGCGTACGAGAAGTTCCATGATCCGCACGGCATCGAAGGTCCCTTCTGGTGGGTTCCCCTGGCCGTGTTGCTCGGGGCGATCGTCGCTGAAGGGTTCTCCTTCCGTACGGCCATCCGCGAGGCCAATCACACGCGAGGCAAGCAGGGATGGATCCCGTTCGTCCGCAATGCCAAGCAGCCAGAGCTCCCGGTGATCCTTCTGGAGGACTTCGGTGCGCTGATCGGTCTGGTCTTCGCCCTCTTCGGTGTCTCCATGACCCTTGTGACGGGGAACGGCATCTGGGACGCGTTCGGCACCGCGATGATCGGGCTCCTCCTGGTGGCGATCGCCATCATCCTGGCGCTGGAGACCAAGTCTCTCTTGATCGGCGAGTCGGCCACCAAAGCCGATATCGCTGCGATCGAGACGGCGATTCAGGAGGACGGCACCAGGATCATCCACCTCAAGACGCTGCACCTGGGACCCGAAGAGCTTCTTGTGGCGGCGAAGTTCAGTGTCCCGGAGGGGGCCACGGGCCGGGCCATCGCAGAAGCCATCGACAGCGCCGAGGTGCGGATCCGCGACGCCGTCCCGTCGGCCAGGGTCATCTACCTGGAGCCGGACATCTATCGCGGCTGAGCAGCGAGAAACTGCGGCGGCGCAGTGAGACGAAGGAGGGGACGACCATCAGGTCTTCCCCTCCTTCCGTTCATCCGATGCCGGACATCAGTGCTGAACGACGTCGTGGTGCGGCGCAGGGTTCACCGGGAACCGGCGCTCGAGACGGCCACTCAGCAAGGCGATGGCGAGGCCGAGGAGCGCCAGTACGGCGCCGACCAGAGCGGGCGCCGCATAGCCGAAGCCGAGGGCGATGACGACGCCGCCGAGGAACGCGCCGATGGCATTGCCCACGTTGAGTGCGGCGTGGTTCAGGGACGAGGCCAGGCTGGGAGCATCCGGTGACGCGTCCAGGAGGCGGGTCTGCAGGGGCGTGGTCAGCAGGGATCCGATGCCCCCGACGACGAAGACCATGAGCAGTGCGGTCGGCGCCCACTGCACGGCGAAGAAGTAGACCGCGAGAGCGATCGCGATCAGAACCAAGGCGCGATAGATGGCGCCCATGACTGACTTGTCTGCGAGACGTCCGCCGATCAGGGTACCGACCACCATGCCCAGGCCGTAGATCGCCACCACCAAGGGGATGAACACCTCGGGAAGGTGGGTCACCTCGGTCATGGTGTGAGAGATGTACGTGTACGTCGCGAAGAAGCCGCCGAAGCCGATCATGCCCGTCAGGAGGGCCATCCAGACCTGGATGCGCTTGAGGGCGCCGAGCTCACGTCGGATGCTGGCACCCGGGGTGGCCGGCTCGAAGGGGACGAAGAGGATGATGGCCACGGCACTCAGGAGGGCGATCCCGGAGACGAGGGCGAAGAGGAGCTGCCAGCCGAAGTTCTGCCCGAGCCAGGTGGCGAAGGGCACGCCGATGACGTTGGCGACGGTCAGTCCCGTCATCACCATGGAGATGGCCCAGCCGCGCTTGGTGGCCGGAACCAGGGATGCCGCGATCACCGCCGCGATGCCGAAGTAGGCGCCGTGCGGCAGGCCGGAGATGAAGCGGGAAAGCGCCATGGCCCCGTAGCTGGAGGCCAGCATGCTTGAGGCGTTGGCCAGTGCGTAGAAGACCATGAGCCCGATGGCCAGTCGCTTCCGGGGAAGACGTGCGCCGAAGGCCGCGAGCAGTGGAGCACCCACGCAGACGCCGAGGGCGTACGCCGAAATCAAGGTGCCCGCTTGCGGCGTCGTGAGGTGGAGGCCGTGCTCGACCTCTTTCAGCAGACCCATCATGGCGAACTCGACCGTGCCGATCGCGAATCCGCCCAGGGCCAGCGAGACGACGGCCAGGGTGAGTGCGCGGGTGGAGATCGGGGTGCGGGCAGCCGCGGTACCGGTCGATTCGGTGGTGGTCACAGAGAGAGTCCTTGGCTGGGGTTTGAGGGGGAGTGATCACGACATCGGGACCATGCGTTGTCCATTGTCTCAACGTCAGAGGCTTTTGTGCTATTTCCGGTGAAAGAACCGCTCGGAAAGCCGTCGGAGACGTTCACCGGGTCGCTCGCCACCGTGGGCCCACGTCCGGGCCCCTCGCCACCTAGACTTAGGACCCATGAGTTCTGTGCAGCGCCTGGTCGTGGGAGCGGCCATCCTTGATTCCCTGGAGCGCCCTCGCAAACTGCTCTGCGCGCGGCGGACCGCACCAGAGGCTCTTGCCGGTCTTTGGGAGTTCCCTGGTGGCAAGGTCGAGGAGGGTGAACAGGCGGAAAGCGCCTTGCATCGAGAACTGAGTGAGGAACTCGGAGTGTCGGTGCGCCTCGGCGCAGAAGTGCGATCCGGTACAGCGGATGGCTGGGTTCTGAACGAGAAGGCCGTCATGAGGGTCTGGCTCGCCGAGCTGGTCAGCGGCACGCCTCAGCCTCTGGAAGACCACGACGAACTTCGCTGGGTGAGCCTAGAAGAGAGCGCCCTGAACGCCTTGCCGTGGATTCCTGCGGACTTCCCGATCGTGGCCGCCGTCGTGAAGGCGGCGAGCGGATCCTGACAAGCGGTGCCCGCTCTCCGAGGTGAACTTGCGGGGCTCCGCGCCCTCAGGGCCTCGCCGGTCGGGCATGCTCCCTTGCGGATAGCGGGCCTCTTCGACGCGAGGGTCAGGATGGAACTCGGTACCGGAATCCCGCTGCAGCTCCTCATGAGCGAAAGCAGCGGACGGCGGGAAGCCGTGCCGTCGTTTGAAGAACGCCACCCGCTGGGCCAGCCACTTCCGGTATCCCGGGTCAGCGTAGGAACCGGGGCCCTTGGGGCCGTTGTAGAGCCGCCGGTACTTTCCGACCAACGCCGGGTGAT
The DNA here is from genome assembly GCF_044748305.1 of Arthrobacter sp. NPDC090010. Lineage (NCBI taxonomy): Bacteria > Bacillati > Actinomycetota > Actinomycetes > Micrococcales > Micrococcaceae > Arthrobacter > Arthrobacter sp. NPDC090010. Next base: position 145,329 of record NZ_JBIVFT010000009.1, read on the forward strand.
TCCGGGCCAGCCATGCCATGAACCATTCCCGGGTCCCCGGGCGCAGGTACAGGGCCCCAGCCGTCACACCGGTGGCTCCCGCCGCCGCGAGCGAAGCGAAGAGGGAATCCAGCGCCTCATCGGAATCGCTCAGATACGGCAGAATGGGCATCGCCATGACGCCGCACGGCAGGCCCGCCTCGCGGAGCCGGGACACCAGACGCAGCCGGGCTCGCGGCCCCGGAGTCCCGGGTTCGATGGCCGCTTGGAGATCCTCGTCCATCATGGCCAGCGAGATGCCCAGCCCGACCGGCACCGACTGGGCCGCCTCCTGGAGCAGGGGGATGTCCCGGGACAGAAGTGTCCCCTTGGTCAGGATGGAGAAAGGCGTGCCGGAGGAGGCAAGCGCTTCGATGATGCCCGGCATGAGCTGATATCGGCCTTCAGCCCTCTGATACGGGTCGGTGTTGGTGCCCAGCGCCACGTGTTCGTGTCTCCACGATGCCCGGCCGAGCTCGGCCCGCAGCACCTGTGCCGCGTTGACCTTGACGACCACCTGCGAATCGAAGTCGAGGCCCGAGTCGAAGTCCAGATAGCTGTGGCTCTTCCTCGCGAAGCAATACACGCAGGCGTGACTGCAACCCCGGTAAGGGTTGATGGTCCAGCCGAACGGCATGGTCGACTGAGGCGGGACCTTGTTGAGCACCGATTTCGCGGTGACCTCATGAAAGGTGATTCCCGCAAACTCGGGCGTTGAGATGGAACGCAGCAGGCCTGCCATCGGCAGTAGCGGGGCGGCAGCCGGGGCAGTGGCATCATCCACCAATGCCGGTTGGAGTGCCTGTGCGTCCCATCTCATGCAAGTATTCGAACATATGTTCGAATCAACTTCAAGGGGGTGGTGCGAAACGGTTCAGGCGATGGCCCAGCGGACCGCCACCGATACCGTCACTTCCTCCTCGCCTGGCTGCACTCCGGCCCCGCCACCGGCCAGGGCCGCCCGCGCGAACACCGGCGATGGCAGGGGAGAGGGCAACGATCCTTCGTCCACCGAGAGCACCTCGCCCAGCCGGGTGCCGGAGGCCTCGGCAAGCTGCCGGGCCCGGTCCACTGCATCCGTCCACGCCGCGTCGCGTGCTCGTCGGACGGCCTCGGCAGGGTCGGACACCGAGAGGGAGAAGCTTTCCAGGCGCAGCTGCTCACCGCCGGCGTCCATCGCCTCCTGGAGGACCGACGCGGCCTGCGGGAGCGAACGGATCACCACACGGAGGCCTCCCTGTGCCACGTAGCCGAGAAGGCCGGCGTCGTTGCCGTCCTTCCAGCGCCGTTCCGCACGCAATGAGCGGCCTGAGGTTGCGACGTCGACAGGCTGGACCCCGGCCGCATGCAGGGCGTTGACGACGGCGGTGAGCCGGTCCTCGGACCCGCGGAACGCGCCTGCCACGGTTGGTTCCAGGCATTCGACACTCACGTGGGCCACCGCCGTGTCCGGGGCGGTCAGGGCACTGCCGTGCCCCGTGACGGAAATACTGCGTGCTGATGATTCCATGGGTTCCTCCGGATCACTCGTGCGCTGTGTGATGATCGCGGCCGGGATGACCGGCCGTCTGGGGCCCAATATAGCCGCCGGCCTCCAAACCTGCGCCCCGTTCGAACGGGTTGGCCAGCGCCGGGCTCCCGGTGCGCACCTGAGACCAGGCTGCGCACAGGCCGTAGAGCGGGAGGAAAGGCAGCCCGAGGCAGAAGGCGTACTGCCAGGAATGTGTCGCCTCGTGTCCCAGGAGTACCGGATCTGCGCTCAGGTCAAGGCCTGGTCGGGAAAGGATCACCGAGCCCAGAGTGAACGCGCCGGACGGAGGATATCCCCAGGAGTAATCCTGCGCGAGCCAAAGCCCTTCGGGGGCCCGTGCGAGACGGCAGCCGGCCGCGCGGGCGACGGCGAGGCCCAGGGGAGTGCTCAGGTTCAGCCAGTTCAAGGCCATGCGCAACCGCCACCATCCGGACATGCGCCCAGCCTAGTCGGCAGCGTCGTTCCGCCCTGCGGACCACCGCGAGAGGACACTCAAGGACCCTCTAGACTTGTCAATAGGGTGTTCACGCGCCCGCCACCAACCCCTGCGATGTGAGAACACGGTACATGTCTGAGACCACGAAGGAAGTCATGGCTCCCAGCCCGCTCGACGAACAGGCTCTTCAGGGAGCCGTCGCCGAGGCGCTTGAGGCCTTCGCCGCAGCCGCCGATCTGGAACAGCTCAAGGCTGCACGGCTGGCCCACACCGGTGAGAAGTCGCCGTTGAGCCAGGCCAACGCCGCCATCCGAGAGCTGTCCAAGGAACAGAAGAGTGCCGCCGGCAAGCTGATCGGTGCCGCCCGCGGCCAGGTGAACAAGGCCCTCGCCGCCCGCGCACGCGTGCTGGAGGAGGAGAACGACGCGCGGATCCTCCTCGAGGAGACCGTCGACGTCACAGCCGCCCCGCGCCGTCGTCGCGCCGGTGCACGCCACCCGCTGTCCACGCTGCAGGAACAGGTCAGCGACATCTTCGTGGGCATGGGCTGGGAGATCGCCGAAGGCCCCGAACTCGAGTCCGAGTGGTTCAACTTCGACGCCCTGAACTTCCAGCCGGACCACCCGGCGCGCGAAATGCAGGACACCTTCTTCGTCGAGCCTCCCGAAGCCCATCTCCTGCTGCGCACTCACACCTCGCCGGTCCAGGTCCGTTCCATGCTGGAGCGGGAGCTGCCTGTCTACGTGTTGTGCCCCGGGAAGGTCTTCCGCACCGACGAGATCGACGCCACGCACACCCCGGTGTTCCACCAGTTCGAGGGCCTCGCCATCGACAAGGGCCTCTCCATGGCCGATCTGCGCGGCACGTTGGAGCACTTCGCCCGGCAGATGTTCGGCGCGGAGGCGAAGATCCGGCTGCGCCCGAACTACTTCCCCTTCACCGAGCCGAGCGCGGAGCTTGACATCTGGCACCCGGGTGCCAAGGGCGGCCCGCAATGGATCGAGTGGGGCGGCTGCGGCATGGTCAACCCGAATGTGCTCCGCGCGGCCGGGATCGACCCGGAGGAATACTCCGGCTTCGCGTTCGGCATGGGCATTGAACGCACCCTCATGTTCCGCAATGAAGTGCCTGATATGCGGGACATGATCGAGGGCGATATTCGTTTCAGCGAGCACTTCGGGATGGAGATCTAAGCGTGCGCATTCCACTTTCCTGGCTCCGTGAGTACACGGAGCTTCCTGCAGACGCGTCGTCCGAGGACCTTATGGCGGATCTGGTCCGCGTCGGCTTCGAAGAGGAGGACGTGCACCGTCCTGCCGACTCGATCTCCGGCCCGGTCGTGGTGGGCCAGGTCCTGTCCCTGGTCAAGGAACCCCAGAGCAACGGCAAGACCATCAACTGGTGCCAGGTCCGTGTGGTCCCGGAAGGCCGGGAGCAGACCCTGGAGGGCAAGGGCATCGAGCCTTCCGGCATTCAGGGCATCGTCTGCGGAGCCCACAACTTCGTGGAGGGCGACAAGGTCGTAGTGACCCTCCCGGGTGCCGTGCTGCCGGGCGACTTCCACATCTCGCCCCGCAAGACCTACGGTCACGTCTCCGCGGGCATGATCGCTTCGGCCCGCGAACTGGGGCTGGGTGACGAGCATGACGGCATCATCGTGCTCTCCACCCTGGGCCTCGACCCGGAGCTCGGCACTGACGCTCTGGAACTCTTCGGTCTGAACGACGAGGCCGCGGAGATCAACGTGACGCCGGACCGCAGCTACGCGTTCAGCCTCCGTGGCGTGGCCCGCGAGTATGCGCATGCCACGGGCACCCCCTTCACCGATCCGGCCTCCACGGTCGTCGTGCCCGCCGGTCTCGGCGACGGGTTCCCCGTCACCCTGTCCGACGACGCCCCCATCTACGGTGTCCCCGGTTGCGATCGCTTCGTGGCCCGCGTGGTCCGGGGCGTCGACGCGAGCCGTCCTACCCCGCAGTGGATGGTCTCCCGGCTGCGCCTGGCTGGCGTCCGCTCGATCAGCCTCCCGGTGGACATCTCCAACTACGTCATGCTGGAGCTCGGTCAGCCGAACCACTGCTACGACCTCGCGACCCTCGACGGCGGCATCACGGTGCGCCGCGCGCTCCCCGGCGAGCGGATCCTGACGCTGGACGACAAGGACCGGGAACTGGTCCTCGAAGACCTGGTGATCGCTGACGACTCCGGAGCCATCGGCATCGCGGGCGTCATGGGCGGGGCCCGCACCGAGGTCTCCGACGCCACCACCGACATCCTGGTGGAGGCCGCCCACTTCGACACCATCACCGTGGCGCGGTCCCGCCGTCGTCATAAGCTCCCGAGCGAGGCGTCCAAGCGCTTCGAGCGCGGCGTCGACTGGGCGTTGGCCCCCATCGCGGCGCAGCGCGTCGTGGACCTGCTGGTCGAACTCGCCGGTGGCACCGTGGACGACGCCGGCACGGACGTGGGCACGGCCCCCGAGATCGTGCGCATCTTCCTTCCGGCCGGATTCGCCGCCGCGCGCATCGGCGTGGACTACAGCACCGAGCAGATCGTCGGCAGCCTCGGCGACCTGGGTGCTGCCGTGGAGGACGCCGAGGGAGGCTGGAACGTCACGGTGCCGTCCTGGCGCAACGATCTGGAGACCAAGGAGGACCTCTCCGAGGAGATCGCCCGCCTGGTCGGTTACGACACCATTCCGGCGACCCTGCCGGTGGCCCCTCCGGGACGCGGCCTCAGCCGGGTCCAGCAGCAGCGCCGTCGCGTGCTGCAGGCGCTCGCCGATGCCGGCCTGGTGGAGGTTCTGGCGTACCCCTTCGTCACGAAGACCTCCAACGATGTGTTCGGCACCCCCGAGCCCGGTGCCGCCGTGCAGGCGGTCAAGCTGGCCAACCCGCTGAGCGAGGAGTTCGGCTGGCTGCGCACCTCCCTGCTGCCGGGCCTGGTCGAGGTGGCCAAGCGCAACATCTCGCGTGGCTTCCGTGATCTTGCCCTGTATGAGGCCGGCCTGGTGTTCCTGCCGTCGGGCGAACTGGGCACCGCATCCATTCCTCCGTTGGGAGCCAAGCCGTCCGAGGACGTGCTGGATTCCCTCTACAACGGAATCCCGGCCCAGCCGCTGCACATCGGCGGTCTGCTGGTGGGCAAGGACAGCCCTGCGGCCCCGGGCAACAGCCCGCGTGCCTGGGACTGGGCGGACGCGCTCGACGCGGCCCGTCTGGTCGCGGACGTCCTCGGGGTCGAGGTGACGGTCGAGCAGGGAGCCCATCAGGCGTTCCACCCGGGCCGTGCCGCGGTGCTGCGCTTGCGCGGTGGCGAACTGGTCGGCTACGCGGGTGAGCTTCACCCGAAGCTGCTGGCCTCGCTGGATCTGCCGGCCCGGACGGTGGCCTTCGAAGTGGACGGCGACATCCTTTTCCAGGCGGCGGCCGACGTCGTCGTGGCCAAGGACATGTCCACCTACCCGGTGGCGACGCAGGACGTGGCGCTCATCGTCGACGGTGGCCTGCCTGCAGCCCAGGTGCAGGACGCCCTGCGCGAAGGTGCGGGTGAGCTGCTGGAGGACGTCGCCCTGTTCGATGTGTACGAGGGCACGGGCATTCCGGAGGGTAAGAAGTCCCTGGCCTTCGGCCTGCGCTTCCGTGCCGAGGACCGGACGCTGACCGCGGACGAAGCCTCTGAGGCCCGCGCAGCAGCGGTGGCCGTTGCTGCCGAGCGTTTCGGAGCCGTCCAGCGCTGACCCGCTCCACCCCCATCGACTGCTCCGTAGGTGTCGTTTTGACCGTTCAGAACGACACCTACGGAGCAGTCGATGCGTTTAAGAACCGAACACCTCAATCGGACGACGATGCTCCCAAACTGTCAGGACATGGCGAACGTGTTCAAGGTGACACGGTATTCCGGGCCCAGCTCTTGCTGAACGGAACGAAGCAATCTCAGCCCTTCAGTCCGGAACCGTGCGTGCGCCTCGTCTGAACTCCATCCTCGTTCCCCGTCGAAGTGTTCGGAGAGCAGCTTTGCCCAGGCCAGGAGATCGGAGCGCAGTTCGCGGCTGAGCCGGCCATCGTCAAGGCCGAATTCATAGTTGAGGTCCTCGCGTACCGGCCACGCCAGGTACGGGACGCCTAGTTCAACGTCAGTTTGTCTCGAAGTCTGCATCTCTTGAACACGCCTCGCTCGTCTAGTCACTCGATTATCGGCCGGGCTCCACCCATCCGCTGCTCCGTAGGTGTCGTTTTGACCGTTCAGAACGACACCTACGGAGCAGTCGATGCGTTTAAAGCGCTTGGATGCTCATCCGTACGCAGACGATCTCGGTTTCGTCGGTCACGTGGAATCCGGGGTCTCCGAGGGCCTCCCGGAACTCCTGCGAGTGCCAGAATCCCTCGTGGGCGTGACGCCACTCGCGGACGGTGCCGAATCCTTCTCCCTCGGCCAGAGCATGATCGAGCGGGACGTCAGACAGGGCGTGGATCTCCACCCGTGTCACGGTCTCCACGGCCACCGGCTGTCCAGCGGAATCGACGACGACGGCGCGCTCGCCCACTTTCGGAAGAGGTTCATTCTCCCTGTACTCACTGAGGAGGGAAGAGGTGGAAGTCTTGCTCCCGTCGAGCAGCGCGGCCACCAGGCGGTCCCGCAGAGGGCCGGGGAAGGCGTACTCCGAGAGGGGCAAAGCGGGGTCGGCCGAGTTCATCCGACCAGTCTAGAAGGCGGGCGTTCCTCGGCCGGGGCTTCCCTCCATCGACTGCTCCGTAAGTGTCGTTTTGACCGTTCAGAACGACACTTACGGAGCAGTCGATGGAGGAAAACCGGACCCGGAGGCTTCACGCGCTCCGGGAGGCGGTGCTGGTTCAGCGTCCCGGATGTTCCCCGTCCTCGAAAATGCGCGAGGCCGGGCCCACGATGAGCGGATCCGGGGCGGTGGCCAGCTCGGGATCCTTGCCGTCGTAGTCGAAGAGGTTCAGCACATGGCGCATGGCCGCCAGCCGGGCCCGCTTCTTGTCGTTGCTCTTCACGACAGTCCATGGGGCATGAACTCGGTCTGTGGCCAGGAACATGGCCTCCTTGGCCCGGGTGTAGGAGTCCCACTTGTCCAGGGACGCCAGATCCATGGGGGAGAGCTTCCACTGCCGGACCGGATCCACCTGGCGGATCGTGAAGCGGGTCAGCTGCTCGCTCCGGGACACCGAGAACCAGAACTTGACCACATCGATCCCGTCCTGGACCAGCAGCTCCTCGAACAGCGGGACCTGCCGCAGGAAGCGGCTGTACTGCTCATCGCTGCAAAAACCCATGACCCTCTCCACCCCGGCCCGGTTGTACCAGGAGCGATCGAACAGGACCATCTCCCCAGCGGCCGGCAGGTGTTTCACATAGCGCTGGAAGTACCACTGGCTCTGTTCAGTGCTGCTGGGTTTCTCCAGGGCGACCACCCGGGCACCGCGCGGATTCAGATGCTCGGTGAACCGCTTGATCGTGCCGCCCTTGCCGGCCGCGTCGCGACCCTCGAAGACCACCACCAGGCGCCGCCCATTGCTTTTGACCCACTTCTGGAGCTTCAGAAGCTCGATCTGCAGCAGGCGCTTCTCCAGCTCGTACTGCGGACGGGACAGGCGTTCCTCATACGGGTAGCCTTCCCGCCAGGTGTCGACGGGCGTGCCGAGCGCGTCCAGCAGGACAGGATCATCGTCGTCGTTGTCCAGGACGGTGAAGCCGTCCGGCGGCTGGATGTCCGGGAGCGAGTGGTTCAGAAAGCTCATGCGGACAGGCTAGAAGAGGCTGGTGAACAGGGATTGAACACCGGGCCATGTGAACAGACCGGTGACCGGGGCGTCCGGTCATCAGGGCAGGAGCGCCTTCACCATCCGGGCGTTGCTCAGCTCGACGCCCGCGATCACGGGCCTCTGCACGCCGACGACGGAGAAGCCCTGCCGTTCGAACACCGGTTGCGCCGTGAGACTCACCGAAGCGCTGAGCTCGGGCATGCCTGCCGCCCGGGCCTGGGACTCCACGAAACACAAGAGGTGCGTCGCCACCCCTCGGCCTCCCTGCTCCGGCGAGACGAACAACATGTCGATGTATCCGTCGTCGGCGAGGTCCGAGAACCCGGCGACGCGGCTTCCGAGAACGGCCACGAAGCTGTTCCGACGCTGCATGGCCTGGTCCCATTCGTCGAGCGATCGTTCCTCTGGCCGGGCCCAGGCCGCGATCTGCGCGGCGGAGTAGTGCTGAGCGGCCGTGACGGTCACAGCCTGGAGGAAGATCTCCAGGGTCGTCGCGGCGTCGGTCTCCCGGTACGGCCGGATCCGCGGCTGTTCACCGGCTTGCTGAGCGGACAAAGGCGGGTCTCCTTCCAGCCCTGGCGGGCGTTCCGTGGCGGCGGATGGCACATCGAAACCCTACAGCGGGAAGAATGGGGACATGCGCGTGATCCCCTGGCTCGGTTCCCTCGACGCGATGGCGCACGGCCGAGCGGACCTCCCGGCCCTGGACCGGCAGGAGCGGGAGCGGATGCGGGCCTTCACCGACCACGCTGCGGCGACGCGCTTCGCAGCCTTGCGCCGCGTCCAGCGGGTCCTGGTGGCCGAGGCCCTGGGCGAGACTCCGGACCGCCTGCTCAGCTCCTACGAATGCCCGGAGTGCGGCCCGGACGCCGGCCATGGCAGGCCGGGGTACCGGCTCCTCGGGGCGAAGCAGAACACAGCACATTCGACGACGACGGCGGCCTCCTGCACACTGTCCGCAAGCCGGGCAGGGGAGTGGGGCGCCGTCGTCGTGGTCACCGATGCGCCGCCGCGTTTCCGTCTGGGGATCGATCTGACCCTCGAACGGGAGCTGTTCGATGGCTTCGACGAGGTGGCGCTCAGTACTGCGGAACGGGACTGGATCCGTTCCCAGCCGGGGCCGGAGCGCCTGGGTGCCCGCGCCGGGCTGTGGGCGGCCAAAGAGGCCCTGTCCAAACGCGATGGTCACGGTCTCCGGCGCGAACCCTCGCAGATCTCCGTCCTGGGCCGGGCCGGGCTTGTGGATCTCAGCCTCGCGACGGACGTCCCGATCCCACGGCACCGGCTCATCGCTGCGGTGCCGGAAGAGGCGGAAGCCGCTTTTCGTAGAGCCACGGCCTGAGCAGTCCTGCGGCATCGAGACCCGGAACCAGTGAGTCGGCCAGGGCGAAGAATTCCTGGGAGGTCACCGAGGAGTGCCGATGCTTCCTCGTCCATTCGTGAAGCAGGGCGAAGAACGCCTCCGAGCCCATGGTGGTGCGCAGGGCGTGAAGGGCCAGAGCGCCGCGCTTGTAGACACGGTCGTCGAACATGTCCTTCGGGCCGGGCTCACCCACCAGCAGATCCTGCGGTGAATCGGCCAGCTTGCGCCACGCGGCCAGCGCGCGGAGCTGTGCGTTCATGGTTGCGCTCGCCTCACTCCAGAGCCATTCGGCGTAGCAGGCGAAGCCTTCGTGGAGCCAGATGTCGTTCCAGGAGGCCACAGTGAGTGAATTGCCGAACCACTGGTGACTCAGCTCGTGTGCCACGAGCCGCTGGGCTTCCCAGTCCTTGGCCAGATGGTTCCTGCCGATGATGGAGAGGCCCTGAGCCTCCAGAGGGATCTCGAGTTCGTCCTCGGTGACCACGACGCTGTACTCCCCGAACGGGTACGGCCCGAAGAGGTCCTGGAAGACCTCCATCATGCGCCGCTGCTGTTCCAGCCCGTCCGTGGCCTGGGCCTTCAGCTGCGGCGGGACGGCGACATGGATCGGCACGGAGGCCACAGGGCCCGCGATGTCGAAGCGGTGGTAGCGGCCGATCTGGAGCGTGGCGAGGTAGCTCGCCATCGGCTCTTTCTGCTCGAAGATCCACGTCTCCCGGCTCGACTTGCGGCGGTGCTCCACGAGGCGGCCATTGCAGACCACCCGGTAGTCGGCGTCGGTGGTCACGGTGAAGCGATAGGACGCCTTCTGGCTGGGGTGGTCGTTGCAGGGGAACCACGACGGCGCGCCGTCGGGCTGGCCTGCCACCAGGACGCCGTCGTCCAGCTCCTCCCAGCCCACTTCACCCCAGGTTCCCCGGCGCGGCCGGGGATTGCCGTCATAACGCACCTCGAGAAGGAAGTCCTCGCCCTTGGCGATCGCATGAGGGACGTTCACCACGAGCTTCTCACCGCGCTGGGTGAACTTGGCCACGCGTGAGCCGTTCAGCTGGACCTTGCCCACCTTGAGACCGGCCAGATCCAGGGCGATCTGGTGCAGGCGGGTGGTGGCCCGTCCGCGGATGACGGCGACGCCCTGGAGCCGGTTGCTCGCCAAACGGATGTCGAGCTCCAGATCGTAGTGCCGGACGTTGTAGTCCGGACTTCCGTGGCCAGGGGTGTACGGGTCCGGGATGCGGGCCGTCGAGGACTTCTTGCCGTGCTGGTGCTCAGACATGGTGGGGTTCGGGTTACCTGGGGTTCGGGGACGGGGGACAGGAGGAGGCGGATCAGGGGCCGCGCCAGGGGCTGACGGGATTGCCCATCCAGTAACTTCCGGCGGGGACGGCCTCGCCGCGCATCACGAGCGAAGCGGGGCCGACCGTGGCTCCCGCACCCAGTGAAGCCTGGGGCAGGATCACACCGTGGGGGCCCATGGTCGATCCGTCCTCCAGAGTCACCGTATCAATCGCCATGATCCGGTCGTGGAACAAGTGGGTCTGGACGACGCAGCCGCGGTTGACCGTGGAGCCGTCTCCCAGGGTGACGAGGTCCGCCTCCGGCAGCCAGTAGCTCTCACACCAGACGCCGTGGCCGATCTTCGCACCGAGGGCACGAAGCCACCAGACGAGTGCCGGAGTACCGGCCGCGGCCCGGGCGAACCAGGGGGCGGACACCATTTCGATGAAGGTGTCCACCACCTCATTGCGCCAGATGAACGAACTCCACAGGGGGTGTTCGCCTTCCTTGATACGGCCCACGAGCACCCACTTGGCCAGGACCGCACTGCCGGCGGCCACGGCGCCTGCGATGAGCACCACCACGCCGCCCAGGAGCGCGGCGAGCCAGTATCCCGCCCAGTGGCTGACGGCGTCGAGCGCCACCATGACGCCGACGGCGAGATAGCCCGTCAGCAGCACCGGCAGGACCCGGCAGAGTTCCCAGAGGGTGCGCGCGACCTTGAGCCGGGTGGGCGGGTCGAACGTGCGGCTGGAATCGCTGCTCTGGGCCACCCGGCGCAGACGGACCGGGGGACTGCCGAGCCATGAGGTTCCGGACTTCGCCTTGCGAGGCGTGGCGGAGAGGACCGCGACGAGTGAGTTCTTCGGCACGCTGCGGCCCGCCGCGGTCATTCCGGAGTTCCCGAGGAAGGCACGTTTGCCCACCTTCGCCGGGGCGATCCGGAGCCAGCCGCCACCGAGTTCGTAGGAGGCCACCATGGTGTCGTCGGCCAGGAAGGCGCCATCACCCACGGTGGTCATCTTGGGAACCAGGAGCACTGTGGAGGCCTCGACGTTCTTTCCGATGTTGGCCCCGAGCAGTCTGAGCCACACCGGCGTGAAAAGGCTGGCGTACAGGGGGAACAGGAGGTCCCGGGCCATGTCCAGAACGCGTTCGGTCGCCCACACCTGCCAGCCGATCCGGCTGCGGACCGGGTAGTGGCCCTCCGTCAGCCCTGCGCCGAGAGCCCGCGTGGTGAGCAGGATGAGCACGGCGTTGCCGAGGAACCAGACCAGTGTGCCGAGTGGTACGGACCAGGCCAGCGAGCCGAGCGCCGTGCTGAGGCTGTCCGCGCCACGCAATGAGACGGCCACCAGAAGTCCGGCACCGGCCGCCGTGATGAAGGGGATGCAGGCGAGGAGCCCGGAGGCGGCGGCAAAGGCGCTGAGCCAGCCGATCTCCAGCACGCCGTGACGGAGCGTGCCACGTTCCGGCCAGTCCGGTTTGGCCTTGCCGATGCGTTCCGCCGGCGAACCCGCGACAGTCACGCCGGTCTTGACCTTGCCGGTGACCGCGGAGCCGGGCTCGACGATGGCGTCGGCCCCGATCCGGGTGCCGGGCATCAGGGTGCTGCGTGCCCCGATGGTGGCACCGGGACCGATCGTGATCGCGCCGATGTGAACCTTGTCGCCGTCGACCCACCAGCCGGAGAGATCGACTTCCGGCTCCACGCTGGCCCCGCGGCCGATGGAGAGCAGGCCCGTCACCGGGGGGACGGAGTGGAGGTTCACGTCCGGACCCACCTTCGCACCCAGGGCGCGGGCGTAGTACGGGACCCAGGGGGCACTGGCGAGACTGACCGCGTTGGCCGCATCCTGAATCTGCTCCGCGAGCCAGAGCCGCAGGTGAACGCGTCCGGCCCTCGGGTAGACGCCGGGACGGACTCCGCGCAGCAAGGTCCTGGAGGCGAGGACCGCGAGGCCCATGCGGCCGAGGGGGCTGACGAACACGGCCCAGGAGAGCAGCACCCACCACCACGAGACGGTGGGTGCGGCGCGCAGGATGTCCCAGGAGGAGAGGATGTTGTTGGCGGCCATGAGGTAGGTCAGCCAGCGCATGCCCACCAGGATGAACAAGGGGACGCCCATGAGCGTCTGGAAGGTCTGGGTCTTGCGCGACGTCCGGCGCACGAGCCGTTCCTTCGGGACTACGGCTTCGCCGTCCGGGACGGACGCGCGGCACGCCTCCACCAGGGCGCCCACGCGCGGGTTCGCGTAGATGTCAGCCACCGTGACGGTCGGGTAACGACGGCGGAGCGCTGAGACCAATTGGGCCGCCGCCAGCGATCCGCCGCCGTGAGCGAAGAAGTCGGCATCCAGGCCCGCCGCGGGCGTTCCGAGCACCGAGCCCCAGGAGTCCACGATCCATTGGGCGTCATCCGGCAGGTTGAGGGGTGCGGCGTCGGCTGCGTCCGCTGAACCACCGGCCAGAGGCCAGGGGAGCGCCTTGCGGTCCACCTTGCCACTGGTCTTGGTGGGCAGGGTGTCCGTGACGGTGAGCAGGGGGATGAGAGGGGCAGGCAAGGTGGCGGTGAGCAGCTCACGCAGCGCCGTCAGGTCCGGCTCAGCCTCACCGCCGGGCACGAGATAACCGACCAGCACCTGGTTCCCGGCCGCGGTGGTCTGCACCGCGGCTGCGGCCCCCGCCACCCCGGGCAGCGCCTGGAGAGCAGCGTCGACTTCGCCGAGCTCGATCCGGCGGCCGCCGAGTTTGACCTGTTCGTCCGCCCGGCCCTGGAAGACCAGGCCGGCCGCCTCGTAGCGCACCAGGTCACCGGAACGATAGGCGCGGTCCCAGCCGAGACTCGGCATGGGTGCGTACTTCTCGCCGTCCTTCTCCGGATCCAGGTAGCGGGCCAGGCCGACCCCGCCGATGATCAGCTCGCCCACTTCACCCTCGGCCACGGGAACACCCTGCCCGTCCACCACGGCCAGGTCCCAGCCGTCCAGGGGCAGGCCGATCCGGACGGGTCCGGGACCTCCCAGCGGTGCGCCGCAGGCGACCACGGTGGCTTCGGTGGGCCCATAGGTGTTCCACACTTCGCGGCCGTCCACGGCGAGTCGTTCGGCCAGTTCCGGAGGGCATGCCTCGCCGCCGAAGATCAGCAGTCTGACGTTCTCCAGGGCCTCGGACGGCCAGAGAGCGGCCAGCGTCGGCACGGTGGAGACCACGGTGATGCCGTGGTTGATGAGCCACGGTCCGAGGTCCATGCCGGTGCGGACGAGGGCGCGGGGTGCCGGGACGAGGCAGGCGCCGTAGCGCCACGCGAGCCACATCTCTTCGCATGACGCGTCGAAAGCGACTGAGAGGCCGGCCAGCACACGGTCGTCCGGTCCGATCGGTTCCTCCTGCAGGAAGAGCCGGGCCTCGGCATCGACGAAGGCTGCGGAGTTGCGGTGGCGCACCGCGACGCCTTTGGGGGTTCCCGTTGAACCCGAGGTGAAGATGACCCAGGAGTCATCGTCCGGGCCCGGGAGGCGAGGGGCCGGGAACGGTTTGGGGCGGCTCTTGTCCACCACGATCTCGCCCTTGGCTTTGAGGATGCCGGCCACCTTGGCCTCACTGAACACCAGCTTGGCCCGCTCGTCCGGGTCGTCTGCATCCACGGGGACGTAGGCGGCTCCCACCAGCAGCGTCGCGAGGATGGCGATGTAGAGCTCATTGGTGCCGGAGGGGATCCGGATGCCGATCTTGTCCCCGGCCCCCAGGCCGTGGCGATGCAGCTTCCGGGCGTAGGAGCGCACCTCATCGGCGAGTTCGGCGTAACTGAGCGACTTCTTCCCGTCATCGAGGGCGGAAGCCTCGGGGAACGCATCCACGGTGCCCAGGAAGATGTCCACGAGGGTGCGCTCCGGGGGAGTCAGCGTGCTTCCGGGCATCTGGGGTGCATGCACGAGCGACGACGGCGCTTGGGCGGCCTCGTCCTGGGCGGAATTCACGGCGGGCGGGCCGGCCGTGCCCGGGGTGGGGTCCGGCTGTTGTCCGGAAGGGGAAGAGGGATGCTCGATCACGCCAGCATCCTTTCTGTCGCGGGTGAACCTGTGGTGACGTTTTGCCGACGGGACGGTGCCCGGCGCGCGGATGACGGCTCAGGAACGGTCCGGCACCAGGAGGACCTTGCCTGTGGTCCGGCGACCGGCGAGGTCGCGGTGCGCCTCGGCGGCCTCGGAAAGCGGATACCGGGCGCCGATGCGGACGGACAGCCGTCCTTCGGACGCCGCCCCGAACACTTCCGAGGAGCGCCAGCGGCGCTCCTCGGCGTCGAGCAGGTGATGTCCGAGCGTCGGACGGGTGAGGAACAGCGAACCGGCGGAGTTCAGGCGCTGGGGATCCACTGGGGGAACCGGGCCCGAGGCGGCGCCGAAGAGCACGAGCGAACCGCGGATCCGCAGGCTCTCCAGGGAACGGTCGAAGGTGTCCTTGCCGACGCCGTCGTACACGACGTCCACGCCGCGGCCGTCGGTGAACTGGCGCGCTTGAGTGGCGAAGTCCGAGTAGTCGATCACGAGGTCGGCGCCCGCGCCGCGGGCCAGCTCGGCCTTTCCGGTGGTTGAAACAGTGGTGATCACGCGCGCGCCCCGGGCCTTGAGAAGCTGGGTCAGCAGCAGGCCGACCCCACCGGCTCCGGCATGGACGAGTGCGGTGCTGCCTGCGCCGGCGGGGAAGCTGGAGGTGGCCAGATAGTGGGCTGTCATGCCTTGAAGGGGAAGGGCCGCCGCGGTCTCCAGATCGAGTTCCTTCGGCACGGGCAGGGCCTTGTCGGCGTCCACCACGGCGTACTCGGCGTAGCAGGCGGAACCTTCCGCGGTGGCGACCCTGTCGCCGACGGCGAATCCGGTGACCTCCGGCCCGACCGCGTCGACCACGCCGGAGGCTTCGGCGCCAGGGGTCCAGGGGAACGGCATGGGGTAGATGCCCTGCCGTTGATAGGTCTCGATGAAATTGACGCCGGTGGCGGCCACCCGGAAGCGGAGCTGGCCGGGTCCGGGCTGCGGGACGGCGGTCTCGGCGTATTCCAGGACTTCGGGGCCACCCGTATGAGGGGCGATGATGGCGTGCATCGATATGCCTTCCTGTTCCGTGTTTCGCGCGTTCCAGCCCATCTTATGCAACCCCGGTGACGGCAGTTCCGCGCCATGCCGGTGCATAAATATTTGCAACGGTGAATATTTTTGCTTCGAGGTGTAGAGTGTGCCCATGAGCATATCCGTCGCCGTTTCCGGGGCCAGTGGCTACGCCGGGGGTGAGGTGCTGCGCCTGCTGGCCACCCACCCCGAAGTGACCATCGGTGCCATCACCGCCCACAGCAACGCGGGGGCCCGGCTGGGCAGCGTCCAGCCTCAGCTCCACACCCTGGGTGACCGCATCCTGGAAGAGACCAGCGTGGAGAATCTCGCCGGGCACGACGTCGTCTTCCTCGCCCTGCCGCATGGGGCCTCCGCAGCCATCGCCGCGCAGCTGCCGGACGGCACCCTGGTGATCGACGCCGGTGCGGACCACCGGCTTGAAGATGCCGCGGCGTGGGAGAAGTTCTACGGTTCGGCCCACGCCGGCACCTGGCCCTACGGTCTGCCGGAACTGCCCGGACAGCGGGAGAAACTGAAGGGCTCCAAGCGCATTGCGGTGCCCGGCTGCTACCCCACGTCATCCTTGCTGGCCCTGGCCCCCGGCTTCGCGGCCGGCCTGCTGGAGCCTCAGGACGTCGTCATCGTCTCCGCCTCGGGCACCTCCGGGGCGGGCAAGGCAGCCAAAGTCAATCTGATCGGCTCGGAGGTCATGGGGTCGATGTCCCCGTACGGCGTCGGCGGCGGACACCGGCACACCCCGGAGATCGAGCAGGGGCTCAGTAACGCCGCCGGTGTTGGCGTCACGGTCTCCTTCACCCCGACGCTCGCCCCGATGAGCCGCGGCATCCTCACGACGGCGACGGCGCGGGTCAAGGAGGGTGTCGGCATCGAGGAACTGCGGGCGGCCTGGCAGGACGCCTACGAGAACGAGACCTTCGTGCACCTGCTCCCCGAGGGGCAATGGCCCACGACCAAGTCGGTGCAGGGATCCAACCACGCGGTCGTCCAGCTGGCCCACGACGAACACACGGGGCGCGTGATCGTCAGCGCGGCGATCGATAATCTGACCAAGGGCACGGCCGGTGGAGCCGTGCAGTCCATGAACATCGCCCTGGGGCTCGAGGAGAGCCTGGGCCTGAAGCAACTGGGAGTTGCCCCGTGAGTGTCACCCTTCCCCTTGGATTCCGTGCCGCCGGCGTGACGGCGGGTCTGAAGGCCAGCGGCAAGCCGGACATGGCCCTGATCATCAACGACGGCCCGATCAAGCATGCGGCGGGAGTCTTCACGTCCAACCGTGTGGCGGCGGCCCCGGTCCACTGGTCGCGTCAGGTCCTGGCGGATGGCCGGGTGGACGCCGTCGTCCTCAATTCCGGAGGGGCGAACGCCTGCACCGGACCCGAAGGCTTCCAGAACACTCACGCCACCGCGGAGCGGATGGCCGCCCTGCTCAATCTTTCCGCAGGGGATGTGGCGATCTGCTCCACCGGCTTGATCGGTGAGCAATTGCCGATGGACAAGATCCTGCCCGGCCTCGAACTGCTGGTGGACAACGCCGGCCCGGACGCGGGATCCGCCGCGGCCGAGGCCATCATGACCACCGACACCGTGAGCAAGGAATCCAGTTACATCGGCGTCGACTACCTCGGGACGGGCTACACCATCGGCGGCATGGCCAAGGGGGCGGGGATGCTCGCCCCGGGCCTGGCCACCATGCTCGTGGTCATCACGACGGACGCCGTCATCGATCCGGAACTCCTGGATGCCGAGCTCCGCGAAGCCGTGCGTCTGACGTTCAACCGGGCGGATTCGGACGGCTGCATGTCCACCAACGACACCGTGCTCCTGCTGGCCTCCGGCGCTTCGGGTTCTTACCCGAACGGCGAGGAGTTCGCCAAGGGGCTGCAGCAGGTCTGCGGAGAACTGGCGCGCAAGCTGATCGGCGACGCCGAGGGTGCGGCCCACGACATCTCGATCCGGACGTTCAACGCCGCCAGCGAATTCGATGCTGAGACGGTGGGCCGGGCGGTGGCGCGCTCCAACCTCTTCAAGACAGCCATCTTCGGCAAGGACCCCAATTGGGGGCGCGTGCTCTCCGCGGTCGGAACCACTGATGCCGCCTTCGAAGCGGACCGGCTCAATGTGGCCATCAACGGCGTGCAGATCTGCCGTGACGGGGGGATCGGCGATGACCGATCGCTCGTGAGCCTGGAGGGGCGCGAGGTCCTCGTTGAGATCGATCTGAACGCCGGTGAGGAAGAGGCGACGATCTGGACCAATGACCTCACGCACGACTACGTCCACGAGAACAGCGCCTACTCCAGCTGAGTCGGGCCATTCCACCACCCATCGTTCAAGGAGAGAGATGAGCTCCATCAGCGCGAGGGACTTCAGCCAGGCCCAGGCCAAGGCTGAGACCCTCATCGAGGCTCTGCCGTGGATCCAGCGCTTCGCCGGCAACACCATGGTCATCAAGTACGGCGGCAACGCCATGATCAATGACGAACTGCGCCGCGCCTTCGCGGAGGACATCGTCTTCCTGCACCATGTGGGCGTCCGTCCGGTGGTGGTGCACGGGGGAGGCCCCCAGATCAATTCCATGCTGGAGCGCCTCGGGATCGAGAGCGAGTTCAAGGGTGGTCTGCGCGTGACCACGCCGGAGGCCATGGATGTGGTCCGTATGGTCCTCACCGGCCAGGTGGGCCGGGAACTGGTGGGCCTGGTCAACAATCACGGCCCGTACGCTGTGGGTCTCTCGGGCGAGGACGGCGGCCTGCTGCAGGCCGTGCGGACCGGCACCGAGGTCGACGGAGAGGCTGTTGACCTCGGCCTGGTCGGTGAAGTCGTCGGGGTGAACCCCCGTGCCATCCATGACCTCCTCGAAGCCGGGCGAATTCCCGTCATCTCCACGGTCGCCCCGGAGATCGACGTGAACGGTTCTCCCACCGGAGACGTGCTCAACGTGAATGCGGACACCGCCGCCGCGGCCCTGGCCGAGGCGCTGGGGGCCAGCAAGCTGGTCATCCTGACCGACGTCGAGGGCCTGTACGCGAACTGGCCGGACAAGGATTCGCTCATCTCCTCGATGAGCGCCGCCCAGTTGAGGGACCTTCTGCCGAGCCTGCAGTCCGGCATGATTCCCAAGATGGCGGCCTGCCTGAAGGCGGTCGACGGCGGGGTGCCGCAGGCGCACATCGTCGACGGGCGTCTGCCGCACTCGATGCTGCTGGAGGTCTTCACCACCGCGGGCATCGGCACGCAGGTGGTCCAGGATGCCGCGGAGGTGAATGCATGAGCCGCCATGCACTGGAACCGCGCGAGGAAGGCCTGCTGGAAACCCAGTCCGCGAGCGGTGCCGAGTGGCTCGCACGGTACTCGGGGTCCATGCTGAACGTCTTCGGAACGCCACAGCGGGTACTCGTCCGTGGTGCCGGAGCCCTTGTTTGGGACGCGGACGGCACGGAGTACCTGGACCTCCTCGGCGGTATCGCGGTCAACGCCCTGGGGCACGCCCATCCGTTCGTGACCTCGGTGATCTCCAGCCAGCTCGCGACCCTGGGCCATGTGTCCAACTTCTTCGCCTCGCCGCCTCAGATCGCCCTCGCGGAGAAGCTGCTCCAGCTCTCGGGTGCCCCGGAAGGGTCGAAGGTCTTCTTCACCAACTCCGGCACCGAATCCAATGAGGCCGCGTTCAAGCTCGCCCGCCGGAACTCCGACGGTCCGGACGGTCCGCGCCGCAAGATCGTGGCCCTCGAAGGGGCGTTCCACGGCCGGACCATGGGCGCCCTCGCCCTGACCGCCAAGCAGGCCTACCGGGAGCCCTTCGAGCCGCTGCCGGGCGGCGTCGTGCACATTCCGTTCAACGACCAGGACGCGCTTCGCGCCGCCGTCGATTCCGGGACCGCCGCCGTCTTCCTCGAGCCGATCCAGGGTGAGGCGGGCGTCCGCCCGCTGGATGCGGAGTACCTGCGCCTGGCGCGGGAGCTGTGCACCGAGCACGGTGCGCTGCTCATCCTCGACGAGGTGCAGACGGGCGTCGGGCGCACCGGGGAGTGGTTCGCCTTCCAGGACAGCGGTGTGCTCCCAGACGCCATGACCCTGGCCAAGGGGCTGGGGGGAGGGTTCCCGATCGGAGCCCTCGTGACGTTCGGAGAGAGGGCATCGGCCCTTCTGAACCCGGGCCAGCACGGCACCACTTTCGGCGGCAACCCGGTCGGGACCGCCGCAGCGCTCGCCACCCTTCACGTGATCGAGCAGCAAGGCCTGCTGGCGCAGGTGCGCGCCACGGGTGAGCGCCTGCGAGACGGCCTCGCCGCACTGGACGGGGTCACGGAGGTCCGTCAGTGCGGACTGCTGATCGGGCTGGACCTGGACTCCGACGTCGCGCCCGCGTTCATCACGGCCGCGCTCGACGCCGGGTTCATTCTCAACGCACCCGGGCCGCGCACGCTGCGCCTGGCCCCGCCGCTCATCCTGAGCGCGGAGCAAGCGGACCGCTTCCTGGCCGCTTTCCCCGCCATCCTGTCCACCGCGCTGACTTCCCAGACAGCCCAGGCCGCCGCCGCGGCAGAGTAGGTTCCCATGACTTCCGTACGCCATTTCCTCAAGGACACCGACCTCAGCCCCTCGGAGCTGAACGAGGTGCTCGATCTCGCCGTGCGTCTCAAGGCCGCGCCGGACTCCCTGGATGTCTATGCGGGCGAGGGCCGGGCCCGCAAGACCGTCGCGGTCATCTTCGACAAGACCTCCACCCGGACCCGGGTCTCCTTCAGCGCGGGCGTCTCGGCGCTGGGCGGCAACCCGCTGATCATCAACCCGGGGGAGGCTCAGATCGGGCACAAGGAGTCCGTGGAGGACACCGCCCGCGTGCTGGAACGCATGGTCTCCACCATCGTCTGGCGGACCGGTGCCCATCAGGGTCTGGTGGACATGGCCTCGAACTCGAAGGTGCCGGTCATCAACGCCTTGTGCGATGACTACCACCCGTGCCAGCTGCTCGCCGATCTGCTCACCATCCGGGAGCACAAGGGTTCCCTGGCCGGTCTCACCCTGACGTATTTGGGTGACTCCGCCAACAACATGGCCAATTCGTATCTGCTGGCCGCCGTGAACGCCGGGATGCACGTGCGGATCGCCGGCCCCGAGGGGTACTTGCCCGCGCCGGAGATCGTGGCCGCGGGTGAGGAACGTGCGGCGCAGACCGGTGGCAGCGTCCTGGTCACCACGGATGCGGCGGAGGCGCTCGCGGGTGCGGACGTCGTCGCGACCGATACCTGGGTCTCCATGGGGCAGGAGTCGGAGAAGGAAGCGCGTCTGCAGCTCTTCCGCGACTACTCGGTGACCTCCGGGGCCATGGCACAGGCCGCTCCGGGCGCCATCGTGCTGCACTGTCTGCCGGCTTACCGAGGCTACGAGATCGACGCTGACGTCATCGACGGGCCGCAGTCCGTGGTGTGGGATGAGGCGGAGAACCGCCTGCACGCCCAGAAGGCCCTGATGGCCTGGCTCATGCACCGTTCCGGGCTCGCCGTGGTGCCCGGTCTTTCCGAATGAGAGGTCTGGACTGATGACCGCCGCCAATGCCGGGGCTGCGAGCCCCGCCACCAAAACAGCTCGTCAGGCCCGGATCACCGCGATCCTGCGGGGTGAGAGCGTGCGCTCGCAGGCTGAGCTTGCGGCTCTGCTGGCCGACGACGGCGTGCAGGTCACCCAGGCGACCCTCTCGCGCGACCTCGTGGAGATCGGCGCGGTCCGGGTGCGGGGGAGCGACGGCGGCCTGGTGTACGCCGTGCCCGGTGAGGGCGGTGACCGGGGGCCGACCAGTGCTGTTGCCCAGGAGATCCTGGATGCCCGGCTGGAGAAGCTCTGCGGTGAGCTCCTGGTGACTGCCGAGGCGTCCGCGAACCTCGTGGTGCTGCGGACTCCACCTGGCGCCGCGAACTTCCTGGCCTTGGCCATCGATCACTCCGTGATGCCGTCCGTTCTGGGCACCATCGCGGGGGATGACACGGTGCTCCTGGTGGCGCGTGACCCCCAGGGTGGCGAGCCTCTCGCGGCCCGGTTCCTGGCCATGGCGGAGAGCAATTCCAATTGACCATCACGACTATGCATAGATTCTCATGACAATGTATAGTCATTCATGAATCAACGAACTATCAAGGAGATACTGACGTGACCGAGCGCATCGTCCTGGCCTACTCCGGCGGCCTTGACACCTCTGTGGCCATTGGTTGGATCGGCGAAGCCACCGGCGCCGAAGTGATCGCCGTGGCGGTCGACGTCGGGCAGGGCGGCGAGTCGCTGGAGACCATCCGCCAGCGCGCCCTCGGCTGCGGCGCCGTCGAGGCCTATGTGGCCGACGCTCGCGACGAGTTCGCCAACGAGTACGCCATGCCCACGCTGAAGGCGAACGCCCTCTACCAGGGCCACTACCCGCTGGTGTCCGCGATCTCCCGCCCGGTGATCGTCAAGCACCTGGTGAAGGCCGCCCGCGAATTCGGCGCCACCACGGTCGCTCACGGCTGCACCGGCAAGGGCAACGACCAGGTCCGCTTCGAGGTCGGCATCCAGACCCTGGGCCCGGACCTGAAGTGCATCGCCCCGGTCCGTGACCTTGCGCTCACCCGTGACAAGGCCATCGCCTTCGCGGAGGAGAAGGGCTTGCCGATCGAGACCACCAAGAAGAACCCGTACTCGATCGACCAGAACGTCTGGGGCCGCGCCGTGGAGACCGGCTACCTCGAGGACATCTGGAACGCCCCCACCAAGGACATCTACGACTACACGGCCACCCCGGAGTTCCCGCCGGCGCCGGATGAGGTCGTCGTCACCTTCCACCAGGGTGTCCCCGTGGCGATCGACGGCGTGGCCGTCACGCCGCTGCAGGCCATTCAGGAGCTCAACCGCCGTGCCGGCGCCCAGGGCGTGGGCCGCATCGACGTCGTCGAGGACCGCCTCGTGGGCATCAAGTCCCGCGAGATCTATGAGGCTCCCGGCGCGATGGCCCTGATCACGGCCCACAAGCACCTCGAAGACGTGACCATCGAGCGCGAGCAGGCCCGCTTCAAGGCCACCGTCGGCCAGCGCTGGTCCGAGCTGGTCTACGACGGCCAGTGGTTCTCCCCGCTCAAGCGCTCCCTGGACGCCTTCATCGAGGACACCCAGAAGTACGTCTCGGGCGACATCCGCATGACCCTGCACGGTGGCCAGGCCATCGTGAACGGACGTCGTTCGGACACCGGCCTGTACGACTTCGACCTGGCCACCTACGACACCGGTGACACCTTCGACCAGTCCCAGGCCAAGGGCTTCATCGAGCTCTGGGGCATGTCGTCCAAGGTCGCCTCCACCCGCGACCAGCGGGTCGCAGGAGCCTGAGCATGAGTTCCGAGACTCACGGCACCAACCAGGGCGCCCTCTGGGGCGCGCGCTTCGCCGGTGCCCCGGCGGACGCGCTCGCCGCGCTGAGCAAGTCCACGCACTTCGACTGGCGCCTGGCGCGCTACGACATCGCCGGCTCCAAGGCGCACGCCCGCGTGCTCCACAAGGCGGGCCTGCTGGACGACGCCGAGCTGGACGGCATGCTCGCCGCGCTCACGCAGCTGGATGACGACGTCGCGAGCGGCGCCTACGTGGCCGCCGAGAGCGACGAGGACGTGCACGGTTCCCTGGAGCGCGGCTTGCTTGAGCGCGCCGGCACCCACCTGGGCGGCAAGCTCCGCGCCGGCCGGTCCCGCAATGACCAGATCGCCACCCTGGGACGCATGTTCCTGCGCGATCACGCCCGCATCATCGCCGCGCGCGTGCTGGACGTGGTGGACGCCCTCGTGGCGCAAGCTGAGGCTCATCCCGAGGTCGCCATGCCGGGCCGCACGCACCTGCAGCACGCGCAGCCGGTGCTGCTGAGTCATCATCTGCTGGCCCACGCCTGGGCTCTGCTGCGCGATGTGCAGCGTCTTCAGGACTGGGACAAGCGGGCGGGCGTCTCGCCGTACGGCTCCGGTGCGCTGGCGGGTTCTTCGCTGGGTCTGGACCCGGAGGCCGTGGCTGCCGACCTGGGCTTCTACTCGGCGGTGCACAACTCGATCGACGGCACCGCCTCGCGGGATGTCTTCGCGGAGTTCGCCTGGGTGGCCGCCATGATCGGCGTGGACATCTCCCGGATCTCGGAGGAGGTCATCCTCTGGGCCACCAAGGAGTTCTCTTTCGTCACGCTGGATGACGCCTATTCCACGGGCTCGTCCATCATGCCGCAGAAGAAGAACCCGGACGTCGCCGAGCTGGCGCGCGGCAAGGCCGGCCGCCTGATCGGCGATCTGACCGGGCTGCTCGCCACGCTCAAGGGCCTGCCCCTGGCGTACAACCGGGATCTGCAGGAGGACAAGGAGCCGGTGTTCGACGCGGCGGACACCCTGGAGCTGCTGCTCCCTGCGGTTTCCGGCATGATCGCGACGCTGGGTTTCAACACGGAGCGCATGCAGGCGCTGGCGCCGCAGGGCTTCGCCCTCGCCACGGACGTGGCCGAATGGCTGGTCCGGCAGGGCGTGCCGTTCCGCGAAGCTCACGAGCTCTCCGGTGCGGCCGTCAAGCAGGCCGAGAGCCGCGGCGTCGAGCTCTGGGATCTGACGGACGGGGAGTATGCGGCGATCTCACCGCAGCTGACGCCTGAGGTCCGCAGCGTGCTCTCCACGGAGGGCTCGCTCGCCAGCCGCAGTGCGCAGGGCGGTACGGCACCGAGCGCCGTCGCCCGCCAGCTGAAGGCTCTTCAGGCCGAGCTGGCCGAGGCCAGGGCTTTCCTGGCCTGAGCCGGAAGCCTCGACGATGAACCGGAACCCGCACGGGTTCCGGTTCATCTGCGTTAACTCAACGCTACGATGGGTGCATGACTCAGCTCACAAGCGGCCCCGAGACTCTTCTGGCCGATCTGCACTCCTCTGCGGCGCTGGTGGAGAAGCTCGCGGCACCCTTGGATGACGCCGCCGTGAAGGCGCCGTCGGTCTTGCCGGGCTGGACCCGCGGTCATGTGCTCGCCCACGTCATGGGCATCAGCGACGCCATGGCCCGCCAAGTGGAATACGCGCGACGCGGCGAGACCGTCGAGGTGTACGACGGCGGCTACGAGGGACGCACCGCGCGCATCGAGCTGGCGGCCGGTCACGGTGCCGACGAGCATCGGACCGATGTTCACACGGCTCTCACCCGGGCGCTGAGCGCCTTCGATTCCCTCGCCCCGGAGGAGTGGGCCGCCCGTGTCGCCTACCGCGACGGCGTCGTGCTGGACGGGGGCCTCGCCCTCTGGCGCGAGCTGGTCATCCACACCTCGGATCTGGACCTGGAATACGGTCCTGAAACCTGGTCCAAGGCCTTCTGCCTGCACCTCTTCGATTTCCTTGAAGCTCGTGTGCCGGAGGATCATCACTTCGTCCTTCAGCCGCTCGGCCTGCCTCCCCGGACGCTGGGCCGCGGAGAGCGTGGCGTGGTCGTCAGTGGCATGCTGACCGACATCGCGGCCTGGCTGGCCGGCCGGAAACCCAGTCTGGACACCCTGCGCGCCTCGGCCGCGGCGGACGACGTCGCCCTGCCGCCGTTGCTGCCCTGGCCGTCCGGCGTCGCCGCCAAATAGCAACGCGGGGTCACCTATGGCCCATTCCGTGACGGTCTTTGGGCTCTAACTGACCCCGCGTTCCTCAGGAAGCCTGGGCCTCGCGGGCCAGCAGACTCTCCTTGACCGTCAGGCCCCAGCGGAAGCCCCCGAGTGAGCCGTCGTTGCGGACGATCCGGTGGCAGGGCACGAACAGGGCGGCGGCGTTGAAGGCGCAGGCACTGGCCGCCGCCCGGATCGCTTTGGGGTTGCCCGCCGCCGCCGCGTAGCCCGTGTAGCTGAGGGGCTGTCCGGCCGCCACGCCTCGCAGCACGTCCCAGGCGTGTTCACGGAACGGCCCGGACTTCTGGCGGACCGCCACGGTCATCGGAGCCTCCAGATCGCCGTCGTAGTACGCGTTCACCGCTTCACCGAGGACGCCCAGCCGTGCGGTCCGGTGCAGTTCCGCCGGCCGGATGCTCTTGTGGACCTGGGGGAGCAGCTCGTCCAGCTCGGCCGTCCAGCCGGAAGCGAGAACGATGCCTTCCTCGGCGACGATCGTGAAGGGCCCGTCGGGGGTGGTGAGAGTCGTGTAGTCAGCCATGGTGTGCCGTCCTTTCAGCCTTCAGAGAGGGACTTCGTGATCCGGCGTGGGGCGGTGGCCGCCGCGCGCCAGAGATGGAGGGTGGCGTAGGAACGCCAGGGGGACAGGGAGGCGAAGGCGGGATCGCCGTCGCCGCCGAGACTTCGGATGCCGTTGCGGATGGCGGCGTCGCCCGCGAGGAAGACATCGGGCGCCCCGAGGACACGCATCGAGAGGTAACCGACGGTCCAGGGACCGACGCCCGGCAGAGGCAGCAGCCGTTCCGCGAGGGTCTCAGGTGTGTCGCCGAAGCCGAAGGCCAGTTCGCCCGAAGCCATCGCCGTTGCCGCATGCCGGAGCGATTCGCGGCGCCGTGCGGGGCCGCGCAGCAGCTCGGGAATGGCCTCGGCGAGCACCGCGGGTGCCGGGAAGAGCCGCGTGATGCCATCGCCTTCCAGGGGGCTCCCGGCGTGCCGGCTCCGGCCTGGCCCGTCAGAGGCCGTCCCGCGCTGGGGTGCGAACGGTTCTCCCCGGGTGGCCAGGCCACCGAGCGCGGTGCGAGCCGCGGCCACGGTGATCTGCTGGCCGATCATCGCCCGGATCAACATCTCCTGCGGGTCCAGGGCACCCGGCAACCGGATGCCCGGAACAGAGGCGACTTGCGGCGCCAGGCGGGGGTCCGTGGACAGGACTTCGTCGATGGCGACCGGATCGGCGTCCAGATCGAAGAGGCGCCGGACTCTCGTGATGAGGCTGTGCAGATCCTTCAGCGCCACGGAGTGCACGTCCAGGTCCAGCGTCCCCCGCGAATTGAGTGTCACGCTGAAATGCGCCACGCCATGAGGCATGGTCAGGGCCCGCTCATAGGAGGAGTCCGTGGCGAGCTCGACGCCGGGTATCGCGCGGGCGGCGAGGAAAGCGAACACCCCGCGATCCAGGACGCCGCGGTACGGCAGTCGCAGACTCAGCGTGCCGGAGGCCGGGGCGCCCTTGGACGGGAGCGAGCGCTCGTTGTGCCGTGCCGAAGCGCGCAATTGGCCCGGTGTGCGGTCGTAGACCTCGGCGATCGTCTCGTTGAACTGACGGATGCTGTTGAAGCCCGAAGCGAAAGCGACATCGGACAGGCTCATCGGCGTGGATACGAGCAGCTGCCGGGCGGTCTGGGCCCGTGCGGCCCGCGCCAGAGCGAGCGGTCCAGCGCCGAGCTCCTGAGTGAGGATCCGGCCCAGCTGCCGTGTGGAGTAGCCGAGCCGTGCGGCGAGGATGGGGACTCCGCCGTCGTCCATCACCCCGTCGTTGATCAGCCGCATGGCCCGGGCCGCCACATCGCTGCGCACGTTCCAGGCGGGGGTGCCCGGTACCGCCTCGGGGAGGCAGCGCTTGCACGCGCGGTAGCCCGCCTCGTGGGCTGCGGCCGAGGTTTCGAAGAATTCGACATTCTCGGCTTTGGGGGTTCGCGCGGGGCAGGACGGGCGGCAGTAGATGCGTGTGGTCTTGACCGCGGTGTAGAACTGCCCGTCGAAACGGGCGTCCCGCGTGTCGATCGCCCGGTAGCGCTGCCAGAAGTCCATGACTTCATTCTGGCAGTTTCCGGACATCGATGATGGCGGTTTTCGGACACGACAGTGACGGACCCTGAAACGTCCACTGCACGGGCTGCTAGCGTCGTGGACATGGAGCATGGGCATGACTGGCTGGCACCGGGGGAGATCCGGGAACTGTTGAGCGGAGACCCGGTGGCGCTGGCACCACGGCTGCTGGGATCGGTCGTCAGCCATCACAGCGAGGAGGGGACCGTATCCGTCCGTCTCACGGAGCTGGAGGCGTACCGCGGCCCGCGTGACTCCGATTTTCCCGATCCCGGAGCTCACAGCTATCGCGGGCGCACGCCACGCAATGCTCCCATGTTCGGGCCGCCCGCCCATCTGTACTGCTACTTCACCTACGGGATGCACTACTGCGTGAACATGGTCTGCTGGCCCGACGGGAAGGCCGGCGGGATCCTCATGCGGGCCGGTGAGATCGTGGAGGGCCTTGAACTGGCGCGATGGCGCCGTCCGTCCTCACAGAAGGACGTGCAGCTCGCCCAAGGGCCGGCGCGGCTCGCATCCTGTCTCGCGCTGACGACGGCGGACTCCGGCCGGGATCTGCTGGCCCGGCCGCTGGGGCTGGAGGTGCCACGCAACGCCTCACGTCCGGGGGACGGCCCGGCGGGCATCGTGCGTTCCGGGCCGCGGGTCGGTGTCTCGGGGGCCGGTGGCAGCCCGGCCTACCCGTGGCGTTTCTGGCTGGACGGCGAGCCGAGCGTATCCGCGTACCGGGCGGCCAAGCCGCGCTGAAGCCGCGCTGGGCCAGGCAATACCCGGTCGGCCGTGCCGGGGCCGCAAGGCCGATGCGGGGCGCTCGCCGCCGCGGCCCTAAAATGGAAGCCGTGTCTGAAACAGCTCCCGAATCCGCCACCTCCGTTCTCGACCGCCTCTGCGCCACCATCCCGGACTACCCGGAGCCGGGCATCGTCTTCCGTGACCTCACCCCGGTCTTCGCGGACGGCAAGGGGCTTCGGACCGTCGTGGAGGCGCTGCTCGCGCCCTTCGCCGGAACCTTCGACGTCGTGGCGGGTGTCGAGGCGCGCGGTTTCCTGCTCGCGGCCGCAGCCGCCTACGCCTCCGGGACCGGCGTCGTCGCCGTACGCAAGGCAGGCAAGCTGCCGCGCGAGACGTTCGCACAGGAATACGCCCTGGAGTACGGCACGGCGACCCTGGAGATCCACCGCGACGACCTCCCGGCAGGCACCCGCGTCCTCCTGCTCGACGACGTTCTCGCCACCGGTGGAACCCTCGCGGCCGCGCACACGCTCTTCGGACGGGCCGGCTGTGAGGTGGTCGGCATCGGCGTCGTGCTGGAGCTGGCGGACCTGCCGGGCCGGGAACGTCTGACCGCCGCCGGAATCGCTCCTGAGACCGTTCACGCTCTCCAGAAAGTCTGACGCGATGCGGGTGACGGCGGCATCCGTCCGGCGTGGCACCCTGCGTTCACCTCGATGGTTGTAGAATGGACGGTCCGTTATCCAAGACGGTGGTTAATCGTGGGGAATGAGGGGTTGCCTGATGCTCGAAGCTGACCTGGTGCGCGAACGTGACTACGTCCACGGGCTGTACCGCCGGCTGGATGAGCTCCGGGAGGAGAAGCGGCAGCAACTGGCGAAGGTCCGCCGTGGCGGTGCCGTCGGCAGCATCCAGAACGTGTCCGAGCGTGATGCCTTCGCCGCGCTGTACGAAGATCGCCTGGCCCAGCTCGACGCGGTGGAGGACCGGCTGGTCTTCGGCCGTCTTGACCTCGACGATGGTCAGGCACAGTACATCGGCCGCATCGGACTCTCGACGGAGGACTTGCAGCGCCTGATGGTGGACTGGCGTGCCCCGGAGGCGGGCCACTTCTACCAGGCCACGGCATTCGACCGGCAGGGCGTCCGGCGGCGCCGCCACCTGATCCTGTCGGGCCGCGAGCTCAAGGCCATGGAAGACGACGTCCTGGACCCGACGATGCTCACCGAGAACGGTGGGCATCAGGGTGAGGGTGCCCTGCTGGCGGCGTTGAACTCCAAGCGGACCGGCCAGATGTCCGACATCGTCAGCACCATCCAGGCCGAGCAGGACCGGATCATCCGCAGTTCCATCTCGGGCGCCCTGGTGGTCCAGGGAGGTCCCGGCACGGGTAAGACCGCCGTGGCATTGCACCGCGCGGCGTACCTGCTCTACACGCACCGCGAGCGGCTGAAGTCCGCCGGTGTGCTGCTTGTCGGCCCGAGCAACTCCTTCATGAAGTACATCGAGCGAGTGCTCCCGTCACTCGGCGAGACCGGCGTCGTGATGGCGAGCCTCGGCCGGCTCATGCCCGGCATCGAGGCGGTCAAGGAACACGATCCGAAGGTCGCAGCCCTCAAGGGCCGTCTGGCCATGGCCGTGGTCGTGGCGAACGCCGTCGCCCAGCGTCAGAGGACCCTTCCGCAGCCCCGCACGCTGACGGTCGACGGTTACAAGATCATCATGACCCCCAAGCAGGTCTCCCGTGCGCGGGACAAGGCGCGTCAGACCGGCAAGCCCCACAATGAGGCACGGGCCACATTCGTCAAGATCCTGCTCCGGGAGCTCACGGACCAGCTCACCGAAAAGGTGCTGGAGTCGAACCCGGGCAATAGTGCGGACCGCTCCTACCTTGCCGAGGACGTGCGTTCGGCGAAGGACGTGCGGGTCGCACTGAACCTCGCCTGGATGCCGACGACGCCGGAGAAACTGATCTCCGATCTCTTCTCGGACCCGCGCTTCCTCAAAGCGTGCACGCCCGGTTTCACCGCGCAGGAGCGGGAGCTCCTCCTGCGCCCGGCGGATTCGCCCTGGACCGAAGCCGACGTCCCGTTGCTCGATGAGGCGGCGGAACTGCTCGGCGAGTACGACATCCATGCCGGCCGCCACGCGGCCCAGGCCGAGCGGCAGCACCAGCGGGACATCGAGGACGCCAAGCGTGCCCTCGAGGACATCAAACACCTGGACAGCACCCCGAACTTCAGTGCGGAGGAGATCGTCGAGGCGAACACCCTGCAGGACGCCCGGCTCGGTGCCGCGGACCGGGCCCGGGGAGACCGCACCTGGGCTTATGGACATGTGGTGGTTGACGAGGCTCAGGAACTCTCGCACATGCAGTGGCGCCTGCTGGCACGCCGTTGCCCCCTGAAGTCCTTCACGATCGTGGGGGACATCGCCCAGACGAGTTCAGCGGCGGGCGCCCTGTCATGGGCCTCGGCCCTGACTCCGGAGTTCGGCGACCACTGGCGGCTGGAGGAGCTCACGGTGAACTACCGCACGCCCTCGCAGATCGCCGAGGCCGCCGTCCGGATGGCCAATGCGGCCGGGCAGATCGTCTCCGCCCCCAAGGCGGTGCGTGAGGGACGCTGGGTGCCGGTCGTGGAGCGGGTGCCCGCGTCCGACGTCGTCCCCGCATTGGTGCGTGCCCTGCCGGAGGAGCTCGCACAGCTCGACGGCGGCCTGCTGGCCGTCATCGCGGGGGAGCGGCTGCTGGATTCCGCGTACACGGCCCTCCGTGCCCAGTACGGCGGACGGGTGGGCGGCGGTTCCGGCAGCTATGAGCAGGACATCGTGGTCATCAGCCCGCAGGATGCCAAGGGCCTGGAGTTCGACGGGGTGGTCATTCTGGAGCCGCAGGAGCTGCTCGACGCCGCACAAGGGCGCGTCGGCGATCTCTACGTGGCGATGACCCGTCCTACGCAGCGCCTGCGCCTGATCGCCTCCGCCGGTGTCCCGGAGGGGATCGAGGCGGTCTGAACCGCCGCTCGATGCTAACTTGGAAGGGTGTCACAGCTGAGCGAAACCATGCAGGGCGCAAGCCTTGAGAACCAGAAGAACGATCCCTCCTTCGCCAATGTCTGGCAGGAGCTGACGTGGCGTGGCCTGGTCCACGTGTCCACGGACGCCCAGGAGCTGGAGAAACTCCTCGCCGGTGAGCCTGTGACCTACTATTGCGGTTTCGATCCGACGGCACCGAGCCTTCACCTGGGCAACCTTGTCCAGTTGCTCGTGATGCGCCGGCTCCAGCTGGCGGGGCACAAGCCCCTGGGGCTGGTGGGCGGGTCCACGGGTCTGATCGGCGATCCGCGTCAGACGGCCGAGCGTGTCCTGAACACGAAGGAGACGGTCACCGAATGGGTCGGTTACCTTCAGGGCCAGGTCTCGCGCTTCCTCTCCTTCGACGGGGTGAATGCGGCCCGCCTGGTGAACAACCTGGACTGGACGGCGCCCCTTTCGGCGATCGACTTCCTCCGCGAGGTGGGCAAGCACTTCCGTGTCGGGACGATGATCAAGAAGGACATCGTGGCGAGCCGCCTGAACTCGGACGAGGGCATCAGCTACACCGAGTTCAGCTACCAGATCCTGCAGGGCATGGACTACCTGGAACTGCACCGCGCCTACGATTGCGTGTTGCAGACCGGTGGCAGTGACCAGTGGGGCAATCTGACCAGCGGTACGGAGCTGATCCGCAAGGTGGAGGGACACAGCGTGCATGCGCTGGGCACCCCGCTCATCACCAACTCGGACGGTACGAAGTTCGGCAAGAGCGAAGGCAACGCCATCTGGCTCGACAGCGCCATGTGTTCGCCGTACACCTTCTACCAGTTCTGGCTCAACACGGCCGATGCCGATGTGGTGGACCGTCTCAAGGTCTTCACCTTCCTCAGCCGTGCGGAGATCGAGGAGCTCGGTGCCGCCGTCGCAGAACGTCCGTTCGCCCGGGAGGCGCAGCGCCGCCTTGCGTGGGAGGTCACCAGCCTGGTGCACGGCGTCGAAGCGACGGAGAAGGTTATCGCCGCTTCGGCCGCGGTGTTCGGCAACGGAGACCTGTCCGTACTGGATGAGCCGACGCTGCTCGCGGTGTCCGCCGAGCTGGCGTCCGCCACGGTCCCGGCCGATGGCCTGGCGGTGGTGGATCTGCTCCTGGCCACCGAGCTGGTGAAGTCCAAGTCGGATGCACGCCGCACCATCACCGAGGGCGGCGCCTACGTCAACAACGTCAAGGTGACGGACGTCGACCAGGTGGTCTCTGCCGACGAGCTCCTGCACGGCAAGTACCTGTTGCTGCGGCGCGGCAAGAAGAACCTGGCGAGCGTGATGGTCGGCTGATCTCGCCGAATACATGGCTGCGGCCCGTCCCTTCCTGGCATTCTCACCACGTGGTGGGACACCGGAAGGGGCGGGCCGCAGGCGTCTGTCGCTAGCGCCACCTGGGCCGAGTTCGTGGGTTTCGGCTGAGTTCGTGGGCCTAAGCCACGAACTCAACCGAAACCCACGAACTGACGGGGCGGGGACGAGGGATCAGAGTTGTACGCGGTTGGCCAGGACCGGCAGGGTGGTGCGGGCCGTCTCGACGTCGGCGATGTCCAGGTCTCCGAGGAGAAGCCCGACCGAACCATCGGCCCGGGCGATGTCCGCGCCGAGCGGGCTGACGATCGCCGAATGCCCGACGCCGGTGGGCAACATCCGGGGATTCTCAATGCCGAGCGTGCCCGGATCGGCCTGGCCGCAGGCGAGCAGGTAACTCGTGGTGTCGAGGGCGCGCGCCCGGGTGAGGAGTTCCCAGTGCTCCACCTTCCCGGGGCCGGGTCCCCACGAGGCGCAGACGATCTGGACGTGCGCGCCGGCCAGGGCGTTGGCGGTGAAGAGCACGGGGAAGCGCACGTCGTAGCAGGTGGACAGTCCGAAGGTCACTCCGCCCAGTTCGAAGGTCACGGGATCGGTACCGGGCTCCACAGTGTCCGACTCTGCGAAGCCGAAAGCGTCGTAGAGGTGGATCTTGGTGTAGCTGGTCTCCACCTCCGGACCGGTGACCAGAAGGGTGTTCCGCACGCGGGACTGTTCGGAGCCGTGGCCCGGCGTGAACATGCCCGCCACTACGGTGATGCGGTGCTCGAGGGCGATGGCACGAAGCTCCGTGGCCCACGGACCGTCCAGAGGCTCGGCGATCTCCGCAAGAGGATGACCGAAGGCCCGCATGGTCGCCTCAGGGAAAACCACCAGGCGTGCGCCGGCCTCAGCTGCCCGGGCGGCGAACTCGCGTACGACGGCGAGATTCTCCGCGGGTGAGGCGGTGCTGTGAATCTGGGCGAGGGCGATGCGCATGGCGGCTCCTGTTGTCCTGTGACGGTCCGGACTTCGGCTGTCCGAGGACGGCAGAGTCCTCGTACTTCCAGCATCTGCCTCCTGGGGGAGCGGAGTCCAGCCGGGGCCGGAATCCGTCGTGACGTGCTTCATAGGGAGGGCAGAATCGGAACAGCGGTGTCAGAGAGGCCGGAGTCGCGCCGAAGATCCGCTTGTTTCCAGGGATTTTCGGGGTTCCGAGGCACCACTGGACGCCGGATTTGCGAGCGGCGCTGAAGGTGTGTAAAGTTGATCAGGTCGCCGCGACGGGGGCGGGAGGGACTGAGAGGTTCTTTTCGTCGGGAGTTGGGTGGCTTTGAATCCTTCGATGATCGC